>NZ_JBQEPZ010000002.1:0-924735 GCF_052045975.1 Ralstonia sp. 22086 | reverse complement strand
GCGGCGCGGGCGGCGCTTTGACGGCCAACGGCCGCGAGCGCAAGGGCGCCATCGTGGGCGGCGCAGTGGGCGGCGGCGTGGGTGCGGCTGCAGGCAATGCCATGGGGGGCCGCACGGGCGGCATCGTTGGAGCGGGCCTGGGTGGCGGCGCCGGTGCGGCACTGGGCGGCAACGTGCAGCGCAATTCGTATTCCGACCGCGACGACCGCGGCCGCGGCTACCGTCGCCACGGCAAGCACCATCACCACCATTGATCTGATGCGCCGGGGCGCTCGCCACTGAGCGCACCGGCCGCTTTCTTGCTTTCCTTCCGGCGACCGCGCTGTCCGCGTGCGTTGCCAGGCGCCGGCAAAACCTGTCGCCGCGACTCGCCGTTGCCACGTGCGCCGCCTACCATACCGAGACGGCCGCGATCGGCAACCACACGGAGGAGAGCGCCATGACGCAACGCTTCGACGCCATCATCATCGGCACCGGCCAGGCGGGCCCGCCGCTGGCTGCGCGCCTGTCTGGCGCCGGCATGAAGGTCGCCATCGTCGAGCGCGGCCGCTTTGGCGGCACGTGCGTCAACACGGGCTGCATCCCCACGAAAGCCATGGTGGCCAGCGCCTATGCGGCGCGCATGGCGCAGCGTGCGGCTGAATACGGCGTGGTGATCAACGGCGTTGTCACCGTCGACATGCAACGCGTCAAGGCCCGCAAGGATGAAATTTCCGGCCGCTCCAGCCATGGCGTGGAGCAATGGGTGCGCGGCCTGGAGCATTGCACCGTCTTCCAGGGCCATGCCCGCTTCGAAAGCGCGCGCACGGTGCGCGTTGGCGACGAGCTGCTCGAAGCCGAGCGCATCTTCATCAACGTCGGCGGCCGGGCGTTGGTGCCGCCCATGCCCGGGCTCGATCAAGTGCCGTTTCTCACCAACTCCACCATGATGGACGTGGATTTTTTGCCCGAGCACCTTGTTGTGATTGGGGGAAGTTACGTCGGGCTGGAGTTCGGCCAGATGTTTCGCCGCTTCGGATCGCGCGTGACGATTGTCGAGAAGGGCCCGCGCCTGATCGCCCGCGAAGACGAAGACGTATCGCAGGCGGTGCGCGAGATTCTCGAGGCCGAGGGCATCGACGTGCAGGTCAACGCCGATTGCCTGCGCGTGCGTCGCGATGGTGCCAACGTGGTGGTTGGCCTGGACTGCAGCGGCGGTGCGCGCGAGGTATCGGGCTCGCATCTGCTGATGGCGGTCGGGCGTGTGCCCAATACCGATGATCTGGGGCTCGACAAGGCCGGCGTGGAGATCGACAAGCGCGGCAATATCCGCGTTGACGAGCAGTTGCGAAGCAACGTGCCCGGCATCTGGGCCATGGGCGATTGCAACGGACGGGGCGCGTTCACGCACACGGCTTACAACGACTACGAAATCGTGGCGGCCAATCTGCTCGACGACGACCCGCGCACGGTGTCGGACCGCATCCAGGCGTACGCCATGTACATCGACCCGCCGCTTGCGCGCGTCGGCATGTCGCTCACGGAGGCGAAGCAATCCGGCCGCAAGTTGCTGGTCGGCAACCGGCCGATGACGCGCGTCGGCCGCGCGGTGGAGAAGGGCGAGAGCCAGGGGTTCATGCGCGTGGTGGTCGATGCGCAGACGCACGAAATCCTGGGCGCGTCGATCCTCGGTGTGGGCGGCGACGAGGCCGTGCATTCGATCCTCGACGTGATGTATGCCAAGGCGCCTTACTCGACCATCAGCCGCGCCATGCACATTCACCCGACGGTGTCGGAGCTGATTCCCACGTTGCTGCAAAGCATGGAGCCGGTGCAATAACGCCGGGCATGGCGCCAGAAAAACGAAGGGCGCCCTGCGGCGCCCCCAATATCAACCCGCTGCCGTGCGTGCCGCTCAGGGCACGATCGAAAGAAACAGGTACGCCGCAAAGATCGCCAGGTGCACGACCCCTTGCAGGATGGTCGTGCGGCCCTTGCCGAGCGTGAGCGTGGACACGATCAGCGTCAGGAACAGCAGGACCATTTCCTTCGGGCCCAGGCCCAGCTCAAGCGGGCGGCCGATCCAGATGAACACGGCCGCCACCGTCGGGATGGTCAGGCCGATGCTCGCCAGTGCCGAGCCCAGCGCGAGGTTCAGGCTCGTCTGGATGCGGTCTGCATTGGCGGCGCGCAGGGCGGCCAGGCATTCCGGCAACAGCACCAGCGCGGCGATGACGATGCCGACCGTCGCGGGCGGCGCGCCGGCATTCAGGATGGCGGCCTCCACCGAAGGCGACAGCACCTTCGCCAGCCCGACGACGGCCACCAGCGACACCATCAGCAAGACCCCGCTGAGCGCAGCCACGCGCGCGGGCGGCGGCGGCGCATGCACGTCTTCGTTGGCACTGTCGACGAGGAAGTAGTCGCGGTGGCGGATGGTTTGCACGATGACGAAGCAGCCGTACAGCACCAGCGATGTCACGCCGGCAAAGGCCAGTTGCGATGACGTCATGACAGGCCCTGGCGTGGAGCTGGTGTAGTTGGGCAGCACCATGGTCAGCGTGACCAGCGCTGCCAGCACGGCCAGCGCGGCGGTGGCGCCTGGCGCCTGAAACGCCTGCTCGCGGTGACGCAGGCCCCCCACGAAGAGGCAAGCGCCCACGATTCCGTTGCAGATGAGCATGACCGCCGCAAACACGGTGTCGCGGGCCAATCCCGCTTTCTCTGGACCGGAAGAGAGCATCACCGAGACGATCAGCGCGACTTCGATCACGGTCACGGCAATCGCCAGGACGAGCGTGCCGAAAGGCTCGCCAACCTTGTGTGCGACGACTTCTGCATGGTGGACGGCGGCAAAGACGGCGCCGGCCAGCGCAAGTGCCATCAGCGCGATCAGCCAGCCTGGGGGCGTCATGAACGCGCCACCAACCAACACCGCCCACGCTAGCAGCGGAGCAGCGATTGTCCACGGGGGCAGCTTGTTGGAAGACAGGGCCACGGAGTTCTCCTTGTTGTTGCCTCAACGCCGGCGGGCGGCGAAGGGTAGGGATGCGGTGTGGCCCGAATATAAAGCATGTGCGGAGCATCAGCCCGCACATGCGGCGTACGTCACCCCAATGCCGTTACGGGGCAACCGCGACGGCAGAGACCTCCTGGCTCCAATAAGTCGGCAGCGCGCCGTACGGATTCGGCAGCGTCTTGTTGGTGATGAACACGGCGGCAGCGCGCTTGCTCGATGCGTTGCGAACGAAGGTTTGCATCTGCGTGGCCGACGCGGCGTAGACGATGTGCGCAAACCGCGAAGTCGGGTAGTTGGCCTGCCACGCCAGCGGGGCATAGTTGGCGTAGTGCTTGGCGTTGTCTTCAAATACGACGAGCTGGTCCGCCACCGGCAGGCTGGCATAGATCTCCGGCACATTGGTGCCCGGGTTGCCCGTGACCGTGTAGTTGGGCGACAGCCCCTTGATGTAGTTGTAGACCGACTGGTAGAACTGGATGTGCGCGGTTGTGCTGTCGGCGGTCATCTCGTCGATGAAGAAGCCGTCGACCTGATACAGCGCCTGGTAGGTATCGATGTCTTGCACCACCGCCGACAACGACCGATTTGTGTACGAGCTGGACACATACCCGATCACCTTGCCGCCAGCGGCATGCACCTTGGCGACGGCGGCAACGTAGTTGGGGTCCTGCGTCGTGCCTGGGCCGCTGTTCGGGTTCAGGATGACCGTGGTCGGTACCGACGTCGCGGTTGTCGCCAACGTATTCCATTGCGTTGCGCCGGTGCCTGACGGATAGATGTAGGACGGCACCAGCAGCCCTTCAGCGCTGGCATGCGGTGCGCCCATCAGCGCGCCCGACACCAGTGCGAATGCCGCACATGCAGCGCGCGCGAACCTGCGCTTTGCGTTGCCCAGTTGCGATGCCACGGCCAGCGTGGCGGATGCGGGCGAACGCCCCCCCGTTTGAATCGTTTTCATTATGTGCCCCCGACCGCGCAGTTCGTTGCGTGTGTCATCAGGCCCGCCCCGTTTGCGGGTTGGCGGGCAACTGGCTGACTTCATTTAGAGAAGTCCCTATAGCTTTGCGTCGCCGGATCACTCCGGTTTTGCCCAGACCTCTGGGTGTGAACCCATTGGGGAAAGACTCTACCGGGGCCGCGCCAGCCCGGCAAACTGAGATTGCGCAAACGGCGCGGCTGCCGCGTGAAGCGTTGTCTGGACCCCACGTTGCGCGCTGCCATGGCAATCAACCATGGGCGCCAATGAAGCATGGACGGCCTGGTCGCCATTCCTCCCCTGCCGCGTTTCCCCTGACTCGCGCCAGAACCTCTGGTGCATTCCGCAGCCGCAGAGCCCGCCCGTATCGTCAGTCCACGCAGCGCCAATGGTTGCCGCCGCGTTTTTTGTCCACGTATCTGACTGAGGAGAACCTGCAATGAACATCCGCTCGAATGTGCCTGTCATCCGCATCGTGCTGTTGGCGGTGGTGTCCCTGATTGCGTCATTGGCGGCCACGGCCGCGTTGGCCGCGCCGCCCGCGACCGTCGCAACATGCGACGGCATCAAGGATGCGTACCCGATTCTCGGCACGCAGTGTGCCAACCACTACGCCAAGATCAACCATGCGCCGGCCACTGCGGCCGAACGGCGCGAGACGTACTTTGCGCGGATCGCGGTTTTGGAGATTTTCCACAAGGCGCTCCTGTGCAACGGCATGTACGGCGCATCGAAATCGGCGCAGCAGCGCTTTTCAAGCGGCGAGGCTGGCCATCTCCAGGCGCTGGCGAACCTGAATGTGGCAATGACGGTTGCTGGCGACCCGAACGTGCCGCCGGTTTACACCGCCGCCGACTTGAATGACGTGTCGATCAACAAGCAGCAGTGCAAGTAGGGGCAGGGCGGGTGGCGGCAGAGGTGCCGCCGCTGCCTTGCCACCCAGGCCGACGCTGGCCCCGTCGGCGTGGCAGAATCGCGGTCTGCATCCGTGAACGTCTGCGCCCACAAAAGGAGACTCCCGATGACTGCATCTGCCGCCGTATTTGCCATTCTCGTTGCGCTGTTGCTGGGCGCCATGATTCCCGGGCCGAGTTTTGTTCTGGTGGCGCGCAATGCCATTGGGTTGTCGCGCCGCGACGGTCTGGCCACCGCACTTGGCATGGGCGCGGGCGCCCTGTTCTTCGGTGGCCTGGCCCTGGCGGGGCTGTATACGTTGCTGCAAGCCGTCGAGTGGCTCTACATCGGCCTCAAGATTGCTGGTGGCGCATATCTGACCTACATGGCGTGGAAGATCTGGCGCGGCGCCAAGCTGCCCATGGTGATGAACGATCGCCTGACACAGCAGACCGGCAGCGCACGCAAGTCGTTCTGGACCGGCATCACCACGCAGATGAGCAATCCCAAGACGGCCATCTGGTACGGCAGTATCTTTGCCGCGCTGCTGCCGCAACATCCGCCGGTGTGGTGCTACTTCGTGCTGCCGCCGCTGGTGTTCCTGGTCGAGTTCGGGTGGTACACCATCGTCGCGCTGTGCTTCTCTAGCCGGGTGCCGCGTGAGATGTACCTGCGTGCCAAGACCTGGGTCGATCGCGTGGCCGCCGTGGCGATCGGTGCGCTCGGGCTGCGCCTGATCTTTACCGCGCCCAAGGTCGGGCTGTGATGCCTGTGGGGCGGTTTTTCAGACCGCGCCTGCAATGACGTCCCGCAACCACCGATGCCCGGGGTCTCGGTGCACGCGCTCATGCCACAGCATCGACATCTCATAGCCTGGCACCTCCACTGGCGGTTCAACCACCTGTAGCGCGCTGGCCCCGCGCACCAGCCGCTCGGGCAGCATGGCGACCATGTCAGTGCTGGCGACCGCCGTCATCACAAAGAGGAAGTGCGGCACTGACAGCACGACGCGTCGCGTGGCACCGGCGGCCTTCAGAGCTTCGTCTGTCACGCCGAAGAAGCCACCGCCATCGGGCGATACGATCACATGATCCAGCGTGCAGAACTGCGCCAGCGTCGGCTTGCGTTTCAGTCGCGGGTGTCCAGCGCGGCCGATCAGCACATAGCGCTCAGTGAATAGCGCGCGGCGGCGCAGGCCGGGTGGTGCGCCGTCGGTGGTGTGGAACGCGAGATCGATCTCTCCTTGCTCGGCTTGCTTTTCGATACGCGTGGGCACCAGCTCCAGCATGGCGAGCCGCGTGCCCGGCGCGCTTGTGCGCAGGGTGTTCAGCGCCGGCAATGCGATGGTGGATTCGCCGTAATCCGTGGCGGCCACGCGCCAGGTGTTGCCGGCTTGGGCCGGGTCGAACGGGCTGGCGGGCGCGACGGCCTGCTCCAGCGCTTCGAGCGCCATCCGCAGCGGTTCTCGCAAGCTTTCAGCGCGGGCGGTTGGGCGCATGCCGCGCGGGCCCGGCAGCAGCAGCGGATCACCAAAGATGTCGCGCAACTTGGCCAGATGCACGCTCACGGAAGGTTGCGAGAAGTTCAGTCGCTGCGCCGCACGCGTGACGTTGTGCTCGGTCAGCAGCACATCGAGCGTCACCAGCAGGTTCAGGTCTAATCGCCTGAGATTATTCATGGCTATGCCTGGAATATTGATAATTCATTTCCAATATACCTGGGCACGCCGCATTCTGGAGCCATTCCTAATTTGGAGGTGCCACCATGAATGTCCTGATCGTCTACGCCCATCCCGAGCCCAAATCGCTCAACGGCGCCCTCAAGGACTTTGCCGTTCGGCGCCTTGAGGCGGCCGGCCACACCGTGCAGGTATCGGACTTGTACGCCATGCAGTGGAAGGCCGCGCTCGATGCGAGCGACAGTACCGTCGCGCCGGTCGGTCCGCATTTCCACCCGTCGTTGGATTCCAGGCACGCATTCGAGAACGGCCTGCAAGCCGCCGACATTGCTGCCGAACAAGCCAAGCTGCAATGGGCCGACGCCGCGATCTTGCAGTTTCCACTGTGGTGGTTTTCGATGCCGGCCATCCTCAAGGGCTGGGTCGAGCGTGTCTATGCGTATGGCTTCGCCTATGGCGTTGGCGAGCACTCCGACACCCACTGGGGTGACCGCTACGGCGAAGGTACGCTCGCAGGAAAACGCGCCATGCTCATCGTCACGACGGGCGGGTGGGAGTCGCACTACAGCCCGCGCGGCATCAACGGCCCGATCGACGACATCTTGTTCCCGATCCAGCACGGCATCCTGTACTACCCCGGTTTTGACGTCGTGCCGCCATTCGTGAGCTACCGCACCGGTCGCATGGATGAGGCACGCTTTGCGCAGACCACCCAGGCACTGGGCGAGCGGCTCGACACCTTGTTCACCGCAGCGCCGATCCCGTTCCGCCAGCAGAATGCCGGTGAATATGAGATCCCGGCGCTCACGCTGCGGGCCGAGATCGCACCCGAAAAAACAGGCTTTGCCGCGCACCTTGCCTAGGCCCGGCCGGGGCGGCGAGCGCTACAATTCCAGCCTCACTTCCGGCGGCGCGCTGTAGCAAATACAGCGCGCCGCCGCGTTTGTTTTTCCTCCCTCCCTTCTTGTCGGCATGGCGTCTCACGCGGTTTTCACGGGTCTGGTCAATTTGCTGCTCGGCATGGGCCTTGGCGTGGCAGGCGGTTTGCTCGGCATTGGCGGCGGGCTGATCGCCATTCCTGTGCTCGGCTATCTATACGGAATGGACCAGCACCTGGCGCAGGGCACGGCGCTGGTGATGATTGCGCCCAATGTGCTGATCGGCTTCTGGCGGTATCACCAGCGGCATCCGGTGCATCTGCGCTCCGTTGCGATGATCTGCGTGTTCTCGATGGCGGCGACCTACGTTGCTGCGCGCTTTGCTGCCGGGCTGGACGCCCATCTGCTTCATACGGCGTTTGCCGTGTTCCTGATCGTGCTGGCGGTGTACTTTGCCTCGCAGCTCAAAGAGAAGCCGAATGCCGCTGATGCGGCGCACGCTGCCCCACATGCCATGCCGGCCGCCGCTCTGCCGTTGATGGGCGTCGCCAGCGGAGCGATGTCGGGCATCTTCACGGTAGGCGGCGGGCTGGTGGTGGTGCCGGCGCTGGTGACGTTCTTCGGTATGCCGCAGACACGCGCCCAGGGCATGGCGCTCGCGCTAGTGGTGCCCGGCTCGCTCATCGCACTCGCAACGTATGCACATGCCGGCCATGTGGATTGGGGAACGGGTATTCCGCTGGCGGCCGGTGGTGTGGTGAGTGTTTCGTGGGGTGTGGGTCTGGCCTATCGGTTTTCGGCGCGGCATTTGCGGCTGGCGTTCTGCGCCGTGCTGCTGGGTACGGCGCTGATGATGTTGGTGGTCAAGCCAGCCTGATCGACGTGATTTTTTCAGAACGGAGGAGGGCATCGTGTCGGAACAAGAATTCCCCCATGTGTTTCTGTTGGGCGGCGCCAAGTTGGCCTACCGTGATGCCGAACGCCAGCCCCTCACGCCGCTTGGCTCTGCTAACTGATACCTGATCGACATGGACGCCTTCGACGACGATCTGACATGCTTTGCCGCCCACGGTACTGGACCGCTGCCGGCCGCCGTTGCGCAAGGCCATGTCGAGCACGACGGCGCCCGCATCTGGTATGCGACCTTCGGCGTCGGCAGGCCTGTGATCCTGCTGCATGGCGGGCTCGGCCATAGCGGCAATTGGGGGTATCAGGTTCCGGCACTCATGACTGCGGGCTACCGGCCCATCGTCATTGATAGCCGTGGGCACGGCAGAAGCACACGCGACGCACAGCCTTACGCCTACACGCGCATGGCTTCTGATGTGCGGTCCGTCATGGATGTGCTGCGCATCGACCGTGCGCCGTTCGTCGGCTGGAGCGACGGTGCTTGTGTTGCGCTCACCCTGGCCATGCAGACGCCGGAACGCGCGGCGGGTGTGTTCTTCTTTGGCTGCAACATGGACCCAAGCGGTGCCAAGCCCTTTGAGCCCACGCCCGTCATCGATCGCTGTCTTTCGCGCCACCGAAAGGATTACACCGCGCTGTCATCCACACCCCACGACTTTGATGCATTCGTCGCGGTTGTCACCGAAATGATGCAGACGCAGCCGAATGCCACAGCCGAAGAGCTTGCCGCCACCCGTGTGCCTGTGACCATCGTGCAGAGCGAGCACGACGAATTCATCCGGCCCGAGCACGCGCAGTATCTCGCGCGGACCATTCCTGACGCGCAGTTTGTGTTGCTGCGGGGCGTGAGCCATTTCGCGCCATTGCAGCGACCGGCATCGTTCAACGACGCCATGCTGGCGTTTCTGCACAGGCTTCCTCCGCCCTAGGTAGCGTGGAGGCCGAGTGCGTTTGCGCAACACTGGCGCCACGCGTTATCCACAGAAACAGTGGGTAAGCCTGTGGATAACGATGCCCGACCGCGATACCACGCGCTCTGCAGTGCTTTGCTGACTGCGTAGGCAGACAGCTCAGTTTGCTGGAGCTGCCGTGCTGTAGGTCGCCTTGATCGCCTTGTGCCGAGCTTCCATTTCCTGACGTAGCGCGCGGCGCTGTTGCGCGGCTTCGAAGCGTTCCTTTTCTTCGGTGTTGGCAGGTGCCAGCGGCGGCACGTCGGCCGGTTTGCCTTCGTCGTCCACGGCCACCATCGTGAAATAGCAGCTGTTGGTATGGCGTACGACCTGGTTGCGGATGTTCTCGGTCACGACCTTGATACCGATTTCCATCGACGTGCGGCCGGTGTAGTTGACCGACGCGAGGAACGTCACCAGTTCACCCACGTGAATCGGCTGGCGGAACACCACCTGGTCCACCGACAGCGTCACGACATAGCGGCCGGCGTAGCGGCTCGCGCACGCATACGCGACCTGATCGAGCAGCTTGAGGATATGGCCGCCGTGCACGTTGCCGGAAAAATTGGCCATGTCGGGCGTCATCAGCACGGTCATGCTGAGCTGGTGGGATTGCGTATTCATGGGGGCGTTGAAGCTGGAACAATGGGAAAGCCGTGCGCGCAGAAATGGGTACGCAGCAGGCCGACATTGTGCCGCGCTCGACTCATCTTGTGCTGCATTGCGTGAAATTTGATGGCATCGCGCTACACTAGCGGCTTCACTGGCAAACGATTTTCAGCCCGTCCTGTTTTCCATGCACCGATTGCTGACCCGCCTCCTGCTCTGGTTGGTTGTCCTGGCACTGCCCCTGCAAGGGTTTGCCGCGACGGCCATGATGGCGCACGGCGGTGCAATGGACGATTCAATGGTTGCCATGGCAATGCCGGATGACGGCGCCGTCATGTCCGACGCGTGCCATGAGCATGAAGACGCCATGGCTGCCGACAGCGAGCCCAAAGCGCCGGCGCAGTCGCACTGCAAGACTTGTCCGATCTGCGCGGCCTGTTCGCTCGGTTCGGTCGTTCCCCTGGCCGCCAGCCTTGGCGTGCCGCTGATCAAGCTGCCGGCCGCTGCGCCGCGTGGCCTTGCTGTTTCCTTCCGCAGCTTCATTCCCGAAGCGCTGCAACGTCCACCCTCGATTCGCATCTGACGCCACCAGTCCGTCCATAGAACGGGCTGGCCTCCGGTTTGACGGCTCCGTGCACCGCATGCGGCCGTACGTCATCACGCTTGATCGAGGTTTCTCATGCTTTTCTCACGATGGTTCGTGGCCGCCGCGCTACTGGCGCTGGCGCCGCCATGGGTGTTGGCGCAAGGCGCTGCGTCTGCGCCGGCGGCCTCTGCGCCTGACCCGTTGAATGCGGACGCGGCTGTGCCGGCTGTGGCCGCGCCACGTACGTTCGACAGCTACCACGCGTATCGCGATACCGGCCCCGCACCCTGGCGCGAGACCAACGCGGCCGTGAGCCCCAAGCCGGGCGCCACTGAGCAGGGTGGCCACGCGGGGCACGCCATGCCTGCGAGCGCGCCCGCCGTCTCCCCCAACAAGCCTGCCGGCGATTCCATGCCCGGCATGCACCACCACTAGGAGGCGCCGTGCTCACACCATCCACACGCCGGCTCGCAGTGTGCGCGCTGGCCGCTACGCTGCTGCTGGGCGGCTGCGCCACCATCACGCAAGACAGCGGCTTCAAGACCGTTGCCGACGTGGCGCGCGATCGGCTCGGCAAGGACGCGACGTGGCAGCGCTCACCGGAAGCACGCGACAGCGCCGCGCAGCGCACGCGCGAGCTGCTCGCCCAGCCGTTGACGATGGACAGCGCCGTGCAGATCGCGCTGCTGAACAATCGTGGCCTGCAGGCTTCATATGCGGAGCTGGGCTTGTCTGAAGCCGCGCTCGTGCAGGCCAGCCGCTTGCCGAATCCCGGCTTCAGTTTCAAACGCACACGCAGCGGTGATGACCTGTCGATCGAGCGCACGTTCTCGCTCTCGTTCCTGAACCTGCTGACGCTGCCGATGGCCACTCGCATCGAAAGCCGATACTTCGAGCAGACCAAGCTGCTGGTCGCCAACCAGATGCTGCAGGTGGCAGCCGATACGCGCCGCGCATACGTGAATGCCGTGGCGGCGGAGCAATCGGCGCGCTATGCGCAGCAGGTCCAGCAGGCCGCCGAAGCCGGTGCCGAGTTCGCCAAGCGCCTGGCTTCGGCCGGCAACTTCAGCAAGCTGGATCGTGCTCGCGAACAGGCCTTCTATGCGGAGGCCACTGCCACCCTGGCGCGCATGCGTCAGCAGGCGCAGGCGGATCGGGAGGCGTTGACCCGCATGCTTGGTGTGTGGGGCGCAGATACCGGTTTCAAGTTGCCGGAGCGGCTGCCCGACCTGCCGAAGGATCGCCCCGAGCTGCAGCAGATTGAAGCCTACGCGCTACGCAACCGGCTCGATATCCAGGCGGGCAAGTTGCAGGTCGAGGGCTTGGCATCGTCGCTGGGGCTTACACAGGCAACGCGCTTCATCAACGTGCTCGACCTCGGCTACGTGCGCAACAGCAAATCGAACGAGCCACGCGAAACGGGCTACGAAATCGGCATCGAGATCCCGCTGTTCGACTGGGGCGGCGCCCGCGTAGCGCGTGCGCAGTCGATCTACATGCAGGCTGCCGATCAGCTTGCCGACACGGCGGTGCGGGCGCGTTCCGAAGTGCGCGAATCGTACATGCGCTATCAGACCGCATATGACCTCAGCCGCCACTACCGCGACGAGGTGGTGCCGCTGCGCAAGACCATCTCCGACGAGATGCTGCTGCGCTACAACGGCATGCTCGTGAGCGTGTTCGAGTTGCTGGCCGATGCGCGCGAGCAGGTGAATGCGGTCAATGGCTACATCGACGCGCTGCGCGGCTACTGGATTGCGCAGACCGATCTGCAGATGGCGCTGGGCGGCAAGTTGCCGCCGGTCGAAGCGAATGCTGCAGCCCCTGCGCCGAACCCTCCTCAAGGACATTGAACATGGTTTCCCGACGTCAATTTCTCGGCGGCACGGGCGCGGCCATGCTGGGCGCGGCGATGGTCTCGCGTGCCGGCGCCGCCTCGCTGCCCGAAGCACCGCTGCAAACGAAGCCGGCCACACAGCCGCCGCTCGTGCCACCCAACGGCCGGCCCTACAACCCCGTCGTGACGCTCAACGGCTGGACGCTGCCGTGGCGCATGCGTGGTGGCTGGAAGGAATTCCACCTCGTGGCCGAACCGGTCGAGCGCGAATTCGCGCCAGGCATGACGGGACACCTCTGGGGCTACAACGGCCAGAGCCCGGGCCCGACAATCGAATGCGTGGAAGGCGATCGAGTGCGCATCTTCGTCACCAACAAGCTGCCCGAGCACACCACGGTGCACTGGCACGGCATGATCCTGCCGGCCGGCATGGACGGTGTGGGCGGCCTGTCGCAGCCCCACATTCCGCCCGGCAAAACGTTCGTCTACGAGTTCGAGATGAAGAAGTCCGGCACCTTCATGTATCACCCGCACTCCGACGAGATGGTGCAGATGGCGATGGGCATGATGGGCTTCATCGTCGTGCATCCGAAAGATCCGGCGCAGCACCGTGTGGACCGCGACTTTGTCTTCCTGCTCGCCGCATACGACATTGACCCCGGTTCCTACACGCCGCGCGTGGCACAGATGACCGACTTCAACATGTGGACGTGGAACAGCCGCGTATTCCCAGGCATCGACCCGTTGCCCGTGCGCCTTGGCGATCGAGTGCGCATCCGCATGGGCAACCTCACGATGACGAACCACCCGATGCACTTGCATGGCCACACCTTCGAAGTGGCCGGCACCGACGGCGGCTGGGTCCAGCCCAGCGCGCGCTGGCCGGAGGTGACGACGGACATAGCTGTGGGCCAGATGCGCGCCATCGAGTTTATCGCGGACAACCCGGGCGACTGGGCTTTCCACTGCCACAAGTCCCACCACACGATGAACGCCATGGGGCACAACGTGCCGACCATGATCGGCGTGCAGCAGAAAGATCTTGCCAAGAAGATGAACGCGCTGGTGCCCGACTACATGGGCATGGGCCAGGCCGGCATGGCCGACATGGGCGAGATGGAAATGCCGCTGCCCGACAACACGCTGCCGATGATGACGGGGCAGGGCCCATTCGGTGCCATTGAAATGGGCGGCATGTTCACGGTGATGAAGGTGCGTCGCGATCTGCCGCGCAACAGCTACGCAGACCCCGGCTGGTACAAGCACCCCAAGGGCACTGTCGCCTATGAGTACACCGGCACCGGCATCGACGACTGATCGATGCCCGAATCCACATCCCATACGAAATCGAGACCGAATATGCAACGCAATCTGATCCGTTCCACCTTCCTGGCCGCGCTGATGTCGATGGCCGCCATCGCCCACGCATCCGGCAACCACGCCGGCGGGCATGACCATGGCGATGCCGCCATCGGCGAACCCGGCGACGCCGCCCGCATCACACGCACCGTGCGCGTCGACATGGCCGACACCATGCGCTTTACGCCCGCGCAGATCACCGTGCAGCGCGGCGAGACGATCCGCTTCGAGGTCGTCAACAGCGGCCACGTGCGGCACGAGATGACGCTGGGCACACCAGCCGACCTCCTCGCCCACGCGGAGCAGATGCGCAAGCACCCCGAGATGGAGCACGCCGACGGCAATGCCGTGACCGTTGACCCAGGCCAGCATAGCGAGATCGTCTGGCACTTCACGCGCACCGGCTCGGTGGAATTTGCCTGTCTGCAGCCCGGACATTTCGAAGCCGGCATGCGCGGCGCCGTGCAGGTGCGCGGCAACAGATCCTGATTTCTCCCCAACCCCGTCTTTGAACAAGGAGTCCAACATGTTTCGCTACGCCCTGATGCTGACCGTGCTGCTGGCCGGTGCACCGTTTGTCCACGCGGCTGAGGATGCCGCTTCCGCCCCTGCGGCTACCGCTGCCGCCCCGATGTCAGAAGGTGAGATCAAGAAGATCGATACCGCTGCCGGCAAACTGACCATCAAGCACGGCCCGCTTGAGAACCTCGGTATGGAACCCATGACGATGGTGTTCCGAGTCCAGGATCCGGCCATGCTCACCAAAGTGCACGTTGGCAGCAAAGTGCGCTTTGTCGCCGAGAAGGTGAACGGCGCATTGACCGTGACGGCGTTGGACGTGCAGTAACGCGAGGGCCGGGGGCTGCTGGCTGCCCGTGCCGTCAATGCAGTGGACGAGGCTGACATGGTTCGTCGGCCTCGGACGACGGCAAAGTGTTACGTCATGACAACAGCCAAGCTGCGGCAAACGGGACGACCACCGAAGCGGCGGGCGCGACGCCAAGAAACGCAATGAGCGGCAAGATACTTACGGTAAAGTGAGGGCCGCCGCGAATGCGAGAGGCAGACGGGGTCGATGCGCTGTCCTGAAGTGATCGGAGATGGCGCGATCGGCCGCGTCGTGTGTCAGCGGCGAGCAGAAGTGGATCGTATGCCACTTGAATCTGCGTGTAGGGGGCTGGACATTTCGCTCGACAGGCGACACCCCGGGTTTAAATTTCCGCGGCATCTTTTGGTTCATGCGTCAATTCAAATACCGCTTGAGCAGAGTCTCTGCAAAAAAATTCTGGTATTACTTTTCAAATGCCTCGAGCCATTTTCTGGCGGGCGCCACAAAGAATGGAAGAGCCGAGGCTCTTCTGAAAAGAAAAGGCGCCCACAGTGGCATGCAGGACGTCATCGATCGACTGAGTTATTACAACTCGGTGTCGGAGTCATTTGACCCGAGCCGCAATGCCGTCGAGTATTCACGGTTCTTTCTGAAGTCTTCAACCAGCACCATCGTGAACAAGGGGCGTGAAATAGGCAGCACCTATTTCTATGATCTCGTTGATCTGATGGACTATTTTGGCCCCGGCTACAGCTTCGACTACGACTGCGGCGACGTCACTGCCGAGCCGGCCCATCCGGCATTCGTGAAAAGCCGTCCCATCAAGAGCAGCTCACATAATGGGATTTTGTTGAAGCTGGACGCCATCCGGCATTTTTCGCTGGCACGCGACAAGATCGATTTCCACGACAAGAAGCCCATGGCGGTTTTTCGGGGGCCGTGCCATCAGGAACATCGGAAAGCGTTTGTCGATCGCTGTCACGACTTGGCAAACGTTGACATTGGCGATACTCGAAAATCGGAAATTGGGAAGGCGACTTACAAGTCACCGATGACGATTGCCGAGCAATTGCAATATAAATTCATCGTGAGCGTCGAGGGGAACGACGTTGCCACCAACCTCAAATGGATCATGTCCTCCAACTCGCTTTGCTTCATGCGGCGGCCTCGATATGAGACATGGTTCATGGAGGGCAGGTTGATTCCGGATGTGCATTATGTCTTGCTGAAGGACGATTATTCGGATCTCCAGGAGAAAATGGAGCATTACCGGAAGCACCCTGGCGATGCACTGGCGATCGTGCGCAACGCCAATCGTTGGGTAGCGCAATTCATGAACCGAGACCAGGAACGGCTGCTCGGCTTGATGGTGATCGCAAAATACTTTCGGTTGTCAGGCCAACAGGCGTTTTGGTAAAGCCCGACCAGGACGACGCGCACTGCGTTTGATCCTGGGCAGGTCAGCCGGGGAGCGGGTCTGCAATGCACACGGCGGCGCGTTACACTCGTTGTCTTTCGCCGTCTCCGTACGCTCTTTCCACCATGTCCGCGTCTGCCCCCATTGCCACCCACGCACACCCGCTTTCCGACGAGCAGCAAGCTTTCTTCAAGGAGCATGGCTACGTTGTGTTGCGAGGCTTCGTGAGCCAGCAGGTAAGTGCCGCGTTGCTTGCAGCCGCACAGGACGGGCTGGCCAGGGCTGTGGCGCCGGTGGAGCTGGAAACCGACGTCGGCTATGCCGGGGCACCGCTCTCGCGCGAAGCCGAGGGCGGCCAGACGGTGCGCCGCCTGCTCGACGCCGATTCACGCGGCACACCTTATACGGAATGGGCGCGCGACCCACGCGTGGCCGGCGCGATTGCGCAACTGATTGGCAGCCCTGTGCATCTCTCTCTCGCGCACCACAACTGCGTGATGACCAAGCACCCCGCGTTTGGCACCGCCACGCATTGGCACCGCGACAGCCGCTACTGGTCGTTCGCTCGCAACGAGCTGGTGTCGTCGTGGCTGGCCCTGGTGGAGGAGACCGTAGACAACGGCTGCCTGTGGGTGATCCCCGGCAGCCACACGCTTGACCTGCCCGCCGACCGGTTCGACGCCAAGCTGTTCCTGCGCCAGGAGCTGCCAGAAAACCGCGCATTGATCGACACCGCGCGCCCTGTGCCGCTGCTGCCCGGCGACGTGCTGCTCTTCCATTGCAACACCTTCCACGCAGCCCGCGCCAACCAGACCGGCGCCGTCAAGTTCTCGGCGGTCTTTACGTACTACGGCCCCGGTAATCATCCGCTGCCGGGCACGCGCTCCTCTGCGCGGCCCGATCCGCTGGTCGGTTGAGGTGCGCCCTCCCCCATTTGTAGGTGAGCGGCGGACAGATTTGTGTCACGGGCCTTTGTTAAGGTGAATTCCCAACGATCACGAACGGGGGAACCACAATGGCGATTCAGGAAGTGACGCACGGCTCGCATGTCATCTTCGTTGACCCGCTGCAACGCGACGATCATCGGTGGACGGCCCGTTTCCAGATTTGCCGTGCCGGCCATATCGTGTGTGACTGGGAAGACGTTGAGATGCCGGAAGGCTTTATCTCCGCCCAGCTTGCCCTGAGCGCGAGTGTGTTGCTGGCCGACCACCGCTTGTCGAGCTTGCCGCATTAGCGCCAACATCACAAAGCGCCCGCCGATCCGCGGGCGTTTTAGTGAAGCCTCCTGGCGTGGTCTCCTCAAGCTCCTGTGATTCGCTCATCGCCCGCAAGCGACCGTTTGCGCCCCGGCGCTCGCACTTCGTCGCATTGCCGCTGACTGCTGCGAAATGTCTGCCTACATTGCCTCCTGACCGCTGGCCTGCCAACGCATCGCCGGCCACTCAGGAGACGTTCATGACTGCCATGTTTTCTCTGCCGCGCCTTGCGCTGGCCCTGACGCTGACAGCACTTGCCGCAAGTGCCTCCGCCGCCACACTGACTGTGGTGGTGGAGGGCGCGCAAGGGCGCCAGGGGGCGGTGCGTGCCGCGATGTTCCGCGACGCCGCTGGTTGGCTCAAGCCCGATGCGGCCATTCGTGCTGACATTGCAGCGGTCGATAGCGTGTCCGGCGCAAGCGTCACCTTCGTGTATCCGGATTTGCCGGCGGGGCGCTACGCGTTGTCGGTCTTCCATGACGCCAACAACGATGCCAAGCTCGGCACCAACCCGGCCGGCATTCCCATCGAGCCATACGGTTTTAGCCGCGATGCACGCGGCCGCTTCGGACCACCCGCATTTGACGATGCTGCCATCGACGTGCAGGGCGACCAGCGCGTGACGATTCACTTGCACTGATGCTGAGCGAGGTCCCGTCATGCAACGCCGATCCTTCATTGCGGCCTTGGGCGCCGCACCGTTTGGTTTGACCCTGACCGATGTAATGGCCGCCACCCCGGACGCTTGGGCTGCCGGGTTTGCAGCGGCGTGCGCGCAGTATCCGTGGCTGGCGGGATACCAGGGCGTCAGCGCCGACATGCCGACTCGCGCGCTGAAGGTGGAAGGCAGGTTCCCGCCCGCGTTGCACGGCGCGTTCTATCGAAACGGCCCGGCGCGGCATGAGATCGGCGGCGTGCGCTACCACCACCTGTTTGATGGCGACGGCATGATCCAGCGTTACGACATCAGCGAGCAGGGCGTGACGCACCGCGGCGTGTTCGTGCGCACGGACAAGTTCATCGCCGACACCGCCGCCGGCCGGCCGTTGCGCGCGACATTCGGCACCGCCAACCCCGACATGGAGCCGGTCGCTTCGCCCGACAGCATCAATGTGGCCAACACCAGCCTGGTGATGCACGGCGACGAGATGCTTGCGCTGTGGGAAGGCGGCTCGGCCACGCGCGTCGATCCGGATTCACTGCGCACGCTGGGCGTGCAGACCTGGCGCGACGACTACAAGGGCATGCCGTTTTCCGCCCACCCCAAGGTCGAACCCGACGGCACGCTGTGGAACTTTGGTGTGAGCAGCGCTGCCGGTCTGCTGACCGTCTACTGTGTGGGCCCGGACGGTGCGCTCAAGCGTGTGGAAACGCTCAAGGTGCCGGACGTGGCAATGGTGCACGACTTTGCCGTGACGCGGCGTCACTTGGTGTTTCTGCTGCCGCCGTTCGTGTACGAAGTGGAACGCTCGCGCGCGGGCATGTCGTTTCTGGATTCCCATGTCTGGCGGCCGGAGCTGGGCATGCGTGTGCTCGTGCTCGACAAGGACGACGTCACGCGCATGCGTTGGCTGCAGTTGCCGGCGGGCTTTGTCTTCCATCTGGGCAACGCGTGGTCGTCGCCGGATGGGCAGGAGGTCCATCTCGATTACATCCGCTCGGACGATGCCACGGTCGTCACCACGTCGCTGCGTGAACTGATGCGCGGTCAGATCCGCCCGTCGCCGGGCGCACGCTTCACGCAAGTGCAGTTGAACCTGCGCACCGGCCGTGCCAAGCAGTTCAGCACCGGGCATGTGGCCGAATTCCCGAAGATCGACCCACGCCGCACCGCGCGGCGTCATCACGCGTTGTTCATGGTGGCCCACACGGCGCCTTCGTCCAGCGGCACTCCGCAGTCGCTCAACGGGTTCGATACCGTCATGCGCGTGGATACGGATTCCGGGCAGGTGGAGCAGTACCGCTTTGGGCACCGCACGCTGGTGGAGGAACACATGTTCGTGCCGGCCTCGGCGAGCGCTCGTGAAGGCGAGGGCTGGCTGATCGGCACGGTGTTCGATGTGGATGCCGGTTGCACGAGGCTGACGGCCTTCGATGCACAACAGGTCGCCGCGGGCCCTGTGGCCATGGCAAGCCTGAACGGTGTGGCGCCGCTCGGCCTGCATGGGCTGTTTCGCCCGGCCTAGGCGCAGATCCCCGTCACAGCGGGTGCGTCAGCAGGCCGTAGATGGTGCGCACGCCGCTCACGTAGTTGCCCATCCGGAGGTTCTCGTTGGCAGCGTGCTGGTTGTTATCGGCATTGACCAGAGGAATGATCGCGAAGGGCACCTGCAACACGCCCACGATTTCTGCGGTGGGCACGGTCCCGCCCATCATGCGGATGCGAACCGGCGCCGGATTGGCGCCGAAGGTTTCGGTCAGGGATTTGTAGGCCCATGTGCCCACGGCCGAGTCGATCGGTGAGCCGGCAGCGTCTGCACCTTCGCTTTGATAGGTGAAGGTGGCCAGTTTGTCGTAACGGCTGCGCTCTTCATCCGTCGGGGCGTTCTTGACGAGGTGGTAGCCCTGGCGCTCGATGTGTTGCTCGATCAGCTTGCCGAGGTAGGCTGCGCTGGAGTCTGGCGTGGTTCGCAGGTCGAGTTCGGCGACTGCCTTGTCTGGCACGATGTTCGCCACCTTGTCGCCCACGGCCGCAGAGGCCATGCCGCGCACGTTCAATGACGGGTACTGCATCGCCTCCTGATAATTGGCGCCGACCTTGTCGGCATGCGCAATGCCCAGGCGTTTGTTGAGCGCTGCCTGGTCGTCGGGCACGGCCGCCATGATCTTGCGGTCGGCCTCGCTGATCTTCACGTGGTCGTAGTAGCCCGGCACCGTCACCCGGCCCTCGTCGTTCTTCATCGATGCCAGCAGGTTGGCCAACTGCTGGGCCGGGTTGCGGGCGTAGTTTCCGTAGTGCCCGCTGTGCAATGGCACCTTGCCACCATAGACGGTGAGGCGGGCTTCGGCCGCCCCGCGGTTGCCAAAGACGAGGGTTGGCAGGTTGCTCGCGTGCATGGGGCCATCGTGGATGACGATGGCGTCGCAGCGCAGCAGGTCGCGGTTTGCCTGCATCACCTTGCTGATCGACGGCGAGCCTTTCTCTTCTTCGCTGTCGAGAATGATCTTGATGTTGACGGCAGGCTGGGCGCCGCTCGCCTTCAGTGCGTCGATGGCGGCCAGCATCATCATGATCGGGCCCTTGTCGTCGGCGGACGAACGGCCGAATACCCGCCATTCCGGATCGAGTGGGCCGCTGAACAGCTGCGCCGAGTCGATCTCTTCCCAGTTGCCTTGTGCGGTCTTGTGCTTGAGCACGGGTGTCCACGGGCTTTTCTGTGCCCACTGTGCGGGAATCACCGGCTGGCCGTCGAGGTGCATGTAGAACAGCACGGTTTTGCGGGCAGCATCCGGGTTTGGCATTCCGGCGTAGAGCATCGGCTTGCCGTTGTTTGCCAACTGCTTTGTCGTGAAGCCACGCTTACGGAATGCCTGCTCCAGCCAGTCGACATTCTTGCGGACATCTTCCGGCGCGATGGCGTCATTGGGCAGGGAGAGCAGTTGAAAGTATTCGCGGTACGTTGCCTGCGCATGGCGTTCGGCGTCTGCCGCAGAGAGTTCGGTGGCGCCGGCCAAGCCAGCGGCACCCAGCATGAGGGCCGCCACCAACGCCCGAAGGCGATGGGATGCGCGGGGCGAGGCAGTTTGACGGGCTGCGGGCTGAAGGGGCATCTGGACACTCCGCTGATCGAACAGTTCCGGATGAGTCTGCGTATGCCACACCTTTTTGACCATTAGAATTTTCTTGGGATATCTTTGCGTTTTATGCAAAGCAAAAGGGCTCCGGCGCCTACGTCGCTCATGTCATCCCATCGCCTGCAGGAGACGTCCCTCCGCTATTTTCTGGAGGTTGTGCGCAGCGGTTCGTTGACGGAGGCGGCTGCGCGCCTGCACGTCAGCGCATCGGCCATCAGCCGGCAAGTTGCGATGCTTGAAGAGCTGCTGGGCGTGCCGCTGTTCGAGCGTCAGCCGCGCGGCATGCGGCCCAGCGCCGCCGGCGAACTGCTTGCCGCGCATGCCCTGCGCGGGGCGCTGGAGGCGGAGCGCGTGGTCTCGGATATTCAGGGCCTGCAAGGGCTGCAGCGCGGCCGCGTGCGCATTGCGTGCTCCGATGGCTTTGCGATCGAGTTTGTGCCACGCGCCATCGTGGCGTTTCGGGAGCGGCATCCGGGCATTCAGTTCGACCTGCGCGCCGAAGAGCCCATGCGCGTGACCGAGGCCGTCTTGCGTGGCGATGTGGACATCGGCCTGACGTACAGCCGCGCCGCCGTGCAGGGCATTCGCGTGGCGTATCAACAGCGCGGCTCGGTGTTCGCCATCATGCGGCCCGACCACCCGCTGGCGAAGTTCAACAGCGTGACGCTCGCGCAGATGCACCCATTTCCGATTGCGCTTTCCGGGCCGGACAACACGGTGCGCCAATTGTTCGACATGGGTTGCAGTCAACGCGGGCTCGTGTTCGAGCCGGTGCTGGTCAGCAACCGCTTCGATGGGCTCTTGAGTTTCGTGCTGCAAGGCGGCGGCCTGGGCATTGCCGGGGAGATCACCGTGCGCGAGCGCGTGCAGCGCGGTGAGCTGCATGCCGCGGAGATCCGCGAGCGCGGCATGCGTGGGCGGACGGTGGAACTGCAGACCCTGGCGGGCCGCACCTTGCCCGAAGTGGTGCGGGTGTTTCTGGACTTCCTGCGCGAGGCGCTGCCGGAGCAGCCCCCGCGCTAACCCGCGCTACCGGAACGCGGGTTCGTCAAAGCTGCGCAGCTTGCGCGAGTGCAGCGCTTCAACGCCGCTTTCGCGCAACAGGCGCACGGCTTCCATGCCGATGTCCAAGTGCTGGCTGACTCGCTGGCGATAGAACAGGTTGGCCATGCCGCGCAGCTTCAGCTCGCCATGCAGCGGTTTGTCCGACACGCACAGCAACGTGCCGTAGGGCACGCGCAGGCGGAAGCCGTTAGCGGCAATGGTCGCGCTTTCCATGTCGATGGCAATGGCGCGCGACTGGTTGAAGCGGCTGTACAGCGCCTGGTACTTCAGCTCCCAGTTGCGGTCGTCGGTGGAAACCACCGTGCCCGTACGCATGCGCGACTTCATGTCGGCGCCCGAGAGCCCCGTGATGCGCGCCACAGCCTCCTGCAGCGCCACCTGGATCTCGGCGATGGGCGGCACGGGTACCCATGGCGGCAGGTCTTGGTCGAGCACGTGGTCATCGCGCACATAGGCGTGGGCGAGCACGTAATCGCCCAACTGCTGTGAACGGCGCAGGCCGCCGCAGTGGCCGATCATCATCCAGCAGTGCGGCCGCAGCACAGCCAGATGATCGGTGATGGTCTTGGCGTTGGACGGTCCCACGCCGATGTTCACCAGCGTCACGCCCAGGCGGTCTTCGCGCACCAAGTGATAGGCGGGCATTTGCGGCAGGCCCTTGATGCGGTGGGAGTCGTCCGGTGCGGGCGTGCCGAGTTCGTGTTCGGTGTCGCCGGGCTCGACAAAGCGGATGTAGCCTTCGTCGTTGCCGTCTTCCATGAGCTTGCGCCCGAGGGCAGCGAACTCATCGACGTAGCGTTGGTAGTTGGTGAACAGGACGAAGCGCTGGAAGTGCTTCGGATGCGTGGCTGTGTAGTGGTACAGGCGCTGCAGGGCGAGGTCGACCCGCTCGGCCGTGAACATCGACAGCGGCTGCGGTTCGTCGCCGATCGGGCGGTATGTGCCGTTGGCGATGGAGTCGTCGATCTGCGCGAGGTCGGGCAGCGTAAACGCACCGCCGAGCGCGCGCGCCTGTTCCGGCGTGATGTCCACGGTGGACGCTTCCACCACGAACGGCAGCGGGATCGGCCGGTTGCTCACGCCCACCACGACGGGGCTGTTGTGATAGTGCAGCAGCCGTTCGATCTGCACGCGGTAGTAATCACGGAAGAGATCCGGCCGCGTGAGCGTCGTGCCGTACACGCCCGGATACGCCACCGTGCCCCACGCCGGCCGCGCGTCGCTCACCAGCGTTTTCGGGTCAACGGTGATGCCGAGGTAGGGGTAGCAGGCGGACAGGTCTTCGCTGCAATCTTCGCCACGCGCAAACGCGTGGAAACGATCGCGGATCGCTTGCGCAGAGCGCTCGTAAATGGCGGTGATGCGCTCGACGGCGGTGTTGGCGTCAGTGCAGATCGCCAGGTCGTGCGCAGGATAGAGATGGGCTGTGGCGCGGGTATCGGTCATGTGTTCGATGATACCGACGTTTTGTGAAGCCAAGATAGCGGTGTCGCTCAAGTCACGGCATCCGAAACGGGACGTTCGCCCGTGCGCAAAAGCGTTGCCCGGTCGGCCTGTGGCAGGGGGCGTCCGGAGGGGCGGGCGCCACCCATTTGGGCGGTGCTCCATCCCCCGCTGCATAGCGGGACAGCGCAGCACGGACACCGCCCCCAAATACCCAAAAAACAGGAGCGCATGACAGCTCCGAGCTTTTCGGTAGTCCAGCGCGCAGGTGATTCCTACGCCGCGCAAACGAATTCGTTGGCAACCCGATATGCCGCTCTCAACGCGCGCAGGCCCCGCCATGTGCCGCAAAGCCGCACGGGCCTTCAGTTTTTACATTTCATGCCGATAGCGCTGGAAGGTGATCAAGTGCGCACCACGCAGTCAATCACCCGGCAACAGTGGTCGATACACTGCAAGAAACAACGAACGAACGGGGAATACACGTGGACCAACCCGCTGGCGTCGTCATTCGCCGGCATCGCCATGCGCACTGGGCGTGCCGATCATGCTGATCGCTGCACTGGCTTGCGCTGCACTCGTTTCGATCGCGCTGATTGGCCTCTCATGGCCGCGTCGCGATGACACGGAAGTCTCCGCTTTCATGCTGCTGGCGCTCGGTACCGCACTCTGGAGCGGCGCGCGCCTCATGGAAGTCGTCAGCTTCGAGATGCCCATGCGCGTGGGCTGGGCCAAAGTCGCCTATCTCGGGATCATGATGGTGCCGGCCGCGTGGCTGCGCATGGTCGTTGGCCTCATACGGCCAGAACTCAATGCATTGCTGCTGGTGCGCGTGGGTTGGGTGTTGACGCTGCTCGTGGGCGCCGGATTCGTCGGGCTGGTCGCTACCAATGAACTGCATCACCTGGTATGGCTTGATGCGCGTTTCGTCGTCATCGACGGCATACGGGGCGCGGTGTTCGAGCACGGGCGCATGTTCTGGGTGGCCACCGCCTACAACTACGTGCTGCTGGCTATCAGCCTAGTGCTGTTGGTGTTGCCCATCGACGAGGTTGCCTCCGGGCTCTATGTGTCGTCGCGCACGCAGGTGCGGCTGGCGCTTGTCATCGGGCAACTGCTGCCGCTGGTGGCGCATCTTGCCTATCTGCAGCGTTGGACGACGGCGCTCGGCGGCGATCTCACACCCGCCACGTTTGCCGTCAGCACAGCATTGCTCGGCTGGATCGTCTTGCGGCCGCGCCTGCGCGATACCGCCGCTTATGCTCGCGGCAAGATCATCGAATCCATGCGTGATGGTTGCATCGTGCTCGCCCGCGATGGCTCCATCGCCAGCATCAACGCCGCCGCGCGCCACCTGCTGCCGACTGCCAAGGTGCATGCAATGCCGCCTGGCGTTTTGAACGTGGCCGGCATCCTGCGCGAGTTTGAGCGTACGCGCCTGCCGAACCGCCATCAAGTCTGGTTGCCCGACACGGGTCGCACGCTGGAAGTCACGCTCGAAGGCTTGAGCGACGCGCGCGGCTGGCATGCCGGCGTATTCCTGCTGCTGCGCGACGTGACGGTCGAGCAGTTGCAGCGTGCCGGCATGGCCAGCGCCCAGGATGCACTGCGCGGCGAGTTGCAGCGCACGCAAGCCAAGCTCAGCGTGCTGGAGAACGACGTCAACCGCGACGCACTTACGCACCTGTTCAACCGGCGCTTTTTTGAGACACAGGCCCCGCGCCTGTTCGACCACGCCCGCCGTGACAAGCGCCCTGTCACGCTGGCGCTGTTCGACATCGACTGCTTCAAGCAATACAACGACACCTACGGCCACCTGCGTGGCGACGATTGCCTGCGCATGGTGGCCGACACGCTGGGCACGGCGTGCCGCCACCCCGATGACTTCATCGCGCGTGTGGGCGGAGAAGAATTCGTCGCCATGCTGTTTGACCTGGATCGCGACGAGGCCCGGCTGGCCGTGGCGCGTGCGGTGGCCATGGTGGCAGAACGGGCCGAACCGCACGCGGCGTCCGTTGCCGCGCCGTACGTCACGCTGTCAGCGGGCGCTGTCACCCTCACGCCCGCCGACGAACACCTGGACGTATTGTTGGAATGGGCCGATGCGGCGCTCTACGATGCCAAGCGCAGCGGGCGCAATACGTTCCGCTTTCATCAGAGTCCGCCAGGACTGCGGAGTGTTGCGGGCGGGGAGTAGGCCGCCCGTTCGTAGGGCTACGGCATTGGCTTGTTACGCAACGGCAAGTGCCTCGGAAGAATGGACACATGCGCGGGATCACCGCACATGCGCGGCTGCCGCCAGCAGCCAATTCCATTCTTGGAGTATGCGATGCCGACAGGCCAATCCATTGCCACAGTCGTCAACCACTATCTGCGCAATGCCGAGCTGCCCGAAGCCATTTCTGCGCAGCAGACGTTCCAGCACGCCTTCGATGTCTATCTGAAGGATTCCAACGCCTACGCCAACACGTATTTCGCGCGGTATTTCGAGTGGCAGGGTGTGGTGCGCGAGCGGTGGTTTCACGAATGCATCGACGCGGACCTGCTCATGAGCGGGCGCGTGATTTTCGTGACCAAGCTCGCGCATCAGGAATTCGTTGAAGAGACATTCCCGTTTCAGCGCGTGGAATGCCACCTGAACACCTTCCGGGTGCAGCCGTGCTCGTTCTACATGGTGTTCCGGTTTGTTTCAGGCGGGCGGCTGGTGTCGCTAGGGTATCAGCAGGTGGTGTGCGCCAACGCCGAGCGCGTGATTCAGCGCTTGCCCGACCACGTGCGCACGCGTGTGAAGTCGTATGAGCTGGACACGCTGCCGGAGCTGGCGCACGTGTCCTGACGTTCTGAAGGTGTGAACGTCAGATAGCAGGAGGTTGGGGAAACCGCATGGAGAACAGCGTGTATTCCCCAACCACAGATTCGCACTGGATGCGCCCGCCAAATGCCTGCATGACGCGGCGGCAGAACGTCAGGCCCACGCCCGAGCCCTTGCCGACATGCTTGGTGGAGAAGAACGGGTCGAACATGCGGCGCTGCACGCTGGGCGGAATGCCGGTGGCGCTGTCGCGCACCACGAGCACATAGGCGTCTCCATCCTGGCGGGCGGAGATTTCGATGTGCCCCTTACGCGCGATCTGGATGGCATGCAGCGCATTCTTCAGCAGGTTGAAGAGCACATACACCAGCAGCGTGTCGGAGCCCACGAAACGCCAGTCGGCGTTGAACGCCTGCACCTGCACGCGTTCGCGCTCACCAGCCTGGAACGGGTACTGCGCCACGGCCGTCTGGACGCATTCGTGCAGCGAATGGGCGGCGAAGGTGCGACGGTCCAGGCGCTCCAGCGTGACGGAGGCCAGGGCCATCTCGATCACGCTGTGTGCGGACGCGACTTCCGACGTGATGGCTCCCGCCAGTTTGGACAGGCGGTCCAGCATGGCCGGATGCTGCGGCGGTTGGCACAGGCCGTTGTCGATGGCTAGCTGATAGCCGCGGTAGACGTCGGGCCAGGCGCGGGCGATTTCTGCTGCCTGCAAGCGGATGGTCGTCAGCGGCGTGCGCACCTCGTGTGCCACGGTGGCAGCCAGTGCGTAAGGGCGCATCAAGTCGAACTTGACCACGCCCACGGCGATGATCCCGAGCGCAATGGCCAGGGGTAGCACCCCCGGCGGGTAGAACGCCATGCCGTAGTTGACTGCGTAGTCGGCTGCCGCCAACGAAATCAGTCCCACACCGACGAGGCATGTCAGCAGTCGTTTGCGCTTCTCGGCCGTGGCATGCTGCTGCTCGCGGTAGAGCACCCACATGCCGCGCGTGACCAGCGCGGCTGTCTGGGCGATATGCACGGCCTCCAGCACGCCTGCCTTCGGATAGAACCCGAAGTGGAACTGATACACACCGTCGATGACGAGATTGGTGGTCAGCAGCAACGCGATCAGCACAGCGTCCAGCGCATAGGCAGCCACGAGCCAGCGCCGCTCACCCGGTGTTTCGGCCACCTCCACGGCAAAGTGATAGAGCATGGTCGGCATGACGAGGATGGCGATCCAACCGAGCTTGGCGAGCACCTGGGCCGTGCCCACGTCTTGCGTCTGGAAGAGAAACGCCCAGATGCCCTGCCACAGGCACGTGAGCGTCGTCATGCCGAGAAACGCCAGGCTCGCGCGCGTGCGGCCGCGCGTGGTCACGACATAGACGCCGTAGAACAGGAAGAGCGACGAGACGAAGGCGGGGAACAGGGCGTACATGGAAATCGGAAGTCGGCGCAGTGGCCGCGCGCCAATGCCGACCAGGATCGACGGTAACCCGGAAGGCTACCGGCAACGCCGCGTTCGTACACGCGTTCCGATATCACATTTTTTTCATTCTGGATTAAGCGAAACCCTGAAAACGGCGCCGTATCGCGGCATCCCTCCAACGGGTGTGACAAAAAGGATGAGAAGGATGGAGGCGCCCGAGGAGTTCAAGCGGCTCACATGGCTCAGGTGGCCTCGATCAGCATCGCGTCGATGGCAAATGAATGGTCGGGCGCCACGGCAAAGTACGTGCGTGCTTCATCGGCCGCGCGGTCGAACAGGTCGCGGATGGCATCTGCGCGCACCTGCGGGGTGCGGATGCGGGCGATCCAGTTGTCGAAGGCCATCGTCAGCTTCCACGTGCGCGGGGTGCCGGGCTGAAAACCGGCCTCGGTCAGCATGGCCTGCCATTCGGACACACGGTAGTCGCGCACGTGCGACGCGTCGCGCAGCACCTCGGCGGTTTGCAGCAGCGTGTCGAGCAGCGGTGCTTCCGGCGCGACGATATCCACGATGACGAGCTTGCCGCCGGGTTTGAGCACGCGGCGCGCTTCAGCCAGGCCCTTGCGCACGTCGTACCAGTGGTGAGCGGAAAAACGCGTGGCAACGATATCGAACGCGGCATCGTCAAAGGGCAGGCTCTCGGCGCGGCCGGCTTGCGTGTGCAATTGCGCAAGGCCGCGGCGCGCTGCTTCGGCGGCCACCACGTTCAGCATGTCTTCTGACAGGTCATACGCCACCATGGCCGCCACGTGCTGCGCCATCGCAAAGCTCACGTGCCCGCCGCCGCAGCCAAGATCAAGCACCTTGGCATGCGGCACCGATTGCGCCAGCGCCGCCAGCGCGTCCAGATCGGCGCCCTGCGCATGCACTGCGCTGGTCAGGTAGGCCTGGGCGACCTGGCCGAATTGCTGGTCGACGAGTCGATGCTGCTGCATGGCTGCTCCTTGTGGCTTGTTGGGATGAGGAGCGGCCAGTGTAGGAGTGCGGCCCGCGCGGCGAAATTCGTGATTCGCGAAATGGGGTATCGCGCGGGCGGCAGCAGCAGTTGCGCGTTCAGACGAAGCGGAACAACTGCGCGGGCGTGTCGATCAGCACCTGCTTGCGGTCTGCTGCGTTGGGCAGCAGCACACCGGCGAAGGCCCACATCTTGTCGTAGTTGATTTGCGATTCGAACTGCGTGTGCGGCCAGTCGCTGCCCCAGACGAGGCGGTCCAGGCCGAGTGCATCCTTCAGGCGCGGCATGGCGGCCTGGGCGATGGCTTCGCCGCGGCCGTTGGCGCCGTTCCGGTAAGCGCCGGAAATCTTCACCCACACGCGGCGCGAGCGGCCAGCGGCGAGCAATGCGGCAAAGCCGGGGTCGTCCACACCGAGCGCCGGATCGGGGCGGCCGAAGTGATCAACCACCACGTTCACCTGCGCATCCAGCAGCGGCTGCAGCAGCGCGGGCAGGCGGCGTGCCTCGACATGCAATTCCACATGCCAGCCGAGCGCATGCAGGCGTGCCAGCGCGGCTTGCCACACGGGCGATTTCAATTGCGGGTCTGCCGCACCGATCAGGTTCAGGCGAATGCCGACGATGCCCTCGGCGTTCATCTGCGTGAGCAAGGTCTCGGGCGCGGCCGGGTCGATCACGGCCACACCGCGCAGGCGCTGGGGCGCTTGCTTGAGCGCGGCCAACAGATAGCTGTTGTCGACCCCCAGGAAGCTTGGCTGGACCAGCACGCCGTGCGACACGCCATGCGCGTCGAGCTGCGCGAGGTAGGCCGACAGCGGTGCGTCATAGGTGGGCGCATAGCGGCGCGCACCGGCCAGCGGCAGCCCGCGTTCGAACACATGCGCGTGCGTGTCGATGGCGGTGATGCGAGCGGGGCCTCCGCGCGAGATGTCGCTGTTGCCGGTGCTGGCGCAGCCGGCAAGGGCGGTGGAACCTAGCATGGCAAGCAACCCAGTGTTGAAGGCGCGGCGAGTGGGCATGGGGTCTCCTGGCGGCGACGGATCGAGTGCGTCGTCATGATGTTGTGATGGGCGTTCAGACCGTAACGGCAGCGAGATCGCGGCCCTTCGTCTCGGGCAGCATCAGCACCGCCACCGCGACGATCGAATAGGCGATGGCCGCGTCGATGCCGATGGCCGTGCCCAGCGACATCGATGCACTCATCTTGCCGACCAGCACCGGGAAGGCGGCAGACACCACGCGGCCGAAGTTGTAGCAAAAGCCCACACCCGTGCCGCGCACGCCCTGCGGATACAGCTCGTTGAACAGCGCGCCCATGCTGGCCGGAATGCCCGCCGCAAAGAAGCCCAGCGGAAAGCCCAGCACCAGCATCGCGCCATCCGACAGCGGCACCAGCAGATACACCAGCACCGTCACCACGCAGCAGCACGAGAACAGCAGGATGTTGCCGCGGCGGCCGAGCACATCCAGCAGCCACGCGCTGGCCACGCAGCCGCACCAGAAGGCGAAGATGATCACGGCCAGGTAGCCGCCCGTGCCCAGCACCGACAGGTGGCGCTCCGTCTTGAGATACGTCGGCAGCCACGTCATCAGCGCGTAGTAGCCGCCGTGTGCGCCCACGCCCAGCAGGCCGCCGATCAGCGTCATGCGCAGCACCTGCGGGCGGAAGATGTCGAGCAGCGGAAAGCGCGAGATCGGCATCGCATTGGCGTTCGCATCCGGCTTGGCGGCCGGCACGGGTTCCTTCACGCCACGGCGGATATAGATGATGAGCAGCGCCGGCAGCAACCCGGCGGCAAACATGACGCGCCAGGCGAGGTCCGGCTCGATGAAGGAATAGGTGAGCGCATACAGCAGCACCGCCGCGCCCCAGCCCACGGCCCAGGCGCTCTGCACGGTGCCCATGGCTTTGCCGCGGTGGCTGGCGCGAATGCTCTCGGCCATCAGCACGGCGCCCGCCGCCCATTCGCCGCCAAAGCCGAAGCCTTGAATGGCCTTCAGCACCAGGAACTGCTCGAAGTTCTGCGCGAAGGCCGAGGCGAATGTGGCCAGCGAAAACCACAGCACCGTGATCTGCAGCGTGCGCACACGGCCGAAGCGGTCGGTCAACGCCCCGGCAATCCAGCCGCCCAGCGCGGACGCCACCAGCGTGACGCCCGACACCAGCCCGGCCTCAGTCTTGCCGATGTGCCAGGCCGCGATGATGGTCGGGATGACGAGGCTGAACATCTGCACGTCCAGCGCGTCGAGCGCCCAGCCGCCAAAGCAGGCCCAGAACGTGCGCTTTTCCCCTTTCGAAATCTCTTTGAACCAGCCGAACATGCGGTCTCCTCCGGGTGACGTGAGCGTCGCGTTCATCACGCATTACTCTAGTCATCTATATGAATAGAGGAATTCTAGGGCGCAGCAGGAGACGGTGCAGTCGGTGTTAACCCGAGCGGAGGTGAAACGGCGGTCAGGTGTGCAGCAGGGCGACCGGCAGGTGGGCGAGCACCTGGCCCAACGCAAGGCGGGGGCTGTGCAGAGTCTGGCCGTCAAAAGCGCTATGCAGCGGCGTGTGCGAAAGCGCGGCCGGCAGGCAGACTGTGGTGTCCCGCCACGCGCCGTCCGCAAAGGTTGGTGCGGCGGTATGGCCCAGCAAGGCGGAGGCATGCAGCGGCACGATCGCGACGACCGCCTGGGCGCCATGCACACGCGCAAACGCCAGCACGTGGTGTGCGCCGCTGCCGGTTACGGCCAGCGGTTGGTAGTCGCCGGATTCGAACACCGCTGGCAGCGCGGCACGCAGGGCCAGAGCACGTGCCAGCACGGCTTGCTTGATGCGGCCATCGGTCCAATGCGTGAGCAGCGATGCGAGGCTGTGTCCGGCATGCACGTGCAATGCCCGTAATGCGCGATGCCGCGCGGCGTAGTCGACGGGCCGGCGGTTGTCGGGATCAACAAGGCTGGTGTCCCAGAAATCGGCGCCCTGATACAGGTCGGGCACGCCGGGCAGCGTGGTGCGCAGCAAGGTCTGTGCGAGGCTGTTGATGGCCGCGGCCGGCGCCACGCTTTGCACGAAGGCCGAGAGGGAAGGCAGGAAGGTCGGGGCGGCCTCGCCCGTCAGCAGCGTAAAGACGAAATCGCGGCTGGCGGCTTCGTACTCTGCATCGGGCGCGAACCAGTCGGTGCGCAGCTTGGCTTCGCGTTGCGCCTTTTCCTGCCACTGCGCGACACGCTCGGCCAGCTCGCGCACGGCATCGGCGTCATGCCAGTCCAGATCCGCAGGCCAGATCCCCACCAGTGTCTGATACAGCATCCACTGAGCGGCGGGTGAGGGGGCTGGGCCGGTCGGCAATTGGCGCACCCATGCAGCGTGTTCTGTGCGCCATTGGTGTGCGGCGGCCAACCACTGCGTGGGACGTTCCGACAGCACGGCCAACCGGGCGCGCACGTCTTCGCCGCGCTTGTGGTCGTGCGTGGCGGTGGCGAGCATCGCGTGCGGCCACGAGAGAGCGCGCGCTTGCATGGCGTGATGGAACGCGTTGGCGCTCATGGAAAACTGACCCGGATCCGCGCCGACTTCATTGCGCGACAGCAGCCGCCCGTAGCGGTAGCACGCCGTGTCTTCCACCGCCTTGGCCGCCACCGGCGACGACAACTGCTGGCACCGCCGCAATGCGAGTTGACGCAGCTTGTCCTGCCCGGCAGGTTGCCTGCCCAGCCAGGCATCGAGCCAGCCGAGCACCGGTTGATCAACGCGCCGCAGGCAGGCTGCCGCCCCCGACATGGCGGTTTGCACGATGGCCGAATCCTGCGCATCGCGCTGTTGCGCATTCGCATAGGTGCGATATACCGGAAAGTGGACGATCACCTCAGCAAGCGCACGACGGATGGCGTGCCACGTCATGTCGTGGCTGCTGCGGTTCTGCTGTGCCACCGCGTGCAGTGCTGACGTGGCTGCATCGAGTTCTGCCGCAAAGTGCGCATGCAGGATCTGGCGACGTGCGGGTACAGCCGTGGCCGAGAACGACGCTTCAGCCACCGGTGCGCCAATCCACTCAAGCCAGCCCTGGGTGAGAGGGGGCTCGCCGTGCGCGTCGTGCAACAGCGCGCTCACCTGGTTCATGAAGTCGTAGCCACTGGTGCCGTCGACGCCCCAGTCGGTGCGCATGGCTTCATCGGGGGCGAGGATCTTTTCAACAACGATCCACGGGCGACTCGTGAGCCGGTCAGCAGGGCGTGCCGCATGTTCGGCTTGCAGGCGGCGGCGTAGCTGGCGGCAGTACGCGGCTGGGTCGGCCAAGCCATCGACGTGGTCGATGCGCACGCCGTCAATCCAGCCCAGGCGATAAAGCCGGAACAGCAGCGCGTGCGTCGCTTCAAACACCTCGGTGCGCTCCATGCGCAGGCCGGCCAGCGAGCCGATGTCGAAGAAGCGGCGCCAGTTGATCTCGTCGTTGGTGGTGCACCAGTGAGCCAGGCGCCAATACTGGCGCGCCATCAGCGCATCGAGTTGATCGGGCTGCGCGTTGAGCGTGCGCACGGCTTCGGCGATGTGTGCGGCGCCGGCTTCGGTGGTGGCCAGGTTGCGCAGCGCGTCGCGTGCTTCATCGGCACGCTCGCGGCGCGTGCGCAGTGAGCGGATCGTGCCGAGCGCGGCAAAGCGGTCGGCCACCGCGTGTGTGGCGGTGTCGGCGTTGCCGGCACGAAGCAGCGTGGCGTAGTCGGCCAGCGCAATCGGGAACCGGTGGTCGTAGTACGCGATGGCCAGCCGGGCGGCTGTGTCGTCGTAGGCGAGTTGCAGTCGGCCGCCGGCCAGTGCGTCGGCGTAGTTCTCGCCCAGGAAAGGCGCGAGCACCTTGTTGCGCAGTGCGGGGTTGGGCGGCTGCCAGTCGATATCGAAGAAGTTGGCGTAGGCGCTGTCGGGCCCGGATTCGAGCACGTCCAGCCACCACGCGTTGTGTGCGCCGCCCACGCCCATGTGGTTCGGCACGATATCGACGATGAGGCCCATGCCGCGCGCATGCAGCGCATCCACCAACTGTTCTAGCGCGCGTTCGCCCCCCAGCTCGGGGTTCACGTGTGTGGGGTCGACTACGTCATAGCCATGTGTGGAGCCTGGCTGCGCCGTGGTGATGGGCGACGTGTAGAGATGCGAGATGCCGAGCGCGGCGAAGTCATCCACTAACGCGCGCGCATGGTCGAACGTGAAGTCGCGGTGCAATTGCAGCCGCACCGTAGCGCGGGGCACACGTTGGAGGGTGACGGGGGCGAGGAGGGTGGTCTGTTCGCTCATGACGTGCTGTTGCGCGCGTTGGCCAGCGCGGACAGGCGCGCTTGCATCGTGGGCGTGTCGAGCAGCGTGCCGGACGGCCCAGGCAGGCGACGCCGCCAGTTCGGGTGGGTGTCGATCGTGCTTGGCAGGTTCGGCTGTTCGACAAGGCCCAGCAGGTCTTCCAGCGGCACCAGCGCAAGCGGCGTGTTGGCAGCGCCCGTGAAAACGGTGGCCGCCGTGGCAAAGTCCTGCGCGCTGGCTTGCAGGATGGCTTCGGCTTGTGCTGCAGTGGCCGCGCGCGCCTGTTCCAACGCAGCCTGCAGCGGCGCCACGCCGATCATCGGCACACCGCCATCGGCCAGCACCAGCCGGTTGTGCTCTGCAAAGGCCGCCACCAGCGCGGCGCGATCGTCCATGCGGCGTGCGTGCGCTTCGCCCTCGGTCATGCCGGCGGGCAGCAGGCCGAGCTGGGCTTGCCAGCGCAGATCGTTGCCGATCCACCAGCCGACGAGCGTGGGCAGATCGTGCGTGCTCGTCATCGCCACCGATGCCGGGGCCCATGTGCGCGGCGCCTTGAAGGGGGAATCGTCGCGCGTGTATTCGCGCTCGAACCAGAGGATGCGCATGCCAAGCAGGCCCTCGTCGGCAAGCTTGTCGCGCAGGCCAGGCGGTACGGTGCCGAGATCTTCCCCAATGACGATGCAGCGGTTGCGCCACGATTCCAGCGCCACCAGCCGCAGCAGATCCTGCATCGGGTAGCGCAGGTACACGCCGTCGAGCGGACGTGCGCCATCGGGAATCACCCACAGCCGCATCAGCCCGAGCACGTGGTCGATGCGCACGCCGCCGGGCACGGCCATCACCGCGCGCAGCATCTCGATAAACGCCGAGAAGCCTTGCGTGCGCATGGCGCGCGGGCTGAATGTCGTCAGCCCCCAGCCCTGGCCCTGCGCGTTGAACACATCGGGTGGCGCCCCCACCGTCACGCCGATCAGCAAGTCGCGCTGCCGGGCCCATGCATGGCTGCCCGCGCTGTCGGTGCCCACAGCGAGGTCGGCGATGAGGCCGATGGCCATGCCGGCGTTCTGCGCGGTGCGTTGCGCAAGGGCCCACTGGCGTGCCGCAGCCCATTGCAGGAAGAGGTGGAAATTCACTGCATCTTCATGCTCGCGTGCGAAGGCCTGCACGCCAAGATAGCTCGGATGTTGATACTGCTCGGGCCACTGCTTCCAATGCGCGGGCCCAAGGTGCGCATTCAGTGCCTCAAAGTGCGCGTGATCGCGCAGGCTCGTGCCGCCATCAATGCAGTACGCGCGAAAATCGTCCAGCAGCATCTGGGCGACGGTGTCTCCAAGCGGCGCCTGCAGCAAGCGGCGATGCAGCGCGCGCAGCACCGTCATGCGGGCGTTGCCGCTGGCCGGCCAGTCGATGAGCTGTGCGGCTTCCAGGCGAGCGTAGTCGGCGACGAGGTTGCAGTCGACCACGGCCTGCCGCACGGCGTCGTCCCCAAAGAGCGCGGCCGGGTCGATCATCCACGCGTTCAGGAACAGGCGGCTCGATGGCGAGTACGGTGAATAGCGACGCGCGTCAGCCGTGAACATGGCATGCACGGGGCTGAGCGCCAATGCATCCGCACCGCGCTGCGCGAGATGCCGCGCCAGCGTGGCCGCAGCGGTGTAGTCGCCAAGGCCCGCGCTGCTGGCGGCGCGTGCGGTATCGCATCGCAAGCCGTAGAGCTGTGCGGAGGCGCCCCACAGGCGGGTGTCGGCCGGGCGATCGTGCTGGCGCAGCGCGTCGGCCACGCCATAGCAACGCGCAGGCGCAATGGCGAGCGTGGCTTCGATCACGGTGCCCGGCCCCGCGTCGATGGTCAGGCGGTGGTAGCCCGCGGCCTGCACCGGCGCCAGGCGCAGCGTTGCATGGTGCTCGCTTGCGCTGACGCTGATCTTGCCCTCCGTGCTGCCGTCGGATTCAAAGTCGACACGATAGATTTGGCCGCCCAGCAACGCGGCTTGCGGCGCCGAGGTCTGCAGCACGATCGGCTGTCCGACCACGCCGGTTACAAGCGGCGGTATGGCCACCGCTTCGGCTTCTGCGCGCAGGCGGGCCTGGCTTTCCGATACCTGGGCCGGCGTGCCGGCCGGCAGCCCCAGCGTAAAGAGCACCGCGCGCAGCACTTCGTCGGCTACGCGCATAGGGCGGCTGGCAGCGTCTTCCCAGTCGACCAGTAGCCCGGCATCCGTGGCCAGTTGCTGGAGCGGCGTGCGCTGCGTGCCTGAGGAGGGGGTCGTGCGGTCCATGATGCGTTGGCCCGTTGGTGTTGTCAGACGTCAGGTGGGCGATGGGGTGTGCAGCAATGCCACGCACGCACGCTCCGGCAGGCGATGCGCGATGAGCGCAGCGGCCGCGCCTTCACGCGATTCGTAGAGCAGGTCGGCAGGGCTGCCCGCCAGCACCGTAGGCACCGCCACGGGTTGATCGGACAGATTCACCATCAGCGTGAGCACGCTGCCATCGCCCATGCGCCAGCGGGCAAGTGCGCCGGCATGGCCCAGTGCCACCGCATCGAGCGCGCGCGCATTGGGCAGGCGCGGGATGATCTCTGCGTGACGCAGTGCCAGCAGCCGGTGCGTGCGGTTCAGTGTGTTGAGCTGTCCCGGGTCGGCGAGGTTCGCCTCGCCGGGGCAGGAGGTGAGGTAGGTGCGCTCGTCGTTCGGGTCGGGAATGCGCTCGCGCTGGCGCGGATCGGCAAATGCCTCGAACTTTGCAAACTCGCGGCGCCGGCCTTCCCGCACGGCTTCGGCCAGCATGCCGTGGTGGCTGGTGAAGTACAGGAAGGGGCATGTGCTGCCCCATTCCTCGCCCATGAACAGCATCGGAATCTGTGGGCTCAGCAGCAACAGCACCTGCGCCGCGTGCAATGCATCGGGGTGGGCGAGCTGCGTCAGCCGTTCGCCAAAGGCGCGGTTGCCGATCTGGTCGTGGTTCTGCAGGAACAGCACGAACGCGGTGGGCGGCAGATGTGCGCTCGGTTCGCCACGTGGTGCGTTTTCATGGATGGGTGATGGCTCACCCTGGTAGCAGAAGCCGTCTTGCAGCACGCGCGCCAGGCGTTGCGCGGGCGCCTCGGCATAGGCGGCGTAGTAGGCCTCGCGCTCGCCGGTCAGCAGCACGTGAAGCACGTTGTGGCCGTCGTCGTTCCACTGCGCGTCGAAGTCGCCATGGGTATCGCCATCGCGCAGTAGCGATGCGGCGTTGTGCTCGTTCTCCAGCACCAGATGCACATGCCGGCCGGGCTCCACCGACAACCGCACGCGCGCCGCGAGTTCACCCAGCCAGTCGCGCTCGGTGATGGCGTGCACGGCGTCGAGCCGCAGGCCGTCGAAGCGGTATTCCATCAGCCATATCAACGCGTTCTGGATGAAGAACTCACGCACCTGCGGCATGCGGAAATCGATGGCGGCGCCCCAGGGCGTATGCACATCGTCGCGGAAGAAGCTGCGCGCGTAGTGGTGCAGGTAGTTGCCGTCGGGCCCGAAGTGGTTGTAGACCACATCGAGAAACACCATCATGCCCAGCCCGTGCGCGGTGTCGATCAAGGCCTTGAGGTCATCCGGCGTGCCGTAGCTGGCGTCGGGCGCAAAGGGCAGTACGCCGTCATAGCCCCAGTTGCGCGCGCCCGGAAACTCCGCCACCGGCATCAGCTCGATGGCCGTGATGCCGAGCCGTGCCAGTTCCGGCAGCCGCCCGCGCACCCCCTTGAAGCCGCCTAGCGTGCCGACGTGCAGTTCATACAGCACGGTCTCGTGCCAGGGCCGGCCCTGCCAGTTGGCATGCTGCCAGCGGTAGCGCCGCGGATCGACGACGAGGCTTGGGCCGGGAATGTCCTGCCACTGTGCGCGAGCGGCCGGGTCCGGCACGGACAGCGTCACGCCGTCCCGGTTGGTGATGCGGTACCGATAGCACGTGCCGGCACTCACGGGGGTGACCGCTGCGTACCAACCCTCGGGCTCGGCATCCATGCGGATGGCCTCGTCGCCCCGCGCGTCGTCGATCTCGACCCACGCGGCGGTCGCGTCCGGTGCCCACAGCCGGAAGCGGGTGTTGCCATCCGCCAGGACAGTGGCGCCGAACGGCATGTCGTGCGCAAACCGGGGGGCAGGTGCGGTCATTGCGTGGCGTCTCCAGTGTCATCGTTGGCGGCTTGGCCCGCGGTTGGGGCGGTGCGCTCGTCGTCGGTGGCAGGTTGCCCGGGCGTATCGTCCTGCAGTGCGTGGTGCGTTTCGGGAACCTGCCCCAGGGTTTCACCGCTGACGTCCGCATCGGGCTGCCCGGCAATGTGGGCGATCGTGGCGAGTTGCGTGGCGAGCAGCAGCACGACGCTGCGCCCCCCAACCTTGAGCGTGCCGCTGCCGTGCGGACGGGTGTCCTGCTCCGGTGCTGCGCTGTCGATGGCGATTTGCCAATCCATGGCAGGCTCGGGCAGCGTGAACGTGAGGTCCGTCGCCGCGCCGTTGATGAGCAGCAGCGCCACATGCGGGCGCGCTTCTCCGTCGATGGTCTCGACACATGCGCGACGAAGCGCCAACGCCCGCGCCTCGCTGTCGTTCCACGCCTCGGGCGAGAGCACCTGGCCGCGCTCATCAAACCAGGCGATGTCCTGCACGCCAGGCAGGATCTCGGTGTTGCCGTGCACGTAATGCGGCCAGCGCAATGCGGGGCTTTCCTTGCGCAACGCGATGAGCCGCGCCGTATAGCGCGCAAGTGCCTGCCCAGGGTCTTTCTCCAGCATTGACCAGTCGAGCCACGACAGGGCGTTGTCCTGGCAATAGGCGTTGTTGTTGCCGTCCTGCGTGCGGCCAAACTCGTCACCCGCCAGCAGCATCGGCGTGCCGTTGGAGAAGAACACCGTCGCCAGTAGCGCGCGTGTCACGCGTTCACGCAGGGCCTGGATGGCGGTGTCGTCGGTCGGGCCTTCCGTGCCCCAGTTGGCGCTGCAGTTGTCGTTGTGGCCGTCGCGGTTGTCTTCGCCGTTGGCATCGTTGTGCTTGTCGGCGTAACTGACCAGGTCGTGCAGCGTGAAGCCGTCGTGCGAGGCCACGTAGTTGATCGACGCCCACGGCCGGCGGTGCCGGCGGTCGAACAAGTCGCCACTGCCCGTCAGGCGCGCGGCAAGGTCCGGCCGCTGGCCCGAATCGCCACGCCAGAAGCGGCGGATGCCATCGCGAAAGCGGTCGTTCCACTCGGCAAAGCCGGGCGGGTGGTTGCCCACTTGGTAGCCGTCGGGGCCCACGTCCCAGGGCTCGGCGATGAGCTTGACGGTGGAGAGCACCGGGTCCTGGCGTATGGCATCGAAGAAGCCGGAGCCCGGATCAAAGCCGTTGCCCTCGCGCCCGAGCGTGACGCCCAGGTCAAAGCGGAAGCCATCCACATGGAACGCGTTGACCCAGTAGCGCAGCGAATCCATCACCATCTGCAGCACGCGCGGGTGCGACAGGTTGAGCGTGTTGCCGCAGCCCGTGTCGTTGATGTAGTAACGCTCCTGGCCCGGCACGAGGCGGTAGTAGCTCGCGTTGTCGAGCCCCCGGAACGACAGCGTCGGCCCCAGCTCGCTGCCTTCGCAGGTGTGGTTGTAGACCACATCGAGCAGCACCTCGATGCCCGCCGCATGCAGCCGCCGGATCGCCACCTTCAGCTCATGCAGCGATGGCGCAGACAGGTACGACGGCTCCGGCGCAAAGAAGCACAGCGTGTTGTAACCCCAGTAGTTGCGCAGGCCGCGCTCCACCAGGAACTGGTCCTGCAGGAAGGCGTGAATGGGCAACAGTTCGATAGCGGTGATGCCAAGCCGCTGCAGGCGCTCGATGAAGACGCTGTCGCCGAGCGCGCTGAAGGTGCCGCGTTCGGGCGGCAACAAATCTTCGCGCAGCATCGAGAACCCGCGAACGTGCCCTTCGTAGATCACCGTGCGCGACCACGGCGTGTTCGGGCGGATATCGTTGCCCCAGTTGAATGACTCGTCGGTGACGACAGCCTTGGGCATAGCCGGTGCACTGTCGCGCCGGTCGAACGAAAGATCGCCGCGGTTGGAGTTCAGCCGGTAGCCGAACAGCGCATCAGACCAGCGCAGCGCGCCCACCAGCCGGCGGGCGTAGGGGTCGAGCAGCAGCTTGTGCGGGTTGAAGCGATGGCCATGCTGCGGCTCCCACGGGCCGTAGGCGCGGTAGCCGTAGACGAGGCCGGCTTCCATACCGGGCAGGTAGCCGTGCCAGACCTCATCGGTGCATTCGGGCAGGGCGAAGCGGGTCAGTTCCTTGCGGCCGGTTGGATCGAAGATGCAGAGTTCGATCTTGCTGGCGTTGGCCGAGAAGACGGCGAAGTTGATGCCCAGGCCGTCCCATTGGGCACCTAGGGGGAAGGGTTTGCCGGGGGCGAGGGTTTTGGGGAAGCGGAGCATTAGCGGTTGGTTTCAGTATTGTCTTTGCCTTGGTGGTTTGCCTCGCTTTCGTCCCCTGCCGGGGCCGACTCACTTTCTTTGTCTTGCCAAAGAAAGTAAGCAAAGAAAGGCGCGCCCGAGATGGCGACCCCCTCCTTGAATTTTCGTAACCGGGCGGAGAACGGGAAAACTCGCTTCGCTCAGACAGTTCCCGTTCTTTTTTCCGCCCGCTTACGAAAATTCAAGGCGCCATCTAGGGCGGGTACGGCCAAACCGGCTGGGCACCGCCCGGGGCGCTGTTTGCCTCCTTCTGTCGAGGCTCAAAACCCGGGGATTGGGGTTCGGAACGTCAACGTTGGCGTTCCGAACCTCACTGCTGAAGCTCGGAACCTCAACGTTGGCGTTCGAGTACTTCACAGTCGGCGTTCAGAACCTCAAAGCTGGCGTTCAGAACCTCGATGTCGAAGTCTCCGAACCGCAAAGCTGAAGTTCAGAACTCCAAAGTCGGCGTTCAGAACCTCAAAGTCCGAGTTCAGAACCCCAAAGCTCAAGTTCGGAACCCCGAAGTCGGAGTTCAGAACCGCAAAGCTGAAGTTCAGAACCTCAACGTCCAAGTTCAGAACTTCAAAGTCGAAGCCCCTGAACTCCAAAACACGCGTTCAGAACCTCGATGTACGCGTTCTGAACCTCGAAGTTGAAGCGCGGATCCCCAAGTCGCAGCAAGAGCACGGCGCACGAACCGGTGTGCTCCCACGCCACCGCCAGTGCCACGACGGTGTGGCCGTACCCTGCCCTAGATGGCGCCTTGAATTTCTGTTGCAGAGAGGAAAAAGAGGGGAGGCTGTTTGAGCGAAGCGAGTTTGCCTCCCCTCCCTCTCTGCGACATAAATTCAAGGAATCTTTCGCCATCTCGGGCGCGCCTTTCTTTGCTTACTTTCTTTGGCAAGACAAAGAAAGTGAGTCAGCCCCGGCAGGGGATGAAATGAAGGCAAACCACCAACACAAAAATCAAACCTTCAAAACCACAACCCCCAACGGCGGCAGCCTCAACACCAACGACTGCCCCTGCCCATGCGCGGCCACGTGGTCCACATCCACCGCCCCACCATTGCCCAGGTCGCTGCCGCCATACACGGCAGCATCCGTGTTCAGCACCTCACGCCACTGCGTGGCCCCATCCGCCGGCGGCACGCCAATGCGATACCCCTCGCGCGGCACCGGTGTCATATTCGCGACCACCAGCATCGGCCGTCCTTCGCCATCCAGCCGCAGGAACGCAAACACGCTGTTGGTGCGGTCGTCGCCAATCACCCAGTTGAACCCTTCCGGCGCCGTGTCCCGGGCATGCAATGACGGTTCATTCCGGTACAGCGCGTTCAGGTCGTGCACCAGCCGCTGCACGCCACGGTGCCGTGGGTCGTCCAGCAGGTGCCATTCGGGCGATGCATCGTGGTTCCATTCGCCTACTTGCCCGAACTCGCAGCCCATGAACAGCAGCTTCTTGCCCGGATGCGTCCACATGAACGCGAGATAGGCGCGCAGGTTCGCGAGCCGCTGCCATTCATCGCCGGGCATCTTGCCCAGCAGCGAACCCTTGCCATGGACCACCTCGTCGTGCGAGATCGGCAGGATGAAGTGCTCGGAGAACGCGTACACCAGGCCGAAGGTCATGCCGTCGTGATGGTGCTGGCGGTACACCGGGTCGCGCTGCATGTAGTGCAGCGTGTCGTGCATCCAGCCCATGTTCCACTTGTAGTCGAAGCCCAGGCCGTTGAACTCCACGGGCGCGGTCACACCAGGCCACGCGGTCGATTCTTCGGCGATGGTGATGGCGCCGGGGCAGCGTTCGTGCACGACCGTGTTCATCTGCTGGAGGAACGCCACGGCCTCCAGGTTTTCGCGGCCGCCGTAGCGGTTGGGCACCCATTCGCCGGCGCGGCGCGAGTAGTCGCGATACAGCATCGACGCCACGGCATCCACGCGCAGGCCGTCGATATGGAAGCGCTCCAGCCACTCCAGCCCGCTGGCGATCAGGAAGCCGCGCACTTCGTTGCGGCCGAAGTTGTAGATGAGCGTGTTCCAGTCCTGATGGAAACCCTCACGCGGGTCCTGGTGTTCGTACAGCGCCGTGCCGTCAAACTGCGCCAGTCCGTGCGCGTCCGTCGGGAAGTGCGCGGGCACCCAGTCGATGATGACGCCCAGGCCCGCCTGATGGCAGCGGTCAACAAAGCGCGCAAACGCCTCGGGCGCCCCAAAGCGCGCAGACGGCGCAAACAACCCCAGCGGTTGATAACCCCAACTGCCGCCAAACGGATGTTCCGCCACCGGCAGCAGTTCTATGTGCGTGAAGCCGAGCGCCGTCACGTAGGGAATCAGCCGGTCGGCCAGTTCGTCCCATTGCAGGTTGCGGCCGCCGTCTTCCAGATCGCGCAGCCACGAGCCGGCATGCACTTCATAGATGCTGATGGGCGCGTCGGGCTTCTGGCGTTCCGCGCGCGTTTGCATCCACGCGTCGTCGTTCCAGCGCAGCGGGGCCGGGTCGGCCACCACCGAGGCGGTGGCGGGCGGCGGTTCGGTCTGGCGGGCGGCGGGGTCGGCCTTGACCATCAGCCTTCCATCGGCGCCGATGAGTTCGAACTTGTAGCGTGCGCCGGGGCCAACGCCCAGGCCGCTCGGTAGGAACAATTCCCACACACCGGCCTGGTGGCGCAGGCGCATGGGGTGACGACGGCCGTCCCACTGGTTGAACTCGCCCACCACCGACACGCGTTGCGCATTCGGTGCCCACACCGCAAAGCGCACGCCGCTGATGCCGTCGATGCGCATCGCCTGCGCGCCCAGGCAGCTTGCCAGCGCCCAGTGCGTGCCCTCGTTGAGCAGGTGCAGGTCCAGATCTCCGAGCAGCAGCCCGAAGGCGTATGGGTCTTCGGTTTCCTGCACGGCTTCATGGCCGGTGCCCGCCGGCCAGATGATGCGCAGGCGATACAGCTCCGGGTGGCCATACACGTCCTGTGCATCGGCACGCAGCGGGCCGTGGAACAGTCCTGTGCGGCCGACCGGCGTCATCTCCGTGATGATCTGGCCGCGCGAGTCGATGGCCTGCACGCGGCGCGCGCCGGGGTAGAAAGCGCGCACGACCCAGCGCGTGCCGTCTTCGGTGTCCATGCGATGCGGCCCCAGCACGGCGAATGGATCGCCCAGGCGGCCGTGCGTGAGCGCATCGACGCGCATCTGGTCGACGCCCGCCGGCAGCACGATCGGCGCTTCGGGTTCGGCAGCGGTTTTGGTTGGAGAGGCAAAGTCGAGCGCGGTCACGGTGGGCCTCCGGTCGAGTCTTCTGCAGCGGGTGACGGTGGCTCTGCATGCAGCAGGCGGCGTGCCACGCGTGTGAAGCCTTCCAGCGGAATCGGCAGCCAGGTCGGGCGGTTGGATGCTTCGTAGTTGACCTCGTACGCGGCCTTTTCCAGCAGGAAAAGATCCAGCAGGTGAAAGTCGACCACGGGCTGATCCAGCGCGTTCAGATCGGGCCCGCGAATGGCCGCGGCATACGCCTCCAGGAAGCGTTCGGTGGACGCAGCGCGGAACCGCTCCAGCAGGACATTGCGACGCTCCTGGGCCGGGCCGGCCACATGTTCCGGGCCTTGCCGCATGGCGCCCACCACGTAGTCGAGCGAGCGCATCAGCCCTGCCACGTCGCGCAACGGGCTGGTCTTGCGCCGGCGCTCTTCCACGGGGCGCGAGGGCTCGCCTTCAAAGTCGATCAGGAAGGCATCGCCCTGCGCCACCAGCACCTGGCCGAGGTGGAAGTCGCCATGGATGCGCGAGAGCGTGGCGCCCAGGCCATCTTCGGCATGCGTGCGGGCAGCGTCGAGCAGCGCCTGGTGTTGCGACAGCAGCCACTGCACGTCGGCTTGCCGCGGGCTGTCGGGGTTTTGCCGTTGCCATGTCGTCAGGTTGTCATGCGCGCGGATGAGCTGTTCGCTCACGCGGGCTATCCAGTAGGCGGCATCGTCGGTATCGGCAATGCGCGCGCCGAAGTTCGGGTCTTCGGTGGGCGCCGCCAGTGCGGCATGCAATTCGCCCAGCCGCGTGCCGATCACGCCGATGAAGTTGACGTAGCCGGCCAATGCCTCGTCGGTATCCAAGCGCGCTTCCGAGACGGCCACTGGGGACGATTCACCATCGCCAGAAGTCACGCCTTCCATCTGTACGGCCAGTTCGTCGATGGTGCGTCGCAGGTAGTCCAGCGCCCACGTCCACGCATCGCCCTGGTTGGGAACAAAGCTTTGCATGACGGCCAGCGTCGAGCGTTCGCCGTCGGCAGCGTGGTGAGAGACCTCGCCGATCAGCGCCGCCGTGTTGGCATAGCCCACGCGCGTGAGGTGGCGCGTCATCTCCACCTCGGGGTGGATGCCCGTGGCGATACGGCGGATGAGCTTGACGATGACCGACTCGCCGATCACCAGCGAACTGTTCGATTGCTCGGCCGCCAGCCATTGGATGGGCGTGTCGGGTGCCAGCGGAAGCGGCGCAGGCCGCGTGCTGCCGGCTTCGGCGCTCGTTGTGGAGCCGGCGGGTTCTGCCAGTTCTGCAATGTTCGGTTCGGGCTCGAACCGCACGGTGCCGTCATTGGCCTCCAGCGTGGTGCCGCGCACGAGGTTGGTGAGCAACGCGCGGGCGAAGGTCTCAGTGGTAAAGGCGTCCGTCAGGTAGCCGACATGGCGGCCGCGCCGCACGCGCGCCAGCGCAAGTTGAATGGGCAGCGCCGGCAGCGTGGCCGATTCCCAAGCGATGGAAAGCGGCAGCAGGTAGCGCTCGACGCGCTCGCTGCCGTCCGGGCTGCCCAGCGTGACGGCCACTTCGTTGAGAAACACCTCTGGCCGCGTCGCGCCAGCCAGCGGGCGGTTGGTGGATGCGGCATCCACCGGCACGGTCGCGCCCCAGGCAAACTTTGCGCTACGCAGCACACTGTCCTTGGCGGCAAACCAGCGGCGCTTGGGCAGATACGTCGGCAGGATTTCGCGTTCGATCAACTGGCGGTGCGCCTCGCGCTGCCGCGTGTCGGCCAGGGCATCGAGCCCCGCGCGCAGCACCAGCGTCGTGAACTCGGGCAACTGCTCGGCGGCCGGTTGCGCCCAGGTCGGGCCGGGCTCGTTCTCGCGCAGCTCCAGCCAATAGAAGGCGTAGGGCGGCAGCGTGAGCAGATACGACAACTGCCCGATTGGCGGAAACGCCGTCCCGCCGATCAGCTCCACCGGCACCCGCTGCGCAAAGGCGGACAGGTCCAGCTCCACGGCCTGTGAGGCGCGGGAGAGATTGGCCACGCAGAGGATCGGCGCCTCGCCTTCCAGCGCGCGGATATACGCCAGCACCTTGCGGTTGGACGGCTGCAGGAACTGGATGGAACCACGGCCGAACACGCGATGCCGCTTGCGCGTGGCAAGCAGCCGGCGCGTCCAGTTCAGCAGCGAATGCGCGTCGCGGCTCTGCGCTTCCACATTCACCGATTCATAGCCGTACAGCGAGCCCATGATGGCCGGCAGTACGAGCTGTTCCGGGTCGGCGCGCGAGAAGCCGCCGTTGCGGTCGGGGGACCACTGCATGGGCGTGCGCACGCCGTCGCGGTCGCCCAGGTGGATGTTGTCGCCCATGCCGATTTCGTCGCCGTAGTACATGACGGGCGTGCCGGGCATGGAGAACAGCAGGCTGTTCATCAGCTCGACGCGGCGGCGGTCGCGTTCGAGCAGCGGCGCCAGCCGGCGGCGGATGCCGAGGTTCAGGCGCGCACGGCGGTCGCTGGCGTAGACCTCCCAGAGGTAGTCGCGCTCGGCGTCGGTCACCATTTCGAGCGTCAATTCATCGTGATTGCGCAGGAAGATGGCCCATTGGCAGCCGGGCGGCACCTCCGGCGTCTGGCGCATGATGTCGGTGATCGGAAAGCGGTCTTCACGCGCAATCGCCATGTACATGCGCGGCATCAGCGGGAAGTGGAACGCCATGTGGCATTCGTCACCGGCACCGAAGTATTCCTGCGTGTCTTCCGGCCACTGGTTGGCTTCGGCCAGCAGCAGGCGGTTCTTGAATTCCCCGTCCATGGCCGCGCGGATCTTGCGCAGCACGTCATGCGTCTCGGGCAGGTTCTCGTTCGACGTGCCTTCGCGTTCCACGAGGTAGGGCACGGCATCGAGCCGCAGGCCGTCCACGCCCAGGTTCAGCCAGTACTTCATCACGCCGATCACGGCCTTCAGCACGCGTGGGTTGTCGAAGTTGAGATCGGGCTGGTGCGAATAGAAGCGGTGCCAGTAGTACGCGTTGGCCACCGGGTCCCACGTCCAGTTGGAAGGCTCGGTGTCGATGAAAATGATGCGCGTGCCGGCGTACTTCTTGTCGTTGTCGGACCACACGTAGAAGTCGCGCAGCGCAGAACCCGGCTTGGCGCGCCGCGCCCGCTGGAACCACGGGTGCTGATCCGACGTGTGGTTGATGACCAGTTCGGTGATCACGCGCAGGCCCCGCGCATGCGCTTCGGCAATGAAGCGGCGCACGTCGGCCATGCTGCCGTAATCGGGGTGGACGCCGCGGTATTCGGCGATGTCGTAGCCGTCGTCGCGGCGCGGCGATGGGTAGAACGGCAGCAGCCAGATGACGTCCACCCCCAGCTCGGCGATGTAGTCGAGCTTGGAGATCAAACCGGGGAAGTCTCCGACACCGTCGTTGTCGGAATCGCAGAACGATTTGACATGCAGCTGATAGATGACGGCGTCCTTGTACCAGAGCGCGTCGTCCACCAGCAGCGCGGTCGGATTGCGCGTCATGACGGGTTTTCCTCCGAAGGCAGGGCCGGGCGCACGCGCCAGATGGCAAACGGCTGCTCGGGTTCAAGGCGGATGTGCTGCCACTTGCCGCGCCACACCGTGCGCTGGCCGTTGACCAGGTTCTCGGCCATCAGTGCGCCGTGATCGGGTAGGCCCCATTGCCACAGTGGCAGTTCGATGTCGGACTCGTGCGCGTGGTGCGGGTCGAGGTTGATGGCCACGAACACCGTGTTGTCGCCAAAGCGGTCTGGCGTCAGGGCGTTGGCCAGTTCGGGCGGGGTGGCCCCCAACTGCGCCGGTAGCACGGGCGGCGTCGATTTGCTGAAGAACAGGATCTGCTCGCCCGATGCCGGCTGGAACGTCACGCCCAGATGCGAATGCAGCGCCGGGTTGGCCCGGCGGATGCGGTTGAGCAGCGCGATCTCCTTGACGATGTTGCCGGGGCGGTTGTGGTCCCACGCGCGCAGTTGGTACTTTTCGGAATCGAGGTACTCCTCCTTGCCGGGTACCCCAGCGCCTTCGCACAGTTCGAACCCGTTATAGACGCCCCACAGGCCAGACAGCGTGGCCGCCAGCGCGGCACGAATCAAAAAGCCCGGCCGGCCCGACGACTGCAGGAACACCGGGTTGATGTCCGGCGTGTTGACGAAGAAGTGCGGGCGGAAATATTCACGCACCGGCGTGCGCGTCAGCTCGGTCAGGTAATCGATGAATTCCTGCTTGGTATGCCGCCACGTGAAGTACGTGTACGACTGCGAAAACCCGACCTTTGCCAGCCGGTACATCACCTTGGGCCGCGTAAAGGCTTCCGACAGGAACACCGTATCCGGATAGCGCGCACGCACCTCGCCGATCATCCATTCCCAGAACGGCAGCGGCTTGGTGTGCGGATTGTCGACACGGAACAGGCGCACGCCTTCGTCCGCCCAGAACATCACCACGTCGCGCAGTGCCGTCCATAGGCCGGGCTTGGCGTCGTCCGCATAGAAGTCGACGTTGACGATGTCTTCGTACTTCTTGGGCGGGTTCTCGGCGTATTTGATGCTGCCGTCTGGGCGCCATGCAAACCAGCCGGGGTGCTCGCGCAGCCAGGGGTGATCGGGCGAGCATTGAATGGCGAAGTCGAGCGCCAGTTCCAGGCCTTTTTCACGCGCGGCGCGCACCAGGCGGCGGAAATCTTCCAGCGTGCCGAGCTGCGGGTGGATGGCGTCGTGCCCCCCTTCGGCAGCGCCAATAGCGTACGGGCTGCCGGGGTCGTCAGCTTCGGCGCGCAGGCTGTTGTTGCGGCCCTTGCGGTTGGTGCGGCCGATCGGGTGGATGGGCGGGAAATACAGCACGTCGAAGCCCATGCCGCGAATGGCGCCCAGCCGGCGGATCACGTCATCAAAGGTGCCGTGCCGCTGTTCGTCATCCGATGCCGAGCGGGGGAACAGCTCGTACCAGCTCGCGAATGCCGCGCCAGCGCGCTCCACGTCCAGCGGGTACGCCACGCTTTCCACATAGAACGGCCGGTAGTGCGAAGCCTGTGTCATCACGTGGGCGGTCACGGGGTCCAACAGCAGCTTGAGGCGGTGCGCGTGGTCTGCCTCGGCCAACAGATGGGCCAGCTTGTGCAATGCGTCCACCGGTGCGTCCTTGGGCGCATGCTCGGCGGCCTGGGCGACGAGCCGCGCGCCTTCTTCCAGCTCCAGCGTCACGTCCACGCCGGCGGTGTGCTTCTTCTCCAGTTCAGACCGGTAGGTGCCAAACGCATCGCGCCACGCGGCCACGGCATAGGCGTGCCGCCCCAGCCGTTCGGGCCGGAATGCACCGCGCCAGCGGTCGTTGCCAAGCGGCACCATCGGCACGTGCTGCCAGGCGTCTTCGTCTTGCGCGCGCCACAGCAGGTGCACGGCCAGCTTGTCGTGCCCGTCCATCAGCACATCGGCCTCGACGATGATGTCGTCGCCCACCAGACGCTTGACGGCAAAGCGGCCGTCTTCAACGGAGGGCTGCACCTGCTCGATGCCGATGCGCGGCGAGGCAATCGCAGTGTTGACCGGCTCTTTCGCTTCGCCGGCCTTGGTGCGCTGGGTCTTGGCGGGTTTGGCCGCGGCCGGCATGCGCACCGGGGCATTCCGGAACACGCGCCAGACCTGCACGTCGCCGGGCAGCAAGTCAATCTCGGCCAAGGGCCGTGCATTGGCACGCAGCGTATCGTCGCAACTGCCCACCGGTTCGGTCAGCAGGTCGAGTGCCACGCCGCGCGTAAAGCCGCCCGCCACACCGGGCAGGAAGTGGTCGGCATGCACCGACACGCCCATGTGCAGATCGGGATTGATGACCGTCAGCGTGGCGGCATCGTCTGCGCGCAGGTCTGGGCCGTCTGCGCGCAGCAGGGCGGTGGCCGGCGCGTCGGGGCCGGTGAGCATGCGCAGCTCGGCGTGCGGCGCGACGGTGTTCGTCTCGCGTGCGGCGCGGATGGTCGCATTCACATCGCGCACGGCGTCGCTCAGGTCGAACGCGGCATGGGCGTCGATCCATTGCTGGTCGGATGGGTCACCGCGCTCGGCCAGCATCGGCAGCAGCGCGCCGCGCTCGAACCCCAGCGGCATCAGCCAGCCGGCATCGAGTGTGTCGGCAATATGCAGGAGGCGGCGATAGGCGCGTTCACGGACCATTGCGTCGCCAAACGCCTGGCCGTAGCGCGTGCCGAACGGTGCTTCCACGGTGGCGATCGGCGGGGCCACGGCGGCCAGGCGCGCGTGCTCTTCCACCATCCAGCCGGCGCGGAAGTCCCACCAGCGCAACGATGAAAACGTCGCGTCAAAGCCGGCGCCTGCCAGTGCGTCGATTGCCGCGCCGTCCATGCCGGGCGTCCACGCCAGGAAGCGGACGGCGCCGGCGTCTTTGCGCACGTCGGCAATCAACGTGCGCCAACGTTCGGCTGGCAGGCGGGCAGGCGCTTCACAGCGGAACCCGCCCATGCCCAATGCGGCCCAGTTGCGCAGTTGCTGAGCCCACCACGTGAGGATGGCATCTGCGTTGCGCGGGTCGTCGTGGCGGAACGAGGCCACCTCAAGGTGCGAAGGCGGCAGGCGCGGGTCCAGCGCGTCGCCGTCTTCGGCGTGGCTGGCGAACCAGTCGGGGTGGTCGGCACGCAGTGGCGCATCCACCGCCACGCGGTCGATCACCAGGTCGAGCAGCAACGTAAGCCCCCGCGAGCGGCAGCCCTCGGCCAGCTTGGCGAGGGCTGCGTCGGCCGGCCCGCCGCCCAGCGCCGCATGCAGTTGCGCATGGTCGCGGGTGACGAAGACGTTGCCGGCCGCACCCACCGCAAACGGCGGCGCCATCAATACATGATCGAAACCCAATGAGGCGATGCGATCGAGCACGCCGTCCCAGCGGTCGAGCCTGCCCAGTTGGAGCGGGTGCACGTAGCAGATGGCTGGGGCGTATGGAGGCTCTGCCGCGGTGGGCGCGACTGGGCTCGGCATTGCTGCCGGCCTGGTCACCGATTTGGCTTTGCTGCCGGGTGGCTTGGCCGCGTTGAGTGCGGCCGTGTTTTTACGTGGAGTGGCGGGCTTGGGCGACTTGGTCTCGGGCATGCGTGAAAGCGGGGCAGAGCGTCAGGCGCGGTCAGGCACGGATCTTCTCGGCACTGGCGGCGCGCGCCACCGCGTGCGCTCGGATCTCGTCGGACAGCGCCGTCGAGCGTCGCCGCGCTGGCGTACGCACAGGTTGATCGGGGCGGGCCGTGTGCAGCGCGTCGGGTGCGACGGGCGTCTGCGCAAGCGCCACGGCGGGCATGGGCGTGGCGGCCGGCACGAGGTTGCGGTACAGCGCGATGTATTCGCGGGCCGGCTGCGACCAGCCGAAGTCGGTCGTCATGCCGTTGTATTGCAGGATGCGCCACGCCTGCGGCTGGGCGAAGACGCGCAGGGCGCGTTCCACCGCGGCCACCATGGCGTCGGCGGTGTCGCCGTCGAACAGGAAGCCCGTCGCGCCGTGCAACGCCGCTTCCGGCGAGCCGTGGTCGGTGATGGTGTCCAGCAGCCCGCCCACGCGCGACGCAACAGGCACCGTGCCGTAGCGCATCGAATAGAGCGGCGTCAGGCCGCACGGCTCGAAGCGGCTACCGTGCAGGAGGATGTCGGCGCCGGCATGCAGCAGGTGGGCATAGGCCTCGGTGTAGCCGATCTTCGCGGCCACTTGGCGGGGATAGCGCGCCGCCAGCTCAGCCATGCCGGTCTCATAGGCGTGTTCACCGCAGCCGAGCACGGCCACCTGCAATTGCGGGTTGGATTCCAGCAGTTGGGGCAGCGCCTGCAACGCCACGTCGGCCATCTTCTGATGCGTCAGGCGGCTGCCGACGGCCAGCAGCGGCGCCTTCGGGTCTTCCGGCAGGCCGAAGCGTTGCTGCAGGACGCGCTTGGCGGTTTGCTTGCCGCTCAGGTTGGAAGCAACAAACGGCTGCGGCAGCAGCGGGTCTTTCGACGGGTTCCACACGTCGTTATCGATGCCGTTGAGGATGGCGACGAGGTCTTGCTGGCGTGCGCGCAGCAGATCCTGCATGCCGCAGCCTGCTGTCTCGGTCAGGATTTCGCGCGCATACGCGTGGCTCACCGTGGTGATGCGATCGGCCCAAAGCAGGCCGGCCTTCAGGAAGCTGAACTGACCCCAGAACTCGGCTTCGTGCGCCGCGTCGGGCGGCACGCCAATGTCCGGCACCACGTGCATCGGGAAATTCCCCTGGAACGCGAGGTTATGGATCGTGAAGACAGTCTTCGCCGGCACTTGCGCACGTTTGACGAACAGCGGCACCAGCCCCGCATGCCAGTCATGCGCTTGCACGATGTCAAAACGATGCACCCCGGGCACGCCGCCGGCAACGCGCGCAGCGGCCTGGCTGAATGACGCAAAGCGCAGCGCGTTGTCGTCATATGGCTGGCCGTGGTCGTCGAGGTAAGGATTGCCGGGCCGCGCGAACAGCGCCGGGGCGTCGAACAGCAGCACCGGGATGCCCTGTGTGCCCATGCGGCCGTTCAGCAGGCGGGCGCGGCCGCCCGGCAGGTCGGTCCATTCGCACACGGTGCGCGTGTGCTGCAACTGCGTGATGGCGTCGGGATAGCCCGGCAGCATCACCGTCACTTTCATGCCGGCGCGCCGCAATGCGTTCGCGCAGGCCCCGACCATATCTCCAAGCCCGCCGGTCTTGGCCAGCGGCACAGCTTCAGAAGCGACAAAGAGAACGTTCAGCGACAAGGTCATGCTCCCGGAGGAATTTGCCTGCCGGGCCGTCAGCCAACTGCATGAGCAGTGGACGGCGCCGATGCGCGGCGGAGGTTTGCGATCGACCTCTTCGCGCAAGACCTATGCCAGTCAGACAGACGCTGACAAGGCTGTAGTCTTGGCGCGCGCCGCCTTGGCTGTACGTGATGTGCGCACTGCGAGAACACGTGCGGGGTGTGCAACCTGCGGGTGTGCCATGTAATTTCGTCTATGCACGCAGGCGCACCTTTTGGATATGTGGCGCTTCAGTCGGCAAGCGCTCGGTTGCTAGGGCAATAGAAAAAAACAATCGACAAAATCATATCAATCAACTTGTGCAATGCACTGATCGACGATACGATCCACTCCGTTGTCAACCAAGCAACCCAACCGAAAACCACTATGTCGCTGATCAATACTCAAGTCCAACCGTTCAAGGCCCAAGCGTTCCACAACGGCAAGTTCATCGAAGTCACGGATGAGTCGCTCAAGGGCAAGTGGTCCGTGCTGATCTTCATGCCGGCCGCATTCACCTTCAACTGCCCGACCGAAGTGGAAGACGCAGCGGACAACTACGCAGAATTCCAGAAGGCTGGCGCCGAGGTCTACATCGTCACGACCGACACGCACTTCTCGCACAAGGTGTGGCACGAAACGTCGCCGGCCGTGGGCAAGGCACAGTTCCCGCTGGTGGGTGACCCGACGCACCAACTGACCAACGCATTCGGCGTGCACATTCCGGAAGAAGGCCTAGCCCTGCGCGGCACGTTCGTGATCGACCCGCAAGGCGTGATCAAGACGATGGAAGTGCACGACAACGCCATCGCTCGTGACGTGAAGGAAACCCTGCGCAAGCTCAAGGCTGCCCAGTTCGTCGCCAACAACCCGGGCAACGTGTGCCCGGCCAAGTGGAACGAAGGCGCCAAGACGATCAAGCCGAGCCTGGACCTGGTCGGCAAGATCTAAGTTGTAAAGGCTGTTGCTGCAGACATGCAGCGTGAAAAACGGCCGGCTCTGCCGGCCGTTTGCTTAAGGGCGCAGGCATGTGCCGCGCCCTGTCACTGAATCAAAACGAATAAAGGAAGTCGTCATGCTGGATGCTGATGTCAAGGCCCAACTGAAGGCCTACCTCGAACGCCTCGTGCAGCCCATTGAGCTGGTCGCCAACGTCGATGACAGCGAGGGCTCCCGCGACATGATGGACCTGCTGCGCGACGTGGCCGAGCAGTCCAGCATGATCGTGCTGACCGAACAACGCGATGCCGCCGAGCGCGCACCGTCGTTCCTGATCCGCCGCACCGGCGCCGATGTGAGCGTGCGTTTTGCCGCCATCCCGACCGGTCACGAGTTCACCTCGCTCGTGCTGGCGCTGCTGCAGGTGGGCGGCTATGCGCCCAAGCTCGAAGCCGACGTCATCGAACAGATTCGCAATATCGAAGGGGATTTCCGCTTCGAGACCTACATGTCGCTCACGTGCCAGAACTGCCCGGACGTGGTCCAGGCGCTGAACGTGATGTCCGTGATCAACCCGCGCATCCAGCACGTCGCCATCGACGGCGCGCTGTATCAGGGCGAAATCGAGGCGCGCCAGATCATGGCCGTGCCGACCGTGTTCCTGAACGGCGAGACCTTCGGCACCGGCCGCATGGGCGTGGAAGAGATCCTCGCCAAGATCGACACCGGCGCTGCCGCCCGTGACGCTGAAAAGCTCGCCGCCAAGGAAGCGTTTGACGTGCTGATCGTCGGTGGTGGCCCGGCTGGTGCCGCTGCTGCCGTGTACGCGGCACGCAAGGGCGTGCGTACCGGCGTGGTGGCCGAGCGTTTTGGCGGCCAGGTGCTCGACACGCTGGGCATCGAAAACTTCATCTCCGTGCAGGAGACCGAAGGGCCGAAGTTTGCCGCCGCGCTTGAGCAGCACGTGCGCCAGTACGACGTCGACATCATGAACACGCAGCGCGCGGTCAAGCTCACGCCGGCAGACAAGCCGGGTGGCTTTGCCGAGGTGACGCTGGCCAACGGCGCGGTGCTCAAGGGTCGCTCGGTCATCCTGTCGACGGGTGCCCGCTGGCGCAACGTCAACGTGCCAGGCGAGCAGGAATACAAGAACAAGGGCGTGGCGTACTGCCCGCACTGCGATGGCCCGCTGTTCAAGGGCAAGCGCGTGGCGGTCATCGGCGGCGGCAACTCGGGTGTGGAAGCGGCCATCGACCTGGCCGGCCTCGTGAGCCACGTCACGCTGCTGGAATTCGCCAGTGAGCTGAAGGCCGATGCCGTGCTGGTGCGCAAGCTGCAAAGCCTGCCGAACGCGACCATCGTCACCAATGCGCAGACCACCGAGATCACCGGTGACGGCCAGAAGGTCAATGGCCTGCGTTACAAGAGCCGCGTGGATGGCGTCGAGCACACTGTCGCGCTCGAAGGCGTGTTTGTGCAGATCGGCCTGGTGCCCAACACCGAATGGCTGGACGGCGCGCTTGAGCGCAATCGCTTTGGCGAGATCGTCGTCGATGCGCGTGGCCAGACCAGCGCGGAAGGCGTGTTCGCCGCAGGTGATGCGACCACGACGCCGTACAAGCAGATCATCATTGCCACCGGCGATGGTGCGAAGGCCGCGCTGTCGGCGTTTGATCATCTGATCCGCGTGCCGCTGGCCGAAGCTGCCTGAAGCTGAACTCAGCCGTACCCGTACCAAGCCGGACTTCGCGATCAGCGGGTCCGGCTTTTTCTTTGGGGCCTGGGCGCTCAGCCGGTGGCTGACTGCAGCGCCTGCGCGCGCGCGGAGCACATGTCGACAAGGCGATCGCGCAACGCGCGCCCCGCGCTGTCGAGGTCGGGTCGCGCAAACAGCGCCAGCTCCAGCCCGCCGATCTCCGGAAAACCATCGGCAGCGCCGACCACGCGATGTCCGGCCTGCACGGTGCTGGCGGGCAGCAGGCTCACGCCCAACCCCGCGCTGACAGCCGCACACAGGCTTGCCAGGCTCGGGCTTGAATACGTGATGCGCCACGGCTGGCCGATCGATTCCAGCGCATGCAGCATCTCCTGCCGATACAGCGCGCCCACCGGAAACACCACTAGCGGCAACGCAGGTTGCGATGGCCCAAGCGGCAGCGTGTGCGGCCTCTCGGCGCTGTCGATCCAGCAAACCGGTTCAGCCCAGCGCGCATGGCAATCGCTATCGGTGCCCCATTGCTTGACGAGCAGCATGTCGAGATCGCCATTGCGATACAGGCGCAGCAGGTGGTGGGAGAGGCCGCTTTCCACTTCCAGCCGCAGCCGCGGGCGCTCGCGCGCAAAGCTCGCGATGAGCGGCATCAGCGCACCGCTGCCGAGGTCTTCCGGCACGCCCAAGCGCAGCACGCCGCCGGTGTGTTCGGGGCTGAGCGCCTCGCTCGCTTCGTTGGCCAAGCGTAGCAGGCGGCGGGCGTAGCCGAGCAGGCGGTCGCCCTCTTCCGTCGGCAACACCTGGCGCTGGCTGCGGTCGAGCAGGCGGCAGTCCAACTGCTGCTCGAGCCGCAGGATCTGCTGGCTGACGGTCGATTGTGTCAGGTGCAAATGCTCGGCCGCGCGTGTGAAGTTGCCCGTATCGACCACCGTGACAAAGCTGCGCAGCAACACAAGATCAATCATTGGAAAACCCACTGAATCTCATTTCATTATTTAATTTCAACATGTTTAGGGGCGCAACCATAATCGACCCGCAATTTCGTCTGCGGAGAACCCGATGTCCGATGAGCAGTACATGCGTGAGGCAGTGGCGCTTGCGCGCGGTAACGTCAACGGCGGCGGCTTGCCGTTTGGGGCGGTGCTTGTGCGCGACGGAAAGATCGTTGCGCGTGCGGTGAACGAGGTGCTCGCCACCAATGACCCCACAGCCCATGCCGAAATGCAGGCCATCCGCCAGGCAAGCCAGACGCTGGCCACGGCCGACTTGCGCGGTGCAGTGATGTACGCCAGCGGCCATCCGTGCCCGATGTGCTTTGCGGCCATGTACCGCTGCGGCATTCGCGCGGCGTACTTTGCCTATTCGAACGAAGATGGCGAGCCTTTCGGTATGTCGACCGCTGCCATGTATGCGGAGCTGCGTCGCGCGCCGGAGGGCGGTGAGCTGCAACTGCATCCGTTCAGGCCAAAGGGCGAGCAGGGCCTTTACGAAGCTTGGCAGACCCGTTGCGCTGGGGGCTGAACCTGCGCCCCGAGATTCAACGACCTAGCCGCCGTTGTTCCAGAAGCGAGCGATTCCCCGATCAGTCAAGGGAAGCTTGACGAAGCGGGCTCACGCATTTAGCTCGGCCACAATTCGCTCGGCCAGGAAATCGCAGGGTTGACGGTTGGAAGTGACACTACGCGCCAAGACGATCTCCAACGTACCGATCTCCGGCAGGCCGTGCGCGGATCCGAGCAACGTAAAGTCGGAGGGCACGGCACATCGCGCCAATGGCGTGATGGCGAGGCCCGCTCGGGCCATCGTCAGCAAGCCCAGCAGGCTCGGGCTTTCATACGAAGTCCGGTAGGCGATCTTTGCGCGCTCGAGACTGCGGATCGCCTTCTCGCGCGCGACGCTGCCCGGCAGAAACACCGCAATGGGCAATGGCCGTTCACGCCAGATTTCCGTGGTCCCCGGGCCCGCCGCCCACACCATCGGTTCGTGCCGCAAAAACTCGCCGGTCAGCCCTTTGACGCGCGTGGCGCAGACGAGGTCCACCGTGCCATCACGCAACATCGGCGCCAACGCCACGCTGGGCAAGCCGATGACCTGGATCTCGACCTTCGGATAGCTGGCCGAGAATTTCTTGAGAATCGGCGGGAACAGCGACGACGCATAGTCGTCGGGCACACCGATCACCACGCGGCCCGTCACGTCCGGCCGCACGACCGCTGCCCAAGCTTCATCACGCAGCGCAATGATCCGGCGCGCATACGCCAGCAGCACCTCGCCGTCTTGTGTTGGTATCACGCTACGCGGCTTGCGCACGAACAGCGCCTTTCCTAGTGCCGATTCCAGCGTCTTGATCTGCATGCTCACAGCCGATTGCGAGCGGTGCACGAGATCTGCCGCCCGGCTGATCGTGCCTGTGTCGGCAACAGCGACGATCATGGTGAGAACGTCGACGTCCAGGGCTTTCATCTCGGTACTCATGTGCACTCGCTTGCGAGGATGTATCAGAAAAACTGAAAGATTCCATCAATATTATGCGATTTCCTTTTCAATCGCAGTGCAGCAAAGTCTCGGGAAAACGGAGTTTCAACAATGAATGCGCGAACGCCCCTGACGACGCTGGCTCTTGCCGGCGTATGGCCACAACCCGCTTTTGCTGCCACCGCCTCGGGCACCTCGGTGCCCTACGTAGAAGCCGGAAGCGGCGAGCCGATGGTCTTTGTTCACGGGTCGTTGTGCGATTACCGCTATTGGGATCCGCAACTCGCCGCGCTGTCGAAACAGTTCCGCTGCTTCGCGCCGAGCCTGGGCCACTATTGGCCGGAAACCCACGCATTCGGGCACGGCGATTTCAGCTGGGAAGCGCACGTCGTTGAGATGGCAGAGTTCATCGAGGCGCTCGGGCTGGGCCCGGTGCACCTGGTTGGCCATTCGCGCGGCGGTTGCGTTGCGTTCCATCTGGCGCGGCAGTACCCGCACCTGGTAAAGACGCTCACGCTGGCCGATCCGGGCGGCCCGTTGCAGGCAGCGCCGCAAGCAGCCGCCGGCGCCTTGCCGCCCGCGGTCCAGGCATTGAGAGCACAGGCTGCCGACCTGATCGAACAGGGTGAATTTGACGCAGGCCTGAACCTGTTTGTGGACTCGGTCACCATGCCCGGCTTCTGGGTCAAGAGCACGCAGAGCTTCCGCAGGATGGCGCTCGACAACGCGCTCACGCTGCCAAAGCAGCTGCGTGATCCGCTACCGGCCTATACGCCTGAGGCGGCCGGCGAAATCCAGTGCCGCACGTTGCTGATCGACGGGCAGAAGAGCCCGCGCATGTTCCGGAACACCGTCGACAAACTCCATGCGTGGATTCCGCAGGCTGAGCGTCAAACCATCGCGGGCGCGTCGCATGGCATGAACATCGCCAACCCGGGCGCGTTCAACCGGGCGCTTAGTCAATTGGCTGCCTGGACGCCCCATACGTAGCCATCGGCGGTTCGGAGCACGCACCGACGACGTCCACGCAGCCCCTTTGCTCGCAACCGACATGATCAGCAGCAAGCCAATCTGCTGACTCGTAGCCTGATCAATGCGCACGCCGGCAGTAGAAAGACTGTAGCGGACGCTTGATACACCGTCCGACCGTCAGCCTTGAGGGCGGAGCCGGCTACGCCCGCGCTATCGGGATGGGGTGATGCCCCTTGCGGCGTCGAGAAAGCCGCGCTCAGATCGGGGTCTTCAATAGATCGCAAAGAAAACGCTTGTAATGCGAATCATTCGCATTTATAGTGTGTCCATCGACGGCGCTGCAGCCGATGGATCCGCCCCCTAGGGCATATCCCTCAGAGCGCCGGATCGAACCGAATTTCGCTGCGTGCGCTCGCTATTCCGTGGCAGCGCCCGGCACCCGATCTTTTGTGGGGACCGCTCTGACACACAGAGCGTTTGGCAGTAGCAAGCCGCCCGACAGTCGGGAAAGCACTCAGACCCCGCTTTCCCGACTGCGACTTTTCCGGGCTGCCAGCCATGCCGTTTTTTTTTTTAGGACTTGTCGACCCGGCTCGCATGCTTGCGGCCTTGTCGTTTCCGGTTCTCGCCCGCTGCAATACCCCGCCTGCCGTACCCAAATCTCGCCCAACGAACGCCATGCCAAACTCGACCGACCTGCGCCGGGCGGGGCTCAAAGCCACCTCGCCGCGCGTCAAGATCCTGGAAATCCTCACCGCCGGTACGGAACACGGCCGTCACTTGAGCGCAGAAGATGTGTACCGCCAATTGCTCACGTCGGAACTCGACATCGGCATCTCAACGGTCTACCGCGTGCTCAATCAGTTGGTCGATGCCGGCGTGCTGTTGCGTCATGCGTTCGAGGCCGGCCATGCGGTGTATGAGCTGAACGAGGGCGCGCACCACGATCACCTGATCTGCCTGACGTGCGGCCGCGTGGAAGAGTTTCACGACCACGCCATCGAGTCGCGGCAGGAGCGTGTGGCCAACGAGCGCGGCTTTGTGCTGCGCGATCACGCGCTGGCGCTTTACGGCGTATGCCCGGCGTGTCAGGCAGGCGCAGGTATGTCGGGCGCGATTGGGTTGAACGCGTGACGTGATCCGGTAACTTGCTGAAACAGTATCGGCGCAATCATGGCGAAACTCACTGCGCGCTCGGTGTTCCAACTCCCTGTTATTCAGGAGATGCCGATGCAACGCCGTCTGAAGTCCGAAGATGAACTCAAGACATTGCTGGCCCGCTGCGTCCAGCAACACCCGGAATGCGCACAGTGCGAACTGCGCGCGATGTGCATTCACCGCCCGGATCACACCGGCTGCAATTGGAGCGCCGAGTTTGATTTTCCGGCCGACGACGATGCCGCCGCCATTCGCGGCCTATCTGTCGCCAAGCGTTTACTGACGCGCGCCCGCACGCAGTACAACGTTGTGCGCGCGCAGTAACCGCGCCGCTTATCCCTTCGCCTGACGAGAGATCCGCTCCAGCAGCGCGCGTGCGCTTTCGCCGTGCCCCTGCTGTGCCAGCAGGCGCGCATTCAGCACAAGATTTTCGAGGACGAGCTTGGCGATGCTCGCCGTGAGCGAGACGATCACCTCATCCTGGCTGAAATGGGCATTTTCCATTTGCGTCAGCTGGCGCGACACCAGCTTGCAGACCAGGTCGCGCAACATCTGCTCGTCGAAGGGCAGGTTGGCGAAATCCACCGGGTCTTCCTTCTCGACTTCCGCAATCAACTGGACCAGCAACTCTTCGGTCATGACGCGTCCCCCGTTCAGGTTTGAGCCAGTCTACGCCCGCGCTGCGCAAAAACAAAACGGGCCCGCGTGATGCGAGCCCGTTGGTGTTGTGACATTGCGTCGGCTGTTATTTGCGCCGCACGAAGTGGATCGGCTGTTCAACCGCCGCGGATGATGACGATTCACCCGATGCACAGCCACTGCAGCCGCTGCCGCATGCGCTGCCCGAAAGCGGATCGGAGTGGCACGAGGGCGACTCGCCCGGCGTAAGCAGGCGCTGGCCGAAGGCGCGCATCCAGCCCGGCCGCGACGGTCGATCACACCAGCCTGCCACGCGCGCCGCCGTGCGGGCGCGCATCGCCGGTGCATAGCGGCCGGTCAGCGACAACGCGCTCAGTGCCACGACGGTGGCGACAACGCCGGTTTCGACAACGTGATACACGCTCATGTCAGCACCCGTGCGATCTGGTAGGTAGCGAAAGCGGCCAGGTAGGCCAGCGCGAAGAGGTAGCCGGCGGTGCCCGCCATGACCTTCCACGAGTTGGTCTCGCGGCGGATGGTGGCCAGCGTCGAGATGCACTGCGGCGCGTAGACGTACCAAGCCAGGAAGGCCAATGCCGTGGCCAGCGACCATTGCTGGGAGATGATTGGCGCCAGCTGCGCAGCCGCATCCTCATGCGTGGCCGACAGCGAGTACACCGTTGCCAACGCGCCCACGGCCACTTCACGTGCAGCCATGCCGGGAATCAGGGCAATACACATCTGCCATGTGAAGCCGATCGGCGCGAACACGACCTCAAGCGCACGGCCGATCATCCCGGCAAAGCTGTAATCGATGGCCGGCAGCGTGGCGTTGGCCGGCGGCGACGGGAACGTCGAGAGGAACCACAGCAGCACCATCATCTTCAGGATGACCGTACCGATGCGGCGCAGGAAAATGCGCGCACGCTCGACGAGCCCGACGATCAGGTTGCGCACGCTGGGCAGTCGGTACGACGGCAACTCGAGAATGAGCGGGTGCTCGTTGCGATCGCGCTTCAGGTACTTGAGTACGTAAGCGACGACCAGCGCCGACACGATACCCGCCATGTACAGCCCGAACAGCACCAGCCCCTGCAGATTGAACAGGCCCCACACCTGCCGCACCGGGATGAACGCACCGATCAGCAGCGCATACACAGGCAGCCGCGCCGAGCAGGTCATCAGCGGTGCAACCAGAATCGTCACCAGCCGGTCGCGCGGGTCCTGGATCGTGCGCGTGGCCATCACGCCGGGAATCGCGCACGCAAAACTGGACAGCAGCGGAATGAACGAGCGCCCTGACAGCCCCGCGCCCGCCATCAACCGGTCGAGCAGGAAGGCTGCGCGTGGCAGATAGCCTGACTCTTCCAGCGACAGGATGAAGAGGAACAGGATCAGGATCTGGGGCAGGAACACCAGCACGCTGCCCGTGCCGGCGATGATGCCGTTCACCAACAGGCTTTTGAGCATGCCGTCGGGCATGACGTTGCCGACCCACACGCCCACGGCTTCCACGGCGCCCTGGATGCCGTCCATGAGCGGCTGCGCCCACGAGAACACCGCCTGGAACATCAAGAACATCAGCACGGCCAGCAGCATCAGGCCCAGTACCGGGTGCAGCACGATGCGGTCGAGCCGGTCGTCCAGCTCGGCCGTGCTGCGCGGCATGGTCACGGCGGCATCGAGCAGGCGCTTCACTTCGACGTGCGGATCGGCGTCGGCCGGCAGCCCAACCGGCACGGCCGGCAGCTTTTCGTGATCGATATGGGCGACAAGGTCGGCTGCGCCGTTGCGTTTGATGGCCACGGTTTGCACCACCGGCACGCCCAGGGCGGCCTCCAGCTTGGCACGGTCGATGCGGATGCCGCGCCGCTCGGCCGCGTCGACCATGTTCAGCGCCAGCACCATCGGCAAGCCCAGGCGTTGCAGCTCCAGCACGAAGCGCAGGTGCAGCCGCAGGTTGGTGGCGTCGACCACGCAGATCAGCAAATCGGGGCGCGACTCACCACGGAACGTGCCAAGGCAGATATCGCGCGTGATGGCTTCGTCGGGGCTGGTGGCGATCAGGCTGTAGGCGCCCGGCAGGTCGAGAATCTGTACATGCCGGCCCGACGGCGCGGTAAAGCGGCCCTCCTTGCGCTCGACCGTCACGCCCGCATAGTTGGCAACCTTCTGGCGGCTGCCTGTTAACAGGTTGAACAGCGCGGTCTTGCCGCAGTTGGGGTTACCGACCAGGGCAACGCGCAATGCGGGGGTGGAAGCGGAGGAGGAAGAAGCGTGCATCTGCATGAAGCCGGATAAGCGGAGCCGGAAGGCGGCGGCAATGGGAGGCTGGCTATGCCGCCTCGCGCACCTTGGCGGGCGGGGGCGTCTCGGGAGCGGCGATGACGGCAGCGGGTTGCGTTGCCGATTGGGCGCGCAGGCGCACGCGGGCAGCCTCCTGGCGACGCAGTGCAAAGCGGGTGAAGCCCACCTGCACGACCAGCGGATCGCCGCCAAACGGGCCGACAGCCACTACGCGCACCTCTTCGCCCGTCACGAACCCGAGTTCGCGCAGGCGTTGGCTGATGGGATCGGCGGGTTCACGGTCTTCAACGTGATCCACCACCGCCGTCGCCCGGCGGGAAAGCTCGGAAAGCCGCATCGTGCGTGATCGTTAACGTAGCGTGGTACAAGCAGGGAGGCTAAATGCGAATCGTTTTCATTATAACGCAACATCCCGTGTGACGGGCTGCGGCACCCGGTCGCTGGGATGGATATTTCGGAGGACGGGTTGTTACGGAGTCAGGCGTTGTGCAGAAAGCACACGCGAAAGGCGCAGGGTGGTGAAACCCGCTGCCATGCAGGGTTTTTCCCAAATTACCCTATCCTGGGTATTGGCCTGAACGGGGGGCATTGCCTATCCTTCAACTGCGCTGAACTTCCCCGTTCAAAGCGTATTCTTGAAGCCACCGGATACCGCTATCCGGTGGCTTTTTCTATGGGTGCTTGCTGCGCACAGACGTCCCGCGCCAGACGCTGCCGGCACCTGACCGCGAGCTCGCCTTGCTGTTGAGCGGCATCGCGGCAACGGGGGTTGGGGCACCGCTTTGCCAACACCGCTACCACCTGTCATGCCGCCTGCCACGCCGATTTGCGGCTCGGTCACCTACAGACTATCCACAAGTTGCGTGCGATAGGAATTGCAAGCAAAATGCTTGCGCACTGCGTCAGCCGTCCGCCGGCACGATGCCGCAACTGCATCGTGCGCCGAGGGGATGGTCCTTGAGCCGCGCATCGTGCAACCGCAGAGTGCATTCGCTCTCCACATAAGGCTCTACCGGTCATTCAAGTGCCGAAGCACGCTTTCTTTCCCACCACGCTGCGCGGCCGCTTGCTTGCCCTGGCCGCGGTGGCCGCCTTGCCGGCCATCGTCGTGGCGATTGCCGGTGTGGCGCTTTACCGTGACCGGCTCAACGATCACCTTGCTCAGCACCTGACCCACGAAACCGAGGCCGCCGCAGCGCGGGTCGGCATGGTGCTCTCCAACGCCAATACGCTTCTCTCGGTGCTGCTTGCCGACGATTCGGCACTGCGCATGGAGCAGCAAGAGTGCAGCAGCTTCGTCAACCGCGTCTTCCATAACCAGAGCGAACTCGCGAACCTCGGCATCATCGACGCGCACCGCAAGCTGGTATGTACGCCCGACACGGCGAAGCTTGGCGTCGATCTGTCGGACCGGCCGTACCTCAACGAGATCTTGGCGACGGGCCGGCCTTCCTTGTCGACGTTCGTGACGGGGCGCGCCTCCAGCCAGGCCGTGTTGATTTCGGCGCGGCCGATGACAGGCAGCGACGGCGCGATCCGCGGCGTGGCATATGCAGCCGTGCGACAGAGCGCGTTGATTGCGGCAGCCGTGGACGGCATGCCGCAAGCGCCGGTCTATCTGGTGGATGCCGACGGCAATGTGCTGTCGACGCAGGGCACGTTGCGTGCAGCGCAAGTGCCGGCGGTGGTTCAGGGGCCGCTGCTGGCTGCAGCAGGGGAGCAGCCGGGCGAGCCGCTGCTGGTGGACGACACCGACGGCGTGCGCCGTGCCTACGCCGCCATGGTGGTGCCGCATGCGGCCGGCGGGCATTTGCGCATTGTGCGCGGTGTGGATGCCACCGATATCGTTCGCCAGCAGCGCAACGTGACGCTGGCTGGCGGCGGCGCCATCCTGCTGATGGTCGTGATGCTGCTGGCGCTGATCCAGATGGCCCTGCGCCGGATGGTGATGCCCCGCATCGATGCCCTCGTGGATGCGGCACGCCACTACGCAACGGGCGATTTTTCTGCCCGCGTGCCTGAGCACGGCACCTCGCGCGATGAACTCTCGCTGCTGGAACGTACCTTCAACGAAATGCGCGCCGCCATCCAGCGCCACGACGCCACCGTTCACCGCCTGACCGAACGCTTTCAGCGCGTGGCGCGTGCCACTAACGACTGGATCTTCGACTGGGATATCGCCACCGGCGAGTCCTGGGCCAACGCCAGCCTGCATCGGCTGCTTGGCAGTGATGCGCTGCTGAGCCCTGGCGACGACGACGGCACGGGCGGGGGTACCTCGCGCACGCTCACCTTCCACCAATTCGTCCACCCGGACGACGTCGATGCCTTCGCCAAGGAACTGCGCGCCGTACTGAATTCGGACCGCGACAGCTGGCAGCACGTCTGCCGCGTGATCGATGCCAACCGTGCCACGCGCACGGTGGAAATTCGCGCGAGCCTGTATCGAGATCAGAACGGCCGCGCCGTGCGCGTGGTCGGTGGGGTGACCGACATTTCGCAGCGCTCGGCGATTGAACAAGAGCTGCGCAGCAGCGAAGCGAACCTGAGGGTAGCCGAGCAGATTGCGCTCCTGGGTAGTTGGCGCTGGGACGTGCTGCGCGACTCGACCACGTGGTCATCGGGCATGTATGTGTTGACGGGCATGCCGCTGGGCGCGCCTCCGGCCTTTGCGCAGCAGGCGCAGTTCTTTACCGCCGACAGCTATAACCGCCTGCGTGAGGCCGCCAGCCGCGCCGTGACCGAAGGTGAACCGTACGCGCTGGACCTGGAGATGATCCGCCGTGACGGCGAACACCGCTGGGTGCTTTCGCGCGGCAACATCGAGCGCAATGATCGCGACGAGGTTGTCGCCCTGTTCGGCACCATGCAGGACATCACCGAGCGGCGCGATTCCGACGAGCAACTGCGGTTACTGCGTCGCGTGGTCGAGTCAGTGCCGTCAGGCATTACCGTGGCCGACGCACAGCAACCCGACCTTCCGATCGTGTATGTGAACCCCGGCTTCGAGCGCATGACGGGCTATCGCGCAGAAGAAGTGCTGGGCCGCAATGCGCGCTTCCTGCACTCGTCCGAGCCGGGGCAGCCCGCGCTCAATGAAGTGCGTGCCGCCCTGCGCGACGAGAGCGAGATCCGCGTGCTGCTGCGCAATTTCCGCAAGGACGGCCACGCGTTCCTGAACAACTTCCTGCTCTCGCCGGTGCGCGATGCCAAAGGCGCGGTCACGCATTACGTCGGCATTCAGGACGACGTGACCGAGCAGGAGATGACGCGCACGCGCCTGGCGCAGCACGCCACCATCGATTCGCTCACGGGCCTGCCCAACCGCACGCTGCTGGCCGACCGTGTGCAGCAGTCGGTGGAGATGGCCGCACGCCAGCGCAGCCGCTTCTATGTGGCGCTCGTCAACATTGATCGTTTCAAGGTCGTCAATGACAGCCTTGGCCACCTATTGGGCGACGAGGTGCTGCGCCGTGTGGCCGAGCGCCTGCGCGATGCGGCAGATACGGTGGACACTGTGGCGCGCTTTGGCGGTGACGTGTTTGCACTGGTGATCTCGCACGCGGGGTCGCGCGGTGTCGACTTCGGCTTCGACCTGTTTGCCGAGCCGGTGCGCGTGGAAGGGCACGAAGTGTTCGTGACGGCAAGCATTGGCGTGGCTGAATATCCAGCGCACGGTACAGACGCCGATAGCCTGATCCGCCATGCAGAGATGGCGATGTACTACGCCAAGCAGAACGGCCGCAATCGCCTGGAATTCTTCGCGCCCGAGATGGATATCGGCGTGTCGTACCGGCTGAACCTGGAACACCAGATTCGCGCAGCGCTGGAACAAGGCCAGTTCCGCTTGCTGTATCAGCCCCAGATCGACACCAAGACGGGCCGCGTGTGCGGGCTCGAAGCGCTGATCCGCTGGGTTCATCCGACGCGCGGGTTGCTGCCGCCGGCCGCGTTCATTCCGGTGGCCGAAGAGAGCGGGCTGATTGTCGAGATCGGCAATTGGGTCCTGACCGAGGCCGCGCAGCAGCACGCCGAGTGGCACAAGCGCGGCCTGGCCGATGACCTGACGCTGGCGGTGAACGTATCGCCGTTGCAGTTCAAGCGCGGCACCGTGTTGCCGACGTTGCTCAAGCTCCAGCGCCAATACGGCCTCGGCTCGGGCTTCCTTGAACTGGAAGTGACCGAGTCGATGCTGATGGAGGGCACCGAGCGCACCATCGAAGACCTCACTGCCATTCGGCAGCTTGGCGTGCGCATGGCCATCGACGACTTCGGCACAGGCTATTCGAGCCTGGCCTATCTGAAGCGCTTGCCAATCGACCTCATCAAGATCGATCGCGCGTTCGTCAAGGACATCGACCGCGATTCCAACGATGCCGCCATCTGCACGACCGTCGTGGTGCTTGCCCACAACCTGGGCGTGAAAGTGTGCGCAGAAGGCGTGGAAGATGCCGCGCAGTCTGCCTTCCTGACGTCGCACCAATGCGACGTGCTGCAGGGCTATTACTTCAGTGAGCCACTGTTGCCCGAGGCGGTGACGGCACTGCTGGAAAGCGACACGCGCTTCACGCTGTAAGGCGCTGCTCCTGCTGCGGCGCTAGGCGCGGAACACCGCGACGGCGTGCTTCAGATCTTCCGATTGGCGCGCCAGCACCGAGGTGGCCGCCGCTGCCTCTTCCACCAGCGTGGCGTTCTGCTGCGTGACCCCATCGAGCTGCGACACCGACGCGTTGATCTGCGCAATACCGCTGCTCTGCTCGCGCGAGCTGGCCGAGATTTCCGACATGAGCTGCGTGACGGTCTGCACCGACTGCACGATCTGCGTCATGGTGGCGCCGGCCTTGTGGACGAGGTCAACGCCGTCGCGCACGGATTGGTCGGAGGCGCGGATGATCTCCTTGCTCTGTGCTGCGGCCTGCGCGCTGCGTTGCGCGAGGCTGCGTACCTCGCCGGCGACGACTGCAAAGCCGCGGCCTTCTTCACCTGCGCGGGCGGCTTCAACGGCGGCATTGAGCGCAAGGATGTTGGTCTGGAACGCGATGCTCTCGATGGTGGCGATGATCTCGGTCACGCGCTGGCTGTCTGCGCGGATGGCGTCCATGGTGTGCACGACGCGCTGCACGACCTGGCCGCCGTCGGCCGCGATCGTGGAGGCCTCCTCGGCAAGCGCGCTGGCGGCGCGGGCGTGGTCCGCATTCTGCGCGACCATCGATGTCAGTTCTTCCATGCTCGAAGCGGTTTCTTCCAGTGCGGCAGCCTGCTGTTCGGTGCGGGCAGAGAGGTCATGGTTGCCGGCAGAAATCTGCAGCGTGCTGTGTGCGACGTTGGCGGCGCCGTCCTGGATATCGCGCACGATGGACGACAGACTCGCGCGCATGGTGGCCATGGCGCGCATGACTTCGCCCAGTTCGTCGCTGGAGCGGGCTTCAACCACGGTGGTCAGATCGCCGGCTGCCAGGCGCGTGGCCAGCATGGCGGCTTCTTCCAGCGGGCGGATGAGGGTTCGCGCAAGCAACACGCCCGACATCGTCGCCAGCCCCGCGCAACCGACGCCGGTGAGCCACAGCCAGTCGCGGCTGAACACGAGCCACGCTGCGCCATGCAGATCGGCGGCTTCCAGCGCGATGTGCGCCCACAGCGTACCGATCAGGATGGCCGACGCAATCAGTGTTTGCAGACCGATCACCTTGAAGCGCAGGCTGTCGCGCTGGAACAGATTCGCGGCGCGCCGCCAGCCTGTGCGAAGAATGCGGCCGGCGCGCACGGTGTACGACCTATCGCCCTCATTGATGGCGGTGTAGGCGCGTTGCGCGCGCGCGATCTGCGCAGGGGTGGCCATCGAACGCACGGACGTATAACCGACCACCGCATTGTTCTGAAACACCGGCGTCACGTTGGCCAGCACCCAATAGAAACCGCCATCCTTGCGGCGGTTCTTGACGAACCCGCGCCATGGCTTGCCGGCTTGCAGCGTGGCCCACAAGTCGGCGAACGCGGCTTCGGGCATGTCTGGGTGGCGCACGAGGTTGTGCGGCGCACCGACCAGTTCTTCCTGCGAATAGCCGCTGACGCGCACGAACGCCGGATTGGCGAAGACGATGCGGCCTTTGAGGTCGGTCCGGGAGATGAGGTAGTCCGTCGGGTTGAGGGCGGTTTCGGCTTGGGTGACCGGCAGATTCTTGCGCATGGTTGTGCCGCGCTTCGTGGGCGCAGATGGACGGAAGGAGGGGCGCGCGAGAAACGCGCTTTCCTCCCTTGCATCGGCACGCCCGCGACGGGCTAAAGGTGATGCGGGCGCCGGCAGTTGATCTCGATCAAATCACGAGGCGATGCCCAGATGGGCATGGCCGTTGCTACCTTGCTGGCAATGCGCCGTTCAGGCGCTGCAGATGGAGGAACAAGGTGCACAAGATCTGTGGAGACGTTGAAATCGTCCCGCGTGTGGTTCCCGCCGGTGGGCGGGGCTGGGAGGCGCGTGTCGAGGTGGTGTTCCGCGGCGCGGAAGGGCAATCGTTGTCGGGCTCGCAACCGGTGCGGCCCGGATGTACGTTTGGCTCGCCGCGCGAAGCGATGGACGCGGCGCTGCTTTACGGACAGCGCCTGCTGCGCGATTGGGTGCGGGGTGGCGCGCCCAGTGCCGAAGTCGCCACTTGAAGCGACTCGAAGATCAACGCGCCTCGGCCGCCTTGCGTTCTTCGCGCGAAAGCCCTGCCGTCCAGTAGCCCTTGGCGTCGATGGCGTCGCGCGGCACGGCCCAGGCGCCTTCGAGCAGCGTGCGGACCTGTTTGAGCAAGGACGCCTCGCCGGCCAGGAACACCTGCGGCGTGCCGGTCGGCATGGACTGGGCGCTGAGTGCGCCGACCATCATTGCGCCGGCGTGCGCCGTATCGCTCTCTACCCAATGGATGTTGCGGCTGCGCGGGTGGCTTGCCAAGGCGCCTTCCAGGGGCAGTCTGGCGCGAGCGTCCCCGATGGCGATATAGGTCAGCACCTGCGCGTGCTCGGGCAATGTTTCCAGAATTGCGAAGATGGCGGGCAACGCCGTTTCATCGCCGATGAGCAGCGTCCACGGTGCAGCGGGGTCGGCGCGGAAGCCGCGCTTAGGGCCCGCAAATTCCACTTCATCGCCCGGGGCGGCGTGTTCGAGCCAGCGTGCCGCCGGGCCATGCTGCGTGGCGGGCGTTTCGTCGTGCACGACAAAATCGATTTCCAGTTCGCCGCGGGCAGGGTGATAGCGGCGGATGGTGTAAGCGCGCCCAAGCGTGCGACCGCTGCCTGCGGCATCGTGCGGAAACATCAGCTTGATGGCCGCGCCGGGCGCAGCGCTGGCCAGATCGGCGAGATCCGTAGCGGCTACGCCGGTAAACACCACGCGGCGCATGCGCGGCGACAGGGTATGGATAGCGCGCACACGCATGCGGCGTGTGGCGGGTTTGACAGAACTGAGCAGCTGCGACATGAGACCTTGTGTGCGATTGAAAGCAAACATAGATGGCTGCGAAATGAACCGACTGGACCGACGCGGTGCCCGGGCGACGAAACATCCCCCGGGGCGGCTGAACAGATGCTGCTGCTTGCCGCTCACCGCTCGCCGGTGATTTCCTTGAGGGCACGTAGCAGGATGTCTGCCACGCGTTGCTGTTCTTCGCGCGAGGCGAAGCGTTTTTCCATGAGCGCGAACTTCAGACGCCAGCGCGCGGTGCGCAGCGGGTCGTGCCCCGTGTCCGTCCACTCGGCGGCGTTGTCGGTTTCGCGGTCGAAGGCCATGGCCTCGTTCATGCGCTTCACACGCTCGCCCATGGCGCGCAGTTGCGCGAGGATGGCATCGGCACTGTGCTGGCGCTCGGCCAGCCACGTTTCGCCTTCGGGCGTGATGCCGTAGCGCTTCTTGTTGCCCTCGACGGTAACGGAAGCGAAGCCGTGGTCTTCCAGGTACGACAGCGCCGGATACACCATGCCCGGGCTTGGCGTGTAGAAGCCGAGCGAATGCTCTTCCACTGCCTTGATCAATTCATAGCCGTGGCGGGGCGTGCCCTTGAGCAGCGCCAGCAACACGAGCTGCAAGTCGGCCGAACTGAGCCGGCGGCCGCGCCACGGGCTGCCACCGTCGTCATCGCCTTCACCGTAGCCGCCGGGGCCGCCAAAACCGCCCATGCCACGCCCGAAGCCGTGTCCGCCGTGACCGTGGCGGCCCATCATGAAGTGTTTTGCAATCCACATTTTGTGGTGATGTCCGAACCAACCGCGCATTGTCATTCTCCTGAAGAACATCATCAGATATATCGTAAGATACATCGGATGATAGTGGCGGCCGTCCAGAAGTCAAGGACAGCGGAGAAAAATGACGTGCGAATCAGGGGGCGGGTTTGTCGCTGCCGAGTGTTGCGACGTGTACAAGCCAACGCCGCACGACCTCTTCTTCCTTGGCCGAGAACCCTTCCAGCAAGTCCTGCTCGATGCCGCCGGAGCGTTCTCGGCACGCTGCAAGCAGGGCAGAGCCCTCCGTTGTGACGTCGATGTGCTGGATTCGGCCGTGCACGGCGTGGGGCCGGCGGGTGATGGCGCCGCTGCGCTCCAGGTTGGTGACGATCACGCTCACCGTCTGGGGTGTGAGCATGGTCAACCGGGCGAGGTCGGCATTCGAGATGCCCGGGTAGGCCCGGAGCATCGTGAGCACCAGGAATTGCGGCAGCGTGACACCCACGTCGGCCATGGCCCGCTCCATGCGGAGCCGGTGCGCGGCGCTGGCCTGGCGCAGCAGATAGCCAAGATAGCCTTCTTCACCGCGCTTGCCCTGTCCGGGCTCGGGGATGGAGGGCGAGGTGCGGGGCGGGTCGGTTTCCTTGCCGGCGGCAGGAGTGCGCTTGCTCATGATGTCAGAGTTCGAATATGATGTTCGAGCACTGATATTACCATTCCTCCAACCCGGACCTTTAACAGGAGCCAGACATGGAAGATCTCTCCCCTCGCATGGATTACTCGGAATTTGTCGACACCGCCGTCGGCGTGGCCCCTGCATTGCAGGCGCTTGGCAAGGCAGTCGATGCCTCAGGGCTGGAAAAGCCGCTGACCGAGCTCGTCAAGCTGCGTGCCTCGCAAATCAACGGATGCGCGTTCTGCGTGCAGTTCCACCTGAACCTGGCGCGCAAGCTGCGCGTGGCGCCGGCCAAGCTCGATCTTGTGGCGGTTTGGCGCGACACGCCGGCGGTTTTCACGCCGCGCGAGCGTGCCGCGCTGGCCTGGACGGAAGCGCTGACCACCCTGGCCCGCGCCGCCGACCACGGCGTGGAAGATCACGAATACGACGCCGTGCTCCAGCATTTCTCCAGGACGGAAGTCGCGTTCCTCACGGCCGCCGTCGCCAACATCCAGGCGTGGAACCGTATTGCCGTCGCGATGCGCTTTGCGCCGCAGGTGCCGGCCGCCGTGGCCGCAGAGGAAGCATGACCATGGACACCATCCGCCCCATCGAAGACGAAGCCGCGTTGCGTGCGTGCTTTCCCGTCATGCATCAACTGCGGCCGCATCTTGCCGACGCCGACGAGCTGGCCGCGCGCTGGCGCCGGCAGGTGGAAGACGGCTATCGCCTCATCGCCGTCTGGCGCGATGGCGTGCCGGTTGCGCTGGCGGGGTATCGGCAGCAGGAGAACCTCGTCTACGGTCCGTTCATGTATGTCGACGATCTGGTGACCGATGCCAACCTGCGCAGCAGCGGCCTCGGCAACGTGCTGATGGACCACCTCAAGGCCGAAGCCGAGCGCCTGGGCTGTGCACGGCTCGTGCTCGACACGCCGCTGTCCAACGTGCTCGGCCATCGCTTCTACTATCGCAATGGGCTGCTCGCAGGTGCTTTGCGCTTTGGCATGAACATGCAACCCGGGGCTGCACGATGACAACGTTGCTGCACGTGACCGTGAGCCCGCGCGACGATCGCTCGCACAGCCGGCGTGGCGCGCAATTGGTGATTGCACAATTGGCTGAAGCCGTCGGTAGCCTGCGCATCGTCGAGCGCGACCTGGCGGCGACCCCGCTGCCGCATCCCGATGCCGGCTTTGTCGAGGCCAGCCTCATGCCCGATGCCGACCGCACTGCAGCGCACCGCGCCGCGCTGGCGTTGTCGGAAACGTTGATCGGCGAGCTGGAAGCGGCGGATGCCGTGCTGATCTCCACGCCGGTGCACAACTACACGGTGCCTTCGGCGTTGAAGGCGTGGATCGATCTGGTAGTGCGGCCCGAGCGCACGTTCCGCCGCACGCCCACGGGCAAGGTGGGCATGCTGACCGATCGCTCGGTGCTGGTTGTGTCTGCCTCCGGCGGCAACTTCGATGGCGCCCACGCGCAGACCGATTTCCTGATGCCGTATCTGCGGTATGTGTTTGCCACGGTGGGCATCCGTCAGGTCGAAGGCATCCGCTTGCAGAACACGGCACGCGGTGCCGATTCCGCCATGCGGACCTTGGAAGGCTTCCGACAGGAGCTGGCTGCGCGGATGTTGTTGATGCCGCTGGTGGCCTGATTGCATCAGGCCCGACCGCGGTGTTGCGCGTGTCAGTGGACGGCCCCGCCGCTGACCTTCAGGTCTGCCCGCGTGGCCAGCGCTGTACGCACCGCCAGACGGATCCCCTCGATTTGCGTATCGATCGCCAGGCTCGGCCGGCCCGCGTGCCGCGCCGCCAGCTCGGGCGTGGTCGGCACGTGGATGAAGCCGCCGCGCACATGCGGCGCACGCGTGGCAATGTGGTGCATCAAACCGTAGAACAGGTGGTTGCAGTTGTAGGTGCCTGCACTTTGCGACACGCCTGCCGGCACGCCCGCCTCGCGCAGCGTTTGCACGATCGCCTTGATCGGCAGCGTTGAAAAATACGCCGCCGGCCCATCGGGCACCACGGGCGTATCGACGGGCTGATTGCCCGCGTTGTCCGGAATGCGTGCATCGATCACGTTGATGGCCACGCGCTCCACCGATATCTCCGTTCGGCCCGTGGCCAACCCGAGCGCGAAAACCAACGTGGGCGACGTTTCCTCGATCGCGTTGACCAATGTTTCGTTGGCGAGACCAAACACACACGGCAACTGCCGCGCCACGATGACCGCGTCATCCACCTGCGTGCCGTCGAGTGCCTGCGCGATGTCCCACGAAGGGTTGGTGGGGTCGGATTCAAACGGCTCGATGCCGGTGACGAGAACGGTAGCCATGCGGGCGCTCCTCGGTTATATCCGTAGTGATGCAACTATTTGCCGATCAAAAAGGCGGCAATGACCGCCCCGTTTTTCTTACGTGTTCAGTGCACTCCGAACGTCGCGGATGGCCTGCACCGTATCGTCGAACGCGCTTGCGCCGACATGCTTGCGCAAGCGCCGCGCAACCTTGGCGCTGGCGGCTTGCAGCGCGTCTTCTACTGCACGGGCCGCCTCCGTGGGGAACAGGTTCCACTCGCGGCCGTCCTCTGCGGACGGCTGGCGCTCCACCAGATCCTTGGCGACCAAGCCATCGACAAGACGCGTGGCCGTGGGCCGCGCAATGCCCAGCACTTCGGCCAGTTCGCGGTTGAGCACGCCGGGCCGCTTGAGCACCGCGCGCAGCACAAAGCCTTGCGGCGGCGTCAGGCCGAAGGGTGCGTACGCTGCCGCCCATTCGTGTTCGACGGAGCGCGCCAGCGCGGTGGTGTTGAAGTACAGGCAGTGATCAAACATGTGCGGCAGTCTAGCGACGGATCGTTAGGGATGCAATGAATTTATCCGCCCATCGATCTGCTCAAGGTGCGGCTTGGGGTGCGGATCAGGGTGGTGCTTCCGCCATCTGCGTCAGCTGCTTCAGCGCCTGGACGAAGTACGCCCGATCGTGCGGCGCCAAGTCCTGCATGGCTTGCGAGAGGCGCTCCATCGTTGTGCGGGCGGTGACGTGATCGCGCTCTGCGTGGGCAAACCATGCCAGCTCCAGTAGCAACCCGCTCACCTGTACGTGGCCGTAGCGATGACGGCCGCTGTCGTGTTCGCGCAGGCGCAGTGCGGCCACGTCGGTCCAGCGCTGCGGCCAGTAGCGCGAGTCAAATGCTTCTGCAAATGGGCCGGCCTGCGTGCGGAGGTCGGCCAACGTGAGTGCAGCCCGACGTGTGTCGGCGCGTGCGATCCGCATCAGCGCGATGGCGTTCCACGCCGATTGCAGTGGCCCACCGTTGCGCAGCGCTTGCCATTCGCTCATGGCCAGCCAGCGGACGGCATCGACCGTGCCGTCGGCATGCGCAGAGTTGCCAAGCACATCGCGCAGCAGCCAGCACGTCATGCCGAGGTTGGCGGCAACTTGCTGCACCGCGTCGGACGCCTGGCTTTCCAGTGCGGCAGCCAGCGCGGTTTCGAATTGCGCGACGATGCGCTGTGCGGCCTGGGCGCGTAGATCCAATGCAAGGCCATCGGCATCGGCGTAGAGCAGGCGGGCGCGTTCGATGAGGGCGCTGAGGTTGTTCCACTCGAAGCGGATCTGTGGGTGATAGCGCAGCAGGCTGCGGCCGGGCTCGGCATCGGCCAGACGGGCGAGCAGGCCGGCGGCGAGGTCGAGGTCGCGGCGGTCATACGCACACCATGCGGTGACGATGCGCTCCATGGCGGCGAGGAAATCGTTACCGAGTACATGGCGCTGCCGGCGGTGCGCGCGCAGTTGCGAGAGCAGGGCGCTTGCGCGTGTGGAGTCGCCCAGGCGGCGCGCGGCCATTGCCTCGCCCAGGGTGACGAGGGCGCGTTGGAAGTCGTTGTCGGCGGCGTCACTGGCGTGGCGCAGCGCGAGCAGGGCGCCGCCCCGCTCGGTGTCGGACGCGCCGGTGCTGGCGCCCAGCGCATGCAGCAGACGGCCTTCGCGCATGGCGTGGCGCGCGGTCAGAAAGGCGTGCCAGAACGCGGGGTTGGGCGTGCCAGGCGCCGGGCCGGACAGCGCGCTGGCATTGGCTTCGGTGGTGTTGTCCGTGCTGCCATCCGGCGCGGCAATCCCGAGGAAGGCACGCACATCGGCATCATCGGCAATCCGCCCTTCAACCACGCAGACCACGCGCTCTGCGTCTTCGGGGGTGAGCCAGAAGGGCCCTTGGCTGCGCTTGTCTGCGTTGAGAAAGCGCGGCTCGCGATCGCGCGCCTCGCCCCAGCCGGCCTGCACGCCCCAGTTCTGCCAGTCGCGAAAGGCGCGGCTGATCATCATGCGCTGCGTGCTGGCGTCCGATACGGCGCCGCGCAGGTCGGCCAGGCGCACCAGCGGTTGTTCCGGCGACAGACGGTGCGCGTATGCAAGCCGCACCAGCAGCCACAGGCTCTGGAACGGCGCACGCCGGCCGTCGACGGTTTGCGGTGTGGTCAGCTCGACATGGAGGGCGGGCAGGGGGGGCGGCGTCATGCAAACAATCTGGCGAAGCGAAACGTGGCGCCATTGTGCGCCAAGCCCCTTGTTACAGGAGTTACGCGCGTGACGTGCGGCGAGGTAGGTGCGCTGGCGGTGGCACGGTGCGCTCCCTACGATGCGCAGCGCCGGCTCATCCGCGTGTCGAGGGTTGCCGGCAGCCAATCACTCAATTCAAGGAGCTTTCCATGTTCTCTCGCTGGTCGAAGACCTTCGCGTTTGCCCTCACGGCGTGCGCCGTTGCTATGAGCACCGCCACGGCCCACGCCGAGCTGGTCGTGCGCAATGACCTCAAGCGCGTGTTCGACGATGCCGGCGTCTCCGGCACCTTCGTGCTGATGGATATCAGCGCCGACCGCACCTATGTCGTCGATCCGGCGCGCGCCGCGCGGCGCATCCATCCGGCATCGACGTTCAAGATTCCGAACAGCCTGATCGCCTTCGACACCGGCGCTGTGCGCGACGATCACGAAGTGCTGCCCTACGGCGGCAAGCCGCAGGCCTACAAGCAGTGGGAGCACGACATGGCGTTGCCCGAGGCGATTCGCCTGTCGGCCGTGCCGATCTACCAGGAGGTGGCGCGCCGCGTCGGCTTTGAACGCATGCAGGCCTACGTTGATGCGTTCGACTACGGCAACCGCCAGCTCGGCAGCGTGATCGATCAATTCTGGCTACGCGGCCCGCTGGAAATTTCCGCGTTTGAAGAAGCGCGCTTCACCAGCCGCATGGCGCTCAAGCAATTGCCGGTGAAGCCGCGCACGTGGGACATGGTCCACCGCATGTTGTTGATCGAGCAGCAGGGCGATGCCGCGCTGTACGCCAAGACGGGCGTTGCCACGGAATACCAGCCGCAGATCGGCTGGTGGGTCGGCTGGGTGGAGCGTGCAGGCCACGTGTATGCGTTCGCACTGAACATCGATATGCCACGCGAGGGCGACATGGCCAAGCGTATTCCGCTGGGCAAGCAGTTGATGCAGGCGCTGGAGGTGTGGCCGGCGCCGTGAGAGGCGCATCGGCGGGCTTCGCCGTCTGACCCGCAATCAGGGATGCCCGCAATCCACAATGAGATTGATCCTGAGGACGATGAAAATCGTAAAAAACTATTGCGCCGGTCTGCCGGAAGGCGGCGGATGCGCACATCGAGGGTCCTCATGTTCAAGGTTGACAAGGCAACGGCGGTCGCCATGGTGGCCGCCCTCGGCGCGAGTAGCGCGCTTGCGGGCGGTAGCGAGGACGGCGTGATTCATTTCACGGGCGCCATCGTCGAGGCAGGGTTTCGCGTGCAGTCGGTACAGCGGTCAACCGGCGCGGAAAATGCATTGCAGGCGCGTGCGTCCGCGGCTGGCGATCAGGTGGTACTGGAGTTTCATTCGCCGGCGATGCGCGTCGTACCGGTTGATGTATCGGTGGAGGCGTGCGCGGCATCGTCGCTCAAGCCCTTGCGTGTGGGCGATGCACGCGGCAAGGCGGACGTCCTGGCCAAATACGGCGGCTTCAAGGCCAACCTGCTGACGGCAAACAACGGCACGCTGACCTTGTCGCGGGCGCCGGGGGCGGAACCAGCACTGGCTGTGGTGACGCTGTCCTACCAGTAATGAAAAAGGCGGGAATCCCCGCCTTATTTGTCGACCGCCGCGATGGCGTTTACGACGCCACCGGCCCCACCGGCGATTGGAACGGGTGGTATTGGTACAGCCACGTCTCCGACAGCGGCTTGCCATCCACGCGCAGGAACAGCCGCATATCCACTGGCTCCTTCCCGTCGACTGTCAGATCGAACTGCGCGCGCCAGTGCCCAGGCACGCCATTCGGAACGGCCTCGGTAAACACATACGAGAACGTGCCGCGCGAGGTGCTCAGCACGGCCTCTGGCTTGGTGCCGAAGGGCAATTTCTCCAGCGGGCCGCCCTTGAACTCGACCATGAACTTGCGCACGCCGTGCGGACGCGGCTGGCCCGGTTGGCCGCCGTTACCCATGCGCGTGGCCACGCAGCGCGCCAGTTGCGTCGGATACGGCTCGTCGGCCAACCAGTGCAGGCGATAGCGCAGACGGTATTGGCTGCCCGCGCGCGCCGGGGCCTTCGGCACCCACATGGCGACGATGTTGTCGTGGATCTCGTCGTCGGTCGGGATCTCGATGAGCTGCACGGCGCCTTCGCCCCAGCCTTCCAGCGGCTCCACCCACAGGCTCGGACGGCGCTCGTAGTGCACGCCGTCCTGGTAGTTGTTGAAGTCGCGGTCGCGCTGCAGCAGGCCGAAGCCGCGCGGGTTGTTGTCCCCAAAGGCAGACGCCATCGTGCGCGGCGGATCGTTCAGCGGGCGCCAGATGCGTTCGCCGCTGCCGGTCCACAGGGCCAGGCCGTCGGAGTCATGCACTTCGGGGCGCCAATCGGTGGCCGTGCCCTTGGCGGTTTCCGAGAACCAGTACATCGACGTGGCCGGCGCGATGCCGAAACGGTCCACGTCCTTGCGCAGGAAGATGGCCGTGTCGATGTCCATCACCACGCCCTTCGTGCGGTGCATTACGAAGCGGTACGCACCGGTGATGCTTGGGCCGTCGAGCAGGGTGTAGATCGTCACGGAATCGGCGCGGTTGTCTGCCGGCGTGTCGAACCACACGTGCGTGAAGTTGGGGAATTCTTCGGGCTTGCCGGCCTGCGCCACGTCGAGCGCAATGCCGCGTGCGGACAGCCCGTACTGGTATAGCTCGCCGATGGCGCGGAAGTACGACGCGCCCAGGAAGGCAACCCAATCGTTCTTTTTCCAGTCGAGTTTTTTCTGATCGCCCAGGCGGCTTTCCTGGAAGCGGAAGCCGGCAAAGCCGCTGCCGCGCGGCAGCTTGCGCGCCGGGCTGTCGGCGGGCATGTCGAAATACGATTCGTCGTAGACGACCTCGCGTGCGGCGCCTTTTTCCACCACGTGCATGCGCACCGGCGCGCGGAAGAACGTCCCCAGGTGGAAGAACGTCACCGGAAACTGGCCTGGACCGTCGGCAAAGAGCGCGTGGGCGGTGTCGAACTTGATCTTGCCGTGCGCCTCGTAATCGATCTTGGACAGGATGTCAGCCGGTGCCGTGGCGGGCGGCGTGTAAGGCTTGCCGGCCATCGAGCGGGCGCGTTCGATCAGCGCATCGAATGAAAACGGCGCGGCATCGCCGAGCTTGACGCGATTGGCGGCCAGCGCTTCGGGCGTGATGCCGAGCGCAGCCAGCGTGGCGGTAACGGATGCGGAGGCAAGAAGGGTTCGACGTGTGACCATAGGTGCCTGTGATGTGACTGATGAACAAGAAGGGTCCGACATGGTAACGCGGGCCCAGGTTCCGACGCGGGCTGAACACTCCCCCGGATGGCCGATCCAGCGCCGTTCGGACGCCCAAATCGACCATTCATCGCAGGGCGTTTGACCTTTCAAGTGCCGGTTACGATACTTGATGACACATCAAACGGGGGCTGGGATGACGCTACGACTGCGCAGCATCGGCATCGCTTTGGCATTGGTTTGCGCGGTAGGCGGCGCCCAGGCAGCGCCCTGCGACGCGCCAGCCCAGTTGAACGACGGCTGGCAGACCGAAGCCGACCCCGCCGCAGCCGGCTTCGATGCCGGCCAACTCTGCGCCGTGCTGCGCGGTTTTGCCGACGCCGATATCAACTTCCACAGCCTGCTCGTGGTGCGCCATGGCCATCTGGTGGCGGAGGTCTATCACGCCGGCAAAGATGAGCGCGTGAAGGATCTGTTCCGCACCGCGCGCACGTTCGACGCCAGCACGCTCCACGACATCCGCTCGATCAGCAAATCGGTGACGAGCCTGCTGTGGGGCATTGCGCAAGGGCAGGGGAAGATGCCGCCGCTCGACACGCCAGTGCTGTCGCTGTTTCCCGGGCTGGCCGATCTGAATCGCGATGGGCGCGAGGCGATTACGCTTTCGCAGATGCTGTCGATGTCCAGCGGCCTTGCCTGGAACGAATGGCGTGCGACAAGCTTTCTGAACAACGACGAGTTCGGACTGTTCTGGCACACGTCTCAGGCGCATTACGTGTTCGACCGCCCGATGGCGGCGCCGGCTGGCACGCAGTTCAATTACAACGGCGGCAACACGGCGGTACTGGCGCAATTGCTGGCAGAGCGCGTGGGCATGTCGTTGCCGGAGTACGCGCGCACGCAACTGTTTGAACCGCTGGGCATCACCGACTGGGAATGGGTGGACGACTACCGTGGCCGCCCGCTGGCGTTTGCCGGCGTGCGCCTGCGCCCCCGAGATTTGGCGCGCATCGGCCAGCTCGTGCTGCAGCACGGCCAATGGAATGGGCGGCAGATTGTGCCTGCGGAGTGGATTGCCGAATCAACACGCCCGCACATCGATACCGGCATGGACCTGCAGTACGGCTATCAGTGGTGGCTCGGCAAGGTGGTGGCCGGCGGCACCGAACAGGCGTGGATCGGTGGCATCGGCAACGGCGGCCAGCGTCTGTGGATCGTGCCGGGGCTCGACATGGTGATGGTCACCACGGCGGGCGATTACAACCAGCGGGCCAGCTGGAAACAGGCTGAAAACCTACTCGACCAAGTGATGGCAGCCGTGCAGCCGACACCCCGCTAACGGCGGCGCGGTTGCGTGGCTACGCGGGCTTAAAGGAACCGGTCGAGGATCTTGCGGCTGTGCTTGTCGAGCGTCAGCAGATCGCGGATCAGGTAGTGGATGCCGTGGCTGTCGGAGATGAGCAGCGTGGTGCCGGCCAGGCGCCGGATGTCTTCTTCGCCGCGCAGCACGAGGTCGGTCTGGCCGCGGTCGGTCTGTACCGTCCACGTGCTGGGCGTGGCGTAGGTCGATACGCCGACGATCTTGCGGATCTCGGGCATGAATTCACGCGCGCCGAGTTCGGCTTCGATCAACGTGCGCATGGGCGCCGGCAGCGCTGCCGGCTGCGTGATCCATGCCAGCTCGCGGCCGTCGGTGCTCATCAGGCTCAAGCCCTCGTCGGCGGCGGAGATGGGAAAGGCGCGCACGGGCACCACGCCTTCATGCACGGTGCCGTCGGCCAGGGTCATCACAAGCTTGCCAAAGCCGTTGCGGCTCAGGCTGAAATCGGGCGTTTGCATCGCAGTCATTTCAAATAGCGGTTCACTGCGCGTAAGCCGGCGCGGCGGCGTCCACGCGCTCGCCGTCGCTGGTCAGATCGGTGTCGGCGTCGACATTGCGGGCCTGCGCCTGATAGAGCTTGTAGTAAGCCCCTTCGCGCGCGAGCAACTCATCGTGGTTGCCCACTTCGACAATCTGGCCGCGATCCATGACGACCAGGCGATCCGCCTTGCGCAGCGTCGACAAACGGTGCGCGATGGCGATGGTCGTACGCCCTTGCACAAGGTTGTCGAGCGCCTTCTGGATTTCCTTCTCGGTCGTCGTGTCCACGGACGATGTGGCCTCGTCCATGATCAGGATGCGCGGGTTGATGAGCAGCGCCCGCGCAATCGAAATACGCTGGCGTTCGCCGCCCGACAGCGCCTGGCCGCGCTCACCCACCAGCGAGTCGTAGCCGTGCGGCAGGCGCAGGATGAATTCGTGCGCATGGGCGGCACGCGCGGCGGCAATGATCTCTTCGCGCGTGGCGTCGGGTTTGCCGTAGGCGATGTTGTCGGCAATCGTGCCGAAGAACAGGAACGGCTCCTGCAGCACCAGGCCGATGTTGCGGCGGAATTCCGAGACGGGCAGCGAGCGGATGTCGGTGCCGTCCAGGCGGATCGCGCCTTCCGATACATCGTAGAAGCGGCAGATCAGGTTCACGAGCGTGCTCTTGCCCGAGCCGCTGTGCCCGACCAGCCCGATCATCTCGCCCGGCTGGATCGACAGGTTCAGGCCGCGGATCACCGCGCGGTTGCCGTAACGGAAGCCCAGGTCGCGCAGCTCGATCGCGCCGTTCACCTTATCGATGTGCACGGGCTTGGCCGGCTCCGGCACGCTCGATACGTGGTCGAGAATGTCGAAGATGCGCTTGGCACCGGCCGCCGCCTTCTGCGTGACGGACACGATGCGGCTCATGGAATCCAGACGTGTGTAGAAGCGGCTGATATACGTCAGGAACGCCACCAGCACACCGACGGTAATGGCGTCGTGGCTCACCTGCCAGATGCCGAAGATCCACACCACCAGCAGCCCGACTTCGGTCAGCAGCGTGACGGTCGGGGTAAACAGCGACCACACTGCGTTGACGCGATCGTTGATCGCCAGGTTGTGCTTGTTGGCCTCGGCAAAGCGCGTCACTTCGCGCTTTTCCTGGGCAAAGGCCTTGACCACGCGGATACCCGGGATGGTATCGGCCAGTACGTTGGTGATTTCCGACCAGATCCGGTCGATCTTCTCGAAGCCGTGGCGCAGGCGGTCGCGCACCAGGTGGATCATCCACGCGATGAACGGCAGCGGCACCAGCGTGACGAGCGCCAGCCACGGATCGATCGAGACCAGGATGACGGCCGTCATCGCAATCATCAGCACATCGGTGGCGAAGTCGAGCAGGTGCAACGACAGAAACACGCTGATGCGGTCGCTTTCCGAGCCGATGCGCGCCATGAGGTCGCCGGTGCGCTTGCCGCCGAAGTATTCGAGCGACAGCTTCAGCAGGTGCTCGTAGGTGGTCGTGCGCAAGTCGGCGCTGATGCGCTCGGACACGCGCGCCAGGAGATAGGTGCGCGCCCAGCCCAGCACCCACGCCACCAGCGCGGCGCCAAACAGGCCCGACAGGTAGAGCGTCACCAAGCGGTAATCGACGGGTTGGCCGTTCTGATAGGGGATCAGCACCTTGTCCATCAAGGGCATCGTCAGGTACGGCGGCACCAGCGTAGCGGCCGTGCCGATCAGCAGCAGGGCGAAGCCGGCCAGCAATTCCCACCGATACGGCCGGGCAAAGCGCCACAGGCGCAGCAGCGCCCAGGTCGAGGGCGGCTGCTCCAGTTCACGGCTGCATTGCGGGCAGTTATCTTCGCCGGCCGGGAGGGGCGCCTTACAGGTGGGGCAGACCTCCGCGTCGGGCTGTGCGGCCTTGGCGCCGGTGGCCAGGGCGTTGCGCTCGGCGTCGAAGGCGTCGGCCAGGCGCAGGGCGTCGGTGTTGCGGCCCAGCGTGTAACGCCAGCTTGCCAGCCGGCGCTGTCCGTCGGACAGCTCGAGCGTGCCCACGCCGGCGTGGTCGCTGTGGGCAAGTGTCATGCCGGGGGCGATATCCCAGCTTTGTAAAACCTTTTCACCAGGCGCCTGGCAGACTAGGCGGCGGTTCGTAACAACCAGCCACCCTTGGGTAAAATGCAGCCTTGCGTCCAAATCCAGCTTCAGCCCGGCCTGGACGGTTTCTTCTGGAGCGAGGCTTGAGCCCAGCGCGACACTCCAGGGTTCCTGAGCGCGGGCGACGGTGGGGGCGGACGATGGGGAGGACTGGGTCATCAGTGGCGCAAAGAATTCAAAAAGCGCGTCCAAATGGCCAAAAAACAGCCCAAAACGGGAAAAGGACGAACATAAATCGAGGCAAGAGCGTGGCGTCGCAATTGTTGCGGCCTGCAAATTTTGCTCGCAAGTATACATAGCCACGCCAGCACGGCATTTGGTGCGCTGCACAACGCACTTCGGGCTCAAGACGTCAACGCCGACGCCGTTGTAACGTTATTGAAAGGTAACGGTTCGATTCCACGGACCAATTCACGGGTACATCGCCCCCTGCTTCCAAGCAAATTCAATGAAGAAGAAGGACATTGAGATTCTCGATGTCATGTCGCTGCGCGGCCCGAATATGTGGACATATCGGCCAGTGTTGGAGGCATGGGTCGACATTGGTGAACTGGAGGATTTTCCTTCCAACACGATTCCGGGTTTCTACGAGCGCCTCTCGACATGGCTCCCAACGCTGATCGAGCACCGCTGCAGCCCCGGCGTGCGCGGCGGCTTCCTGATGCGCTTGAAGGAAGGCACCTGGCCCGGCCACATCCTGGAACACGTCACCCTCGAATTGCAGAACCTGGCCGGCATGCCCGGCGGGTTTGGCAAGGCGCGCGAGACGCCCGTGCGCGGCGTCTACAAGGTAATCGTCCGTGCGTGGCACGAAGACGTGACCCGCGCTGCCCTGTTCGCCGCCCGTGATCTGGTCATGGCGGCCATCGAAGACCGCCCGTACGACGTGGATGCCGCCGTCGAGACGCTGCGCGACCTGGTGGACGAACATTGCCTCGGCCCCAGCACCGCATGCATTGTCGATGCCGCCGATGACCGCAATATCCCGTCCATCCGCCTGTCGGACGGCAACCTTGTGCAGCTCGGCTACGGCGCACGCCAGCGCCGCATCTGGACGGCCGAAACCGACCGCACCAGCGCCATTGCAGAATCGATCTCGCGCGACAAGGACCTGACCAAGAGCCTGCTGCAGTCGTGCGGCGTGCCGGTGCCGGAAGGCCGCATGGTCGACAGCGCCGAAGACGCCTGGGACGCCGCTGAAGACATCGGCGTGCCGGTGGTCGTCAAGCCGTACGACGGCAACCACGGCCGCGGTGTGTTCACAAACCTGATGACGCGCGAAGAGGTGGAAACCGCTTACGCCGTGGCCATCGAGGAAGGCAACGGCGTGATCGTCGAGCGCTTCGTCTCCGGCAACGAACACCGCCTGCTGGTGGTGGGCGGCCGCGTGGCAGCGGCGGCGATGGGCGAAACCGCCTCGGTGGTCGGCGACGGCACTTCGACCATCGAAGAACTGATCGAATCGCAGATCAACTCCGACCCCCGCCGCGGCAGCACCGAAGAACATCCGCTGAACTGCGTGCGCCTGGATTCCGCCGCGCGCCTCGAACTCAAGCGCCAGGGCTATGCTGATGGCAGCGCCGTGCCGCCCCCGGGCCGCAGCGTGCTGATCCAGCGCAACGGCAACGTCGCTTTTGACGTGACCGACCGCGTGCACCCGAGCGTAGCCGCGCACGCATCGCTGGCCGCGCGGGTGGTCGGGCTCGATATTGCCGGTGTGGACCTCGTGGCCGACGACATCTCGCGCCCGCTGGACGAACAGCGTGGCGCCATTGTGGAAGTCAACGCAGGGCCCGGTCTGTTGATGCACATCCGGCCGGCCGAGGGCGAACCGCGCCCGGTGGGCCGCGCGATTGTGGATCACCTGTTTTCCGACAAGGACGGCGCGCAGGATGATGGCCGCATTCCCATCGTCGGCATCACGGGCACCAACGGCAAGACCGTCGTGGCCAAGCTGGTTGCGCAGTTGCTGCAGCTCTCGGGCAAGCACACGGGGCTGGGCTGCAGTGACGGCCTTTACCTCGATCGCCGCCAGGTGGAAGCCGGCGCCCGCAGCGACCGTGCCGCGTGGGACGCTTGCCATCGCATCCTGATGAACCGCGCGGTGGAAGCCGCCGTGTTCGAGAACGACAGCGGCATGATCCTCTCGCAAGGATTGCCGTATGACCGCTGCCAGGTCGGCGTGGTCACCAACTTCGGCAAGCCCGATCACCTGGGCGATTTCTACGTCGAAGACGAAGACCGCATGGTTAGCGTCCTGCGCACGCAGATCGACGTGGTGCTGAAAAGCGGTGTGGGCGTGCTCAATGCCGCCGATGCGCGCCTCGTTGAAATGGCCGAGCTGTGCGACGGCGAAGTGATCTTCTTCGCGTTGTCGGGCGATCTGGAAGCCATTGCCGCGCATCGTGCCGCTGGCAAACGGGCCGTGTTCGTGCGTGACGGCAAGGTGGTGCTCGCTACTGGCGCGACCGAACTGGCACTGGCCGACGTGTCGGCCATTCCGCTGACCTACGCCGGCCGCGTGCCGTTCCAACTTGAGAACGTGCTGGCCGCCGTGGCCACCGGCTGGGCACTGGGCATTTCGAACGACCTGATGCGCGCCGGCATCGTCACCTTCGATGTGGGCCAGGTGGATGTGCCGGGCCGCTTCACGCTGTTCCAGCACAACGGCGCCACCATCGTGGTGGACGACGCGCACAACGCCTCGGCGCTGGAAGCTTTGGCCGCTGCACTGGACAACTTCCCCGCCCAACGTCGCACGCTGGTATTTGGCGCCGGGCTGCAGCGCCGCGACGAAGACCTGATTGCGCAAGGCACCGTCATCGGCCAGACGTTCGATCGCGTGCTGCTGTGCGAAGACGCCAGCGTCAAGCGCACCGATGCAGAGTTTGATCGCCAGACGCGCGCGCTGCTCAAGCAAGGGTTGCAGGCGGGCGGTCGCGTGGCTGAAGTCGTCGTCGAAGGGGCCAAGCGCCGGGATGTCGTGGATGCGGCGCTCTCGCAGCTCACGGCAGGCGACCTGCTGGTCTTGCAATGCGACGAGTGCGCCATCGAGGGCACCGTCGAGCAGGTCCACCAGTGGATGGGCCGCGCCGAATCCCAGAACTGACGATCGGGCCTGAATCCAAAAGAACGCCCAAAGCACAACGGAAAGCTGATTGCATGGAAGTCTCTCGTATCCGGGCCTTGCGCGGCCCAAATCTCTGGTGCCGCCATACGGCCATCGAAGCCATCGTGGCCTGCTCGGATCAATCCCAACTGCTGGCCGAACTGCCGGGCTTTGAAGACCGCCTGCGCGCGCGCTTTCCGGCGATTGGCCCCTTGCGGCCAGATGATGAAGCCGATGCGCCATCGATTGCGCACGCGCTGGAAGCCGCCGCGCTGGGCCTGCAGGCTGCCGCCGGTTGCCCGGTGACGTTCAGCCATACCGAGCCGACGCTCGAACCCGGCACGTACCAGGTCGTCGTGGAATACAGCGAAGAGGAAGTGGGCCGACTTGCATTCGAGCTGGCCGGCCAACTTTGCCTGGCCGCGCGCGACGACCAGCCGTTCGATCTGGACGAGGCGCTGCACCGCTTGCGCGAGCTGGACGAAGACGTGCGCCTGGGGCCCAGCACCGGTTCCATCGTCTACGCCGCTGTGGCGCGCGGGATTCCGTACCGTCGTCTCACGCAGGGCTCGATGGTGCAGTTTGGCTGGGGCAGCAAGCAGCGCCGCATCCAGGCCGCCGAAACCGACATGACCAGCGCCGTGGCCGAGTCCATCGCGCAGGACAAGGATCTGACGAAGACCCTGCTGCACGCGGCCGGCGTGCCGGTACCGCTGGGCCGGTCGGTGCGCAGCGCCGAGGAAGCCTGGGAAGCCGCGCAGGAAATCCACGGCCCAGTCGTGGTCAAGCCGCGCGACGGCAACCAGGGCAAGGGCGTGGCCGTGCGCATCCGCACGCGCGAAGAAGTGATGACGGCCTACGAAGTGGCCGCCGACATTTCGTCGGACGTGATCGTCGAGCGCTACATCCCCGGCCATGACTACCGCCTGCTCGTGGTGGGCAAGCACCTGGTGGCGGCTGCACGCCGCGACCCGCCGCAAGTCATTGGCGACGGCAAGCACACCGTGCGTGAGCTGGTCGATGAAGTGAACCGCGACCCGCGCCGCGGGGAAGGGCATGCCACGTCGCTCACGAAAATCCGCTTTGACGACATTGCGCTGGCCACGCTCGCCAAGCAGGGCCTGAGCGCCGACGCCGTGCCGCCCAAGGGCACGCGCGTGGTGTTGCGCAACAACGCGAACCTCTCCACGGGCGGCACCGCCACCGACGTGACCGACGACGTGCACCCCGCCATCGCGGCGCGTGCCGTGGCGGCAGCGCAGATGGTCGGCCTCGACATCTGCGGCGTGGACGCCGTGTGCGAAACGATGCTCAAGCCGTTTGAGGACCAGGCCGGCGGCATTGTGGAAGTCAACGCCGCGCCCGGCCTGCGCATGCACCTGCAGCCGTCGTACGGCAAGGGCCGCGCGGTGGGCGAGGCGATCATCTCCACGATGTTTGCCGATGGAGACGACGGGCGCATTCCCGTGGTGGCGGTGTCCGGTACCAACGGCAAGACGACGACGGTTCGCCTGATCACGCATCTGCTCGCCACCAGCGGCCTGCGCATGGGCATGACCGGTACCGACGGCGTGTACATCCAGGGCCAGCGCATCGACACCGGTGACTGCAGCGGCCCTCGCAGCGCACGCAACGTGCTGCTGCATCCGGATGTCGATGCCGCCGTCTTCGAAACCGCGCGTGGCGGCCTGCTGCGCGAAGGCCTCGCGTTCGACCGCTGCGATGTGGCGGTGGTGACCAACGTGGGCGAAGGCGACCATCTGGGCCTGAACTACATCAGCACGGTGGAAGACCTGGCCGTGCTCAAGAGCGTGATCGTGCAGAACGTGGCGCCGCGCGGCATGGCGGTGCTCAACGCCGCCGACCCGATGGTCGCGCGCATGGCCGACGGCTGCCCCGGATCGGTCACGTTCTTCGCGCACGACGCCAGCCTGCCGACCATGGCCCTGCACCGCGCGCAGGGCAAGCGCGTGGTGTTCGTCGATGGTGCCGAGATTGTGGCCACCGAAGGCGCCAGCGAAACGCGCATCGCACTGGCCGACATTCCGCTCACGCGCAACGGCACGATCGGCTTCCAGGTTGAAAACGCGATGTCGTCGATTGCTGCTGCATGGGCACTCGGCATCGATTGGGCGATCATCCGCCGGGGCCTCGCCACCTTTGTGAACGACGCCGCCACCGCGCCCGGCCGCTTCAACGTATTCGACTACAAGGGCGCCACGCTCATCGCCGACTACGGCCACAATCCCGATGCCATCCAGGCGCTATGCAACGCCGTCGCCACCATGCCGGCCAAGCGCCGCTCGGTAGTGATCAGCGGGGCGGGCGATCGCCGCGACGAGGATATCCGCCGGCAGACGCAGATTCTGGGCGGCGTGTTTGATGATGTGGTCCTGTACGAAGACCAATGCCAGCGCGGGCGCGCCGATGGTGAAGTGCTCGCGCTGTTGCGTGAAGGGCTGCAGGGTGCGTCGCGCACGAGCCGTGTGGATGAAATCCGTGGTGAATTTCTGGCTATCGACACCGCATTGGGGCGGTTGCAGCCGGGGGATCTCTGCCTGATTTTGATTGATCAGGTGGAGGAGGCGTTGGAGCATATTGCGCGGCGCGTTGCGGAATGAGTTTTGGCCCGCTTGATGGGGTTCGCCGGGGTTTTGTTTTTGTGGTTCATCCCTGTTTCGTACCCTGCCGGGCACGACTCACTTTTCTTTGTCTTGCCAAAGAAAAGTAAGCAAAAGAAAGGCGCGCCCGAGATGGCGAAAGACTCCTTGAATTTGCGTAACCGGGCGGAGAACGGGAAAACTCGCTGCGCTCAGACAGTTCCCGTTCTTTTTTCCGCCCGCTTACGAAAATTCAAGGCGCCATCAAGGGCTCAACGTCAAAAGAGAAAGGCCAACCCGTCGTGAGGTTGGCCTTGGCATTTGGGCTGGCGCCCAGAAGGTGTGGCTGTTGTCCTTTGACCTTCCTGCCCTAGATGGCGCCTTGAATTTCTGTTGCAGGGAGGAAAAAGGAAGGGAAACTGTCTGAGCGAAGCGAGTTTTTCCCTTCCCCTCCCTGCGACATAAATTCAAGGAGTCTTTCGCCATCTCGGGCGCGCATTTCTTTGCTTACTTTCTTTGGGCAAGACCAAAGAAAGTGAGTCAGCCCCGGCAGGGGATGAAACAAGGGATGCACCAACAACAAAAAAACCAACACAAAACCACCCACAACATCGTTGGCCTATGATGACACCTCCCCTGAGTGCCCTCGCCATCATGCCCAACCCCATCACACTCGCCCCAGTAGAGCTGGCAAAGTCCTACCGCCTCCTGAACCACGGCCCGACCACCTTGGTCACCAGCGCCCACAACGGCGTGCGCAACGTCATGGCAGCCGCCTGGGCCATGCCGCTCGACTTTGACCCACCCAAGGTGCTGGTCGTGGTCGACAGCCGCACCCTCACACGTGAGCTGATCGAAGCCTCGGGCGTGTTTGCGCTCAATATCCCGACGCGCGCCATTGCCGAGACGACGCTCGCGGTGGGCACGCTGTCAGGCCGGGATGGCGACAAGTTCGATGCGCTCGGCTTGGCCACGGTGCCAGCCCGCACGATCGACGTGCCGCTGGTAGAAGGTTGCGCAGGGTGGCTGGAATGCCGCGTCATTCCCGAACCGCACAACGAGAAGCGCTACGACCTCTTCATCGCTGAAGTGACAGCCGCCTGGGCGGACCCGGCGCTGTTCAGCAACGGCCGCTGGCACTTTACCGATGCGGGCAGCAAGACCGTGCATTACCTCGCGGGCGGCGCGTTCTTCGAAACCGGTGATGCATTTACCGTGGAGGCTAAGCAGCCATGAGCGACATCGCCATCCGCCCGTTGGTCGATGAGGATGCCGCAGCGTTCAAGGCGCTGCGCCTGAAGGCCATTCAAGATGCGCCTACCGCCATCTGGCCGACGCACGATGAAGAGTCGGGGCGCACGCTGGAGGACACCCGCAACCGCATCCGGGCGACCGAGCATCAGATCGTCTTCGGTGCATTTTCCGGGCCGGCGCTGATTGGCATTGCCGGGCTGCGTCGCGAGCCGCTGGCGCAGGTCGCGCACAAGGCCGTGCTGTGGGGCGTGTTTGTTGATCCCGCACACCGGCGAGGCGGTATTGCCGGCCGTCTGCTCAACGCCGCCATTGCGCATGCGCGTGCTGCACAGGTGCTGCAGATTCATCTCTGCGTGAACGCCGAAAACCCGCGTGCGCAAGCGCTGTATCGCAACGCGGGTTTCGAGACCTTCGGTATCGAGCGCCGCGCCATGCGTGTCGGTGATCGGTTCTACGACGAAGAACACATGGCGCTGCGGTTGGACGTTTGAACCGTCAGGCACACGCCATCAGGTCCGCCACGCCTCGGCTGGCCTCGGCGCGGATGCTCGCCACATCGAGCCCGCACACCACACCTTCGTCCACCACGACACGGCCGCCGATGATGCTGGTGCGCACGGTGATGGGCTCGCCGGCGACCACGGGCGCCAGCGCGGGGTCGTGGAAGCCGTAGAAGCGCGGGTGATTGATGTCGTAGAGCACCAGGTCGGCGGCTTGCCCGACCTGCAGCGTGCCGACTTCACTCAAGCCGAGCACGCGCGCACCGCCTGCGGTTGCCCAGTGAATGACGTCTTCGGCGGTGGTGGCACTGGCGCCTTGCGCGGCACGGTGGATCAGCCACGCGGTGTTGACCTCGCCGGTCATGCTGCCCGATTCGTTGGACGCTACGCCATCCACACCCAGTGACACCGGCACGCCGGCCGCCGCGAGTTGCGGCACTGGCGCGATGCCGCTGCCCAGCCGGCTGTTGCTGACGGGGCAGTGCGCGATGCCGCTGCCTGTTTGCGCGAGCATGCGGATCTCCGACGGCTGCAGGTGCACGAGGTGCGCAAACCAGACGTCCGGGCCCAGCCACTCGTGCTCGGCCACGAACTCCACCGGCAGGCAGTTGTACTTCTCACGGCAAAAGCGCACGTAGTTGTCGGTCTCGGACAAATGCGTATGCATGCGCAGATGCATCCCCCGCGCGGCACGTGCCAACTCGACCAGCAATGCCGGCGGCAACGAGAACGTCGGTGTGGTCGGTGCCACTACCACGCGGCGCATCGCGTCGGGGGCGTCGTCGTGATAGCGGTGTTTGAGCCGCTCGATGTCGGCCAGCATCTGGTCGAGCGTTTCAGGCTGCAGCGCCGTCTTGGAGAAGCCCGGGTGGCTGCTGGCGGACTCGATGGCGCCGCCGCGGCAGAGCACGAAGCGCATGCCGAATTCATCGGCGACATCGAACAGCATGTCGCCCGATTCGGTGCCGCCGCCTGCGTGATAGAGGTAATGGTGGTCGGCGCAGGTGGTGGCGCCCGACAGCAGCAGCTCGGCCATGCCCAGGCGCGCTGCCGTGCGCATCAATTCCGGCGTAAAGAGCGGCAGGCGAGGATACGGCACGCTGGCCAGCCACCCTTGCAGGTCTTGGTTCATGCCTTCCGGCACGGCCTTGAGCAGGTTCTGGAACAGGTGATGATGCGTGTTGATCCAGCCCGGGTAGACGATGCAGTCGCTGGCGTCGATGACGCGCTCGCCGGGGCGGGGCATGAGGTCGGGGCCCATCTCGGCGATGCGCCCGCCGGCGATGCGGATGTCGACGGCACCGGCGCGTGCTGCGTCACCGCGCAGGCCGGTCATGACGGCCAAGGGGCGGCGGATGAGGATGTCTTGAGGCGTGTTGTGCATGGAGGTGTCCATTGGAAAATCAGGCGCGGCCGGCCGTACGCACGACAGACGCGGGCACATGTGCTTCTTCGGTACCGTTGAGCAGCAGGTTCAGCGCCACCGACACCAGGCAGGCGATGACCACGCCGCTGTGCAGGAACGGTTGCGACCAGTCGGGCAACTGCTTGAACAGCGTGGGCGCGAGCACCGGCACCAGCGCGGCGGCTATCGTGAAGCCCACGATGAGCACGTTGTAGCGGTTGTGCTCGTAGTCGACGCGTGCCAGGGTCTGGATGCCCGCAGCGGCCACGACGCCGAACATGGCGATGCCGGCACCGCCCAATGCGGCAGGCGGCGTGGCCGCAATCACGGCGCCTGCCTTGGGCACCAGCGCCACCAGGCACATCAGCACACCGCTCACGGCCACCACCCAGCGGCTGCGCACGCCGGTGAGCACCACCAGCCCGACGTTCTCCATGAACGCAATGAACGGGAATGCGGCGAACATGCCGGCAATGGCGCTGGCCAAGCCGTTTGCGCGCAGGCCGTTGATGGCTTCCTCTTCTTCGATGGGCTTTTCGACGATGTCGCCGATGGCCAGGAACAGGCCCATCGATTCCACCATCTGGACGATCATCACCACGATCATGGTCAGCGCGGGCACCACGGCGAACACTGGCACCCCAAAGTGGAACGGCACCGGCAGCGTGACCCACGGCGCCTCAGCCACCCCGTGGAAGTTGCCCATGCCCATGGTGCAGCCCAGCAACGTGCCGACGATCATGCCCACCAGCACGGCAAGGTTGCGCAGCAGCGGGCTGCCGAAGCGGTTGATGAGCAGGATGGTGGCGACGACAACCACGGCCACCAGCAGAAACGACGGCGCACCGAAGTTGGCGGCGTTGCGTCCGCCGCCCACCCAGTCATACGCGACGGGAAAGAGCTGCAGGCCGATGACGGTCACGATGCAGCCCGTGACCACCGGTGGAAAAAATCGCCGCAGCCGCCCCACCAGCGGTGCGGCGAGCAGCGTAAACAGCCCGGCCGCAATGACCGCACCGCACACGCCCGCGAAACCTACGGCAGGGTTGGTGCCGATGGCAATCACCGGCCCCACGCTGCTGAACGCCACCCCCTGCAGGATCGGCAACCGCACCCCGAACTTCCAGAATCCGATGGTCTGTAACAGCGTGGCGATGCCCGAGCAGAACAACGTGGTGCTGATGAGGACAATGGTGTCCGCCTGCGACATCTTCAGTGCTGATGCAATGATCATCGGCACCGCAATGGCGCCGATGTACGACACCGCCATATGCTGCAAGCCCAACGTCAACATCTGTCGGGTCGACAGAATCTGGTCGACCGGGTGTACGGCTGTTGTCATGGTTGTCTCCTATCGTTGTCATGCCCGGGGCGTGCCAGGAGCCGCCCTCGGGTCAGGGGGATGTCATGTCATGGCATGCTCACGCCGCCAGACATGCGTTGAAACCGTCCTGCAGGGCCGCACGATCGAGGTCGCGGCCGATGAAGACGATCTTGCTGCTGCGCGCTTCGCTGCCCCAGAGCTGCGTTGCGCGAAAGTCGATGAGGCTGTGCACGCCCTGCAGCACATAGCGCTGCGCCTGGCCCTTCACGGCCAGGATGCCCTTCATGCGGAACAGGGTCTCCGCCTGCTCGGTGCGCAGGGTGTCGATCCACGTGTGAAAACGCACGAGATCCACGTCGGCCGGCACGTCAAAACCCACTGACGAGACGCTCGGATCATGCTGGTGGTCGTGCTCATGTTCGTGCTCATGGTCATGCTCATGAGCCGCCGCGTGAGCATGCTCATGTTCATGGTCGTGCGCGTCATGCTCGCCATGGCCGGCGTCTGCGCCGATCTCCAGCAGCTTCTGCGTTGCCTCGAACGCACCCACACCGATGATCTTGTTCAGATCGACCTCGGCATAGCTGGAAGTGACGATGTCGGCCGTGGCGTTCAAGCCGCGGATGCGCCCGCGCAGCGCGTCGATATCGTCGCGGCCCACAAGGTCCACCTTGTTGATGACGATGCGGTCTGCGCAGACGATCTGGTCGACGGCCTGGTTGTCGACGCCGTCGAGGTGCAGGTCGTCCAGATGCGCCGCAATGTGCTTGGCGTCGACCATGGTGACGATGGCGTCAAGCTCGACATGTTCGGCAATCGGGTCGTCGATGAAGAACGACTGCGCCACCGGATACGGATCGGCCAGGCCGCTGGTCTCCACCAGGATGTGGTCGAGCCGTTCGGGCCGCGCGACGAGCTGGCGCACGATGCGCACGAGGTCTTCGCGCACCTCGGCCGTGCAGCACACGCAGCCGTTGACCATTTCGTAGATCTCTTCGTTTTCCGAGGCCATGACCAGGCCGCCGTCGATGCCGACTTCACCAAACTCGTTTTCGATCACGGCGATCTTGCGGCCGTGGTTTTCGCGCAGGATGAAGTTCAGCAGCGTGGTTTTGCCGGCGCCGAGAAAGCCGGTGAGGATGGTGACCGGAATCTTGGTGTTCGGGCCGGGAAGCGTGGCGTGGGCGGTGGCTTGGGGTTTCATGTTGTCTCCTTGTCGGGCGTGGGTGGGGTACGGACTCAGGCAGGTAAGGCTTCTTCGCCCCAGCGCAGGGCGGTGCCGGCATCGAGCCCGAACAGGTCGAGCACGCGGCCGAGGGTGTGGCCGATCATGTCGTCCAACGTATTGGGGCGCGCATAGAAGGCCGGCACGGGCGGCACGACGATGGCGCCCATCTCCGTGACGGCCTGCATGTTGCGCAGGTGTGCAAGCGTGAATGGCGTCTCGCGCGCCATCAGTACAAGCGGACGGCGCTCCTTGAGCGTGACGTCTGCTGCGCGTGTGAGCAGCGTCGACGAGACGCCCGTGGCAATCTCCGCCAAAGACTTCATCGAGCACGGCGCCACGATCATGCCCAGCGCGCGGAACGATCCGCTGGCAATGCCGGCGGCCATGTCGTCCGCACGGTGGTAATGCGTGGCGCGATCGATCACGTCGGCAAGCTTGTACGGCGTTTCGTGCGCCATCGTCAGCAGCGCAGAACGCGTGACGACGAGGTGCGTCTCCACATCGAGCGCGCGCAGCAGTTCGAGCAGCCGCACGCCGTAGATGAAGCCCGAAGCACCGCTGATGCCGACCACCATGCGCGGCCGGGCGGGAGCGCGAGGGTGGCGCGCGCTCATGGCCGCACTCCGGCCTGGCGGAGGATGTCGCCCGCGCGGGCAATGGCCTGCGGGTCGATGCGTGCGCGGATGCCCTCGAAGCCGGCGCCGCGCGTGGCGTCGATGCCCATGCGCGAGGTCGTGCCATGCACGGACGACGACGGATCGAGCGGGCTGCCCGGCAGCCCATCGATCATGAACACATCCTGGTGCGGCTGGAAGTGCGTGGCCATGGCCCACAGCACCTGCTCGTCCTGCTGCAGGTCGATATCGGAATCCACGGCAATCACGGTCTTGAGGTACGGGTCCCAGCCGAGCAGTGCCAGCATGACCTGCCGCGCCTCGCCGTCGCGCGTGGGGTTGAGCGCCACATAGCAATGGAAGTGCGTGCCGGAGTTCGGATAGTGCAGCGCCGTCACCGATGGGAAGCGCGCCTTGAGCTTCTCGCTCATCTCGGCTTCGCGCGGCAGGCGGGCCAGCGTCAGGTGCTCGGCGTACGGGCCGCCCACCACGTCGACCAGCCAAGCGTCGCGCCGGCGCATCAGGGCATCGATGCGCAGCACATTGTTGGTGGAGCGGTCGGACGAATAGCCGGTGAATTCACCGAACGGGCCTTCCTCGGCATAGGCGGCGGGGTCGATGGTGCCTTCGAGCACGAACTCCGCTGCCGCCGGCACGCCGATGCCGTAACGCGGCGTGCGGACGATATCGAGCGGCGCGCCGAGCAGGCCACCGGCCACGGCGCGTTCATCCGCGCCAAAGGGCAGGCGGGCGGCTGCGGCCAGCATGAACAGCGGATGCGCGCCCACCACCATCGCCACGCGCAGCACGTCGCCGCGTTCGCGCGCGGTCTGCAGCATGCGCCACAGGTGGCCGCGCGAGTGCAGGCTCGTCGCCAGTGCGTTGCGTGCATGGCGCATCGAGCGGTGATAACTCATGTTCGCCACGCCCGTCACCGGGTCCTCGGCCACGATGATGGCGTTGGTGATATAGGGCGCGCGATCGCTCTCGAAGTGCTTGATCATCGGCAGCAGCGCAACGTCCACTGCGTCGCCTTCGATCACCTCGTCGGTGATGGCACCGTGCGAGATGACACGCGGTGCGATGGGCGCATTGGCGCGTGCCAGGAAGGCATCGTGCAATTGATGCGGCAGCACGTCGAACAGCCGTGCCAGCCGTGACCGCGAGGCAAAGACGTTGGTGACCAGCGGCACCTGCAGGCCGCTCACCTGCTCGCAGACCAGCATCGGGGTCTGGTTGCGCGCAGCAAGCTGATCGATGACGGCGGTGACATCCTGATCGGCGCAGACGCCGTTGTGCAGGGTCAGCACATCTTCCGGATACAGCTCGCGATAGAGATTGGCGAAGACGTGGAAATCCTGGCCTTCGCCAAGCCGGGTCATGCTCATGGCACACCTCGCTAGAGGCGGGCGCCGAACACCACAGAGGCGCGGCGCCCGCGGGATCGGCGCTCAGGCCGCTTCTGCTGTCTGGAGGTAGGTCGACTTCAGGCGAAGCTCCGCCTCGGCCAGGTCCTTGGGCGGCTTGGTGGGCTCGATGCCGACCAGTCGCGCAATGTTGTTGCCCAGATAGTCTTCGAGGTGGTCTTCATCGATGCCCAGCCCCTGCGGCGGCGCCGAGCACAGCACCTCCAGCTCGCGCAGCCACATGCCGGGCTCGTTGGGCGGCGAATCGGTCCCGAAGACGATCTTGTCGCGCGGCAACTGCTTCGCAAATTCGACGATGCGCGACTGGAAGCACCAGCCCGATTCGCAGTACACGTTGGGCGTGTCCATTGCCATCCAGAACGCTTCGAACGAGTAGTTGCCGCCGGTCTGGATGCCGAAGTGGCCGATGATGAAGTTCACCATCGGGAACTCGCGGATGATCGGGTAGAACATCGTCGGGATGGTGTACGGGCCGTCGCCGGTGTGGATCAGCACCACGATGTTGTACTTGGCGCAGACCTTCATCGCCGGGCGCAGCCAGTCCAGCGCGCGGTCGGGCCGGTAGCCGTGCATGTTGGCGTGCAGCTTGACCATCTTGAAGCCGTATTCCTTGATGTGGAATTCCAGCTCCGCCGCGCCGTTCTCCGGGCCCCAGCGCGGGTTGTAGGTGAAGTTGCCGATGAAGCGGTCCGGGTACTTCTGCGTGAGTTCCGCGATGTACGCCATGTAGTCGCGAATGCCTTCGCGGCCGCGGCGGTTGCCGTCGCGATAGCCGGTGTTGCCCGGCGGCGGCTGGATGAAGCCCATGTCGATGCGGCGGGGCTTGCCGTTGATCATGTAGGGGCCATCCATCAACTGGATCATGCGCTCGCCGTTGAACGGCGTGCCGGTGTGGCGCCAGGCCTCGTCGACGAGGTTGGTCGGGTGCAGATGGGTATCGATAATCATGTGTGCGCTCCGTGCGTGCTGCGGTGGCTCAGGCGGCGGCCAGCGCGAGCTGCGCTTCGGCTTCGGCCACGGTCTTGGGCGGACGGGTCGGCTCCAGGCCGATCATGCGGGCGATGTTGTTGCCCAGGTAATCCTCGAGCGTGTCTTCATCGAGGTTCAGGCCCTGCGGCGGGTCCATGCACAAGACTTCGAGCAGGCGCAGCCACATGCCGGGCTCGTTGGGCGGCGTGTCGGTGCCGAACAGGATCTTGTGCTTGGGCAGCACCTTGGCAAACTCGACGATGCGCGACTGCAGGCACCAGCCCGATTCGCAATACACGTTGGGCAACTCCATCGCCCACTGCATCGGCTCGAACACGTAGACGCCGCCGGTCTGCACACCGAAGTGCGCCATGATGAAATCGACGTTCGGGAAGCGCTTGATCATCGGAATCCATTCCGACGGAATGCTGTAGGGGCCGTCACCCGTATGCAGCTTGACGGGCACGCCCAGCTCGGCACATTTCTCGAACGCGGGCATCACCCAGTCCAGCGCGCGGTCGGGCCGGTAGGCGTGCATGTTGGCCTGCATCTGGACCATCTTGAAGCCGTGTTCCTTCACGTAGCGCTCGATGGCCTCCACGCCGTTCTGCACGCCGCAGCGCGGGTTGTAGACGAAGCACCCGATGAAACGGTCGGGGTACGTCTGCACCATCTTGAGCGTGTATGCCATGTAGGCGTCGATGGATTCGCGGCCCGAAAGCTCGCCGTCCGTCCACGTGTAGATGGTGTTGCCCTGCGGCGGCTGGATGAAGGCCTTGTCGATACGGCGCGGCTTGCCGTTGATCATGTAAGGGCCGTCCATCATTTCGAGCAAGCGCTCGCCGGTAAAGGGGTCGCCGGCGTGCCACCACGCGAGGTCCACCAGGTCGGTGGGGTAGCAGCTGATGTCGATGATCATCGTTGGATCTCCTGATGACTGGGAGGAAGCGCGTGATGGCTTCCCGGTGAGGGCAGGCACGTGCGGCAGCGTGGCGCTTTGCTAGGCGTGTGCCTTCCCCTCGCCGGATCGCGTGATGCCGGATGCGTGCTGCTTGGGGCGCAGTATCGGAGTCAGGGCCGGGGGCCGGCCAATACTATTTGGCGGCAGTCTTGATACGTTGCCGATATCGGCAGATCGGCAGGAAGGCGGCGGGCGCTCAGGCGCCGAGCGTGTCGCGGGCGAGTTGCTGCACTGCGTTCACCACCGCTTGTGCGCGCTCACCATGGCCGCGCTGCCAGACGGCATACAGGTTGTAGTGCGCGGGGATGGCGACATCGGTCAGCCGCACGAGGCGCCCGTGTTGCAGTGCATCGGCCGCCAGCAGCCCACGGACGAGCGCCACGCCAATGCCGGCTTCGGCGGCGGCAACCATGTTTGCGGCGTTGTCGAACGCTGCCACCACGGCGGGTTCCAGCGGCTCCAGACCGGCGGCGTCCACCCACGGAATCCACGAGCGCCGCGTGTAGCCGAGCAGCGGCAGCGCCATCGCTGCCGATGGGGCCAGCGGCGCCTGCACGCCATGGCGCTCCAGCAGCGCGGGCGCCGCCACTGCGGTGACGTGGTCGCCACAGATCAGGGCCATCTCGCAGTCATCCCATTCGCCATAGCCGTAGCGCAGCGAGACATCCACGCGCTCGAACGAGGGCCGCTCGCCGCGCGTGGTCGACAGGAACATCACCTGGTAGCCGGGCAGCGCCCCCAGCAACTGCGGCAGCCGCGCATTGAGCCAGCCCTGCGCCAGTTCGCTGTCGACATCGACGATGAGCGTTTGCGGTACATGCCGGTTGCGCACCGAAGACAGCGCCCGGTCGACCTGCCCAAAGCCGTCGGTCAGCATGCTGGCAAAGAGCTGGCCAGCATCGGTCAGCACGATGCCGCCCGCTTCGCGCACGAACAGCGGCTGGCCGATGAATTCCTCCAGCGAGCGGATCTGCTGGCTGATCGCGCTGTGCGTGAGGTCCAGCTGCTGCGCGGCCTTGGTGAAGCTGCCGGTGCGCGCCGCCTGCAGGAAGGCATGCATCGACTGGATCGACGGATAACGCTTGTACATGGCGGCGGTGGGTGAGCTGTTAGTTCGACTTACACGGGCTGGCAGAAATCGTCGCTGGCGGGGTGCCCGTGCGCGGCTTCATATTGCTGCCAGGCGCGGCCGCATGAGACGGCCCGATTCTGGAGGAGACAATGATGACCGAGATTATGGTCAATGGCGCGCCCCACGCGCTGGATGATGCCGATGCCGACATGCCCCTGCTGTGGGTGCTGCGCGATCGGCTCAAGCTGACGGGCACCAAGTTCGGTTGTGGCGGCGGTTTCTGCGGGGCGTGCACCGTCCATCTGGATGGCGCGCCAATCCGCGCGTGCATCACACCGGCATCGGCGGCGGCCGGGCACAGCGTGACCACCATCGAAGGCCTGTGGAAAGACGGCACGCACCCGCTGCAACGCGCCTGGGTGGCCGAAGACGTGCCGCAATGCGGCTACTGCCAGTCGGGACAGATCATGTCGGCCGCGGCGTTGCTGGCGGCAGGCACGCCCGTCAACGACGAGGCCATCACGCATGCCATGGCGGGCAACATCTGCCGCTGCGGCACCTACGGACGCATCCGCCAGGCCATCAAGCGCGCCGCCGACGAGCGAGGCAAGGCATGAACGCGCCCCGTGATTTGCATGCACCGTCGCGCCGCCAGTTCCTGCAGCAAAGCGCGCTGCTGACGGCAGGGCTGGCAGTCGGTTTCCGTTTGCCCGATGCACTGGCTGCCGGCAAGGATATGGCTGCGGGCGAGTTCGAGCCCAATGCCTGGGTGAGGGTGCTGGCCGACAACACCGTCAAGATCGTCGTCCACAAGCACGATTCCGGCACCGGCACGCAAACCGCGCTGGCGGCGTGCGTGGCCGAAGAGCTGGATGTCGACCCGATGCGCATTGCCGTCATCACGCCGGAAGATCCGTTCTTCCACGAATACATCCACCCGATCTGGAAGGTGTATTCCACCGGCGGCAGCACCAGCGTGTCGCTCGAATATGCGCGCCTGCGACAAGCCGGCGCCACGGCGCGCGCGATGCTCGTGAGTGCGGCGGCACAACGCTGGGGTGTGCCCGTGGTCGCATGCAGCACCGCCGACGGCACCGTGGTCTGCAATGCCGACGGCCGCAAGGCCACCTACGGCGAATTGGCCGATGCAGCAGGCCGCCTGCCCGCACCTGCTAACGTGACGTTGAAGAACCCGGCGGACTTCAAGTACATCGGCAAGCTCAGGCATAAGCGTGATGCGCTGGCCAAGGCGACAGGCCGGTTCCAGTACGGCATCGATGTGTCGTTGCCCGGCATGCTGGTGGCGGTGGTGCAGCGTGCGCCCATGCCCGGTGCACGCGTGCGCCGCATCGACAGCGCTGAGGCATTGAAGGTGCGCGGCGTGCGCCAGGTCATGACCATCCCGATGCGCTCCGATGTGCTGGGCGGTAACCAGGAAGGCGTGGCCGTGCTGGCAGATGACTACTGGGCCGCCAACAAGGGCCGCGCGGCGCTCAAGGTCGAGTGGGACGACAGCGCCTTCGCCGATTTCGACAGCGGCCAAGTCGCACAGCATCAGGCAGCATGGCTCGCCAGCGGCAAGGCGCGCGTGGTGCACACCGTGCAGAGCGGCAATACGGACGTGGCGATGGCCCATGGCGCAAAGCGCATTAACGCGGCGTATCGCATGCCCTACAAGCAGCAGAATCCACTGGAGCCCGTCAATATCACCGCATGGTTCAAGGACGGCGCGATTCAATACTGGGGCGGCATCCAGGTGCCATCCACCGCGATGGAAGCGGCCGAGGTGATCTGCGGCGTGCCGCGCGACAAGGTGGTGCTGCACGAGATGGTATCGGGCGGCAGCTTTGGCGCGCGCGAGAGCAAATACTGGCTGCTCGAAGTCAGCTACCTCGCCAAAAAGACGGGCGTTCCCGTCAAGCTGATGAACAGCCGCGAAGACGAGATGCGCGCGCTGTACGGCCACCCGGCAACGTATCACCGGCTCGAGGGCGCGCTCGACGCGCAGGGCCGGATCGATGCGCTGCGCATCCGTGCGGTGTCGCCCGCATCGCCTGAGCAGTGGGAGCCCGGCTACTTCGACCGGCCCGATCGCATGGACTACAGCACCACCGAGGCCATCTCCAAATGGGACTTCCCATACCGCGCGCACCACATGGACATCGGCTGGGTGCGGCACGAAACGGGCATCCCGACAGGCTGGTACCGCGCCGTCAGCTTCATCCCCAACGTGTTCGCCACCGAGAGCTTCATCGATGAACTCGCTGTGGCGGCCAGGCGCGATCCGGTTGATTTCCGCGTCGCTCACATGGCCGACCGGCACCGGCATGTCGACGTGCTGCGCACCGCCGCACAGCGTGCGGGGTGGAGAAACATGGCGCACGGCCACGCACTGGGCGTCGCCACGCATCAGGCGTATGACAGCTACATCGCCGTGGTGGCGCAGGTGGCGCGCAAGGACGGCCGCGTAGTTGTCGAAAAGCTCACCTGCGTGGCCGACGTTGGCCTGGCGGTCTCGCGCACCGGCGTGGAGGAGCAGCTGTACGGCGGGCTGATGTGGGGCCTCGGCCATGCATTGTTCGATCGCATCGACATCCAGGGCGGCGCGGTGCAGCAAAGCAACTTCCACGACTATCCCGTGATGCGCATGTCGGACATGCCCGCCATCGACATCGTCGTCATCGATGGCAACCGCGACAAGCCCGGCGGTGTGGGCGAGCTGGCCAATCCACCGGTGGCGCCCGCCATTGCCAATGCCATCTTCCGGTTGACCGGCAAGCGCCAGCGCGAAACGCCGTTCAACTTCGACCTGAAGGCATAGCGCATACCGTGGACATCCGCCTGCTGCGCTATTTCTCGGTGCTGGCCGACGAGTTGCATTTTGGTCGGGCGGCGGCGCGCCTGTTCATGTCGCAGCCGCCGCTGAGCCAGCAGATCCGGCTGCTGGAAGACGAGATCGGCACGCCGTTGTTTGTGCGCAGCCACCACCGCGTGGAACTGACCGCGGCGGGGCGCACGCTCAAGGAGCAGGCGCCGCTCGTGTTTGCGCAGCTCAATCGCGCGCTGGACCTCACCCGCCAGGCGGGCCGTGGGCAGGTGGGCGAGCTGGAAATCGGCATGATCAGCTCGGTGATGGTGGGGCTGCTGCCCGAAGCGTTGCGCCAGTTCCGCGAGCGCTACCCCGGCGTTGAATGGCGCCTGCAAGAGATGACGCCTGCGGCGCAGGTGGCCGCGCTCAAGGAACGCCGCATCGATGCATGCATCTTCCGCTTGGGCCACGAAGACCCTGCCGTGCGCAGCGAGCTGCTGCAGCACGAGCCGATCGTGATGGCGCTGCCGGCCACGCACCGCCTGGCCGGACACTCCAGCCTCGCGCTCGGCGATTTTGCCGGCGAGCCGTTCGTTGCATTCGAATCCAAGCGCTCACGCTTTGCCGATCACCTGCTTCATCTGTGTATCCAAGCCGGATTTGCGCCGCTGGTGCGCCAGCAGGTGACCGAGGTGCAGACGCTGTTGGCGCTGGTGAACGCGGGCTTTGGCGTGGCGCTGCTGCCGGGCTCAACGGCGAACTTGGCGCCGCCCGGTGTGGTCTTCCGGCCGTTGGAGCCTGCACTGCCGGCCGTGCCGCTGTATGTGCACTATCGCGTGGACGATCACTCGCCGGTGCTCAGGGCCTTTCTGGAGACCCTGCGGGAAGTGAGCGGCACGAGCGAAGACGCCGTCGTTGCGCAGCCTCAGTCGGCGCTCGCCAGCCGATAGTCCGTCGGCCGCATGCCCGTCCATTTGCGGAAGGCGCGGTGGAAGGCGCTCGGCTCTGCAAAGCCCACTGCGACCGCGATGTCGGCGATGGTGCGGCGCGTGTCCTGCAACTGGCCGATGGCAATGTCGCGCCGCAGGTCGTCCTTGATGGACTGATATGTGTGGCCTTCGAGCTTCAGGCGCCGCCGCATGGTGGCCTCGGCCACGTTCAGTTTGAGCGCCATTGCGTCCGACGCGGGCCAGCTTGCCACCGGCAGATTGCGCAGCGTCTTGCGTACGCGCGCGGCGAAGGAATCCGGGTTGCGGTACTTGACGATGAAGTTGCCCGGCGCGTCGCGCAGGAAGGTCTTGACGGACGCGGCCGTCTGAATGACCGGCAGGTCGAGAAAGTCCGGCGATAGGTCGACGTACGACGCATCGTGCTTGAACGCCATGTCGTCACAGAACATCAGGCGGTATTCCTGCGCATCCTGCGGCGCCGCACAACGGAAGCGTGCGGCAATGAACGGAATACGCCGCCCCACGAGCCAGCACACCAGGCCGTAGACCATGATGAGCCACGTGGCGTACGTGAACATGGGCGGCACCCGCGTGCTTTTGCGGTGCACAAAGACGAGACGCACACGCTGATCGTCTTCTTCAACACGCACATGCAGATCGTCCAGCACCAGCCGCAGAAAACCCGTGGCACGGGCCAGCGCCTGCCGGCCCGTGCGCGCGGTGAGCGCCGCCTGCGTCATCGCCACGAAGCTGCCCCAGCGCATGGGGTGCGCATCCTGCCCGAAAAACTCATCGTCCATGGCCTGCGCAATGCCGGCCCACAGCGCGCCGTACTGTGCGGACGACACGCGGCTGCGCGGCTGCGCCAGCATCTGCGGCGTGATGCCGGCTGCCGCCATGATGGGCTGCATGTCCACGCCATGCGCGCGTGCACGCGTGACGGCCTCGTTGACGAGACTGACCGAGACGGTTCCCTTTTCGTTGTTTTTCATTGGTATGGCAAATCCGCTCACGCAAGTTGATCGTGACGGGCATCGAAGCCGCCCAGCCGCGTGCCTACACTTTTTCCCCATCGAACCCAAGCGCCGCGGGCTGCACAGTGTAAGGCGCCTGCACAGGCAGCGTCACGCGGCCCCGGTCAGCCAACAAGCAAGAGCCAAGCGATGGACGACTTCTACACCGAAGAGCAGCGGATGATCCACGACGCTGCGCGCGATTTTGCCACCGAGCGCCTGGCGCCCAACGCCGCGCAGTGGGACCGTGACGGCGCCCTGCCCGACGAGGTGGTGCGCGAGATGGGCGAGCTGGGCCTGCTGGGCATGATCGTGCCGGCGGAGTGGGGCGGTTCGTACACCGACTACGTGGCCTATGCGCTCGCATTGGAAGAGGTGGCCGCCGGCTGCGCCGCCAGCGCGACGATGATGAGCGTGCACAACTCGGTCGGCTGCGGCCCGATCCTCAAGTTCGGCACCGAGGCGCAGAAGGCGCGTTACCTGCCGGATCTGGCCACCGGCCGCGCGATCGGCGCGTTTTGTTTGACCGAGCCGCACGCCGGCTCTGAGGCCAACAACTTGCGCACGCGTGCGGTGCTGCGCGATGGCAAGTGGGTGCTCAACGGCAACAAGCAGTTCGTGACCAATGGCGCGCGCGCAGACATCGCGATCGTGTTTGCCGTGACGGATCCTGAGGCGGGCAAGCGCGGCATTTCCGCGTTCATCGTGCCGACGGACACGCCGGGCTTTCACGTTGGCCGGCCCGAACACAAGCTTGGCATCCGCGCATCGGACACCTGCCCGATCACGCTCGAAGACTGCGCCGTGCCCGAAGAGAACCTGCTGGGCGAGCGCGGCGAGGGCCTGAAGATCGCGCTGTCGAACCTGGAAGGCGGGCGCATCGGCATTGCCGCGCAGGCCGTGGGCATTGCGCGCGCCGCGTTCGATGCGGCGCGCAACTACGCGAATGAACGCATCCAGTTTGGCAAGGCGCTGCGCGAGCATCAGACCATCGCCAACATGCTGGCCGACATGGCCACGCGCCTGAATGCGGCGCGCCTGCTCGTCCACCACGCGGCGCGCCTGCGCAGCGCAGACAAACCGTGCTTGTCGGAAGCCTCGCAGGCCAAGCTCTACGCATCGGAACTGGCGGAGGAGATCTGCTCCAACGCCATCCAGATCCACGGCGGCTACGGCTATCTGGCCGACTACGCTGTCGAGCGCCACTACCGCGATGCACGCATCACCCAGATCTACGAAGGCACCAGCGAAGTCCAGCGGATGGTGATCGCGCGGCACGTGTAGCACGCCCCGCGCACATCGACCGCATACGAAAGAGCGCAAACGCGCCGACCAGGAGACGACGATGAACGAAGCGGTATCTGCAGCACAGGGTTTTGTGGAGGCGCGCGATTTTCTGCTGCGCCATCGCACCGACTACGACCGCGCGTATCGCGAGTTTGCGTGGCCGAAGCTGGACACGTTCAACTGGGCGCTCGATTACTTCGATGTGATGGCGCGCGGCAACGACAACCCGGCGCTGTGGATCGTCGATGACCCGCAAAGCGGCGGGTTGAAGCTCTCGTTTGCGCAGATGTCGGAGCGCTCATCGCGCATGGCGAACTTTCTGCGTGGGCTTGGCATCGTGCGTGGTGACCGCCTGCTGCTGATGCTGCCGAACCGCGTTGAACTGTGGGACGTGATGCTCGCGGCAATGAAGCTGGGCGCGGTGGTGCTGCCGGCCACCACGCAGCTTTCCCCGGATGACGTGCGCGACCGCGTGGAACTCGGGGGCGCGAACTGCGTGGTCGTCGACGCAGCGGAGCTGCACAAGTTCGACAGTGTTGATGCGAGCGTCAAGCGCATCGCCGTGGGTGCGCAGCGCGAAGGCTGGATCGACTTGGCAGCAGCCTACGACGCGCCCGCGCAGTTCACGCCTGACGGCCCGACCAAGGCGACCGACCCGCTGCTGCTGTATTTCACCTCGGGCACCACGTCCAAGCCGAAACTGGTTGAACACACGCACCAGAGCTATCCGGTCGGCCACCTGTCGACGATGTACTGGATTGGCCTGCAGCCTGGCGACATCCACTGGAACATCAGCTCACCCGGCTGGGCCAAGCATGCCTGGAGCTGCTTCTTCGCACCCTGGAACGCGCAGGCCTGCGTGTTCGTCTACAACTACGCGCGCTTCGTGCCGAAGGACACGCTGGACGTGCTGGTGCGCTTCAACGTGACCACGCTGTGCGCGCCGCCCACCGTGTGGCGCATGCTGGTGCAGGAGCCGCTGGCCTCCTACGCCGTCAAGCTGCGCGAGATCGTCGGTGCGGGCGAGCCGCTGAACCCCGAGATCATCGAGCGCGTGCGCAGCGCCTGGGGCGTGACCATTCGCGACGGCTTCGGCCAGACCGAGACCACCTGCCAGATCGGCAACACGCCCGGACAGCCGGTGGTGCCGGGTTCGGTCGGGCGCCCGTTGCCGGGCTACCGCGTGGAGCTGGTCGACCACGACGACCAGCCCGCCAGCGAAGGCGAAATCGTACTGCCGCTCTCGCACCGCCCGCTCGGCCTGATGCAGGGCTACGCCAACAACGCCAAAGCCACGAGCGAAGCCATGCGCAATGGCTATTACCACACGTCCGACGTGGCGATGCGCCGCGACGACGGCTACTTCGTCTACGTGGGGCGCACCGACGACGTATTCAAATCGTCCGACTATCGCCTGAGCCCGTTCGAGCTGGAAAGCGTGCTGATCGAGCACGAGGCCATTGCCGAGGCCGCCGTGGTGCCAAGTTCCGATCCGCTGCGGCTGTCCGTGCCCAAGGCGTTCGTGACGGTGCGCCAGGGCTACGAAGCCGGCCCTGAATTGGCCCGCGCCGTGTTTCTCTTCTCGCGCGAAAAGCTCGCGCCCTACAAGCGCATCCGCCGCCTGCAGTTCAGCGAGCTGCCCAAGACGATCTCCGGAAAGATCCGCCGCGTTGAACTGCGCCGGCTCGAACTGGAACGCACGCCCCAGCCGGCTCGCCTGCCCGGCGAGTACTGGGAAGAAGACTTCGCCTGATTTGCCCATCTCGCATTGAACCCGTTACCGCCACCGCAACCGACACCGATTCGCCAGGAGACTCCCATGAGCGCCGTTGCTTCCCTCGCTTCCGCCAAGCCTGCTGCACAGCAGGACACCCCGCCCACCGTCAAGCTGCTGATTGGCGGCGAGTTTGTCGAATCGCAGTCGAAGGAATGGCGCGACATCGTCAACCCCGCCACGCAGGAAGTTCTGGCGCGCGTGCCGTTTGCCACGGCCGGCGAAGTGGATGCAGCCATACGCTCCGCACATGCCGCGTTTGCCACGTGGAAGAACACGCCGGTCGGTGCGCGCATGCGCATCATGCTGAAGTTCCAGGCGCTGATTCGCGAACACTCGCCGCGCATCGCCCGCACGCTCACGGCCGAGCAGGGCAAGACGCTGCCCGATGCCGAAGGCGACATCTTCCGCGGGCTGGAGGTGGTGGAGCACGCGTGCTCGGTGGGCTCGCTGCAACAAGGCGAGTTCCTGGAGAATGTGGCCGGCGCGGTCGATACCTACACGCTGCGCCAGCCGATTGGCGTGTGCGCGGGCATCACGCCGTTCAATTTCCCGGCCATGATTCCGCTGTGGATGTTCCCGATGGCCATCGTGTGCGGCAACACGTTCGTGCTCAAGCCCTCGGAGCAGGATCCGCTCTCAACCATGCAACTCGTTGAGCTGGCATTGGAAGCCGGTGTGCCGCCGGGTGTGCTGAACGTCGTGCACGGCGGCAAGGATGTGGTGGACGCACTGTGCACGCACGAACATGTGAAGGCGATTTCGTTTGTCGGGTCCACCGCGGTCGGCACACATGTGTATCGCCTCGGGAGCGAGCACGGCAAGCGCGTGCAATCGATGATGGGCGCGAAGAACCATGCCGTGGTGTTGCCCGATGCGAACCGCGAGCAGGCCATCAACGCGCTGGTGGGCGCGGCCTTTGGCGCGGCGGGGCAACGCTGCATGGCGACCTCCGTCGTCGTGCTGGTGGGCGCGGCGCAGCAGTGGGTGCCGGACCTGATCGCCAAGGCAAAAACGCTCAAGGTGAATGCCGGTGTGGAGCCGGGTACCGACGTCGGCCCGGTTGTCTCGCGTGCCGCCAAGCAACGCATTCTCGGTTTGATCGAATCCGGCGTGCAGCAGGGCGCCACGCTGGCGCTCGACGGTCGCAATGTGCGCGTGGCCGGTTACGAAGACGGCAACTTTATCGGCCCCACGGTCTTCACCGACGTGAAGACCGACATGGACATCTACACCAACGAAATCTTCGGCCCCGTGCTGCTGGTGCTGACTGCACCCACGCTGGACGACGCGATTGCGCTGGTCAATGCCAACCCGTTCGGTAACGGTGTGGGGCTGTTCACGCAGAGCGGCGCAGCTGCACGCAAGTTCCAGAGCGAGATCGACATCGGTCAGGTGGGCATCAACATTCCCATTCCGGTGCCCGTGCCGTACTTCAGCTTTACCGGCTCGCGTGGGTCCAAGCTGGGCGACCTGGGCCCGTACGGCAAGCAGGTCGTGCAGTTCTATACGCAAACGAAGACGGTCACGGCGCGCTGGTTTGACGATGCGGTCGACGCCGGCGGCGTGAACACCACCATCAGCCTGCGCTGATCGCACCGGGAGCGTTGTCATGAAAATCGCATTCATCGGCCTGGGCAACATGGGCGCCCCCATGGCGCGCAACCTGCTCAAGGCGGGCCACGCACTGAGCGTATTCGACCTGAACGCGCAGGCAGTGGGCGCGCTGGTGGAAGCCGGTGCTGTAGCCGCCGCATCCCCCAAGGACGCTGTGACCGGCGCGGAGACGGTCATCACCATGCTGCCCGCCGCCGCCCACGTGCGCCACGTGCTGACGGCGGAAGATGGCGTGCTGGTGGGCATCGCGAAGGGCGTGCCGATCATTGATTCAAGCACCATCGACCCGGCCAGCGTGAAGGCGTTTGCTGCGCTGGCGGCCGAGCACGGCAACACCTTTGTCGATGCTCCAGTCTCTGGCGGTACGGGCGGCGCGGCGGCCGGCACGTTGACCTTCATGGTGGGCGGCAGCGCGGCGGCGTTCGAACAGGTGCGCCCCGTGCTTTCCGCCATGGGCAAGAACCTCGTGCATTGCGGTGACTCCGGCGCCGGGCAGGGCGCGAAGATCTGCAACAACCTCGTGCTCGGCATCACCATGGCTGGCGTGGCCGAAGCCATGTCATTGGGCGAGGCGCTCGGCATCGACCCGAAGGTGCTTGGCGGCATCATCAACACATCGACGGGACGCTGCTGGAGTTCCGACACTTACAACCCGTTCCCGGGCGTGATCGAGACCGCGCCATCCTCGCGCGGCTACACGGGTGGCTTCGGCACCGACCTGATGCTCAAGGATCTGGGCCTGGCTGGCGATGCGGCAAAGTCGGTCCATCAACCGGTCTACCTGGGGGCGCTCGCGCAGCAGCTCTATCAAACCGTGAGCAGCAAGGGCGATGGCAAGCTGGATTTCTCCGCCGTCATCAAGCTGTATCGGAAAGACGGAGCGGTGTGATGATCGAACTGGAAACGCTGCATGACGGCCCCATCGCGGTGCTGACGCTCAAGCGGCCGCCGGCCAACGCATTCACGCCGGAAGGTCTGCTGCAACTGCAAGCCACCGTCGAACGGTTGAACGCCGACGCGCGCGTGCGCGCCATCGTCGTCACCGGCGACGGGCCGAAGTTCTTCAGCGCAGGGGCGGATCTCAACACCTTTGCCGATGGCGACCGCGATGTGGCCCGCGAGGCCGCTGCGCGCTTCGGTGCCGCGTTCGAGGCGCTGCAGAATGCGCCGCCGGTGGTGATCGCGGCCATCAATGGCTTTGCGATGGGCGGCGGCCTGGAGTGCGCGCTCGCATGTGACATCCGCATCGCCGAGGCCCACGCCAAGCTGGCCGTGCCCGAGACGGCCGTCGGCCTGCTGTGCTGCGGTTGCGGCACGCAGACGCTGCCATGGCTCGTGGGTGAAGGCTGGGCCAAGCGCATGATCCTGACCGGCGAGCGCGTCGATGCGCAGACCGCCCTGCGTATCGGCCTGGTCGAGGAAGTCGTGGAAACCGGTGCCGCACGCGAAGCCGCCATCGCCATGGCGCTGCGTGTCACGACGTTGAGCCCGCAGGCCGTTACCTTCAGCAAGCAGCTCATCCATCAGGCGCGCAATGGCGTGCCGCGCAGCGCGGCGCTGGCCGTGGAGCGCGAGCGCTTTGTCGACCTGTTTGACCATCCGGATCAACGCGAAGGCGTGAACGCCTTTCTGGAGAAGCGCGCGCCGCGCTGGCATGCCGCACACGAATCGGAGACGCTGCAATGAGTGCCGTCCAACGTCAGGCAACGCTGCCCGAGGCAGCCGCTGCCGAACCCGAGGTATTGATGCGCGTGGTGAACCGCGTGGCCATCATCACGTTGAACCGGCCAGCAGCCTTGAACGCGCTGTCCCATGGCATGGTGCGCCAGTTGGCGACGCTGCTGGAGCAATGCCGGCATGACGACGGCATCGTCGCGCTGGTGCTGCGCGGCGCTGGCCAGAAAGGCTTCTGCGCCGGCGGCGATGTGCGCTCGCTCTATCAGCTTGCGCAACAGGGCCGCATGGATGGCGACGACGGCTGGCTGCAGTTCTTCGTTGACGAATACCGGCTCGACTACGCGCTGCATCAGTTCCCGAAGCCCATCGTTGCGCTGATGGACGGCATCACCATGGGCGGTGGCATGGGCCTGGGGCAGGCCGCACGTCTGCGTGTCGTGACCGAACGCACCAAGATGGCGATGCCAGAGACGCGTATCGGCTTCCTGCCCGACGTGGGCGCCACGCGCTTCCTGAGCGCGATGTCCCCCGAGCTTGAGCTGTATGTCGGGCTGACGGGCGTGACGCTCACGGGTGCCGACGCGCTGCATTGCCACCTGGCCGATGTGTGCGTGCCTGCCGAATGGCTTGCCTCCTTCGAAGAGCGCCTGCAGCGCATGCCGCACGATGGCGACCTCATGCAGGCGCTGCGCCGCGTGTTCGAGCCGCCGTGCAACGTCGTGCCGCACGCGCCGCTGGCACAGGCGACGCCGTGGGTGCTGCGCTACTTCGATCGGCGTTCGTCGGTCGATCGCATTGTCGCCACGCTGCGCGAGAGCCTGGAGCGCGAGCAGGCCCGCGAGCCGCGCCAATGGCTGCAGGGCACGCTTGATGCAATGACTTCACACTCGCCGACGATGCTGCACGTCACACGCGAAGCGCTACTGCGCGGTCGGCAGCTGTCACTGGCCGAGTGCTTTCAGATGGAGCTGGGCATCGTCGCGCGCGGAATCCTGGACGGCGATTTCTGTGAAGGCGTGCGCGCGCATCTGGTAGACAAGGATCATCGCCCCGGCTGGGCGCCGGCAACGCTGCCGCAAGTGCGGCCGGAGCGGGTGCGGCATTTTCTGACGTCGCCGTGGCGGGCAGAGGGGCATCCGTTGGCGGGGCTTGGTTGAGCCGGGCGATCAAACGCGCCGCTGCCGGTCGCCCCACCACGCATCGCGCAGGCGGCGTTTGGCGATCTTGCCGTTGTCATCGCGCGGCAGGGCTGCGGTGAATTCGATGTGGCGCGGGATCTTGAAGCCCGCAATCTGGCCGCGCAGCCACTCGATCACGGGCCCGGCTTGCAGGTCTTCGCGTTCGGTCTGCACCACGGCGACAAGGCGCTCGCCGTATTCGTCGTCCGGCACGCCAAAGACAGCGCAGTCGACCACATCGGGGTGGCGCAGCAGCGCATGTTCGATCTCGGCCGGGTAGATGTTCACGCCGCCCGAGATGACCATGTCCGACGCGCGGTCGCACACATACAGATAGCCGTCGGCATCGAGGTAGCCCATGTCGCCCAGCGTGACGAGGCCATCGCGCTCGGCCTTGCGACGTGCCTCGTCGTTGCCGCGATAGGTGAAGTCTGGGTAAGCGGGCTGGCGGCTGTAGATCAGGCCGATCTCGCCCGTGTCGCATGGCGTGCCGTCGTCGTGCAGGATGCGCACCTGCGCGTCGCACACCGGGCGGCCGGCGCTGCCGGGGCGAGCGGCTGCGTCGCGCGGGTCCATCACCGTGATCATGCCGGTCTCGCTCGACGCATAGGTTTCGTAGATGACGGGGCCGAGCCAGTCGATCATCCTGCGCTTGATCTCCGGCGCGCAGGGTGCGCCGGTGGAGGCCACGAAGCGCAACGAAGACAGGTCGTAGCGGCTGCGTTCTTCGTCGGTCAGCTTGAGCAGGCGCACGTACATGATGGGCACGAGGTAGACGGTGTCGATGCGGTAGCGCTCGATCTGCTCGAGCACGCGCAGCGCATCAAAGCGCGCGTTCACCACCAGCAGCTCCGCCATCTGCGCGGCTTGCTGCGCGAATAGACTCGGCGCGCTGTGATACAGCGGCGCCGGCACCAGCGCACGGCAGCCGGGCACGATACCGAACGTGGCCGCCACCACGGCACGCGCCTTTTGCAGATGCGCGTCGAGCTGATCAAGCGGCACGGCCTGACGCACCACGCCCTTTGGCCGGCCCGTGGTGCCCGACGTATAGGCCATGTGCCCGCGCGGAGAAACCATCGGCCCGTCGTATGGCGTCTGCAGCGCGAGCCAGTTGGCATAGCCGTCGGCACGGTCGGTGCCTTCGGCGTCCACACGCAACAGCTGCACATGGGCAGGCAGCAGCGGTTCCACCGCATCGACGAGATCGCGATGGCCGATCAACACCTTGGCGCCCGAATCGCGCACGAGAAATTCCACCTCGGCCGGCGTGAAGTGCCAGTTGATGGGGCAGAAGTAGCACCCGGCGATGCGGCAGGCGTGCATCACGTCGATGTAGGCGGGCGCATTGCGCAGCAGCACCCCGATCACGTCGCCCTCCTGCACACCCATGCGGCGCAACCCACCGGCAAGGGCGGCACCCCGCGCGAGCAGCGTGTCGGCATCGGTCGGGCGATCGTCGAAGATGAGGCTGGCGGTCATGCGTGTCTCCTGTGGCGGGTCTCTATGTTGTGATGTTGCAGTCGGACGGCAGCTTAGCCTGCGCAGCATGCCGGATCGCCCAACGCTGAACAATCCGCCCCCGATTGCGCACACTGGTGAATGCGATTGGACAACCGGGCCTGTTTATGAATCCCGCGCGGGCCCGGGCTCCCCCACTGGAGCGGTGCCATCCCCCTCCAAATATCCCTTGCAGCGGTGGGGTCGGATGTGTAGCCTATGCCACAAAATTACACATGCCTATAAGAAGAAGTCGAATGAAGACGGGGGAAGGCGGGCGTTGAAAGGGCGGCTGACCGCTCCTCTCACCTCCGCCAAGCCGAGGGCCGGGCAGCCACACCGGGCTTGCTTCAGTAGATGCGCCCGACCGTGTCCGATGCGCTGCGGCACCACCGTCGTCAGCCGCAAGTGCTGACGCGTTAGGTGTCTCCAGGCGCTGCTTCTGGCGGCGCATGGCGCAGTCTGTCGAGCCTCTCCAGGCCTCACTTCAATGGCTTCCTTGTGGTTCATCCCCAACGGCGGGCAGCCGCACGCGGGATGTCGCCTTGCCGCGCGCCGTGCATGTCGTCGCGGGCATCGTTCTGAATGCGGTCACCCGCTGGGCTCCAAATGAGCGTGTCGAAAAAGTTCTCAAGCAGGCTTCTGGCCTGCTGTGTCGTCCTGGGTCTTTCCGGTTGCGGGGGAGGGGATGGAGGCAGCACAACCGGCGCGGCCTCTGCCGGGCCTACGGGGCCTTCGGCACCTACTGGGCCTACGGGGCCTACGGCACCTGCGGCGCAGGGCTACTCCATTGGCGGATCGGTGACGGGCCTGTCCGGCGCCTTGGTGCTCCAGAACAATGCGGCCGATGATCTCGCCATCGGCGCCAACGGCACCTTCACCTTTGCGACCAGCGTATCCAACGGCGCGGCGTATCACGTCACCGTATCGACGCAGCCGGCGACCCAGACGTGCACCGTGACCAATGGCGCCGGTACGGTTTCGGCCGCCAATGTCGGCAACGTGTCGGTGGTCTGCGCAACGAATGCATTCAAGGTCGGCGGCTCGGTTTCGGGGCTGAATGGCACCGTCGTCCTGCAGAACAACGGCACGGACAGCCTGAGCCGTTCCGCCAACGGCGCTTTCGCTTTTGCTACGCCTGTGGCGGAAGGCGGCGGATTCTCAGTCACGGTGCAGACCAATCCGGCTGGGCAGAGCTGCAGCGTTGCCAACGGCGCCGGCACCATGGGCACGGGCGACATCAGCACCGTTGCGGTCACCTGCACAACCAACGCCTATACCGTGGGCGGAACGCTCTCGGGTTTGAGCAGCGGCACGGTCGTGCTCAAGAACAATGGCGGCGACAGCCTCTCGCGCAGCGTCAACGGCGCCTTCACGTTTCCATCGGCGGTGGCCTACGGCAATCCGTACGTTGTGACCGTATCGAGCCAGCCCGCCAATCTGAGCTGCCCGGTGGTGAATGGATCAGGAACCATCAGCGGCAACGTGACGAACGTGTCCGTGTCCTGTTCGTGTGCGTCGGGTTATAGCGCTTGCAGTGGTGCGTGCGTCGATACCGCAACCGATTCGAACAACTGCGGCGGTTGCGGCGTGGTCTGCCCCGCCAACTTCGCCTGCAGTTCCGGCGGCTGCGTTGCCGCGGCTTGCACGACGACTGCCGACTGTACAGGTGGGGATGTCTGCCTGGGCGGCACATGCCAGGCGCCCACCTGCACCGATGGCGTGCGCGACGGTCAGGAGACCGACACGGACTGTGGTGGCGGCACATGTTCGGCATGTGCGGTGGGGCAGCACTGCGCAGCGCCGAGCGATTGCACTTCGGGCGTCTGTGCGTCCGGCGTCTGCCAAGCGGCAAGCTGTTTTGACGGCGTGAAGAACGGTAGCGAGACGGCAATCGACTGCGGCGGCGGTGTCTGCGGCGCTTGCGCGGCAGGGCAGGCTTGTCTGGTGTCGACCGACTGCCAATCCGGAGTATGCACGGCCGGCTTTTGCCACTGACCCGCGAGTTCTCCATCCATCTCCATGCAAGGAACGACATGAAGTTCTGGTCAGCCATCCTCGTTTGCGCCGCCAGCGCGCTCCTCTCGTGCGCGGCCTATGCCGACGCGCCCATGACCCAGCAACAAGGCGAGGCCATTCTCAAGGAGTTGCGCGAGATCCACCAGCTACTGACGCGGCAGGCGGCGCCCGCTGCGCCGGGCAATGCCGCGCCGGCACGCACGCTGTCCGTCAAGGCGCCGGCAACGCATGTGTTGGGCAAGGCGAATGCGCCGATCACGTTGGTCGCCTTTACCGATTTCCAGTGCCCGTACTGCGCGCGCTTTGAAGCCACTACGTTTCCCGAACTCAAGAAGAAATACATCGATACGGGCAAGATGCGTTACGTCTTGCGAGACGTCCCGCTCGACTTTCATCCCTTCGCGATCAACGCGGCGCAGTCGGTGCGCTGCGCGGGCGATCAGAACAAGTATTGGGAAATGAAGGATCTGGTGTTCAAGAACCAGAGCCGGATCGACACCGCTGCACTGGCCTCATACGCCCAAGACCTGGGGCTCGACGCCGGCCAGTATCAGAAGTGCATGGCGGACAACAAGTATCTTCCTGAGATCAATGCGGATAGCCAGTACGCGCATTCCGTGGGCATTTCCGGCACCCCGTCGTTTGTGGTCGGCAGGGTGGTGGATGGCATGGTGCAGGGCCGCCTGATCGTTGGCGCGCAAGGTCTGAGTGTGTTCGAGCATGCCATCGAGGAGATGCTTGCCAAGCCGTAAGGCGACAGTGGGCAGCACGCCACGCGAGGCCAGATCGGCTTGTGCCCGTAGGCCGCTTTCAGGCACAATGCGCAACCTTGTGGAGATGGCATTCCTCCCTTAACCGCCGGTCTGCGGATCACGAAACCGGCTGATGATGCCTACAAGTTCCTGAACGAAGGAAGTTGTAGGCACACGCCCAAACGACGTTCTGTCGCTCAGGTTTGAGTTCTTCGAATCTGGTCATCATGAAGAAAACGCTTACACGCTCCGAGCCGATGCTCATGTTCGGGTATCTGCTGCGCTGGCTCTCGCTGGGCTCGCTCGTCGGCATGCTCGCCGGCTTAGGCTCTGCGGTGCTGCTGCTGGCGCTCGATTGGGCGACCAACACGCGCACCGCCCACCCGTGGCTGCTGTGGTTCCTGCCCGTGGCGGGGCTTGCCGTTGGGTTGCTCTATCACTACACGGGGCGCTCGGTGGAAGGCGGCAACAATCTGCTGATCGACGAGATCCACGACCCCAAGCGGGTCGTGCCCAAGCGTATGGCGCCGCTCATCCTGCTGGGCACCGTCGTCACCCACATCTTCGGTGGTTCAGCGGGGCGTGAAGGCACGGCTGTCCAGATGGGCGGCAGCTTTGCGGACTACCTGACGCGCCTGTTCTCGCTGGCGCCGGCGGACCGGCGCATCTTGCTGATGGCGGGCATCAGCGCCGGTTTCGCATCGGTGTTCGGCACGCCGCTGGCTGGTGCTGTGTTCGGGCTGGAGGTGCTTGCGATCGGGCGTCTGCGTTATGACGCGATCCTGCCGTGTTTTATCGCGGCCATTGTGGGCGACTTGGTGCCGCCGCTGCTGGGCGTACACCACACGCCGTACGCGATTCCGTTTGTGCCGCATCTCACGCCAATCGCAATTGGCCTGGTTGTGGTGGCCGGCATCATCTTCGGTCTGACGGGGATGACGTTCGCGGCGCTCACGCATCGGTTTGGCCGCCTGTTGAAGCATCACATTGCGTTTGGCCCGCTGCGCCCCGTGCTGGGCGGCAGCGTGGTCGTGGCTGCGACCTTGGCGCTCGGTACAGACAAATACCTGGGCCTCGGCATTCCCGTCATCGTGGATGCGTTCCACAACCCGCTTCCGGCCTACGACTTTGCCGGCAAGGCGGCCTTCACCATCGTGACGCTGGCCTCGGGTTTCAAGGGTGGCGAAGTCACGCCGCTGTTCTACATCGGTGCCACGTTGGGCAATGCGTTGGGTTATGTGCTGCCGCTGCCGTTTCCGCTGCTGGCCGGCCTTGGGTTCGTTGCGGTGTTTGCGGGTGCCGCCAATACGCCCATCGCGTCGACCTTGATGGCGATGGAACTCTTCGGCCCTGAAGTCGGCACGTTTGCCGGCATCGCGTGTGTGGTGAGCTATCTCTTCTCAGGCCACACCGGCATCTATCATGCGCAGCGCATTGGCCATGCAAAGCGTCCTACCGAGGCAGCGCCTTCACATCAAACACCGTAGAAGCGTTCGCACAACGCCGCACTTGCGCCGAGCTTGCGCGACAGCTCGGACGCCGCCTGCAACTGCTTTGCGACGACATCCCCAGAGGTGCGCGCCGCTTCCAGCCGGGAGGCTGCGCCCGACAGCGTCAGCGCGGCCATGAACTTGTCGCCGGAACCGAAGATGGGCGTGGCAAACGCCGCCGTGTGCTGATCGCGCGCGCCGGAGGTGAACAGCGGTAATTCGGGCACGCCGTCATACAACGCTTCACCCAGCCCCCAATAACGCAGCACGTGGCTGATGGCCGTGTCGTCCAGTGGCAGCGACGTGCCAGGCAGACGGGTCTCGCGCAGGCCTTCCGAGGGCTCGGCGCGGAACAGGCAAAGCCGCCGGCCGTGATCGATGACGTAGTACGATGCGCTCTCTCGCGTGGCCGCCGCCAGGGCGTGCAGTACCGGCTCCACCACGGACGACAAGTGGAACGACTGCTCGTACAGCTTGCCGAGATACAGCAGGCGCGGCCCGAGCGAGTACGCGCCGGACTCGGAGCGGATGACATAGCTCATGCGCTCCAGTGAGTTCATCAGCCGATACACCGTGGTCTTGTGCATGCCCGACGCTTGCGCCAAGGTCGCGAGTGACAGCGCTTCCGCCCCCGGCTTGAAGCAATCCAGCAAGGCCAACGCCTTTTCTACTGCGGCAACGCCGTCATTTCCCATTTCCGAATCCCCGAACTCCGAATGGCACGATTGTACTATGTACAACGCCGTTGTATCTGGCGGAAGGGTAAACGCTAGTGGATCGACCCGCCTGCGGTGGCTATAGTGATTTCACTGAGTACACCACAGTTTTACACAGTAAAACATCATAGTCTGAGGCAGGTTTTTATGAGTACCCTTTCGCACAACTCTTCCGCCATCGTTCGCGATATCGAGCGCGTTTCGCCCGCGCTGGTCGAGGCTGCCGCCCGCTTCCAGGCCGCCATCCTGGCCGACGTTGCCGGCCGCCGCGGCACCTTGAACTGTCGCGTCAAACCGCTCGCGCCGACCATGAAAGTGGCCGGGCCGGCCGTAACGGTGGAGGTTCGCCCCGGCGACAACCTCGCCATCCATGCCGCGCTGGCGGTCGCCAAGCCCGGCGATGTGATCGTGGTGGACGGCAAGGGCGACCAGAGTTGTGCGCTGATCGGCGAAATCATGGCCACGCAGGCGCAGGCAACCGGCATCGCCGGATTTGTCATCGATGGGGCCGTGCGCGATTCGCACGAGCTGGCGCACGGCACGTTCCCGATCTTTTCTGCCGGCTTGAACCCGTGCGGGCCGACCAAGAGCGTGGCTGGGCGCGTAAATCTGCCCGTGTCCGCCGCCGGCGCGACGGTCCACCCGGGTGACCTGGTGGTGGGCGACGCGGATGGCGTGGTCGTGATCCCGCGTGCCGACGTTGAGCGCATCCTCGTGCTCGCACAGAAAAAGGTGGACGCCGAAGCGGCCCGCATTGCAGCGATCCGCAAGGGCGATACGCGCCCGGGCTGGCTCGAGAAAGAACTGCGCGCCGCGGGCATGCTGGCAGAAGGTGAGGCACTGTAATGAGCACGACTGCAACCAAGCCTGTCCTGCTCGTCACGGCGGCTGACCTGGCACCGCAAGCATTGGAGATGCTGGGCGATTTCGAAGTCGTGTTTGCCGGCAAGCAACCCACCGAAGACGACATCGTCGCGCTCTGCGCACGGCACAAGCCGGTGGCGATCATCGTGCGCTACGGCAAGATCAACGCCCGCATCATGGATGCCGCGGCCGGTAACCTGCAGGTGATCTCCAAGCATGGCAGTGGTATCGACGTCATCGATCAGGATGCCGCCGCGGCGCGTGGCATCGCGGTGCGTGCAGCAGTGGGGGCCAATGCCGCCGCCGTGGCCGAGCATGCGTGGGCACTGATCCTGGCGTGTGCGAAGTCTGTCCCGCATCTCGACGTGCGCATGCATGCCGGGCATTGGGATAAAGCGACGCACAAGTCGGTCGAGCTGGATGGCCGCACGCTTGGCTTGGTCGGCTTGGGCGCGATCGGGCGCCGGGCCGCCGCGATCGGGCTGGCGTTCGGTATGCACGTTGTCGCATTCGACCCGTACGCCAAGGAGGCGCCCGCAGGCGTCAAGCTGGTGAGCCTGGGCGAGTTGTACGCACAGTCCGATGTGGTGTCGCTGCACTGCCCGTTGACGGCCGAGAACCGCAAGATGCTGAACCGTGACGCGTTCAACTGCTTCAAGCCCGGTGCGATTCTGGTCAACACGGCGCGCGGCGGCCTCATCGACGAACCAGCGCTGGTGGAAGCGCTGGCCAGTGGCCAACTCCGTGCAGCAGGGCTCGACAGTTTTGACGTGGAGCCGATGACCACGCCGCATCCGTTCCAGGGCGTTGCGAACATCATCCTGTCGCCGCACATCGGCGGCGTGAGCGACGCGGCCTACGTGAACATGGGCAAAGGCGCGGCGGCCAATGTGCTCGAAGTGATCGAGGAACGTGCCCGCACGGCGGCGTGATGTCCATGTTCCTGCTCTCGCCACCCGTGGTGCGTGAAGCCGAAGTCTTCACGCGCATGCCGGCCAAGTTTCGCAAGCCCGATGTCCAGACGGAATGGGCACGCGCCAATCGCGGGGGGCAAGCCACCGATTCCTTTCTCGAAGGACCGGTGTGGTGTCCGGACGGCCGCGGTCACGGTCATCTGTACGTGACGGATATCCCGCACGGCCGCGTCTTCCGCATCTCGATGGCAGGCGATTGGGAACTGGTGACCGAATACGACGGCGAGCCCAACGGCATGAAGTTCGTCGACGATGCGCACCTGCTCATCACCGACTACCGCAACGGGCTGATGCTGCTCGACATCAAGCGCGGCGAAGTCGCGCCGTATCTGGAGCGCCGCAACTCGGAGCGCTTCAAGGGCGTGAATGACCTGACGTTCGACTCGCACGGCAACCTGTACTTCACCGACCAGGGACAGACTGGGCTGCAAGACCCGACGGGGCGCGTCTATCGGCTCTCGCCCGAGGGCAGGCTCGACATGCTGCTCGGCAATTGCCCCAGTCCCAACGGGCTTGTGCTGTCGCCCGACGAGAAGGTGCTGTACGTCGCCATGACGCGCGGCAACTGCGTGTGGCGTGTGCCGTTACAGGCCGATGGCTCCGTCAGCAAGGTCGGACAGTTCTTCACGTCGTACGGCCCGAGCGGCCCGGATGGTTTGACGATCGACACGGCGGGGCGGCTGTTCGTGGCCAACCCCGGGCTCGGTCGCGTCTGGGTGCTGAACCACCGCGCGGAGCCAGATGTGGTCGTGACCAGTCCCGAAGGTGCATCGCTCACGAACCTGTGCTTCGGTGGCCGTGAAATGAAGACGCTGTTCATGACCGAATCGGTGTCCGGCACGGTGCTCAAGACAGAGATGGACATCGCCGGCCCGCAGCCGCATCGGGCAAAGCAGACAAAAGCCACGCCCTAGCCACAGATCATCGATACACAACCCCTAGCGCTCATAGAAGCGCGATGGAGGAGACCATGCAAATGTCCCAGACCTTGAGTGCCACCACGCCAGGGCATGGCGCGGATGTGCGCTCCGCCGCCACGCTGCCCGATGCGGACTACCAGGCGAGCGAACGCACGCTGGCCAAGGCGTTCCGCCGCATCCTGCCGTTCATCTTTGCCTGCTATGTGATCAGCTATCTTGATCGCACCAACGTGGGGTTTGCCGCGCTCACCATGAACAAGGACATTGGCCTGACGGCCGAACAGTTCGGGTTCGGGGCAGGGCTGTTCTTCATTGGGTATTTCCTGTTCGAGATCCCGAGCAACCTCATCATGCAGAAGGTGGGTGCGCGCATCTGGATCGCGCGGATCATGATCACGTGGGGCATCTTCTCGATGGCTACGGCGTTCGTGGTCGGGCCCAAGAGTTTTGCGGCGGCGCGCTTTCTGCTGGGTCTTGCCGAAGCGGGCTTCACGCCGGGCATCTACCTGTACTTCACGCATTGGTTTCCGGGCAAGTGGCGCGCCAAAGTGACGGCTGCCTTCCTGGTCGGCATTCCGGTGGCGAACATGATCGGCTCCCCCATTTCCGGCGCGCTGCTCGAACTCGGTGGCCTGCATGGGCTGCGCAGCTGGCAATGGTTGCTGCTGATCGAAGGGCTGCCGGCGGTGCTGCTCGGTATCGCGTGCCTGTTCGTGCTGGCGGATCGGCCGGAGAAGGCGACATGGCTTACCGACGATGAGAAGGCCGTCCTTGCGCGCCGCCTGGCGCTGGAGCAACGCGACATCGCCAGCAAGCACGGCGCGACACTGCGCGGTGCCATGACCAATTGGCGCGTCTTCGTGCTGGCGTTCATCAACTTCTGCGGCATCGTCGGCTCCATCGGCGTGGGCCTCTGGATGCCGCAGATCATCAAGCAGTTTGGCGTCGAGCACACCGTGGTCGGCTGGCTGACGGCCATCCCGTATGCCGTGGGTGCGGTGGCCATGCTTTGGTGGGCGCGTGTGGCAAACCGGGCGCAGAACCGCATCCCGTATGTGGCGGGTGCGCTGGTGGTTGCAGCGGTAGCGCTGGCGGCCAGCACAGCCGTGGATGCACCGGCGCTCAAGCTGCTGGCGCTGTGCCTGACGGTGAGCGGCATCCTGGCGTTCCAGGCCACGTTCTGGGCGATTCCGTCCACGTTCCTTACGGGCCGTGCGGCCGCGGGCGGCCTGGCGCTGATCGTTTCCGTGGGCAACCTCGGCGGCTTTGTCGGCCCCTCGATGATCGGTGCCATCAAGCAGTTCTCGCATGGCTTTACTGCGCCGCTGCTGGCGGTGTCGGCTGTGTTGCTCATCGGTGCGCTGTCGATTGCCTGGCTGGGCGACCCGGGCGCCGATGCCGGTGAAGCCGACGCGATCCGCTGACGCAACACCTCCAGCCCGGTTGACTTCATCCTCATCGAGAAAGCCCGTGCAAATCGTCCATGCGCCGCATCTGCCTATCAGGCAAGCGTGGCTCGCCACCCGTCAGGAAGCGGTTCTGCTGCCTGAGCTGCCGATCATCGATGCGCATCACCATCTGTGGGATCGGCAGACCGGCCGCTATCTGACCGAAGAACTGCAGCAAGACGTGAGCAGCGGCCATCGGGTCATTTCGACGGTCTATGTGCAATGCAGGTCGATGCTGCGGAGCGACGGTCCTGTCGCCATGCGGCCGGTGGGTGAGGTCGAGTTTGCCAACGGGGTTGCTGCCATGTTTGCCAGCGATGCTTATGGGCCAGCACGCGGTTGTGAGGCAATCGTTGGAGGAGCGGATCTCTCATTGGGACGAGACGTTATCCCTGTGCTGGAAGCCATGCTTGAAGTCTCTGGTGGGCGATTGCGCGGCATTCGCAATCCGCTTGCATGGCACGTAAGCGATGCGGTGCGCTCCAGCCCGGTAACCCCGCCGCCGGACCTGATGTTCAGCAGGCCGTTCCGGGAAGGTGTCAGAGCGCTGGAACGCTACCGCCTGTCGCTCGATGCCTGGGTCTATCACACACAGCTCGACGCGTTGTTCGAGCTGGCGAGTGCGATGCCAGGGGTCACGATCGTCATCGACCACTTTGGTGGGCCGATTGGCGTCGGCCCGTACGCTGGGCAATCCGCCGCTGTATTTCAAGACTGGCGCAAGGCACTGACCCGGCTGGCAAGTCTGCCCAACACGCGGATGAAACTCGGCGGTGCGGGCATGACCGTGTTCGGCTTCGATTTTGCGTCTCATGAACAAGCCCCCGCATCGGAGATGCTCGCAGCCGCGTGGAGGCCGTACTTCGAGACCTGTGTCGAACTCTTCGGCGCAGACCGGTGCATGTTCGAAAGCAATTTTCCGGTCGATAAGGGGATGTTCAGCTACGCGGTGCTTTGGAATGCCTTCAAGCGATTGGCCGGAGCAGCGTCGCCTGACGAGCGGGCCGCGCTGTTCAGTCGTACGGCTGCATTGACGTACGGATTACACGTACCAGGAGACAAAACATGAAGGTTGTCAGTGCCGATGCACAGGCGGAGAACATGGCAAGCCGCCAGTCAGAGGACGCGCGGCGGATTACCGGCGCGGAGTGGCGTTCGCTGTCATTGGCTGGGCTGGGCTGGACGTTCGAGAGCTATGACTCTTTTCTTCTCTCGTTACTGTTGCCGACGCTGGCGCTGCAGTTTGGCCTGAGCAAGACGCAACTGGGCCTCTTTACCAGCATCACGGCGGCTGGGCAGATCATCGGTGGCATCTTCTTCGGTTACGTGTCTGACCGTATCGGAAGGGTTCGGACCGCGATGCTCTGCATCGGCATCTATTCGCTGTTCTCTGGCTTGCTCGCCGCCGCGCCGAACGAGCACTGGTTTGCGGCTTTGCGTCTATGTGGAGCCTTGGGAATGGGCGGGATGTGGACCGCTGGCGCTGCCCTGATCGCCGAGACGTGGCATGCGAGCCGCCGTGGCAAGGGTGGGGCATTGATGCAGATGGGCCTGCCCATCGGCGCAATCATTGCAATCAGCGCGGCGGGGCTGGTCAGTAACCTGAATGATGGTTTGGCCGGCAATGGATGGCGCGTGCTCTTTCTCATTGGAGCGCTGCCATTCTTTATCCTGTACTGGGTGGCCCGCCGCACGCCCGAGTCGCCGATCTGGCTTGAACGTCAAGGCAAGACGGCGCTTACCGCAACCCGGGCGAGTCGGGCGCACACAACTCCGGCAAGCCTGAACGTTCGCGGGTTGTTGACGGCGTTTTTCTTCATCTTCTTTCTGCAGTACCTGTACTGGGGTGTCTTTACCTGGACACCGACCTTCCTGATCACCGTCAAGCATCTGGATTTCGTGCACAGCCTGAAGTTCGTGCTCGCGCTGCAGTTCGGTGCCATCGCAGGTTTCTTGCTGTTTTCCGCACTGGTGGACCGGGTGGGCCGCCGACCGATGTTCATTGCCTACCTGCTCGTGGGGGCCGCAGCCGTGGGTGTCTATATTCTGTCGTCGAATCCGTTGCTGTTGATGGTGGCGATTTTCCTGACCGGATTTGGTGTGAACGGCATCTTTGCCGGATCGGGCCCGTTTCTGGCAGAGATCATCGGGAACACGACCTCGCGAGGGTTCCTCATGGGGCTGGCCTATAACGGCGGACGACTCGGTGGGTTCATTGCGCCGCTGTTGATTGGTGCGCTCGCTTCGACATCGGGTGGCTTTGTCCTCGGGTTGTCTACCACGATCGTGGCGTTTACGGCCGCTGCGATTGTCGTTCTTCTTGCCCCCGAAACCCGCGGCAAGACGCTTGGGTGATCCCCTGTCGTTCCACCACTGATTTCGCCTCAGAGGGCCCGTAGAGAGCGCCCATTGGCATCCGGAGACCTGTATGCAACAAGCTGGCATCACTGATGTAACTGATCTTGAAAAGCAGACCCTGAGCAAGGTGGTCTGGCGGCTCGTTCCATTTCTCATGCTCTGCTACCTGCTGGCCTTCATCGACCGCGGCAACGTGGGCATGGCCTCGCTGCAGATGAATCATGACCTCGGGCTGACGGCCCGCGTGTTCGGGTTTGGCAGCAGCCTCTTCTTCGTGTCGTACTTCTTCTTCGAGGTGCCGAGCAATCTTGCGCTGCAACGCTACGGCGCGCGCATCTGGATTGCGCGGATCATGATCACGTGGGGGCTGATCTCGGCCGCGACGGCACTGGTGCAAGGCCCGGCCTCGTTCTATGCGCTGCGCTTCCTGCTGGGCGCGGCGGAGGCCGGGTTCTTTCCCGGCGTGCTGCTGTATCTGTCGTATTGGATTCCGGCAACGCACCGTGCCCGCATCGTGGCGACGTTCATGGTCGCGATTCCGGCAGCGAGCTTCATCGGCTCGCCCATCTCCGCTGCGCTGCTGCAGATGGATGGGTTAGCCGGCCTGCGCGGTTGGCATTGGCTGTTCATCCTTGAAGGCATTCCCACGGTGCTGCTCGGCATCGCGTGCCTGCGCCTGCTGACCGATCGGCCCGAAGAAGCCAAGTGGCTGTCGAGTGACGAGCGCCAGTGGCTCACGAACACGCTGGCTGGTGAAGCGCGTGGGCCCAAGAAGGTTGCGCAGATGCCGCTTGCCAAGCTGTTCTGTAATCGCTACGTGCTGTGCCTCGCGCTGGTGGACGTGTGTGCGTCGGCCGCCGGCAGCACGCTGTCGGTGTGGCAGCCGCAGCTTCTCAAATCGTTTGGCTTGACCGTCATGCAGACGGGGCTGCTGAACTCTGTGCCGTATGCAGTGGCTTCGGTGCTGATGGTGTTCTGGGGCCGCCGCTCGGACCGCCTCAAGGAGCGCCGCTGGCACACCGCCATTCCCATGCTGCTGATCGGCCTCGGCCTGTTCGGCACGTCGCTCAGCGGGTCGCTCGTGCCGACCATGGTGATGCTGTGCGCGGTGCTGGTGGGGGCCTATTCGTTCAAGGGGCCATTCTGGGCGCTGGCCTCCGGCATGCTCTCGAACAGTGCAGCCGCTGCGGGGCTCGCCACCATCAATGCGATTGCCAACCTCATCGGCGGCGGCCTGATGGTGAACGTGTACGGCTGGGTCAAGCAGGCCACCGGCAGCTATGCACTGGCGCTGATGCCGTTGGCGCTGCTGACGCTGGTGAGCGTGACGACGTTGCTGCTGCTGAGTCGCGCGAAGCCCGAAGCGCAGGTGCTGAACAAGACGGAGACCGCCTGACCATGCGCGCCCTCAACAGAAGGCAATTCCTGCAGATCGCGGGGCTGGGCGCCGTGGCGGCCGCTGTTCCAACGCTTACCGAAGCAGAAGAGTTGTGGTCCACCGGTAGCGCCCCGCCGACGTTCAAGCTGCCGGCCGGCGCGGTGGATTGCCATATGCACATCTACGATGACCGTTTCCCCAGCGCCCCGGGCAGCACGCTACGACCGCCCAACGCAAGCATCGAGCAGTACCGCAAGGTGCAGGCGCGCTTGGGCGTGCAGCGCAACGTGGTCGTCACGCCGTCGACGTACGGAACGGACAACCGCTGCACACTGGATGCGCTGAAGCGTTTCGGGGCAAATGCGCGCGGTGTCGCGGTAGTCGATACCTCTGTGACGGATGCCCAGCTTGCGCAGATGCACGCAGCAGGTGTGCGAGCCATCCGCTTCAACCTGAGCTATCCGGGCGCCACCACAGTCGACATGCTTGCCCCGCTGGCGTCACGCATCGGCGCACTTGGGTGGCATATCGAGCTTGTCGTGCAAGGCGCGAAGCTGCCCGCGCTCGAGTCGCATCTGCTTGCGCTGCCATGTCCGCTTGTCATCGACCACATTGCCCATGTGCCGCAGCCAGGAGGCATGCAGTCCGACGCGATGCGCACAGCGCAACGCCTGGTCGACAAGGGAAACACGTGGATCACGCTGTCCGGCCCATACGTCGATACCAAGACCGGTGCACCGGCCTATGCCGACGTAGAGCCCGTCGCCAAGGCATTCATCAACATGGCGCCCGAGCGGATGCTCTGGGGCACTGACTGGCCACATCCGACCGAGAAGATGCACAAGCCCGATGATGCCGCGCTGGTGGATACGATTGCCGCATGGATCGGACGTGCGGATTGGCAGCAGATGATCTTTGTTGCCAATCCGGTGAAGCTTTACGCCTTCGTTTGACAGAACCTGTTTCCTTTCGCCGCCTCTTCAATCAAGCGGCACTGGGAGCCACCGCTGTCACTGCACGTGGCTGGGCCAGCATCTCCGGCTGCAGAATCTCATCCAGCGCCTCGCGGCTGAGCAGGCGCTTGTCCAGCACGAGCTGATACACGCTGGTGCCGCTGACGAGCGCCTCCTGCGCGATCGCTGTCGCATTCGCATAGCCGATGTGCGGGTTGAGCGCGGTGACGATGCCGATCGAATGCTCGACATTGGCGCGCAGGTGCGCCTCGTTGGCGGTAATGCCGTCGACGCACTTTTCCGCCAGCGCCAGGCACCCGTTGCGCAGGTGCGAGACGCTCTTGAACAGGCTGTGCGCGATGATGGGCTCGAAGGCATTGAGCTGAAGTTGCCCCGCTTCGGCGGCAAAGGTGATGGTCAGGTCATTGCCGATGACCTCGAATGCGATCTGATTGACGACTTCCGGAATCACCGGATTCACCTTGCCGGGCATGATGCTCGACCCCGCCTGCATGGGCGGCAGGTTGATTTCGCCCAGCCCTGCGCGCGGGCCGCTGGAGAGCAGGCGCAGGTCGTTGCAGGTCTTCGATAGCTTGACCGCCGTCCGCTTGAGCACGCCCGAGAGCTGAACGAACGCGCCCACATCCTGCGTGGCTTCCACCAGGTTGTGCGACGTCACCAGCGGAATGCCCGTGATCTTTGCCAGATGCCGGCAGACGGCGGCCGCATAGTCCGGATGCGTGTTGATACCGGTGCCGATGGCCGTGGCGCCGAGGTTGATCTCGCACATCAGTGCGGCGGCTTCGGCCAGGCGCTGCTGGTCTTCGCCCAGCATGACGGCATAGGCGCTGAACTCCTGGCCGAGCGTCATCGGCACGGCGTCCTGGAGCTGCGTGCGGCCCATCTTGAGCACGCCACGAAACGCCTCGGCCTTGCGCTCGAATGCCTTGCGCAACACGCCCATGGCATCGATCAGGGTCAGCACGCCTTCGTAAGCGGCAATCCGCAGGGCGGTCGGGTAGACGTCGTTCGTGCTCTGGCTGAGGTTGACGTGCTCGTTCGGGTGCAGATGCTGGTAATCGCCGCGCGCATGGCCAAGCAACTCCAGCGCCAGGTTGGCGATGACCTCGTTGGCGTTCATGTTGGTGGAAGTGCCCGCGCCGCCCTGGATGACGTCGACGACGAAATGCGCGTGCGCCTCGCCCGCACGCACGCGCTCGCATGCATGGACGATGGCATTGGCATGCAGGCTGTCCAGCAGCCCCAGCTCATGATTGGCGAGCGCTGCGGCAGCTTTCACGCTGGCCAGTGCATTGAGCAACTGCGGATAGGCGGAGATGGGCGTTCCGGTAATTGGAAAGTTCTCCAGCGCGCGCAGCGTGTGGACGCCGTAGTAGGCATCGCTGGGGATTTCTCGGTCGCCGAGCAGGTCGTGTTCGATACGGTGGGTCATGTCGTTTGCAGTGAAGCGTTGGAATGCGATGGAACTGGGTGGGCGAGGGCGCGCGCAACGCAATGCCGCGCCAGGACATCGGTCGGGTCGATCAGCGTGACGGCACGGCCTTCCGATGTGTTGACAGTGGCTTGCGGCAGCAGCAGGGGCAGTTCTGTGCAGCCGAGAATCACCACCTCGACGCCGCTTGCGGCCAACTCGTCGATGGCGGCCAACAGATCGTCAACGCAGGCGCCTGTGGTAAAGCCTGCCTTCACGCCCTGGGGGCCGTAGATGGCATTCATCACGCCGGCTTGCCGCTCGGCGCTGGGCACCACCTGTTCGAGGCCTGCCGCTTCCAGCGCCTTGCGGTACACACCGCTGGCCACCGTCCCGGAGGTTGCCAGCAGGCCGACCTTGCGTAGGTCCGGAAACGTGCTGCGGATCTGCTCAGCCGTGACAGTCAGCATGTTGACGATCGGGATGCCGAGATACGGCTGCACACGCTCGACGTACGCATGCGCCGTGTTGCACGGGATGGCAATGATGTCGGCGTCTCCGGCCTCCAGCTTGCGGCACGTGGCATACAGCGAGATGGTCGGGTCCGGGCCTTCGCCAATGAGGTTTTCGGTGCGGTCAGGAATCTGCGGGTTTTGTTCGACCAGCAGCTTGATGTGGTCCTGATCGCGCGTGGCAGGCGTGTTGCGCACGATCTTCTGCATGAAGTCGACCGTGGCAGCCGGCCCCACGCCGCCCACCACGCCCACCTTGAACAGTTTGCCGGGCGCATCGTGCTGCCCCGACACCACGTACTGCGCGTAGGCCAGGTTGGAATCGACGATGGGCACTGGCAGCGGGCCAAGCTTGTCGAGCACCAGGGCGATCTCGGTCAGCCCCGGCAGGATCAGGTCGACGCCCTGGGCAACAAGATCGGCGCAGGCTTCACGCAGGAGCGTGATGGGGCGCCCGCGCAGGTTGCCGCTTTTGATGCCGTCGGGGGCGTAGACCGCTTCGGTCACGCGGTCGATGTTGTTCACACGCGGGTGGACGATGTCGAACTCCGGCGCGTTGAAGTGGCGCTCGAACAAACGCTTGTTGCGCGTGGTGTCCGAGGCCAGTACGCCGATGCGGCGCGCAGCCGGAAACTTGCGCCGCACGTGGCTGCGCAGTCCCGCCATCATGTCGATGATCGGCAGCGGTGAATTGGCGGTCAGCTCATCGATGAACGTGTGGCTCAGGAAGCAGGGCAGCACCACCTCCCCGATGCCGCGCCGCTGGAAATCGCGGATCAGATCGAAGATGTAGAGCTTGCGCTCCGTGGTGGCTGCCGTGGTCTGGCCCGCCTGAGAAAACGGATGCTGCTCGAACACGATGTCCAGATGCTCGGCGTCGGTGCTGGCCGGCGTGGACTGGATCAGCTTGAAGAACACGTCTGCGCTGGCCAGCGCGCCGAGCCCGCCGATCACGCCCAGCGAGCGACGGGGATGCGGTGTTGTCATTTCACTTCGCCTGAAATACCGGGAACGCTGGAGAGGTCACTGAAACCTTGTGCCTGCTCGCGCGCGGCCCGGCGTGTTTCCCACTTCGCGATGGCCGTGGTGGCGATGCTGTTGCCGACCACGTTGGTGGCAGTGCGGCCCATGTCCAAGATCTGGTCGATGGCCAAAATCAGCACCACGCCCGAGGGCGGCAGATGGAACATCGGTGCCACCGCTGCCACCACCACCACCGAGCCACGCGCCACGCCTGCCATGCCCTTGCTGCTTATCATCAGCACGAGCAGCATCAGGATCTGCTGCGACAGCGGCATCTCTACACCGAACGCCTGTGCGATGAAGAGTGCCGCAAATGCCTGGTACATCATCGACCCATCGAGGTTGAACGCATAGCCCAGCGGCAGGGTGAAACCCACGACCTTCTTGTCGACGCCGAAGGCCTCGAGCTTTTCCGTCAGGCGCGGGTAGGCCGCTTCACTGCTGGCCGTGGAGAACGCCAGCATGGCGGGCTCGCGAATGGCCTTGAGCAACGCCCACGTCTGGCGCCCGAGGAAGAGGTGGCCGATGCCGATGAGGATGGCGAGCAGCAGCGCGAGCCCCAGGTAGAAGCTGCCGACCAGCTTGCCGTACGTCGTCAGCACATCCAGCCCGTGCAACGTAATGGCCGAGGCAATCGCACCGAACACGCCGATCGGTGCCAGCGCCATCACGTAGTCGGTCAGCTTGAGCATGGCCGGCACCAGGGCGTCGATGGCGCGCGACAGCGGCAAGACACGCTCGTCGCCTTTGAGCACGCCCAGCACCACGCCAAAGAACACCGAGAACACCAGGATCTGCAGGATGTCGTTGCGTGCCATGGCATCCAGCACGCTGGTGGGGAATGCGTGGGTGATGAAGTCCTTGAAGTTCAGGCCGGCGGTGTTCAGGCCGGTAGCTACGTCGGCGGCGTTGGGCGTCATGTTCAGCCCCGCGCCCGGCTGCAGCACGTTGGCCAGCACCAGCCCGAGCGCGAGCGAGATGAGCGACGCACAAACGAACCACGTCACTGAACGCAAACCGATGCGGCGTACGGCCTGCGTGCCGTCCATGCCGGCCAGGCCCGAAACGAGCGTAGCGAACACCAGTGGCGCGATGATCATCTTGATCAGCCGCAGGAAGATGTCCGTGATGATGGAGAAATAGCCGGCGATGGCTTTGGCGGCATTGGCGTCGGGTGCGAGCTTGTGGCACGCATAGCCCATGGCGATACCCAGCAGCATGCCTGCCAGGATGGTTGCGGTAAGGCGATTCTTTTTCATGGTGCTCCGTCCAGTGAGGTCTCTTGCCGGAATCGGAGAACACCGAATCCGTGGCCTTTCGCACGACGCCGGCCGGTGATTCGGCTCGGCTTTCATTGCGTGAACGGAGTGTAGGAACGGCTGCGCGTGCCGTAATGCGGTTCCCGCAAGGGCTCATGCGAGCGCCGCATAGTTCGGGTAAACGAGCAAACTGCCCGCTGTGGCAGGGTTCAGGGCGGGCTGAGATGGCGCCAGAGTCTTTCGAGCAGTTCGTTGCGCGTGTATTGGTTGCGATACACACGCAGGTCCAGATCGAGCGACCACGTCGGCCCGCCGGCCGGCACCAGAACGCCCGCGGCGAGCTCCGCCTCGATCGAACTCTTTGGCAGCCAAGCAATGCCTTCACCGGCGAGCAACATCTTCTTGAGCACCTCGGCCATGTCGGATTCGTAGTCGAGCCGCAGGAACGGCTGCGCATCGGCCTGGCTCAACAGCAGCGCCAGGCAACGGCCGAAATAGCTTGTGGGGGTGTAAGAGATGAGCGGCAGGGGCCGGTTGGCCGTGCCGGGCAGGCGGTGCATGGGCCCTAGCCGCGCGTTCGGCTTGCTGACGGGCATGAAGGTGTCGCGCCCGACCGTCAGGCTGGGGTACTTGATGGGATCAAGATGCAGCGGCAGGTTAGGGTGGTCGTACGCAAACATCAGATCGCACGTACCGTTGACCAGTGTGAGAACCGAGTCGTGCACATTGCCCGGAATGATGCGCGCGCGCAGGTTGCCGATGTGCTTGCCCACCGTCGCTAACCAGGTTGGAAGGCAGTTCAATGAAATGGTGTGGCCCGCTGCAATCTGCAGCCCCGGCCCCGGCATGCGGTGCTCGGAGCGGATGATGGCGCGCGTGTCGATCAGCTTGCTCAGCACGTCATCCGCCGCCTCTTCAAATAGGCGGCCCGCTGCCGTCAATGTGGGCGGATAGGTGCTGCGATCCACCAGCTCGGCGCCCACCCACTGCTCAAGCGCCTGGATGCGGCGGCTGAAGCCGGACTGGGTGACGTTGCGAATCTCCGCCGCTCGCGAAAAGCTCTGGTGCTGCGTGAAGGCAATAAAGTCCTCGATCCATTTGACTTCCATGTCCCCTCCGGCGCGGCGCGTTCAATGCTGTGGAGGCTATACGTTCGGCTCACGCCAGATGGCCCATGTTTACCCTAGGTATGCGAGATCCGCATGGCCGCATGCGGCATCCGCATCTCGTCGTTTCGCGCATAACCAAAGACAAAAACGGTCGTTCCGCCGTCGATGCGCTGCCCATATGCTCGCCGGACCAACCTCCCGGAGACGCACCATGACGCAGACGTCCTTGAGCACCGCCCCTGCCTGGAAACTCGACACCGTGGCCGTCCACGGCGGTTACAGCGCGGACCCGATCACCCGCGCGGTGGCCGTGCCGATCTACCAGACCGTTGCCTTTGCGTTTGACGACACGCAGCACGGCGCCGATCTGTTCAACCTGAAGGTGCCGGGCAACATCTACTCGCGCATCATGAACCCGACCAACGATGTGCTGGAGAAGCGCGTCGCCGCGCTCGAAGGCGGCATCGGGGCGCTGGCGCTCGCGTCGGGGCAGGCAGCGGTTACGTATGCGATCCAGACGATTGCGGAAGCGGGCGACAACATCGTCTCGGCCAGCACGCTTTACGGGGGCACCTACAACCTGTTCGCGCACACGCTGCCGCTGTCGGGCATCACCACGCGGTTTGCCGACCCGCGCGACCCGGCATCGTTCGAGGCGCTGATCGACGACCGTACAAAGGCCGTCTTTGCCGAGACCGTCGGCAACCCGCTGGGCAACATCACCGACGTTGCGGCGCTTGCCGAGATCGCGCACCGCCACGGCGTGCCGCTCATCGTCGACAACACGGTGCCGACGCCGTACCTGACGCGGCCCTTCGAGCATGGCGCCGACATCGTCGTGCATTCGCTGACGAAGTACCTGGGCGGCCACGGCACGAGCCTGGGCGGCGCGATCGTCGATTCGGGCAAGTTTCCGTGGGCGAAGCACAAGGCGCGCTTCAAGCGGCTGAACGAGCCGGACGTGAGCTACCACGGTGTCGTCTATACGGAAGCGCTGGGCGACGCGGCGTATATCGGCCGCGCCCGCGTGGTGCCGCTGCGCAATACCGGGGCGGCGCTGTCGCCGTTCAACGCGTTCCTGATCCTGCAGGGCATTGAAACGCTGGGCTTGCGCATCGACCGCATCACGCAGAACGCCACACACATCGCCCGACATCTGCGCGGCCATGCCAAGGTGGAGTGGGTCAACCACGCCAGCCTGGACGATCACCCCGACCACGGGCTCGTGCGCAAATACCTTTCGGGCAAGGCGCCGGGGCTACTTACGTTTGGCGTGAAGGGTGGCTTTGCCGCCGGGGCGCGTTTTCAGGATGCGCTGCAGTTGTTCACGCGGCTGGTGAACATTGGCGACGCCAAGTCGCTGGCCACGCATCCGGCATCGACCACGCATCGGCAGTTGTCAGAAACCGAACTGGCCAAGGCTGGTGTGCGGCAGGAGACGATCCGGTTGTCGATCGGCATCGAGCATATCGACGACCTGCTTGCCGATCTGGATCAGGCGCTGGCGTTGGCCTGATCGCGCGCAGAACTGCGCTGACTCACGGCGGCATTGGCCGCTCCGGATACGCCTGCCGCAGCGCCTGTGCCAGCGCGTCATGCAAGCGCGCGCCGAGCGCTGTCAGGACGTGGCGGTCCCGCGTGAGCAGCGAGATGACGCGCTCGGGCATTGGCTGATCGGTCTCGATAAAGTCGATCGTCTGACGGATGATGGGCGAGCGCGTCGATTCGCTCGACAGCAGGAGCAGGGCGTCCGATTTCCAGCACAGTTCGAGCAGCAGGGTCATGGAGTTGCATTCGACCACGCGTTCGGGCGGGGCGAGACCGGCGTCGGCAAACAGTCGGTACAGCGGCGAGTGCTCGTCAGCAAGCGAATCGGGGGCAAGCCACTCTTCTTGCTGCAACGCATGCAGGGTCTGATGGCCGCGCATCGGGTGGCCCTTGCGTACGCCGATCAGCGTCTGCGCGCGGCAGACCACGGTGTGGTCGAACCCGCGTTCGCCCGTCTGCAACTGAGACGTCAGCGCAAAATCGATGGCGCCCTCGCGCAGCAGTTCCAGTAATTGGCCCGGACGTGCCTCCAGAATGCGCAACCGCGCATTGGGAAACTCCCGCCGGAAGGTCACGAGGCAATCTGCCACCGGCCCGATGAGCGCGGTGACGGGGGTGACGCCCACCGTCAATTCGCTCGTCACCGCCCCTTTCATGTCTTCCAGGTCTTCTCGTGCGCGCTTGACGCTTTCATTGATCAAGCGTGCATGCCCGACCAGGCGCTGGCCATACGGCGTAAGCCGGATGCCCTTGCTGGAGCGTACGAACAGCGTTGCGCCCACGCTGGTTTCCAGCTCCTTGATGGCCTTGCTGAGCGCGGGCTGCGTGATGTGAAGCAGGCGCGAAGCCTCCTGGATGCTGCCCGTCTCGGCAACGGTGACCAGTGCGCGTAGCTGGTTGAGCTTCATAGGTGTCCTTGATACACGGCGCAGCGGAAAGCTGACATGCCGCACCGCCAGCCAGCAACTGTACTGCGGAATCTGCCCGGGGCGGCGGCCGGGCTAGCCGGGCAGGCCCGGATGCGCGCTCCCGCCATAGCCAACAGCTATAGCCATGAAAAAAAGCGAGAGGCGGAATCGGCCCGACCGCTCCTACTATTGCCCTTCAATCCAGCGCATTGCGGGACGCTCATAGAAGCCCGCCCGACTGGAGGAGACATCAAAGATGGATGCCCAGATTGCCGTGCCCGCTGGCGCCCCGCGCCAAGGCACCACCGCCGTGACCCCGCATTCGAGCCGCGCTGTCGTTGCCGCCGCCATCGGCAACGGGCTCGAAATGTACGACTTCACGGTCTATAGCTTCTTTGCCGCCACCATCGGGCGATTGTTCTTTCCGTCGAGCAGCCCGCTGGCCTCGTTGCTGTTGTCATTCGCCACGTTTGGTGTGGGCTTTGTCATGCGGCCGCTGGGCGCCGTGCTGATTGGCAACATGGCCGATCGGCGTGGCCGCAAGGCAGCACTCACACTGACAATTGCATTGATGACGGCCGGCACCGCGCTGATCGCCTTCACACCCAGCCACGCGGCGATCGGCGTGACGGCAACGGTGCTGGTGGTGCTCGGGCGCTTGCTGCAGGGTCTGTCGGCCGGCGGGGAAATCGGCGCGGCGTCGGCACTGCTGCTGGAATCGGCCAGCAAGGGCCGGCGTTGCTTCCTGGTGAGCTGGCAGGCTGCCACGCAGGGTGCGGCGGCACTGCTCGGCGCGTTGAGTGCGGCCGGTGTGAGCGCCGTGCTCAGCCCCGAGGCTCTACAGAGCTGGGGATGGCGGCTGCCGTTCTTGCTGGGCTTGTTGATCGCGCCGGTTGGCATGTATATCCGCCGGCATCTGAAGGAGACGCACGAGGCCGCCCCCCACGGCAGCGTGGTCGACGTGCTTCGCCAGCATGCACGCACGCTGGTGCTGGGCATGCTGCTGATGACGGGGGCCACTGCGTCCATGTACATCCTGATCTTCTACATGCCCACGTACCTGATCCACTCGTTGCACATGCCGCCGGTCACGGCATTTCTCACGGCGTGCGTGGCGGGGTTCACCATGCTGGTCATGTCGCCGCTGTTTGGTCTGATTGCTGACCGCTTGCCGACGCGCAAGCCGATGCTGTATGTCGCGTCAGCGGTGAGCTTGTCGTGCACGTACCCGGGCTTCGTGCTGCTGTCTTCCGGTGCGGGGTTGGCACTCACCATGGGGTTGATCGCGCTGGGCGTGACGATCATGGCGGTCAGCAATGGCGCGGGCGCGGCGCTGCTGATGGAGGCCTTCCCGCGCCAACATCGCGCGACCGGCATGTCGGTGATGTACAGCCTGGGGGTGACCGTGTTCGGCGGCTTTGCGCCGCTCATCGTTACGTGGTTGCTGGGCGTAACCGGCAACCCGATGGCACCAGCCTGGTATCTGCTGGCCAGCAGTGCAATCAGCCTGGGCGCGCTCACGCTGTTCCCGACGTATCCCGGCCGCGATTGAGATTGATGCCGCGCCATCGTTGCTCTTACCTAGTTCGCCTCTGACCTCGCACCATGTACCTCGATCCGAATTCACCCAGCATCCCCCAGGCCCTGCACGTGGGCGCCGACCGCTTTGCCGAACTGCGTCACCGCATCCATGCCAACCCGGAATTGGGTGCCGACGTGCCGCACACCTCCCAGCTCGTCGCCGGTCTGCTGCGTGAATGGGGCTATGACGTGCACAGCGTCGGCGGCCACGGCCTGGTGGGGCAATTGAAGGTGGGCAACGGCACGCGCACGATCGGCCTGCGCGCCGACATGGACGCGCTGCCCATGCAGGAGCGCACAGGCTTGCCCTACGCCAGCCAGGTGGCCGGCCGCATGCATGCGTGCGGCCACGATGGCCATACCGCCACGTTGCTTGCGGCCGCCGAGCACCTGGCGGCCACGCGCAACTTCAACGGCACCCTGAACCTCATCTTCCAGCCCGATGAAGAGGGCCTGACCGGCGCCGTGGCCATGATGGACGATGGCCTGTTCGAGCGCTTCCCCTGCGATGGCATCTACGCTTTCCACAACGCGCCCGGCTTGCCGCTGGGCGTGGCCGTCGTGCAGAGCGGCCCGCTGGGCGGTTCGTCAGATCGTGTGACGGTGACTTTCAGCGGGCGCGGCGGCCATGGCGCCATGCCAAACCTGGCTGTGGACCCGACGCTGGCTCTGGCATCGACGGTGGTGGCGTTGCAGGGCATCGTCTCGCGCAATGTCGCGCCGGTGGATGCGGCCGTCATCAGTGTTGGGCAGATGCAGGCTGGGACGACCCACAACATCATCCCCGAAACGGCCATGCTCAAGTTGAGCGTGCGCGCGACCAAGCCGGAGGTGCGCGAGCTGCTGGAGACGCGCATCCGCGAGGTCATTACGCACCAGGCCGCATCCTATGGCGTGTGCGCGGAGATCGTCTACGAGCGGTTGGTGCCGGCCATCTGCAATACACCCGAGCAGACGGCCATCGCGCGCCGCGCCGTGGCGAGCGTGCTGGGCGAGGAGCGCGTCATCCAGGTGCCGCCGTCTTCGCAGATGGGCAGTGAAGACTTTGCCTGGATGCTGGAAAAGCGCCCAGGCTGCTACTTCGCGCTGGGCAACGGCTTGGGCGGCCAGTGGGTCGGCTGCTCGCTGCACAACGACGGCTACGATTTCAATGACAAGCTGATCCCCATTGGGGCGGCATGCTGGGTGGCGCTGGTAGAGGATCAGTTGCGCGCAGAAGCCTGACGCGCAGGCGACTCCCCCAGCCGCGCCTGCCGGAATACCAGCGCCATCACCAGCAAGAACGGCACACCTACCACCAGCGTCATGCGGAAATCCGCCATCCACGCCGTACTGACGATGATGACCGCCATCGCGACGGCGCCGATGACGGTCAGCGCCGGAAAGCCCCACATGCGGAACCGTAGCGTGCGACCTTCGCGTTCCGCCGCCCGGCGAAAGCGCAGGTGCGTGATGAAGATGACGAGCCACGTAAAGAGCGCGCCGAACATCGCAAGCGCCATCATCAGCAAGAACGAATGGCCCGGAAGCACGACGCTGAGTACGGCCGCCAGCGCAGCCCCGGAACTGGACACAGCGAGCGCGCGCAGGGGCACGCCGCGTTGGCTCACCACACCGAGCGCCCTGGGCGCCTGCCCGCCGCGTGCCAGGCTGAACAGCATGCGCGTGGACACATACAACTGCGCGTTCATCGACGACAAGGCGGCGGTGAGCACCACGAAGTTCATCACCCCCGCGCCGCCGGCAATGCCCAGGATCTCCATCACCCGCACGAAGGGGCTCTTGCCTGTGCCGGCTTGCTGCCACGGCACCACGGCCAGCATCAGCGCAAGTGTGCAGAGGTAGAAGAACACCAGCCGGAACAGCGTGGAGCGGAATGCGCGGGTGGCGGCCGCTTCGGGCTCGCGCGCTTCGCCGGCGGCCACGGCAATCAGCTCGATACCGAAGAAGCTGAAGATGCTGACCACCGCGCCGAACCACACACCATGCCAGCCGTTCGGCAGAAAGCCGCCCATGTCCACGTAGTTGTGAAAGCCGATCGATGCGCCTTCGGGCGCACGATGAATGGCATAGCTCGCCACCGCCAGAAACGCGACGATGGCCACCACCTTGATCATCGAGCACCAGTATTCGGCCACGCCGAATACCTCGACACTGCTGGCGTTGATCCACACGAGCACGGCTGAGAACCCCACGATCCATATCCACGCCGGCACGCCCGGAAACCAGTACGCCATGTATACCGCCACCGCCGTCACCTCTGCGCCAATCACGAAGACGACCGCCGCCCAATACGCATAACGCACCAGGAAGCCGGCGAGCGGGCTGACGTAATGCTCGGCATAGGCCCCAAAAGAGCCGGTGGTCGGGTGGGCCACCACCATCTCGGCCAGGCAGCCCATGAGCAGCAGCGCAATGATTGCGCCAATGGCATAGCTCGCAATCACGCCGGGGCCGGCCAACTGAATGGCCGCACCGCTGCCCAGGAACAGACCGGTGCCGATCGCGCTGCCGATGGCGATCATGGCGAGTTGCGCAGATGAGAGACGGTGCTGCAGGCCGCCTTCGCGTGCGGCCAGCGCTTCGAAGCTGCCGGTGGCCTTGGTCATGGTGTTGTCCTGACTGGGGAAAAGGCCGGGATGATACGCCGCTCCATGAAAAACGCCCCGCACGGAGGCGGGGCGTCTTGTGTGACCAGACGGAGGCTGATCAGCGCGCCACGGGTTTGGCGTACTGGATCGGAACGTCCACCCGCGCCTGCGGCAGCGTCTTCTTGAGCTGCGCACGCGCATTCACGGCATCCTGGAACGTAGCAAAGCGCAGGGTGCTGATGTTCAGGTGCCCGTAGTACTCCGCCGACACGGGCGTCGCCGGCAGGTTGCTCACCGCCTGGCGCACGCTGTCGACCGACACCTGCGAGACGACCACTTCGTTGCGGCTCTCGCCCACCACGCCGCGTTCATTGACGACCTGCGTGACGGCGGAGGATGCCGCACCCGCCGCCTTGGTTCGCGTGCCGCTGGAGAGCACCTTGAACGACTGCGATTCGATCTGCACCGTCGGTGCGCTTGCGTATTGCGTCAGCTCCTGCGTGCTCAGGTGTTTGCCCACCGTCAGGTCAGCTGCCTGGCACGCCGAAGCCATCGAGAGCAGCGCCGCCAGCGCCACGGTTTTCATCAGGGTTGTATTGATCATGTTGAATGGTCTCCGAACGGGCTCACTTGGCAGCAATCACGCGATACTCCACGGCCAGCGGCGTGGCAAGGGTCACGGTGTGGGTACCGCCCTGGGGCTGGTATGTCGAACAGGCATTGGTCGGCACGCCGCTGACGGCGTAGACCTCCCACGTGCCGGCTGCGTTCTCGCCATAGAAGGCGTAACTGCCCAGGCCGTACTTGTTCACGGTATCGACGCCGTTGTTGTAATAGCCGTTGTAGGGGAGGGACAACGCCGACACCGTCCCCGAGGGCGACTTCACAAAGAAGCCGACACTGCCCACGCACACCGAGCCCGACACGCGCAATTGCAGGGCGTCGACCTTGTCGGTGCCCGACACGTTGAACTGGCCGAGCTTTTGCACCGCGCCGTAGTTCAGCTGGTTCACGTTGGCAAAGGCCGCCGCGAAGTCCGGCACCGTCAGAGCGGCCGGCTTGTAGGTGACAGTGGCCTTGGCCATTTTCACCGCCGCTGACGCATCGACCAGCCCGAAGCCGTACCACGTGGAATATGCATAGCCGGCGGCATTGGTCTGCCAGCCGTAGTCCAGCCGTGCGGTGGTCGCGCCGTCAGTCAGCGCGGCGCTGGTATCGCCCGTGGCGGCACCGGTGAGCAGGTCGATTCGCGCGTTACGGCCGTCACGGCTGCCGTAATCGGTGTCGATCTGGCGGGCAGTTGCGCGCAGGATTTCGCGAACATCGCGCCACGTCAGATTCGGGTTGGCGGCCAGCATCAGCGCGACCACGCCGGACAGCGTGGGCGTAGCCGCCGACGTGCCGTTCATGCTCGAGTAATCGCACTTCGCGTTGTCTTTCAGGTTGGTGGCAGTGCCAGCAATCGCAAAGTCGTTGGTGTCGTCCGGATTGGCCCGGCTGTAGCCGCGTGCGCAGCCGCTGAGGTCGGTGGAGAAAATCTTTGGGCCGCTGCCGGTTTCGCCATATTTGCCGCCGTCGCCGTACTCGCCGCCCAGGCCTGTGATCCAGTTGACCGATCCGGCGTTGGAGTAGCTCGACTTGATGCCCTTCGCGTTTGCCGCGCCGACCACGATCACGCCGGGCTCCAGCGCTTCTGGATCATTGGCGGGATTCTCGCAGCCGATCATGCCGGCGGTGCCACCGACGGTCGGGCATGTGCGCGGCGGAACGCGGACGCCGTCGTTGATGTATTCGTATTCATTGCCCGACGCCTTGAGCATGACCAGCCCGCGGCCGCCACGCAGGTTCGGGAAGGCGCGCACCGCTGCCTGTGTCGAGGTGGACGTGTCGTATTCCAGCGGTGCCTGCGGGTTCGCGCCGTACGAGGCATTGATGATGTGGCCGTTCTTCGACCAGTCGGCGCCGCCGTAGGCCGCGGTCGTGTCCGGATTCGCTGCGCCGATAAAGCGCGCCCCGCCCAGCGTCGCGCGCGGAGCAATCCCCATGACGCCCTTGCCGTTCTGCGCCGCGGCGATGATGCCGGCCACGTTGGTGCCATGCGCGTCCTTGATGTTCGCGGGAATGTCTGCCGGTGTCGGATCGTTCGAACCATCGTCGAAGTTGTGCGTCATGTCCGAGTTGGCATTGGCGAACAGGTCTTCGTTGTGCACGTCGATGCCGTCATCCAGCACGAGCACGTTGACGCCTTGGCCCTTGATGCCGGCCTTGTGCGCGTCTTCCACGTCGATGTCGGTCGTGCCGTTGGCCACCAGGCCGAATGCAGCGAAGAAGCTGGTCGCCTGCTTGAGCGCCCATTGGTAGGCGTACAGCGGCTCGGTGCTGCCGGTCTGGCACGCGTACTTGGCATCGACGCCGGTTTCCGCGCAGGTGGATGCGGGCGGCGTGTTGCCCCCGGTGTTGCCGCCGTTGCTGGCCGTATTGCTACCTGAGTCTGCGCCGCCGCACGCGGCCAGGGCCACGGTGGCGAACAGCGTCAAGGCAAGCGTTTTTCCCGTAATGTCTTTCACGAGACCCCCGTTTTGTCGTTGTGTGTTGTGCAAAGCGCGGGATGTCCGCACCGCTTCGACCTGTTCGACGAAGAGAGGGCACGTCGCACGTGCCCGCCGCGAGAGCGTGGGCGCTCATCAGGTCGGGCCGGATGCTCGCATGCACGCCAGTGGGGATTCAACGGCGAAAGCGGCTGTGCCCGCGAACCGGTTCGGCTGTCGCGCGAACCTGTCAGCGCGTCTCAGCATTTGGGGCGGCTGAGCGGGGACGGCGGGAGGAAAACGGGAGCGCGGCAGGGGTACCGCGCGCGCTTCAGCGCATCTGCATGACCCAGGTGCGCCAGTCTTTTTGCTGAACGAAGCGCATGGCGGTGGCACGACCTTCGATGGCGAGCATGCGTGTCTCGCGCGGTGACATGCCCGAGGCGCGGCGGTACGCGCGCGTGAAGTTCGATGCGTCGGAAAAACCGTAGGTCTGCGCGATTTCGGCCACCGACCGGTGCGTCTGCGTGCGGTCTGCCAGGATCGCGTGGCATTGCCGCAGGCGCTGCATGCGCAGGTAGTTGAAGAAGCCGCCTTCGCGCTCGAACAGCCGGTACAGCGTGGCACGCGAGATGCCGAACTGCACGGCAACCCCCTCGGGCGAAAGTGTGAGGTCGGCCAGGTTCTGCTGCACGTGCCGGCAGATCGACGCAAACAGGCTTTCCCTGACGGCCGGCGCACTGGCTTCGGTCACCTGGCAGTTGATGGCGGCCGCCGCCAGTTGCAGCGTGCCCGGCATGACGGCCTGCGCCTCGGCCTCGCTCAATTTCCCGACCGATTGATAGAGCGAGCACAGGTGATCGCGCAGCAGCCCGACCATCGCCGCATCGCCGCGCAGCACGCGCATGCTGAGTTCGTCCGGTGCGCGCAGCAGCGGCGCCAGCAGCCGCCGTGGCACCGCCAGGCTCAGGAATCGGCTGTCGGTCGTGCTGGTAGCGAGCGGCTGCGCAGCGTCGACGATGAACAGATCGCCGGGGCGCGTGGCGGTGCCGGTGGCGCCGTCACGCTGTCCGCAACTGCCTTCCAGGTAGTACTGGAGCACGTAGACATCCATGCCGTCGCGCCCGAGCTTGGAGCGGGACCGATCATAGTGCTGTGCCTGCGCGCTGATCATGCCCACACCGGTCTCGCCGCACAGATACGCGTCAACGCTGGCCTGAAAGCCATGCGACTGCGGCGCGGCGGAGCGCGTGTCGAACAGCACGTTGATGGCATCCCGCCACGCCGCAAATTGATGCTCGCGCGGCAGCGCAGACGTATCGAAGTGGGAATGCGGAGGTTTGCTCACGGTGGTTTCCTGAAAGGCCCGTGCATTGTGCAGAAGCGGTGGCTCACGATGGCATGCCCCCAAAGTGGGGTGCCCGAGGGGGCTAGCCTAAACGACCGCCAACTTCGGTCGCTCCTGTCTGGGGATGACCACGTTGCGGCCCGCGGCCTTGGCTTCATACAGGCGCCCGTCGGCCAGGTGGATCAGGTCTTGAACGGTATCGTCGGCCGCAGCGAGGCCAGAGTGGGAAGCCACCCCAATGCTGACCGTCAGCGTGCCGTATGCGCTTCCCGCGTTGGGTTCGGCGGCGCGCAGCACGGCGGTGCGGATGCTCTCGGCCACGCGCAAGGCGCCACTGAGGTCTGTATTGGGCAGCACGGCGCAGAACTCTTCGCCGCCATAGCGGCCGGCAAAATCGCCCGGGCGCTTGATGCTGTCGTTGATGCAGCGTGCCACCGTGCGTAGCGCGGTATCGCCGGCGGCATGGCCATACTTGTCGTTGTAGGGTTTGAAGTCGTCCACGTCGATCATCAGTACAGACATCGGGGCGTGGTGGCGATTGGCGCGGCGCCATTCCACGTCCAGTGCAGAGTCCAGCGCGCGACGCGTGCCGAGCCCGGTCAGGCTGTCGGTATTGGCCAGCAGGTGCAATTGCTGCTCCATCTCGAGCCGCTTGCGTAGTTGCTGCGCGAAAAGCAACGACAGCGCCATGAATACAGCGTCGAGCATCAGCACGGTGCCGCTGATCACCCATGCGCGCTGCCGCCATTCTGCGTAGATGTCTTCGGTGGCGAGGCCAACGGTGACAATCAGCGGGTGGTCGCCGATATGGCGGAAGCTGAACAGGCGCTCGATGCCGTCGAGGCTGGCGACGTCTACGTACGAGCCTTGCGGCGTGAGCAGGCGCTTCTGGAAGGCAACGGCATCGGCCAGGCTGCGGCCGATGAGTTTTTCGCTGTACGGTCGCCGCATGAGCAGCGTACCGTCCGTGCGTATCAGCGTGACGGTTGCGTGGGGCCCCAGGTTGATGCCATCGAATAGCCGGCGGAAGTAGTTCAGGCGCAGCGTGCCGACCACGATGCCGTTGAACTCGCCATGCGGGCCGTTCAAGCGCCGGCTCAGGCCGAGCGACGTGTCCAGGCCGGTCACGCGCGGCGTAAAGGGCTCGCTGATGTACAGCCCGACATTTGCGGAGCCCCGATGCACCTGGAAGTAGTCGCGGTCGCCCAGGTGAATATGCCGCGGCGGCACCGAGCGGGAATCGAAGACCACGTCGCCGACCTTGTTGGTCACCAGCAGGGAGCCCAGGTCTTGCGCGTTGGTCGAGCGGTCGAACAGCACGAGCTGGCGGACGTTGGGCGGCAGCGCCAGCATGGCGGGGTCGCGCACGCCGTCGATCACGGCCTGCAGCGACAGGTCGTACACCTCGATGTTGCGGGCAATGTCGCGTTGCAGGATCAGCGACAGGTTGTCGGCAGCATCGCGCGCGCGGGCCAGCGCGTCCGTACGCATTTCCCAGAGCGAGAGCGCGGTGAACGCGGCCAGCACCAGTGACAGCACCGACGCGCCGATGATCAGCAGGGAGGGGCGTCGCAGGAATGCGCCGGTGGCGCGCTCTAAAGGCATGCGCAGAATTGTGAAAATATTGAAAACGACAGTCTCGATTGTGTACCGGACCCTACCTTCCTACGCAATACTATCTAAGACGTTTTCTGGAAAGAAAACGTTTGCTAATGCCGATCCAGTCCGTTTGTGCAACGTTTTTGTGGGCGCAGGTGTGCGGCTTGCTGAGCATTGCCTGAGTGCCGCACCCGTGGCGCCGGGCACGCTGCCCGCCCGACATATGCCCATCGCACCTCCGTGCAATCGTGTCAGGCCGGCTTTGCCTATTCTGGGTAAGCATCCTTGGAGAACGCCATGCCAGAGCCAGACGATCGCGCCTCACCCACCCCGGCGCCCGCCAACCCGCATCCGCCCGTGGCCGATACGCACGAGGAAGCCCTGCTCGACGAGGGCATTGAAGAAACCTTTCCTGCCAGCGACCCGGTTTCCGTCGATGCCGGCAAGCCCGATGTGCCGCCAAAGGCGCCGGGGAGTGCGCCCAAACCGTAAAATGCAGACCGTGTGTCAACGCATCGGCCGCTTCAGCCGTATTACGTAGGCCACAAACAACGTGCGAATCCAGCACACGCGCCGTTTGAAGCGCGGGTCGCGAGAAAACCGGTGTGCGCGACATGCGCGTGCCGGTAGGTCAGGGTCCAATCAAGACGTCGACACCGCGCCGAGCGTGGGCTTGGGCGGTTTGGCTTGCCGCGCTCTCCCGCCTTTGCGTGCCTGGATTCGTATATCGCCTCCACCCGGCACTCCGCCAAGCCAGCAGGATTTCGTTTTTCACCATGCCTGACGCCGCGTCCAACGACGCCAGTCCAACATCACGCCGATCACCGGCCCGCACTGCGCATGACGCGCCCGCCACGCCCGCGCCGTCCGACTCCAGCTTTGGCGTTGCTGGCTGGATGGTGATCGGTGTTGTGCTCGTGCTTGGCGCGCTGGTGTTCGACAGCCTGTATGCGCTGCTCGACCATGTGCACTACGCAGACATGGTTGCCGCGCTGCAGGCCACGCCGCGCTCGCACCTGTTGCTGGCCATGCTGGCCACGGCGCTGAGTTACGTCGCCCTGACCGGCTACGACGCGTCCGGCCTGCGCTATGCGGCTGCGCATGTCGCACCCGCCACGGTGGCCACGACCTCGTTCATTGCCTATGCGCTGGGCAATACCGTCGGCCTCGGTTCGCTGACGGCGGGGGCGGTGCGCACGCGCCTGTATACAGCGGCAGGGCTTGACCCGGCGCGCGTGACAGAGGCGGTGGCCTTTGATGCGGGCGCGCTGGGCGTGTCCACCACGGCCTTTGGGGCGGTCGGGCTGTTGTGGGGTGCCCCGCATATCGCGGCCATTGCGCATTTGCCGGCGGCGTTGCTTGAAGTCGTGGCGTTGCTGGTGCTGGCCGGCGTCGTGGCGTTGTTGGTGCTGTGCATGCGGCGGCGCCACGTGACGCTGTTCGGCCGTTGGGAGATCCGCCTGCCGCCGGCGGGGCTGGCAGCGCGGCAGTTCGCGATCTCTGCGGCGGATATGAGTGCGGCCGCGGCCGCGCTGTGGGTATTGATGCCGGCAGGCGCCGTCGATCTGCCCACGTTTGTCGCGTTCTACGCGCTGGCGGTCACGCTGGGCGTGCTGAGCCAGAGTCCGGGCGGTTTGGGCGTGTTTGAAGCCGTCATTCTGTTGGGCTGCAGCGGCCAGGCGCCGCCGGCAGAGGTTCTGGCCGCGCTGCTGTTCTACCGTGCCATCTATTTCCTGCTGCCGCTGGTCGTGGCTGCCGCCATGCTCGGCGTGTTCGAGTTGCGCTCCGGCGCCGGGGCACCGTTTGGCCGCGCAGCGGTCAAGCTGTCGCCGGGGCTGTTGGCCGCGCTGACGATGGTGGCAGGCGTGATGCTGCTCGTCTCGGGCGTCACCCCCGCCACGGACGAAGCCGAAGACCTCCTGCGCATGCACGTGCCGCTGTTCGTGGTGGAAGCCTCGCACATGATCGGCAGCGTGGCGGGCCTCATCATGCTGTTTGTCGCACGCGGGCTGCTGCACCGGCTGGATGCCGCGTGGTGGGCGGCGCTGGTGCTGTCGCTGCTGACCGGCGTGCTGGCGCTGCCCAAGGGCATTGCCGTGTCGGAGATGGCGGTATTGGTGACGCTGGCGGTGCTGCTCGTCATCTCGCGCCGGCAGTTTGATCGGCCGTCGTCGCTGTTCTCGCAACGGCTGGAGGCGGGGTGGCTGCTCGCCATGCTTTGCGTGTTCGCGGCGTGCGTGTGGATCCTCTTCTTCGCCTACCGCGAGGTCGCCTACGCCAACCAGCTCTGGTGGCAATTTACGTTTGACGGCGATGCGCCGCGCTCCATCCGCGCGCTGATGGCGGTGGCCGTGACCGGCCTCGGGTTCGGCATGCGCCAGCTCTTTCGCAAGGAGCCCGGCGTTACGACTTTCCCGAGCGACGAAGAACTCGCCCGCGCGGCCGAGATCATCCGCAAGCAGCCTGCTGCCGATGCCACGCTCGCGCTGATGGGCGACAAGAGCCTGCTGTTCTCGCCGTCGGGCAACGCGTTCATCATGTATGCCAAGCAGGGGCGCTCGTGGGTGGCGCTGTCCGACCCCGTGGGCGCGCAGCAGGAATGGCCCGAGCTGATCTGGCGCTTTATCGAAATGGCGGATGCGCATGGCGGGCGCGCCGCGTTCTACAAGACGCGCCCGCAGACGCTGTCGCTGTATCTCGACGCGGGGCTGCGCGCCTACAAGCTAGGCGAAGAGGCGTATGTGTCGCTGCCCGAGTTCAGCCTGAAGGGCTCGCGCCGCGCCAACCTGCGCCACGGCGTCACGCGCGGCGAGCGCGAAGGCTTGTCGTTCGAGATCGTCCCCACGGCAGAGGTGCCGACCGTGCTGGACGAATTGCGCACCATCTCCGATGAATGGCTGCGCAACCAGAACGCGCGCGAAAAAGGCTTTTCGCTCGGCGCATTTGACGACCGCTACATCTGTAGCCAGCCCGTGGCCGTGGTGCGCCGTGAGGGTGTCATCCTGGCGTTTGCCACGCTGATGTGTCCAGACGTGCTGCGCATCGAGGCGAGCGTCGACCTGATGCGCTATCGCAGCAATGTGCCGCCGGGCACGATGGATTTCCTGTTCGGCAAGGTCATCCTGCACTTCCAGGCGCAGGGGTATCAGCGTTTCGGTCTGGGGATGGCGCCGATGTCGGGCATGGTTGAGCATCAGCTTGCGCCGCGCTGGCACCGCTTCGGACGGATGATGTTCCGGCATGGCGCGCGCTTCTACAATTTCAGAGGGCTGCGCAATTTCAAAGACAAGTTCGAGCCGGTGTGGGAAGCCCGCTACCTGCTCGCGCGTGGCGGGATTGCGCCGCTGTTCACATTGACGGACGTTGCCGCGCTGATCGGCGGCGGCTTGAAGGGAGTGATCTCCAAATGAGTTGGCAAGCACCGCGCACGCAAGAGGCGCGGCATCGGGGAGTACTACGCAAAGGCTTGCGTTGGGCTGGGCATTTGAGTGCGGTCGGCATGGTGCTGGCCGCGTCCTGGGCCATCGCTGCCGATGCTCCGGCAGCAGCCAAGCCTACGCCCGTGCAAGGTCCGGTGCTGGTGCCGCCCGTCGGCATGACGGGCGCCAGCGGGGTTGTGGCTGCGCCGCCGCGCGGCGACATGCCGCCTCGCCTGCAGATGAGCGCCGCAGCCGTCACCGCCAACAAGGCTGCCAATGGCGGCGTGCTGTCGCTGCCGGTGGTGGCGCCCGCCACGGCTGCGGCGGCGCCCGGCGCCGTCGAGTTTGTCACGCACGGGCGCTTTCGCGATGTGCCGGTCTACAAGCCGAAGGGTGAAATCCGCTCCGTCGTGCTGATGCTCTCGGGTGACCTGGGCTGGACGCCCGCCGCATCGCGCATGGCAGAAAGCCTCGCACAGCAGGGCGCATTGGTGGCCGGTCTGTCCACGCCCGCGCTGTTCGCGAGCCTGGAGGCTGACCTGGGCGATTGCGCCTTCCCCGATGGCGACCTCGAAAACTTCAGCCGTTTCCTGCAGGCCTACGAGAAGGTGCCGGGCTATTACCCGCCCATTCTCGTGGGCGACAACGAAGGCGGGGCGCTGGCCTACGCCATGATTGCCCAGGCGCGCCCGAATATCTTTGCCGCGGCCATGTCGATGGAATTCTGCCCCGTGCTGGAACTTCGCAAGCCGCTATGCAAGGGCGAGGGCGTGCACTTCAGCCGCCGCATGAGCGAGAGTCGCACCACGGCCAAGCGCGTCAAGCCGCCCGAGAACGCCGGGGTGGTGCTGCTGCCGGCCACGAAATTGTCTGCGCCGTGGGTGGTACTGCAATCGGCCACGCCGACGTCGTTTGCACACCGCTCCGGTCCGCTGTGCGAAGCGCGTGCCACGCAAGCCTTCATCGATACGATTTCGGGGGCGCAATCGGTGGCGTTGCCGGCCGCCGCGTCGGCTGCCAATGCACCGCCGGTGACAGCCAGCGAGCCGTTCAAGACTGCTTTCGCCAAGCTTGTCGCCCAACGCAAACCGCCGCCCCCGCCGCCGCCCGCAGCGGTATCCGACTTGCCGATCATCGAAGTGCCCGCGCAGCCCGGTACATCATCCGAGCTGTTCGCAGTGCTGCTCTCGGGTGACGGCGGCTGGGCCGGGCTCGACAAGGAGGTCGCGGCTGCGCTGTCCAAGTCCGGCGTGCCCGTGGTGGGCATCGATTCGCTGCGCTACTTCTGGACGCCGCGTACGCCAGCCTCCGCCGTCGCCGACATGGATCGCCTCGTGCGCTTTTACGCGGCGCGCTGGAAGAAGCAGAAGGCTTTGCTGATCGGCTATTCGCAGGGCGCAGACGTGCTGCCTTTCATCGTCAACCGTTTGCCGGCGGCATCGCGCGAGCATGTTGCGCTGGCTGTGATGATGGGCCTGGGCAAGCGCGCCGATTTTGAGTTCCACATGACCAACTGGGTGTCGAGCAGCGCGTCTGGCCTGCCGATCCTGCCCGAGGTGCAGAAGCTGCCGGCGGGCCTGGGCATGTGCATCTACGGCAAGGAAGAGAAGGACACCAACTGCCCAGGCCTGGACCCGAAGCAGGTGCAACTTGTGAAGCTGCCGGGCGGCCATCATTTTGATGGCGATTACGCCAAGCTGGCGCGCATCATCCTGGAAGGCGCGCGTGCATCGGGCAATCCGCGCTGACCTGCCGGTTCCGGGCTGATGCGCGGCGCGCAGCGTGTCATGCCCTGGCGTTGTCGACAGGGGCACCGACGGGTGTGCTGGGCGCTGTCGCCAGCGATTGCACGCACTCATCCACGCTCAGCTCATGCAGCATCTCGGTGCGCAGTGTGTTGTCGGTGGCGCGCTCCAAGCCGGTCAGCGCGCGCGGCTTGAGCCGCACCAGCATCAGTTGCAGGCCGCGCGCCGCACATTCGGCCGCAAAGATGCGCAGCGCCTCGATGGCCGAGCCGTCGACGTCCGGTGTTTCTTCCAGGCTGATCATGACGGTGCGCAGCGCAGGCTCGTGCGGCTGTTGCAGCATGGCGCGCACCGTGCCGAGCACGCGTTCGGTGTTGGCGAAGAACAGCGGCACTTCCGGCCGGACGATCAACACGCCAGGGACGGCCTTGGCTTCCGGGTGCAGAGACACATCGACAAAATCGTGGCTTTCGCGCAGGCGCCCCAGCACGCTCACGTTAGGCTCCGAGAGCTGGCGCAGCGTCAGCAGCAAGCTCACGCCAATGGCCGCCAGCAGCCCATGCAGCACGCCCAGAACCAGTACGGCCAGCAACGCGGCAATCACCACCAGCCGATCGCGGCGCCAGGTCCAGTAAGGCTTGAACACAGACGGATGCAGCGAATGGCTCACCGCAAAGATCACGATGGCCGCCAGCACCGGCTCGGGAATCCGCGCGAGCTGCGGCAGGAACAACCACACGATCAGCGCCACCACGGCTGCTGCGCACAGCCCGGCCAGACGGGATTGCGCGCCCGCGGCTTCGTTGGCGGACGTGGCTGAATACCCTGCGCCGACGGGCATGCCGTGCAGCAGGCCCGAGAGCAGATTCGCGCAGCCCAGCGCGACGAGGTCACGGTTGGCGGAGATGCCATCGCCGTGTTTGAGCGCGAAGTTGCGGATCGAGCCGTAGGACTCGGCATAGAGGATCAGCATGAGCGCAAAGCCCAGTTCAGCGCTTTCCATCCATTGCACCCGGTTCAGTGCAGGCACGCCGAAGCTGATGTTCTGCAGGTCGATATGGCCGACCACGGCAATGCCGTAGCTGTGCCAGTCGATCCAGTAGCCGGCCGCGATGGCCAGCACGATGACGACCAGCGTGGCCGGAATGCGCCCCCAGCGCCCAAGGCCGAAGAGCAGCGCGAGTGAGACGGCTCCCAATGTCGTGCTGTACGGGTTCGCACCGGCCGCACTGGTGATGAGGTCCAGCGCGATGCGTGGCGTGTCGCTGTGGTGCACCGTCACGTCGAGGATCTTGGGCAACTGCTTGACGGCAATCGTCAGCGCCAGCCCAAATGTGAAGCCGCGCAGCACCGGCCGCGCGATGAAATCCGACATGCCGCCCAGCCGCGCCGCGCCGGCAAGGATGAACAGTACGCCCGTTGCGATGATGAGCGCCGCCGCCATCGTGAGCGCCGTCGCGCCGTTACCGCTAGGCTCCGATAGCACCGTCGCAAACAGCACGGCGGCGGATGACGACGTCGCCGAGACAATGGCAAAGCGGCTCGTGCCGACCAGCGAATAGACCACAAGCCCGCACAGCAATGCGATCAGCCCGGCCTGCGGCGGCAGGCTGGCGATGCCTGCGTAGGCAACGGCTTCGGGCAGCAACAGGCCCGCAATCGAGAACCCGGCGATCACGTCGCGCACCACGCGCTGCTGTGGCGGTTGTGGCGGTGCATCCAGCGGGGCAAAGCCCTCTGGGTGTTGCAGTGCGGCGGCGGGATGTTCGTTGCTGGGGGGCATGCGATGCGGTGATCAGGCTGAAATGGACGACGCCGCGACCCGGGTGGGCCGCGGCGTGCGGGTTTGCGTCAGGCGTGTCTTACTTGGTACAGGCCTTGCCGCGGCTCGGGCGCATGCCGGCGGCCTTTGCGTCGGCTTCGGTCATGTATTCCCCCTGCTTGGTCTTGCCGTAATAGCGATCGCCCGGGCAGTGATAGACCTTGGTACTGGCATTGGCCCATACCTTGTCGGGGCCGCCGCCGGGGGCAACGGTGCCTGCGGCGGCCGCAGGCTTGGCAGGCATTGCGGCTGCGGGTTTGGCGGCAGGAGCCGGAGCCGGAGCCGGAGCAGCGGCAGGTGCAGCAGGCGCTGCGGCTGCAGGTTTGGCCGGAGCCGGTGCTGCGGGCGCGGCAGCAGGTGCACCGCCTGCGCTGGCTTTCTTGTCGACGCCACCATGGCCGCGGCAAGCGCCCTTGAGCGTCGCGCCGCTATACGGCGTGCCATCCTTGCAGACCGCGTGGACGGCCGCCGGGGCCGCTGCCGGTGCGGTGGCGGGCGCGGCGGTGCCCTGCGCAAACGCCGAGCCCATCACCAGCGCACCCATTGAAAACATCAACGCAGACAGTTTCATAACGAGACCCTCAACGAGGCACGGAGATACGTGCGTGATCGATTAACGCTGGCCGACAGCGCGCGTTGACCCACCCGAGGGTTTGTCAGAAGACAAACGTAGCGGCGCTGATCATTCCGCAACAGTCGGCATCGCTTGTGTTGCGCCGACGGGCGATGCGGCGCCGGCGCCATCCCAGCATAGGCAAGATCACGTGGCCCGGCGAAGTTTCAGGCGAATGCGTCGATCCCCTGGACCAGCCGCTTGGCCAGGCGGGGCTGCCGTAGTTGTTCAAGCCACCATTGCAGTGCGCGGCCTTCTCCGTCGCCGTCGCGTTCACCTTTGCTGCTGCGCCAGCCGACGTAGAGCAGGTTGGGCTCGCGCGGATCGGTGGTGCGCTTTTCTACCAGTTCGCCACGCGCGAGCAATGACGACACGCGGTGTCTCGGCAGCCAACCGACGCCCAGGCCGTCGCGTTGGGCCAGCGTCTTGGCACGCATGCTGGGCACGGCCAGCGTAGGTTGCCCGCTGAGCATGCCGTAGGCGCGGCCGGCGGTGGTTCGCGCCGAATCGGCCACCACCACGGCGCGATGCCGGGCGATTTCCTCGCGCGTAAGTGGCGCGTCGATGGCTGCGAGCGGATGCCGTGGCGACACGGCAAACACCCACTCCACCACGCCCAGCTCGAACCACCCGAGGTTCGGGATGGACGGCGGCTCATTCGTGGCCCCGATGACGAGATCGGCTCGGCCATCGCGCAGCGCCTCCCAAGTGCCGGCCAGCACCTCGTGCGTCACGCGCAGCGCCACGCCCGATTGCAGCGCATCAAACGCGTGCATCACGGGCATGAGCGATTCGAACTCCAGCAGCTCGTCCGTCACGATCCACAGGCGGTCTTCCCAACCGTTGGCCACCTGACGCACGCGCTGCGTCACGCGCGACACATCCTGCGCCAGCCGCGCGGCTTCTTCCGTCAGCAACTGTCCGGCGCGCGTGAGCTGCAGCCGGTAGCGGCGCCGATCAAACAGCAGGGCGTCGAAGCGCTGCTCCAACTGTCGCGCGGCATACGACACGGTCGACGGCGCCTTGCCCAGTTGCGCCGCCGCACGCGACAGGCTGCCCGTTTGCCGGATGGCCTCGAGCAGGGCCAATTCTTCGTCCGTCAACATGTGCAATTCCTTCGAACGTGTTCATCGTCCGGATCGTATGGCAAACCGCTTGCCCGCGTCCACACTGAAGTCACGCGATTGTTCAAGTTCAACTTTCCTACTGGAGGACATCATGAATCGCTTCGCAGGCAAGACCGTTCTGGTCACTGGCGGCAACAGCGGTATTGGCCTGGCAGCCGCCCAGGCATTTGTGCGCGAAGGCGCCCGCGTGGTCATTACCGGCCGGGACGCCGCCGCGCTGGAAACGGCGCGCGCCGCGCTCGGCAACAACGCCATCGCCATCCGCAATGAAACCGGCACCGTGGCGGCCGCACGCGAGCTGACCCGCCAGTTGCAGGAGGCCGGCGTGCGTCTGGATGCCGTGTTCATCAACGCTGGCATGGCCCGGTTTGCCGCCGTCCCGGATGTGGACGAGGCGCTTTGGGACGCCACCTTCAACGCCAATGTGAAGGGCGCGTTCTTCCAGATCCAGGCGCTGCTGCCGATCCTCAACAAGGGCACGTCGATCGTGCTGAACGGCTCCATCAACGCGCACATCGGCATGCCGAATTCATCGGTCTATGCTGCGAGCAAGGCAGCGCTGATCTCGCTGGCGAAGACGCTGTCGGGTGAGCTGGTCGGCTCGGGCATCCGCGTGAATGTGGTCAGCCCCGGTCCGGTGACAACGCCGCTGTACGGCAAGCTCGGGCTGGATGCCGACACGCTGGCCGCCACCGCCGCGCAGATCCAGGGCCAGGTACCGCTGGGCCGCTTCGGTCAGCCGGAAGAGATTGCATCGACCGTGCTGCATCTGTCGGCGCCGGAATCGGCCTTCATTGTTGGCACGGAGATCGTTGCCGACGGCGGCATGAGCCAGCTTTAAGCCCATCCCTTGGCGCGTGTGCCCGATTCGGCTTGGCCGGCCAACGTCAGAAGTTGTGGGTCACGCGCAGTGTCAGCGTGCGGCCGGGCTGAACGGGGATGAAGTTTCCGGACTGCGCGTTGCCGTAAGCGCGGATATTGAAGAGGTTGCGCGCGAAGAGATCGACGCTCCAGGATTTCTGGTGCCAGAAGAGGCTGGTGTCGATGCGCACGAAACCGGGCATGCGAAACGGGGTGTCGCCGTAGCACGGGGCGCCGCGTTGCCCGGTGACGCCAATCCCCGCGCCTGCGCCTTTCAATGGGCCTGCCTGCATGGTGTACGTCGTCCAAACCGCGCCGCTCAGGAATGGCGCTTGCGGCAGGTATCCCGTAGTCAGCGTGCCCGATACGCGAGACAGTGCGACCCATAGCGAAGTGTCCAAGCCCTTGGTGACGGCACCTTGCATCGAGACTTCCAGCCCTTCGCTGCTCTGTTGGGCGATTTGCGTGTCGTAGCCGGCGGGTGCCACATCCACGAGTCTCACGTTGTGCGCATCGATGCGATACAGCGCAGCCTGCGTCGTCAGCCCACGGTTGGCATCTGCCCAGCGCAGACCGGTTTCCAGCTGGCGACTCCGCTCAGGCAACAAGGCTTGGTATGGGTCGAAGTAGCTGGTGTTGAGACGGAAACCGCGCGAGTAATCGGCAAACCAGGCGGTATGCGGCGTGAGCTTGTAGAGCAGGCCCAGCGACGGTGTCCAGGCGGTGCCCTGAAGCTGCGCGCGCGGCAGTTTGGCGACGTAATCATTCACGTATAGGGCGCCGGACAGTTCCCAACGCTCGCCAATGGCAATCTGGTCGCGCACGCGAAACACCGACTGCCGCACCGACTGCGAAACCTGCAGGCCCGGCACGAAGGTGGCCGGCGGCAGTGCGACCGGCGCAAACGGATTCTGGGGCATGAGCGCGGGAGTTGACGCAAAGGCCATGTCCTGCCGCTCGTGGAACTCGTCCCAACCCAGCGTCAACGCGTGCTCGAACAGCCCGTGTGCGAACTTGCCCGTCAACTCATTTGAAATGGCCCACGCAGTGTTGTCGCTGCGGTCGCCCAGATTGAACGTCAGCGAGGGCGCGGTGTTGTTGATCACCGGGGCCAAATGCCACAGCACGGATTGTTGGCTGAGCGCTTCGTACGTGCCGCGTGAGTGCAACGACCAATCGTCGGAGAGGGTGCGCGACACCTTGTAGTAGCCGCGGCTCGCGCGGGACTGCACGTTGTCGTCGGCATTGCCCAGCGGGCTTTGCAGGGCCAGCCGGACCGGTGCGCCATTCAGCGCAAACGTGGCCGGCGGCATGGGCTGACGGCTGGTTGCGGATTCGAGCCCGACCGTGACTTCCGTTGCGGCATCTCGCCAGCCGAGCGCCGCCAGCCCGTAGCTCTTGCGGCGACCGGCGTATCCCGAATCACTGTTAGCCGTCGTGTCCTGCAACGCCACTGTCCGGTAAGACAGGTCGGTCGATCCGATGGGGCCGGCCAGATCCACCACGGCCTTGCGCTCGGCATGCGAGCCGATTTCCACGGTCACCGTTCGCTGCGGCATGACCGCGGGTGCCCTGAGGTTGGCATTGATGGCGCCAACGGCTGTTGGGGTGCCACCGATGTCGGCATGCGCGCCCTTGATCACCGAAACATCTTCGACCGCCTCGACAGGTCTCAGCGAAGCCATCTTGTCGGGCTGCCCATCGACCGTGATCTGTCCTGTCATGAAACCCCGGGTGGCGTAGCGGGGGGCGGCCGTGGGATCGAGCGACATGGACGAGACACCGGCCAGCGCCAGGGCATCTCCAATCGACGGCGCATTCTGGCTTGCGAGCAGGTTTCTCGTGAGCGCGCTGACGGCATGGGGCACGCTCGTGATGGGCGTCTCGATGTGCGTGGCGAAGCCGGTTGTGAACGCGGCAAAGTCGCTGCCCGTCCTCGCGCGTACCTCGGCGGGCGGCAGGGTCCCGATGTCGCGCGGCGCCTCGGGGGCGCCCACGATGGTCAACGTGTTGTCGGTCAGCGTGGTCAGTTGCAGCCCACTGTTTTTTAGAGCCTGCTCCGCCGCCTCCTGGGCCGACATGGTGCCGCGAACCGGGCCAGCGAACAGGTCTTTCGCGAGGCCGGAGGGAAACGACATGGGCTGTCCGCTCACGCGAGCGATTTCCATCAACACGCGCTCCAAGGGCGCTCGCTCAATGGAGAAATCCCATGTGTCTTGCGGTGCAGCGTGGGCGCTCTGCACAGCGAACAGCGCGGCAAGACCGAGCAGCCGCACCCTATGCCATGTGCGACCCGTGCGCGGCGGCAGGCAGGCCTGCGCCGCAGCGCATGCGAAGGCTTTAAATGGCCGCATGGCACTGATGCACGCGGCGCAGCGGCACTTCGAGCACATCCTGAACAGATCAGGCAGTGGGGTCTGCGGGCACCCTGGCGGGCGCGGCTCCGGCTCGATAGCGGCGCTGAAAAACACCGCGCCGCTGCCTGGCGTGAGCCCCTGCGCACATCTCTCTTGGTGAGCGAAATTCCCGTGTGTACTGCCCCTTCATCACGCAAGTCCCCCGAATTTTTTTGGTGGTACGGCGCAACGCGGTGTGCAGGAACCATGCCATGCGCGGCTTTGGGGGCAGAGACGTACCGTGCCGCGATGCCTGACAGGATGCGTCGTCAAGCTTCCATGGCGGGGCAGATTTGATGAGGTTTTTTCAAGATGTTTTCGGGCCGCACGTCCGAGGTTCCGGACTCACGGTGAACATTGTTGAGATTCGGGGTGGGAGTGAGCGCACCCGTGGCAACGCGCTTTAGGAGAGTCCGAACGTTTTTCTCAGGCTCGAGTCAACGGGGCCAGCCGGCATGAAACGGCGCAGCTTGCTCAGAAGAGATGCCTCGCCTTTTGGTGTGCGGCGCATCTTCCATGCCCCCAGTGCAGCATCGACGATGGTGCTTGCGACACCATCGGGGTCCGGCGCCTTCTGGACGCTTTTTTGAATCGCCTGAGAAACGATGCCGCGCTCCGCGTCGTAGGCGGAGACCTTGGAAACCGCTTGAGGCGCGTTGACATCCAGGCTGGTCTTGGTGAATGACGGCTCGACAAGCACCACACGGATTCCGAACTTGCGCACTTCGTGATCCAGCGTCTCGGACATTCCTTCCACCGCGTGCTTGGATGCCGAATACAGGCCCATGTAGGGCGCCGGCAGGAAGCCGAGCACCGAGCTGATGTTGACGATGCGCCCCGAGCGTTGCGCGCGCATGTGCGGCAATACGGCTTGCGTGGTGCGCAAGATGCCGAACACGTTGGTATCGAATAGCGTCTGGGCTTCGGCAACCGACGTTTCTTCTGTCGCGCCGAGCAGAGCCACGCCGGCGCTGTTGACGAGCACATCGATGCGCTTGGCCTGCGCGATGATCGTCTCGATTCCACGCTGGACAGAGGCTTCATCACGGATATCCATCTGGATCAGTTCAACACCGGCGATCGGTTGAGTGCGAGCGATGTTGCGCACGGTGCCGAATACGCGGCACCCGCGCAGGGCAAACTTTGCGGCGGTGGCACGGCCGATGCCGGAGGACACGCCGGTAATGACAACAACTTTGGAATTCGACATGGCAGTTTCTTTGTGTATGGGTGAATGGGAGCTGCGATAAATCGGGTTTTGCCAGCGGTCTATTTGCTGGCGACAGTGGTCGGGGTATCGGGCTGCCAGCCACCGCCCAGCGCCTTGAATGCCGCTACAGCGGCACGCGCGGATTCCGTTTGGGCTTGGGCGCGTGCGTCCGAGGCACGCAAGAGGCTCTCGTCTGCCTGCAGGACTTCGATCAGGCTGACGACGCCTTTTTGGTACGCCGCAAATGAAGCATTCCGCGCGCGGCTCAGCGAATCCACGCCTTGCGCGAGCACCGTGGCTTGCTCCTCGCGTTTGACGAGGCCGGAGAAGGCGTCCTCCACATCTTGCGTGGCGCGCAACACCGCGAGCCGGTACGCAGCCAGCATCTCCGCTTCTTGCCCCTTGGCTTGATCGATCTGCGCGTTGATGCGGCCGAAGTCGAACAAGCGCCAGCGCAGGCCGAGCACGCCCGCAAATTGGCTGGCACCGCTGCCGAACAGACTTCCAGCGCCTATCGATGTGGCGCTGCCGAGCAGGCCGCTGAGCGAGAGCTTCGGGTAGTACTCCGCGATGGCGACGCCGATGCGCGCGTTGGAAGCAGCGAGGCGGCGTTCAGCAACGATGAGGTCGGGGCGGCGCCGCAGCAGTTCGCCTGGGGATCCGCTGATGGCAATTTGCGGAGCGGCCGGGATGTCTTTGTCTTCCATCAGCTCCGCGCGGTGCGTGCCCGGGACCGACCCGAGCATCACGTCCAGCGCATTCATCGAAGCATCAACGCCCGCCTCAAGTTGCGGAATGGAGGCGCGCACCTGCGCGAGCGCGCCTTCGGCCTGCCTGACCTGAAGCTCGGCTGCCAGCCCCTTGCCGTATAGCAGGTTGATGGTGGAGAGCAATTCCTCTTGTGTTTGCACCTGGTGGCGGGCCACCTTCAGGCGCGTTTGCAAGCCACGAATGGTGATGTAGATATCAGCGGTCTGCGCGGCCACTGCCAGCCGTGTGGCGACTGCGCCTGCCTGGGAGGCCTGATAGTCGGCCAATGCTGCCTCTCGGCCGCGGCGCAGTCCGCCGAATACGTCCAGCTCCCAGCTTGCGTTGGCATCGGCCTCAAACGCGTTGCCGTAGCGGTCGAAGCCGGGTCTTGAATTCAACACGCGGCCTAAGGGCGTTTCGACAGACTGGTACGCACGCGCGGCCTGCCCCGTGAGATTGCCCGAGGGCAGCAACGCGGCATTGGCGGCACCTAGGCCAGCGCGCGCTTGCGTAACGCGGGCGAACGCCTGGGCAAGGTCCAGGTTCTGTTCTAGTGCGAGCTGTACCAATCTGATGAGTAGCGGATCGCCGAAACCTGCCCACCATGTGGATAGATCCGCTGTTGCATTGGCCGTGCGTTGCTCGACCGCCGTCTGGCCTTGGAATCGTTCCGGAACCGGTGCATCGGGCTTCACATAGTCGGGGCCGACCGCACATCCGGCCACTAGACCTGCAAGGAGGAGGGCCGCAGAGGCTTGTTTTGGCAACATGGTGAGGTCCATCGAAATTTTTAGTGACTATAGTACAAATTGGTCACAAGTTGTTCAACTATAGCGACTCGCGTAAGCTGACGCCCATGAAGACCCCTTCCTACCCCGTCTCCGCCCGTGGCCCGGCGGACCACGATGTGCGAGACCAGATCGTCGCCGCCGCCACCGAGCACTTCAGCCGCTATGGCTACGAGAAGACCGCCGTGTCCGATCTGGCCAAGGCCATCGGTTTTTCCAAGGCCTACATCTACAAGTTCTTCGAGTCCAAGCAGGCCATTGGCGAGATGATTTGCGCCAACTGCCTGCGCGAGATCGAGGCCGACGTGAATGCCGCCCTGGCGGAGGCGGATTCCCCGCCCGAGAAGCTGCGCCGCATGTTCAAAGCCTTGACGGAATCCAGCCTTCGGCTGTTTTCCCACGACCGTAAGCTGTACGAAATCGCTGCCTCGGCTGCGACCGAGCGGTGGCAGTCGGTGATTGCCTACGAGGGCCGCATCCAGCAACTGCTGCGCGACGTGCTGCAGGAGGGCAGGGAGACCGGAGATTTCGAGCGCAAGACGCCGCTGGACGAGACCACCGCGGCCATCTCCCTGGTCATGCGTCCCTACATGAATCCGTTGCTTCTGCAGTACAGCTTTGATTACACGGAGACGGCGCCCGGATTGCTTTCCAGTCTTGTGCTGCGGAGTCTCTCCCCCTGACACGAAGATTTTTCTTTGTGACTATTGACTAAATCGGTCACAAGAACAAGAATGGAAGCCCAGATCATCTTGTCGATGGGGTTTTCATGCTTTCGCGTCGCTTTGTTTCCGCTACCGCTGCTCTCGCGTTGCCGCTGGCGTTGATCGCTTGCGGCGAAAAAGCTCCCGCCGACCCGCGCACCGAGGCGCCTCTGGTGCGCGCCGCGTTTGTTCGGCCCGTGGCGTCTGCATCGCGCTCGTTCACAGGCGTCGTGGCTGCCAGGGTGCAGAGCGACCTCGGATTCCGCGTGCCCGGCAAGGTGCTGGAACGACTCGTGGACGCAGGGCAAACCGTCAAGCGGGGCCAGCCGCTCATGCGCATCGATCCGGCAGATCTGAAGCTCGCCGCCCATGCGCAGCAAGAAGCCGTGGCCGCCGCGCGGGCACGCGCGCAACAGACGTCGGAAGACGAAGCGCGCTACCGCGACTTGCGCGGCACGGGGGCGATTTCCGCCTCCGCTTACGACCAAGCCAAGGCCGCGGCGGACGCAGCCAAAGCGCAACTGAGTGCCGCTGAAGCGCAGGCTGACGTCGCGCGCAACGCCAGCCGCTATGCAGAACTGGTTGCCGATGGCGACGGCGTGGTCATGGAAACGCTGGCCGAGCCCGGCCAAGTGGTCAACGCCGGGCAGGCGGTTGTGCGCTTGACGCGTGCCGGCCGTCGTGAAGCGGTGGTCCAGTTGCCGGAGACGTTGCGGCCTGCGATCGGCTCGGTCGCACAGGCCACGTTGTTCGGCAAGGAAAGCGGTGGCACGCCCGCCAAGCTGCGGCAACTATCGGATGCTGCCGATCGGCTGACCCGCACGTACGAAGCACGCTATGTGTTGGACGGCGAACTCGCCACCGCGCCGTTGGGTGCCACCGTCACGATCCAGATTCCTGAGCGGCAGGCGACAGCGCAAGGCGACTTGCAGGTGCCCCTAGGCGCGGTATTCGATGCCGGCAAGGGCCCCGGTGTGTGGCTCATCCAGGGTGATCCGGCCAAGGTGTCGTGGCGCTCCATCACCATCGTGCGTCTTGGTGACGAAGATGCTCGGGTTGCCGGCCAGGTCAAACAAGGCGACCGGATCGTCACGCTTGGCGCACAACTGCTGCGTGAGGGCCAGCAAGTCCGCGTGGCCGGGCAGGGCACCGGCACCGCCATCGCGGGAGTGCGACTGTGAGCCCGGGCCGCTTCAACCTATCGGCGCTTGCCGTTCGCGAGCGTGCCGTCACGCTGTTCCTCATCTGCCTGATCTCGCTGGCGGGGCTGATTTCCTTCTTCAAGCTGGGCCGTGCGGAAGACCCGGCGTTTACGGTCAAGGTGATGAACATCGTCACCGTGTGGCCCGGCGCCACCGCGCAGGAAATGCAGGACCAGGTGGCTGAGAAGATCGAAAAGCGCATGCAGGAATTGCGCTGGTACGACCGCACCGAAACGTACACCCGCCCCGGTTTGGCGTTCACCACGCTGACTTTGCTCGACAGCACCCCGCCGTCGGAGGTGCAAGAAGAGTTTTATCAAGCGCGCAAGAAGGTCGGCGACGAGGTGGGCAACCTGCCGTCCGGCGTGATCGGGCCGATCGTCAATGACGAATATTCGGACGTGACCTTTGCATTGTTTGCACTCAAGGCACAAGGCGAGCCGCAACGTGCGCTCGTGCGCGATGCGGAGACTCTGCGCCAGCGCCTGCTGCATGTGTCGGGCGTGAAGAAGGTGAACATCATCGGCGAACAGTCCGAGCGCATCTACGTCGAGTTCTCACATGACCGGCTGGCGACGCTCGGCGTGAGCCCGCAAGACGTGTTTGCCGCGCTCAACAGCCAGAATGCGCTGACGGCCGCCGGCTCGGTCGAAACGAAAGGGCCACAGGTGTTCATCCGCTTGGATGGCGCATTCGATGAACTACAGAAGATTCGCGATACGCCGGTGGTCTCGCAGGGCCGCACGTTAAAGCTCTCCGACATCGCCACCGTCAAGCGCGGTTATGAAGACCCCGCCACATTCATGGTGCGCAATGGCGGGCAGCCCGCGTTGCTGTTGGGCGTCGTCATGCGCGATGGATGGAACGGGCTCGATCTGGGCAAGGCACTCGACAAGGAAGTCGGCGCCATCAATGCGGACATGCCGCTCGGCATGAGTCTGACCAAGGTGACGGACCAAGCCGTCAACATCGCCGGTGCGGTCGACGAGTTCATGCTCAAGTTCTTTGCTGCGCTTCTGGTGGTGATGCTGGTGAGCTTTATCAGCATGGGCTGGCGCGCAGGCCTTGTGGTGGCCGCAGCCGTGCCACTGACGCTGGCCGTGGTGTTTGTGGTGATGGCCGCTACAGGCAAGAACTTCGATCGCATCACGTTGGGGTCGTTGATTCTGGCATTGGGCCTGTTGGTGGACGACGCGATCATCGCCATCGAAATGATGGTGGTGAAAATGGAAGAGGGCTACAGCCGCGTGGCTGCTTCGGCCTATGCGTGGAGCCACACCGCTGCGCCCATGCTGTCGGGCACGCTGGTCACGGCCGTCGGCTTCATGCCCAACGGCTTTGCGCGATCCACGGCGGGTGAGTACACCAGCAACATGTTCTGGATTGTCGGCATTGCGCTGATTGCATCCTGGGTGGTCGCGGTGGTGTTCACGCCGTACCTGGGCGTGAAGATGCTGCCCGATTTCAAGAAGGTCGAAGGCGGCCACGATGCGATTTACGACACCCCGCGCTACAACCGCTTCCGAGTGCTGCTCGGGCGCGTGATTGCGCGCAAATGGCTAGTCGCGGACGCGGTGGTGGGCCTCTTCGCCTTGGCCATTGCGGGCATGGCGGTGGTTAAGAAGCAATTCTTCCCGATCTCGGATCGCCCGGAAGTGCTGGTCGAGGTGCAGATGCCTTATGGCACGTCGATCAACCAGACCGACGTGGCGACCGCAAAGATCGAAGCCTGGCTCGCCAAGCAGAAGGAAGCCAAGATCGTGACGGCTTATATCGGCCAGGGCGCGCCGCGCTTCTATCTGGCAATGGGGCCAGAGTTGCCCGATCCGTCGTTCGCCAAGATCGTGATCCGCACCGATAGCCAGGAAGAGCGTGATGCGCTGAAGCGGCGTCTGCGTCAGGCCGTTGCGGATGGCCTCGCCCCCGAGGCGCGCGTGCGTGTTACGCAGCTCGTGTTCGGCCCGTATTCGCCGTTCCCGGTGGCTTACCGCGTGACCGGCCCGGATGCGCAGACATTGCGCCGCATCGCCGCCGACGTGCGGCAGGTCATGGACGCCAGCCCGATGATGCGCACGGTCAACACGGACTGGGGCATGCGTGTACCGACGCTGCACTTCACCTTGCAGCAAGACCGTCTCCAGGCGGTGGGCCTGACTTCCAGCGCCGTTGCGCAGCAACTGCAATTCCTGCTCAACGGCGTTCCGGTGACGGCGGTGCGCGAGGACATCCGCACCGTGCAGGTGACCGCGCGCTCGGCCGGCAACGTGCGGCTCGACCCGGCCAAGATTGGAGACTTCACACTGGCCGGTGCCAGCGGGCAGCGCATCCCCCTCTCGCAAATCGGCAAGATCGAGGTGCGCATGGAAGAGCCCGTCATGCGCCGGCGCGACCGCATGCCGACCATCACGGTGCGCGGCGATATTGCCGACGGTCTGCAACCGCCCGATGTGTCGACCGCCATCAGCAAGCAGCTTGCCCCGATCATCGAGAAACTGCCGAGCGGATACCGCATTGAACAAGCGGGCTCCATCGAAGAGTCGGGCAAGGCGACGAAGGCCATGCTGCCGCTGTTCCCGATCATGCTGGCGGTGACCTTGCTGATCCTCATCTTCCAGGTGCGCTCCATTCCAGCGATGGTCATGGTGTTCCTGACCAGCCCGCTGGGGTTGATTGGTGTGGTCCCGACCCTGATCCTGTTTGGGCAGCCGTTCGGCATCAACGCGTTGGTTGGCCTGATTGCGTTGTCGGGCATCTTGATGCGCAACACCCTCATCCTCATCGGGCAGATCCAGCACAACAAGGACGAGGGATTGGACCCGTTCAGGGCCGTTGTGGAAGCGACGGTCCAACGTGCCCGCCCGGTGATTCTCACGGCGCTGGCCGCCGTCCTGGCCTTCATCCCGCTCACGCATTCGGTGTTCTGGGGCGCGCTGGCGTACACGCTGATCGGCGGAACGCTCGCAGGCACAATCCTGACCCTGGTGTTCCTGCCGGCGATGTACTCGATCTGGTTCAGGATCCGGCCTGGCAACGCGGCCGAGGCGCAGCCCACATCGCACGAAGCGGCGCAGCCCCCAGGCCAGCTGGTGCCCGAATAATCTTTCCCAGCCTGCCCTAGTTACCTCCGTTCTCTCTCGACCTTCGGGCAGGCGTTTTTTCTCCTTGGGAGTCGCACGCTGTCATGGCGCCTCCCGTGGCATTGACGAAATGTCATTAATTGACGTATCGTCAGTGACCATGAAACCCATCGAAGAAAACCGCCTTCTGCTGCGCGAAGGCCGCAAGATCGTCGAGGCGCTGGGCAACACGCTGGCGCCGCTGGTGGAAGTCGTCCTGCACGACCTGACCGATCCCGATCATTCCGTCGTCGCCATCGCCAACAATCTGTCCGGCCGCCAGGTGGGCGACGCCGTGACGGAGCTGGGCCTGGCGCGCCTGGCTGACCCGGACTTTCCGGAAGTCATCGAAAACTACGCCAACCGGTTTCCCGACGGGCGCCCGGCCAAGAGCACCTCGATCGGCCTGAAGAACAGCCGTGGCGATTACGTGGCGGCCATCTGCCTGAACATGGATGTATCGATGCTCGGCGCCATGACGGCGAGCCTCACGAAGTTGATGCGCATCGATGTTGCCGCGCCGCCGGTGCCCGAGTCGCTCGGCTCCCGCCGCGTGGAAGACGTGCGCATTGCACTCGAACAGTTTGCCGCCGCCCGCAACACCACGCCCATGGCCATGACGCTCGACCAGCGCCGCGAAGCCATGCGCGAACTCGCCGCCAGCGGCCTGCTGAACTTGCGCCGCGCACTGACCGAAGTCGCTCAGACACTCGGCGTGGCGCGCTCCACCGTCTACACCTACCTTCCCGAGGACCTCGCATGAGCCTGCCCATTTCCTACGACGACGTTGTTGCCGCGCACGCGCGCCTGCAAGGCGTTGCCCACAAGACGCCCGTGCTGACGTCAGCAACCGCCAATGCCATGACCGGCGCCGAGCTGTTCTTCAAGGCTGAGAGCTTCCAGCGCATGGGTGCGTTCAAGTTTCGCGGCGCGTACAACGCGCTGTCGCAATTCACGCCGGAGCAGCGCAAGGCGGGCGTCATCACGTTTTCGTCTGGTAACCACGCGCAGGCGATTGCGCTGTCGGCAAAGTTGCTCGGCATGCGTGCCGTCATCGTCATGCCGAAGGACGCACCGGTCGTGAAGGTCGAAGCCACGCGCGGCTACGGCGGCGAGGTGGTGTTCTTCGACCGCTACACCGAAGACCGCGAAGCCATCGGCCGCAAGCTGGCCGAAGAGCAGAGTCTCACGCTGATTCCGCCGTACGACCATCCGCACGTGATGGCCGGGCAGGGCACGGCGGCCAAGGAACTGATCGAAGAGGTTGGCCCGCTGGACGTGCTGCTGGCCCCGTTGGGCGGCGGCGGGTTGCTCTCCGGTTGCGCCACGGCAGCGCGCGCGCTGAACCCCGCGTGCAAGATATTCGGCGTGGAGCCCGAGGCTGGCAACGACGGACAGCAGAGCTTTCGCAAAGGCGAAATCGTCCATATCGGCACCCCCAAGACGCTGGCCGACGGCGCGCAGACGCAACACCTGGGCAACTACACGTTTGCCGTGATTCGCGAACTGGTCGACGACATCATCACCGTGAGCGATGCAGAACTCGTCAGCGCCATGCAGTTCTTCGCCTCGCGCATGAAGGCAGTGGTCGAGCCCACCGGCTGCCTGGCCGCCGCTGCGGCGCTGAACGGCAAGGTCGATGTGCGCGGCAAGCGCGTCGGCGTGATTCTCTCGGGCGGCAATGTGGACTTGCAGCTCTTCGCCAAGCTGGTGCTGGGGGCTGCATGAGCGCTTCCGGCCATGCCGCCCCCGGCGACGCTCGCTATGTCAACGCGCCGGATTTGCGACCCCCGGCGGGGCACTACTCGCATGCGGTCTGTGCCAATGGTTTTGTGTTCTTGGCCGGGCAGATTCCGGTGACGCCGGCAGGCGAAAAGCTCGTCGAAGCGCCGTTCGAGACGCAGGTGCGGCAGGTCCTCTCCAACCTGGACGCCGTGCTTGCCGCTGCCGGTACCGACCGCTCGCGTCTGGTGCAGGTGCGCGTGTACGTGACTGACATGGAGACGCACTGGCCCGCCTTCGATGCACTCTACCGCGCGTGGATCGGTGACCTCCGCCCGGCGCGCGCCGTGGTGCCGGTGCCGACGCTGCACTACGGTCTGGCAGTGGAAATCGAAGCGACGGCACTGGCGGGGGATGCAAACGCTTGCGCTTGATGTGCGTCAGGCGGGTGGGGTTCGCGCGAGTTGATCTCCCGCCGTTTGGCCGCCATTGTTGCAGAATGGAAGGCATGCCTGCCGAGGCACATGCCCGACCAAGACGCACAGATCCCTCGCCCCCATGACCCTGCAAAAAACGCGGCAACTCACCCAGGAAGACGTGCCGGTCGGCCAGCCGCTGCCGTTCCCACTGGCCGGTAGTGGGGGCCACCTGCTGCTGCCCGCCGGCGCCGTGGTTCCGGATGCCGATGACGTCCGCCTCCTGTTTCATCACGGCCCGGTGCTGGCATTGGATGAAGGCGTGGGCGTTGAGGTTGCTGCACCTGCGGCGCCCGGTGAAGCCAAGCCCCGCCTCGCGTCGAGCGGTCTGAGCGTGGGTACCGTCCTGCAGGTGCAGGAGAAATCCGCACCGATGCGCGGCCTGCTGCCGTGCCGCCTGATCGGCTACATCGAAGGTGAGGCGGTGTTCGTCACGCAGCCGGCCGACGGCAAGCGCACGCTGCGCCCGGAGGTTCGGGACATCCTCTTGCTGCGCGGATTTTCCGGCCGCGCGGTCGTTACCATGATGTGCAGCGTGGTGTCGGTGGGGCAATTTCCTTCGCCGTACCTCGTGCTGTCTGCGCCGATCAAGATGCAGAAGATGCCGCTGCGCCGCGCCAAGCGTGTCCAGGTTCGGATCGGTGCCCGCTTGCGCCCTGAAGGGCAGGCGGCTTCAGCGGCAGATCGCGTGGCGGTGATCCGCGATATCTGCCTGAATGGCGCGCTTGTGCAAAGTGCCAGCGCGGCATTTCAGCCCGGCGACAGGCTGTCTGTCGATTTCAGTGCCTACGTGGATGGTCAACTGGAGTCGTTCTCCCTGACGGGCCGCGTGGCGAGCGGGTCGCCCGCGCTGGGGGCGCCTGCATCTGCGTTTCCGTCGTTCGGCATGGAGTTTTCGCTGACGAAGGAGCAGACGGCGCAGCTTTCGCACCTGATCATCGATCGGCTCGACGAAAACGCTTGAGCGCCTAGCCCGCCAGCATCGTTTCCAGCAGCCAGGCGCCGGCCTGCCCCAGCGTGCGATTGCGTGACCATACGGCGTCGACCGGCACGAGGCGCGACCAGCCCCGTGCATGTACTTCATGCAACCGGTCTGCGGCGAAGTGATCCACCAACCAGCGCGGCAGCTCCGTCCATCCGAAGCCAAGCACGGCCATTTCCAGCAGCATCAGGTAGCTCGGCGCAGACCAGCGGCGCAGGCTGCGCACGGGCACCGCGTCGGTGCGCGGCCCCGTCGGATCGACGAACGTGTTCAACCGTAGCTCGCGCGCCTCGCGCAGTATGGCGTGCGGCACTTCCTCGTCACCGTATCGGGCGAGCGGGTGCTGCAGCCCCACGAACAGTCCGATCTCCGATTGCTCTGCAATGGTGGCCCAGCCGATATCGGCCGGATATGCGGCCTGCGCCGCTACCAAGCCGATCTGGGCACGGCCCAGCTGGATGATATCGACCACGTCTTCGTGTTCGGCGATCAGGCATTCGAGTTCGAGGTCGGGGTAACGCTGCTCCAGCGTGGCGAGCGTCTGCTCATACCGGTCCGACTGGTAGGTGTCCGACACGACGAGCGTCAGACGCGCCTCCAGGCCACCGGCCATTTGCGCCGCCAGTCGGTCCATCTGCGCGCTGGCGTCGAGCACGCGGCGCACCTGGGTGAGCATCGCGTGGCCCGCTTCGGTCAACGTGGGCTGGCGCGTGCTGCGGTCGAAGAGCGTCAGGCCCAGGTCGATTTCAAGATTGGCGATCGCCTCGCTGACCGTGGACTGCCGCTTGCCCAATTTGCGGGCTGCGGCGGAAAAGGAACCGAGCGTGGCGGCTTCGGCAAAGGCCAGCAAGGCTTCGGGCGAATGACGCATTCAGTACTCCGGACGGCGAGATGGCGCTCAATATATCGGAAAAACCGATACTAATGAACTGGATCATGCGGCTAATACCGATGAAAATGCCCCTGTTCTTTGGAGGTAAGTGCAATGCAAGTCATACAAAAAACGCCAGCCGAGCGCCTTGTCCATGCGCTGACGTTCGAGTTGGTTGCCATGCTGATCTGTGCCCCGCTGTTTAGCTGGCTGATGGATCTGCCGTTGGCCGAAATGGGCGTGATGACGCTCATGTTTGCGGCGGTGGCGATGGTGTGGAACATGGTGTTCAACACCATCTTCGAGCGCGCGGAGCGTCGTTACAAGCTCTCGCGTACCGTGGTCCTGCGGGTGGTGCATGCGTGCCTGTTCGAGGGCGGGTTAGTCTTGATGCTGGTGCCGCTGGCCGCCTGGTGGCTCGACGTGGGTCTGTGGGAAGCGTTTGTGCTCGACATCGGCATCATGCTGCTGTTTCTGCCGTACACGTTCTTGTTCAACCTTGCGTATGACCACGTGCGCGCGCGCTTGATGTCGCGCCGAGCGCTGGCCTGATCCCCGATGGGCTTAGGGCAAAAGGGGCAGTGCGGGAGGTGATGCGCTTCCTATAATGAAGTCCCCTTCCAAGACGGGCGCCGCGGTCGCAAGCCGCGGCGCCCGTATTCCTTCATGCCGCATCTTTCTGTTGCCTCATCGCATGCCTCGGCAACCGTGCTGCGCCAGTGCTACGTGGCGGCGTGCGCGGGCGATGCTACGGGCGTGATGAACGTACTGCGCGATGCGTGCGGCGCAAACCATGCAGCGGCCATGATCCGATGGCGCGTCGATGGAAGGTGGCACTGGGCGGCGTCACGCGGCGCATGCTCGGCCGACGTGCTGCTGCATGCGGTGCGCGGTGATGGTGTGGAGACCTGGCCTGTGGTCGATGCCGAAGTGCGCGGCGCGGTGTGGCTCGATTACCGCAAGTCGGGCGTGCCGCAACACCTGCAGCATGGTGCGGCGCCACAAGCCTTGCTGCCGCACTTTGCGCAAGCACTGCCGTTGTGCTGGCAACGCGTTGCTGCACGCACAGGCTTCTCGCCTGCGCAGCCGGCCAGCCTGTGGTTGACCGATGCATTCCACCTGACGCGCCGCGAAGCCGATGTGGCCGATCTGCTCGCAAGCGGCTCGGACCCAGCCTGCATTGCCCGCACGCTGGGCATTTCACTCGACACGGTGCGCACGCACCTCAAGCACGTCTATCGCAAGACCAACACGCACAGCCAGTGCGATGTGGTGCGGCTGATGCTGGCGCTGTCTGCGCGTCGGTAGCGGCGGTCGCGTGTTGATCAGGCAGTGGCCATCTTTGGTGCCGCCACGGCAGGGGTGCCGTCCTGGAAAAGGGTTTGCAGTTGCGCCCGCAACTCGGGCGAATCGGTGTGCTTGTGCACGGAAACGGCATGCTGCACGGCCGCCTCCAGCAGTTCGGCATCGCTGTCGGCGCTGATGGCGACCGAGCAGTTGGTCTCGCTGGGGAAGGCGCGGCAATCGATGTAGCGGCGGCCCATGGCGGTGCTCCTGGAATGACGAATGACGACGGCACGACGCGATGAGAGTGTGGTCGCGCGTACGTTCGTTATAGGTTTGCCGCAGCGGCGCGTCGTCACCCGCGTGGGGTACGCGGTTCGTTACCGTGCCTTCCGTCAGTCGGCCAGCTTTGCGCCACGCTCCTTCAACAACGCGCGCAGTACTGACCGATGGCAATGCGCTTCATCCTCGCAATAGCAGCCGACCGACAGGTTGGTCTGGTGCGATAGCGCGGCCAGCATGTCGAGCAGGCGCGCTGCATCACCGTCGCGCATTTCGGTGCGGAAGTGGCGTACGAAGGTTTGCCAGCCCTTGTCTTGCTGATCCTTGTCGTGCTCGGTTTGCGCGGCCTGCGCCTGCTTGACCAGTTCGGGCGTGGGCGAGAGCAGCGGCATCCACACGTCGTAGAAATCGCGGCTGGCGAATTCTTCCTTCGGTACACCGCGCGGTGGGCGTCGCACGGTGCCGATGCGCAAGCCCTCACCGGGGTGACGCGGCTCGCCGAGCCGGACGATGCGTAGTGCCATGAAAATACCTCCGTGCGGATGCTGCGTGCTGCTCGATGTGCTCAGGCGTTTCGCGTTACGAACCCTGCCGGTTCTGCACCGTCGGGAAAAACACATCCTTCCACGATGCGGGCTTGTTCTTGAGCGTGCCCACGCGCTGCATGAATTCAGCATAGTGCGCGACGCCCACCGGCGTGGTCGTGAAGCGCGAATCCGGATCGTCCAGAATCTTCTTCACGTCTTCCGGCGAACTCTTCACCTTCGATTGCGCAATGTAGATCTGCGCGGCCTTGGTCTTGTCCTTGGCGATGAGGGCGTTGGCTTCATCCAGCGCCGCCACGAATGCCGCCGACAGCTTCGGGTTGGCCTCGTAGAACTTCTTGCTGGTGTAAGTCATGTCCAGCGTGATGTTGCCGAGCACGTCAACCGTGTTGAACACGCGGTGCAGGCCGGGGGCTGCCGCCTCGGTGTATGAGAACGGCGGCGAGGCCATGTGGCTGTTGATCTGGCTGCCGCCGGCCAGCATGACGGCGGTGGCGTCGGGGTGTGGAAGCGGCACGGTGATCGGGTCGAGCTTGTTGAACTGCTTGTCGCCGAAGGTCTTGGCGGCAGCCATCTGCAGCACCACGGCCGGCAGCGAGGTCTTGATGCCGGGCACGGCAATGCGGTCCTTGTCGGAGAAATCGGCCAGCGTCTTCACGTTCGGGTTGCGCGTCATCAGGTACATCGACGATGAGCTGAGCGACGACAGCCCGCGCACTTCCATCGCGCTGCCGCGGGTCTTGTCCCACAGCGTGAGGAAGCCCGGCACGCCCAGCGAGGCGATGTCCAGCGCGCCCGAGAGCATGGCGTCGTTGATGACGTTGCCGCCATCGAGGATGCGGTAGTTGACCTTGACGTCGCCCAGGCCGGCGGCCTTGGCTTGCTTCTCCAGCAGGTGCTCGCTGGCCATCACCATGATGGGCAGGTAGAGGATGCCGTAGCCGTGGGAGATGCGGACTTCGGTGGCTTCTGCGTGGGCGGTGCTGATGGTGCCGCCCAGGAGCGATGCGGCCAGCGTGGCGGCCATGGTCAGGCGGAGGACGTTACGGCGGGGTTTGTGCATGTGTTGTCTCCTTGTTGCTCTGTTGGTCTTTATGTTTGTTGGTGGTGTATTCCCTGTTTCACCCCCTGCCGGGGGCGACTCACTTTCTTTGTTTTGCCAAAGAAAGTAAGCAAAGAAAGGCGCGCCCGAGATGGCGAAAGATTCCTTGAATTTATGTCGCAGAGAGGGGAAGGGAAAAACTCGCTTCGCTCAGACAAGCCTCCTTCCTTTTTCCGCCCGCTCACAAAAATTCAAGGCGCCGCATAGGGCAGGGTACGGCCAAACCGTCGAGGGGCGACTGTGAGCGCCTGGACGGTTTCGGTAGTCAAGCGCGCCCTTAGTTCTGCATGCCCCAGCGTTTGACGGTCCGGGCTTCAAGCGTGCGGAATACCAGGTTCTCTACCAGCAGGCCGATGATGATCACCGTCAACAGACCCGCAAAGACTTCGGGAATCTGCAGCTGGTTCTTGTTCTCGTAGATGTACCAGCCGAGGCCGCCCTGGCCGGAACTCACGCCAAACACCAGTTCCGATGCAATCAACGTGCGCCATGCGAATGCCCAGCCGATCTTCAGGCCGGTGAGGATGGAGGGGAACGCGGCCGGGATCAGGATCTTGGTCAGGTACCCCATGCCGGATAGCCCGTAGTTGCGGCCCACCATGCGCAGCGTGTTCGATACCGACAGAAAGCCGGCATGCGTGTTGAGCGACACCGCCCACACCACGGAATGCACGATCACGAAGATCAGGCTGCCGTTGCCCAGGCCAAACCACACGAGTGCGATGGGCAGCAGGGCGATCGCTGGCAGCGGGTTGAACATGGCGGTGAGCGTTTCCAGGAAGTCCTGCCCGAGCCGGTTGCTGATGCCCAGTACCACCAATGCGCACGACAGGGCCAGGCCAAGCGCGTAGCCCGCAAGCAGCGTTTGCATTGACGTGCCGATGCGAGCGAACAGTGTGCCGCTGGCCAGCCCTGCCCACAGCGCCTGCACCGTATCGGAGAAGGTCGGCATCAGCAGCGGGTTGTCGAGCCAGCGTGCACCGCCTTCCCACACGAGCGCCAGCACGACGAGGATGATGAGCTTGCGCAGCCACGCCTGTTCGTACAAACGCTCGGCAATGGAGAGCGGTTTTTCCACCACGCCGATGCGCTCGAACGCCACGGGCGTGCTGTAGACGGGCGCGCGGTTGCTGATGTCGGTGGTGGCCGGCATGGAAAGGGTTTCAGTCTGCATGGGTTTCCTCCACCGTGCGGGCGAACAGCATGTCGTGGATCTCGGCTTCCAGCGCCTTGAAGCGCTCGGGGTCATCATCGCCGCGCGCAAGGCTCGGCAGTTCGGCGCGGACTTGGCCCGGATGCGGCGAAAGGATCAGGATGCGGCTGCCGCAGCGGATCGCCTCCGGAATCGAGTGCGTAACGAACAGCACGGTGAAGCGCGTTTCATCCCACAGTTGCAGCAGCTCGTCCTGCATCTTGCGGCGCGTGAGCGCATCGAGCGCGGCGAAGGGCTCGTCCATCAGCAGCACGTCGGGCTCCATGGCCATGCCGCGTGCGATGGCCACGCGTTGCTTCATCCCGCCCGACAGCATGTGCGGGTGGTGGTCGGCAAATTTGGTGAGATTGACCTTGTTGATGTAGTGCAGGGCGCGTTCTTCGGCCTCACGCGCGCCCAGCTTGCCCGTGGAGAGCAGCGGGAACAGCACGTTCTCTTTCACGGTCTTCCACGGCAGGAGCTGGTCGAACTCCTGGAACACCATCATGCGATCGGGGCCCGGCTTGGTCACGGGCTGGCCCTTCAGTCGGATCTCGCCTTCGGTGGGCGTGAGGTAGCCGCCGATGGCCTTGAGCAATGTCGATTTGCCGCAGCCCGATGGGCCCAACAAGATGTAGCGCTCGCCGGGGTAGACCTGAAAGTCGACGCGGTAGGTGGCGGTCACCAGATGCTGGCGTGTCTTGTACTGCAGCGTGACGCCGCGCACGTCCAGCAACGGCGGCGCGGTCGATGAGTTGGCCTGCATGATGTTGTCTCCTGTGTGTGTTTTTGTCGGGTTGGGTGGCAGCGTGGGAGAGCGTTACCGGATATCCACGTGGTACCGGAAGTGCGCCGCCGCGCCGCGCGAGCGCCGCCATTCAAGCGGCACCCGGTCGTAGCCGCGCGCAACGCGTTCGATGACCATCACCGGATCGCCGGCCTGGATGCGCAACAGCCGCGCGTACGTTGCGTTGACGGCCTCGGCGGTAAGCGTTTCTTCAGCGCTGGCGATGATCTGGCCGCAGTGGGATTCGTACAGCGGATACAGCAGGTCGCCAAACGCGTCGAGTTCCAGCGTGGCGAGCGGGGCGAAACGGTCGTACGGCAGCCAGATTTCTTCGGCCAGCATGGGTGCGCCATCCAGCAGGCGCAGCCGGGTGAGGCGAATGACCGGTGAACCCGTTTCAATCTGCAGGCCCGCAGCCGGTGCGGACGGTGCATCCAGCACGTCACGCTTGAGAATGCGGCTCTCAGGAATGCGTCGCTCGCCGCTTTCACTCTGGAAGCGGAAGAAGCGGAACAAGGAGCTGGCAAAGCTGGCGCGCCGCACAAAGGTGCCGCGGCCTTGAAAGCGTTCGAGCAGGCCTTCGGCCACCAACACGTCGACGGCTTTGCGGACCGTGCCGACGGCCACGTTGTACGTCTTGGCAAGCTCGGCTTCGGTGGGGATGGCGTCGCCCGGGCGCCAGTGCTGTTGGGCGATCTGCGCGGCCAGATCGTCGCGCAATTGCTGATAGCGGGGCAGGCGGAGATCGGCGGGCATGAGGTATCTGAAGTGGTCAACTATTCATCTATATGATTTGTCATTGTAGGGAGCTTGCGAGCGGCTGGCATTACAGGAAAACCCGCAGGGCCCGGTCGAATCGACACGGGCCCTGCGGGTTTTTGAGAGAACTGCTGAGTTAAGAATTAACGCGTGGCGCGAGCTGAAGCCGGCAGCGGCTCAGTCTGTTGTGCCTTCGGACGGCGCAGCAGCCGCAGCGCATACCAGGCCAGCACAAGCGCACCGATGGCAAACACGATGTCACCCGGCACACGCAGCCAGACCAGCGTTTCCATCACTTTCGAGTGCACCACCTCCGGCGAACGGGCGTACCACATGCCCTTGGTGACGCTGGCCCAGGCCTGGTAGATACCGGCCGGCAGCAGCGACATGAACACCATCATGGCCAAGCCGATATTCAGGCCCCAGAACGCGGGCTTGAGCAGGCGGTCGGCATGCAGGCTGCGGGCATACAGACCGCGCAGGCAGAACAACATCAGGCCGATACCGAGCATGCCGTACACCCCGAACAGTGCAGCGTGCCCGTGGGCGGCCGTCATGTTCAGACCTTGCACGTAGTACAGCGAAGCCGGCGGGTTGATGGCAAAGCCGAGCAGGCCGGCGCCGACGGTGTTCCAGAAGCCCACGGCCACGAAGCACAGCACGGGCCACTTGTAGGCGTTGAGCCACGGCGTGCCTTGCGTGCGGCGATAGTTCTGCAGCGCTTCGAGCCCGATCAGCGTAAGCGGCACCACTTCCAGCGCAGAGAACACCGCACCCACCGAGATGATCGACGTGGGCGTACCCGTGAAGTACAGGTGATGCAGCGTGCCCAGAATGCCGCCGAACAGGAACACGATCGTCTCGGCCACGATGGCGCGGTTGGCGCTGCTGGCGCGAATCAGGCCCAGGCGCGTGAAGATGAGCGCGATGACGGCGGTGGCGAACACTTCAAAGAAGCCCTCGACCCACAGGTGGACGAGCCACCAGCGCCAGTACTCGATCATCGAATAGTGCGTGTGTTGGCCCCACACCAGCGAGGTCGAATAGAAGCCGCCGATGCACGTGGCCGACAGGAACACCATGGCGATCAGTCCGCGCGATTCCGACGGCGTCTTCAGTGCCGGCCACAGGGCGCGGCCCAGCAGCACGACCCAGAACAGCAGGCCGACGAACAGCAAGATTTGCCACACGCGGCCCATGCTGGTGTATTCCAGCCCCTGGTTGCCGACCCAGAAACCGAAGTCCGCACCACGATGTTGCAGCGTGCCGAGCCAGCCGGTGGCGATGGAGCCCACCACGATAAAGATCAGCGCCCAGAACAGCAGGTCAACGCCCAGCTTCTGGAACTTCGGTTCACGGCCCGACAGCAGCGGCGCAATGTAGAGGCCCGTGGCCAGCCACGCCGTGGCAATCCAGAGCACGCCAAGCTGCGTATGGACCGTGCGGCTGATGACATACGGCAGCACCTGCGCCAGCGGAATCCCGAAGAACGATTCACCTTCCACCGCATAGTGCGCGGTGATGGCGCCCATGCCGATCTGCACCAGCATCAGGCCAATCACGGCAAAGAAGTACTTGCGCGTGGCCTTCATCGACGGCGTGGCAACCACGTTGAGGAACGGATCGGCCGGGAGCGGCGCAGCCTCCTCTTCGTGCTTGCTGCTGCCGTGCAGCCACAGCATGGCGGCAATACCGCCCAGCAGCAGCACGATGCTGACCATCGACCACACCGCAGCACCGCCGGTCATGGTGTTGCCCACGAGCGGTTCATGCGGCCAGTTGCTCGTGTACGAGATGTCGGTCTCGCCCGGGCGGTCGGCCGCAGCGGCCCACGACGTCCAGAAGAAGAACGCAGCCAGGGCTTCGCGGTCGGCCGCTTCCGGCAGCACGCCGGTGGCCATGGCGTATTGATCGCGCAGCGTTGCCAGCGACGGATCGGTGCCGAACAGGGCCTCGAAGTGCTGCGCCACGCCGCGGATGGCCTCTGCGCGCTCACGCGACACGGTCAGGATGTCGCGATTTGCGTCGTACGTATTGCGGCGCATTTCCTCCTTCACGCTGGCGTCGACGGCGGCTTGCTGCACCGTCGTCAACGGCGCGTCGGTATCGAACTGCTGATGCGCGCGAATCGCTTGCAACGCCGTGGCTTCACGGTGCAGCCAATCGGCAGACCAGTCAGGCGCAACGTAGCTGCCGTGGCCCCAGACGGTGCCAAGCTGCTGGCCCCCGGCTGCCAGCCAGGCCTCTTGCCCGCGCTGGATTTGTTCGCCGGTGAAGAGCACCTCGCCCACAGAAGTGACGACGGCATGCGGGATCGGCGGCGCTGCCAGATAGATCTGCCGGCCCAGATAGCCCAATGCCCCGAACGACAGGATGAAGATCAGGCCGAGCCACCGCCACAGCCTTTGGTTGTTTTTCATGACAAGGTTCCTTGCAGGATGCAATCGGAAATTCAGGCGCCACCACCGCAACCACCACAGCAGTGGCCGGCGCTGGCGGCAGACGCCACCTTGGTGATGGCGACGCGCCACGTGGCGGGGCCGCGCTCAAGGTAGTCCCAGGAAAACTGGCCCGGGCGCTCCACTTGAAACTGCGACTGCAGCGGGCGCGGATCGTGATCGTTGATCAGCTCCAGGCTCTGGCCGATGCCGAGTTCCCCGAAGGCGGAGAAGATCAGCGGATGGCGCTCGCGCGGCGCCAGCACGCGGAGGTCGAGCTGGATGGTGGAGGCGGACTGTGTCATGGGGATTCCCTCTGTGGGTGTCGCATCAAAAGATGCATTAAGGATGCAACTATATTAGTGAGCGGAATCTCCGCCGTTATTGATGTATATCAGATGCTTGTTTTATGGGTATCTTGATGTGGAAAATCACGCCACGACTGGGCTTGCGTGCCACGCGGTGCGGTGGAAGTGCCGGTCGGGGCCGGTTTTCGTTTGCGCTGTATCAAAGCCCTAATGGCCGCCGGGGCCTAACGTGGAGCGGACGACACCAGACCGATACACGGGGGAAAAAATGAGCCGTCTTCACACCGTCCGCAGCCTGATGCGCGCGGGCTTGATTTCTGTGGTGCTGGGCGCACTGCTTGCGGGCACTGCAGCCCGCGCCGCGAGCGCCAAATTGCCCGGTGACTTCGGACCGCCGCGCGGCGAGCCGATCCACGCCGTCCTCACGAGCCCGCCGCTTGTGCCGCCGCCGGTCCACCGGAACTATCCAGCCAAGGTCATCGTGGAGCTGGAAGTGGTCGAGAAGGAAATGCAGATCTCCGAAGGCGTCAGCTACACCTTCTGGACGTTCGGCGGCACCGTTCCCGGCAGCTTCATCCGCGTGCGGCAGGGCGACACGGTGGAGTTCCACCTCAAGAACCACCCGAGCAGCAAGATGCCGCACAACATCGACCTGCACGGCGTGACCGGACCGGGCGGGGGTGCAGCATCGAGCTTCACCGCACCGGGCCATGAATCGCAGTTCACCTTCAAGGCGCTCAACGAGGGCATCTACGTCTACCACTGCGCTACCGCGCCGGTGGGCATGCATATCGCCAACGGCATGTACGGCCTGATCCTGGTCGAGCCGCCCGAAGGCCTGCCCAAGGTGGATCACGAGTACTACGTCATGCAGGGCGATTTCTACACCGCCGGCAAGTACCGCGAGAAGGGCCTGCAGCCGTTCGACATGGAGAAGGCCATTGACGAACGCCCGAGCTACGTCCTGTTCAACGGTGCCGAAGGTGCGCTCACCGGTGACAAGGCGCTGCACGCCAAGGTGGGTGAAACGGTCCGCATCTTTGTTGGCAACGGCGGGCCGAACCTGGTCTCAAGCTTCCACGTGATCGGCGCCATCTTCGACCAGGTGCGCTACGAGGGCGGCACCAACGTGCAGAAGAACGTGCAGACCACGTTGATCCCGGCGGGTGGTGCGGCGGTTGTGAAGTTCACCGCGCGCGTGCCCGGCAGCTATGTGCTGGTCGACCACTCGATCTTCCGCGCCTTCAACAAGGGCGCCATGGCGATCCTCAAGGTGGATGGCCCGGAGAACAAGCTCGTCTACTCTGGCAAGGAGCTGGATTCGGTGTACCTGGGCGATCGTGCGGCACCCAATATGAGCGCCGTCACCAAGGCGACCCAGGCGTCGGTAAGCGGCACGCTGACCGTGCAGGATCAGGTGCAGGCTGGCCGCGCGCTGTTTGCGGGTACCTGCTCGGTGTGCCACCAGGGCAATGGCGCCGGGTTGCCGGGCGTGTTCCCGCCGCTTGCCAAGTCGGATTTCCTGGCAGCAGATCCGAAGCGCGCCATGAACATCGTGTTGCATGGCCTGAACGGCAAGATCAAGGTCAACGGACAGGAATATGACTCCGTCATGCCGCCGATGACGCAGCTCAATGACGACGAGGTCGCCAACATCCTGACCTACGTGCTCAACAGCTGGGACAACCCCGGCGGCCGCGTGAGCGCAGACGAGGTCAAGAAGGTGCGTGCCCAGCCGGCGCCCGCCAAGGCTGTGGCCGAACATTGACCGGATCTGCACGACCATGGGCCGCCTGACCTTGCACCTTGCTGCCATGTTGATGGCGCTGGCCGGCGCCGCAGCGCAGGGCGCCACCTATGTGCGGTTGCCCGGCGGCGACTTCGACAGCGTGCTGCCCCAGAACGCACCGGGGCAGCCGCAGCGGGTGCGCATCGAACCGTTTGAGTTGCGCTCCACGCCCGTCACCATTGGCGAATTCCAGACCTTCGTGCAACGCCACGAGGCCTGGCAGCGTGGCCGTGTGCCGCAGGTCTTTGCCGGCAAAGCCTACCTTGCCGACTGGGCCGATGCGACGCATGCCGATCCGCAGGCGTCGACGCAAGCGCCGGTGACTGGCGTGAGCTGGTTTGCCGCCCGTGCCTATTGCGAAAGCGAAGGCGCGCGGCTGCCGACGTGGCTCGAGTGGGAATCCGCCGCTGCGGCCGACGCCACCCGCGCAGACGCCCGCGACGACCCGCAATGGGCGCAACGCATTCTCGGCTGGTACGAACGTCCCGCCACGCGTGTGTTGCCGCCCGTTGGCGGCCCAGCGGATGTCCATGGCGTGCGCGATCTGCACGGCCTGATCTGGGAATGGGTCGACGATTTCAACGCGCTGTTCATTGCCGGGGACAGCCGCACGCAGGGCGACCCCGACAAGCAGAAGTTTTGCGGCGCCGGTGCCATCAGCATCGTGCGCCGCGACAGCTACGCCGTGCTGATGCGCGTGGCGTTGCTGTCATCACTCGAAGGCGCCGATGCCACGGGAAGCCTTGGCTTTCGCTGCGCCCGATCCCTCAATGGAGAACGTCCATGACGCTTCTTAAGCAACTTTGCCGTGCCTTCGTGGCATGTGTGCTGGCGGGGGCTGCCGCAGGCGCGCTTGCCGCCGGGCCCGTCGCTTCGGGCTCGCTGTATCAGTCTGACGTGGCGTTGACCGACCAGAACGGCCGCGTCTTTCACCTGGCAGACCTGCGCGGCGAGCCGGTGCTGGTAAGCATGTTCTATTCGTCGTGCCAGATGGTCTGCCCGATGATCTTCGAGACCATTCGTGCGACGCTGGCCAAGGGCGGTAAGCCCGCGCACGACGGCGTGCGGGTGCTGATGGTGACGGTCGATCCGGAGCGCGATTCCGTTGCGGCGCTCAAGAAGACGGCCAACGCGCATGGCGCCGACGACCGCTGGCAAGTCGCCCGCGCAAACGCCAGCGGCACGCGCGAGGTGGCGGCGCTGCTGGGCGTGCAATACCGGCGTCTGGCAGATGGCGACTTCAACCACTCAAGCACGATCCTGCTGCTGGACGCAGAAGGGCGCATCAACGCGCGCACCAATACGCTGGGCGCGGTCGATCCGAAACTGGTGGATGCCATGCGCAAGCTGGTGGCGGCGCAGGCGCGATAAGCGTACCTAGGCCTTGCTGTAAGCAATCACCGTCTGCGTCTGCACGCCAAGGCCGTCGATGCCCAATCGCATGGTGTCGCCCGCGTTGAGATAGCGCGGGGGCTTGGCGCCCATGCCGACGCCGGGCGGCGTGCCGGTGCAAATCAGGTCACCCGGATGCAGCGTCATGAAGCGGCTGACGTAGCTCACCAGATGCGCCACGCCAAACACCATGGTGGCTGTGTTGCCCCGCTGCGCACGTTCGCCATTGACGTCGAGCCACAAGCCAAGCGCTTGCGGGTCGGGCACTTCGTCGCGTGTGACCAGCCACGGGCCGACGGGGCAGAAGGTGTCGCAGCCCTTGCCCTTGTCCCAAGTGCCGCCGCGCTCCAGCTGGAACTCGCGCTCCGACACATCGTTCACCACGCAATAGCCGGCGACGTGCGAGAGCGCTTCTTCGCGGGAAACATCGCTCGCCGTCTTGCCGATCACTACACCGAGTTCAACCTCCCAGTCGGTCTTTGCCGAGCCGCGCGGCAGCATGACGGCATCGTTGGGGCCGTTCAATGCGCTGTTGGCTTTGAGGAAGAGGATGGGCTCAGCAGGGGGCGGCAAGCCGGCCTCGGCTGCGTGATCGGCATAGTTCAGGCCGATCGCGATGATCTTGCCGATGCCCGTCCATGGCACGCCAAACCGCGTGTCCTGCACCACGGGCAAGGCAGCGATGTCTATGCCTGCGAGTTGCGCGAGGGCGGAATCTGACAACTGTTGCGGGCCCAGGTCGCCAACCACGCCTGACAGGTCGCGCACGTGGCCTTGCGTATCGATCAGGCCTGGACGTTCTGCGCCGGGCGCACCCACGCGTACGAGTTTCATTGCGCTCCTTTCTTGGGGGCTTCCTTGGTTGATCGGGTAGGGCGCCCGGCCTCGGCCAGGCTGTTTGCCACGACGCTCAGCACTTCCTTGGCGGTGTTCTCCGAGTGCAGGCGCAGCACCTGTGCCAGGCGCGGGCGCCCTGGCTCCCGAAGGGCGGCCATGATGGCTTCGTGTTCTTCGTGCGATTCCTGCCAGCGCAGCGTGTCGGCATTGGCCGCACCGCGCGCGCGATGCACCTTGCTCATCAAGGTCGCATAAATGCCGGCCAGCACGGGGTTGGCCGTGCCGTCGATGATGAGCTGGTGAATTTCCTGGTTGATGCGGAAGTACTCGGTGCGTCTGCCCGCCGCATGGGCCTCAAGCATTGCCTGGTGCTTGCGTTCCAGACGCGCCAGAGCTACCTCGGACAGCCGCGCCGCCGCCAATTCTCCAGCCGTGAATTCCAGCCCATGCAACGTTTCGAAGGTCGCGCGCAGTTCATCCAGATCGAGCGGTGCAACGCGATAGCCGATGTACTGCCGATGCAGCACCAGCCCCTCGGCCACCAGCACCTTGAGCGCCTCACGCAGCGGCGTCTTCGAGACATCGAACATTTCACTGAAAGCACGCTCGTCGATGCGGGCGCCGGGCGGCAGTTCGCCTTCTTCGATGAGGGTGCGCAGGCGCGAGGCGATTTCGGCCGACATGCCGAGCGTTCGCAGGCGAGGGGATTGAAGCAGCGGTTGGGTCACAGACGTCACCAGAATGGGGAAGATGCACCACAAAAGGCTATCACACACCGAGATTGTGCTTTTGTGAGGCAATAAAATCAATAGCTTACAGATGTTGTAATTACAGATTACGTATCCTATACTCGGCCACGTTGCGCAACACAAACCAATCAAATCGACTCAGGAGGTCGTTTCGGTGGGCGGAGTTGGAGCGGGCCGGCGTCAAGACCGGCCGCCCAAGCCCGTTTTCCGAAACGACTTCTGGAGCTACCAGGAGACACGCGTAATGGAAACCGCAAGCCCGGCCCCGGCCATGGCGCTAACGGAGACGAAGAGCTCTGTGCGCTGGAAGATTTTCTTGATGATGTTGATGCTGATATCCATCAACTACGTCGACCGAGCATCGCTGTCAGTCGCGATGCCGCTGATCGCGAAGGAATTCAACATCGGCCCCGCGGTGCAAGGCTTACTGCTGAGTTCGTTCTTTCTGACGTATGCGCTTATGCAGATTCCGGGCGGCATGCTGGCCGACCGCTTTGGGCCACGCGTGGTGATTGCCGGTGCCACGCTGGGCTGGGGCTTCTTCCAATCCATTGCGGCGCTGTGTACCGGTTGGGTTCCGCTGCTGATCACGCGTCTTGGCCTGGGTGCGGCCGAGGCGCCCATCTACCCCGCCGGCGGCAAGCTCAACGCCATCTGGATGACGCAGAACGAACGCGGCCGCGGTGCCACGCTGCTCGATGGCGGCGCGCCGCTGGGCGCGGCATTGGGGGCGCTCATCATCGCCGGGCTGATCGCCGAATTCAATTCGTGGCGCACGTCGTTCGTGGTGGCTGGTATCGGGACGATGGTGGCGGGGCTCTTTGCGTGGTGGTACATCCGCAACCACCCGCGCGAGCATCCGTCCGTCAATGATGCTGAAGCCTCCTACATCGAGGAGGCTCATGCTGCCGACCAGGCTGCAGAGCCCGCCGCCGTAAGCGGCAACGTGCTCGACTTCTTCAAGTACCGCTCGGTGTGGGGCATGTTCTTCGGCTGGATGTGCTTCAACGCCCTGTTTTACGGGCTGCTGACCTGGATGCCGACCTATCTGTCGAAGGTGCATGGGCTCGACATCAAGGAGATGGGCGGTGCGGTCTTCACCATGTTCTTCTCCGGCTTTGTGGGCGAGATGGTGGGCGGCTGGATTGCCGACAAGTGGATGGCTACCGGGGCATCGCGAGCCCGGGTGCTGCGCACGCTGTTTGGCGTCGCTTCGGTGCTGGCCACGATTGCCATCTACACGGTGGCGCGCTTCAAGGATCCGGTGGTCGTGGTGGCACTGTTGTCGACCACGCTGTTCTTCCTGCGCTGGTGCGGCCTGTTCTGGTGCATTCCGTCGATCCTGGGAACGCGCAAGCGTGTGGGTTTCCTGGGCGGCACGATGAACCTGGGCGGGAACTTCGCGGGCGTCGGCATGCCGATCATCGTCGGCTTGATCGTGCAGGCGACGGGTTCGTACGACATGGCGCTGATGCTGTTTGCTGCCGCCGGCGCCGGCCTGTTCATCTGCTCGACACTGCTGATCGACTACAGCAAGAAGCTGCCGGTCTGAGGTGCGATGCACTCTCGAGTAGGCCAACGAAATCTACGCACGCGGCGCGGCGTTTGCTTCTGATTTCCGGCAACAAGCTGCAACCGTACTCATCAACATAACAAGCAGGCCCCGATGCCGCTGTTGCGCGCCGGGGCGCGCAAACCACGAAGAAGACTCCCATGACAAAACGCATCAAGCTCGGCATGCTCACGCCATCGTCCAACACGGCGCTGGAACCCATTACCAGCGCCATGGTGAGCGGCTTGCCCAACGTGAGCGCGCATTTCTCGCGCTTTACCGTGACGGAAATCTCGCTGCGCGACCAGGCGCTGGGGCAGTTCGATCTGGAGAAGATCCTGAACGCCGCCAAGCTGCTGGCCGACGCGCACGTCGACGTGATCGCCTGGAACGGCACGTCGTCCGGCTGGCTCGGCTTTGAGAAAGACGAGGCGCTGTGCCGCCAGATCACGGAAGCCACCGGCATTCCGGCCACCACGTCTGTGCTGGCGCTCAACGAGATTCTGGCCAAGACCGGCGCACGCGATTTCGCCCTCGTTACGCCGTACCTGGATGACGTGCAGCAGCGCATCGTGCAGAACTACGCGCGCCACGGCTTCAACTGCGTGGCGGAGCGTCATCTGGACTTGCACGTCAACCATAGCTTTGCCGACGTGGAAGAAGACACGATCCGCAGTCTGGTGCGCGAGGTGGCACAGAAAAAGCCGGCGGCCATCACCACGTTCTGCACGAACCTGCGCGCGGCGCATCTGGTGGAGGCACTGGAAGCGGAAACGGGCATCCCGGTGTACGACACCATCTCGACCGTCGTGTGGAAATCGCTGCGGCTGGCGGGCGTCGACACGCGCGAGCTGCGCGGCTGGGGTCGCCTGTTCGCGGACGTTGCTTAACGGAATGAGGGAGCGCCAAGCATGTCCACGGAACTCGACCTGGTGATCCGTAATGCGGATGTGGTCACCGCATCCGACCGCTTTACCTGCGACATCGGTGTGCGCGATGGCCGCATCGCCGTACTCGGCCACGGCTTGCCGCGCGGCGCGCGCGAGATGGATGCCAGTGGCCTGCTGGCGCTGCCCGGTGGCGTCGACGGCCATTGCCACCTCGACCAGCCCATGCCCGACGGCATGCGCATGGCCGACGACTTCTTCACCGGCACGCGCGCGGCCATCTGCGGCGGCACGACAACGGTGATCCCGTTTGCCGCGCAGGAGAAGGGCGGGTCGCTCAAGGCGGCGGTGGCCGACTACCACCGGCGTGCCGAGGGCCGCGCGGTGGCCGACTATGGCTTCCATCTGATCGTGGCCGACCCCACGCCAGAAGTGCTGCAGCACGAACTGCCGGAGCTGATCCGCCAGGGCTACACCTCGTTCAAGGTCTACATGACGTATGACGACCTGAAGCTGTCCGACCGCGAAATGTTGGACGTGCTGGACGTGGCCAAGCAGAACAACGCCCTCGTGATGGTGCACGCGGAAAACGCCGACTGCATTTCGTGGCTGACCGAAAAGCTGGTAGGCGAAGGCCGCATCTCGCCGCGCTTCCACGGCCTGTCGCGTCCGGCAGCGGTGGAGCGTGAAGCCACGCACCGTGCCATCACCTTTGCCGAGCTGGTGGACGTGCCGATCCTGATCGTGCATGTCTCCGGAAAAGAAGCCATCGAGCAGATTCGCTGGGCACAAAGCCGCGGCTTGCAGATCCTGGCCGAGACGTGTCCGCAGTACCTCTACCTGACCGCCGAAGACATGGGCCTGCAAGGTGACGATGGCTACGAAGGTGCCAAGTGCGTCTGCAGCCCGCCGCCGCGCGATCCGGAAAACCAGGCGGCCGTATGGCGCGCGCTTGCAGGGGGCGTGTTCAGCGTGTTCTCTTCCGACCATGCACCGTTCAACTATGACGACCCGGAAGGCAAGAAGCTTGGCGGTCAGGCGCAACCGTTCGACCATATTCCGAACGGCGTACCCGGTATCGAGACGCGATTGCCGTTGCTGTTTGATGGCATCGCGCGGGGCAAGCTGTCGCTGCATCAGTTTGTGGAACTGACGTCGTATCGCCCGGCACGTCTGTACGGTTTGTATCCGCGCAAGGGCACGATTGCCGTGGGTGCCGATGCCGACATCACGCTGTGGGATCCGGAGCGCCGCGTGCGCATCACCAACGATGCGTTGCATCACGCGGTGGACTACACGCCCTATGAAGGCATTGAAGTGACGGGCTGGCCGGTGCATTGCTTCTCGCGCGGCGAGATGCTGGTCGAAAACGGCAAGTACCTCGAACCGGCACCTGGGCGGGGGCAGTTCCTGCCGGCGGGTGCGCCGTCCCTGGTCTGACGTTTCTGGTTGGGTTCTCAAAATTTCATCATGCGTATTCTGGTCGTCAATCCCAATATCTCCGAGAGCGTGACGGAGTTGATTCATGCCGAGGCGCGTCGCTCCGTTTCACCCGGTACCACGCTCACGATGGCGACAGCGCCATTTGGCGTGGCCTATATCGAAACGCGCTTCGAAGCACTGGTGGGGGGTTATGCCACCGCGTGCGTCGTTGCCGAACACGCCGGTCAATTCGACGGCGTGGTCGTGGCGGCGTTCGGAGATCCCGGCCTGGCTGGCATCAAGGAGCTGTGCAACGTGCCGGTGGTCGGCATGACCGAAGCGGCGCTGGCCAGCGCCTGTCTGCTTGGTCAGCGCTTTTCAATCATCGCGATTTCGAGCCGTATCCAGGCGTGGTACCGCGAATGTGTAGCGGCCAATGGGCTGGCGTCGCGGCTGGCGAGCGTGCGATCTTTGCAGCAGCCGCTGCGCGACATCGGCAGCGTGCAGGAAGACCACGCGGCACGCCTTGAAGAACTGAGCCTGCAGGCAGTGCGTGAAGACGGCGCAGACGTGATCATCGTGGCCGGCGCACCGCTTGCCGGGCTGGCGCGCACACTCAAGGACCGCATTCCCGTGCCCGTTGTGGATGGCGTCTCCAGCGCCATCCGCCATTGCGAGAGCCTGATTGCGCTTGCCCCGAACGGCGCAGCGGACGGCAGCTTTGCGCGTCCGCCGCACAAGCCCAACCACGGGTTGCCTCCTGCGCTGGCTGCCATGCTGGCGTAGGCGGTTTGTCTCACCGCCCTGGAAGGCGGGCCGGTGTGGCCAGAGGTACGATGCGCTATCTGCCGATCCGCCTTCGCTTCCGCCATGTCTCTCCGCGCCTTGAGAACGCTCGTTGCCATCGCCCGCCACCGCACGTTTGCGCGTGCTGGCGAGGCGATCGGGCTCACGCAGTCGGCCGTCAGCCTGCAGGTCAAGTCGCTGGAGGAGGAGTTCAACGTCCGCCTGTTCGACCGCTCGCGCCGCGAGCCCGCTTTGACAGAGGCGGGCCGCATCGTGCTCGCCCAGGCTGAACAGATCCTCGCACTGTATGACCGCATTCCCGACGCGCTGAGCGATGAGCGTGCGCTGGTCGGGCGGTTGCGCATTGGCGCCATTCAGACCGCGCTATCGGGGCCGCTGCCCAATGCGCTGCTGGCCCTGCGGACGGCGCATCCCGCCCTGCGCGTGCACGTGGCCGCCGGCATGTCGGCCGAGCTTGCGCAACGCGTGGCTGACGGCGAGCTGGATGCCGCGATCACGTCGCACCCTGTGCGGCCGCATCCGGCGGAGCTGGTCTGGTCGACGCTCTATGAAGACCGCTTCTGGCTGCTCGCCCCTGCCCAATATGCCGAGCATGATGCGCGCGCGCTGCTGACCGAGCTGCCGTTTATCCGCTTTGATGCGCAAGCCTGGGCCGGCCGCATGATTGCCTCGGAGCTGCGGCGCCTGGGCGTGAAGGTGCGCGAAGAGATGGTGCTCGACAACAAGGACACGATCGTGCGCATGGTGGCCAGCGGATTGGGTGCCGCCGTGGTGGCCCTTTCCGATTCGGAGCTGACGCAATTGCCGCCTGTTACCCGTCTGCCATTCGGGCAACCGCAATTGCATCGGGCAGTGGTGCTGCTTGAACACCAATCGCGGGCTTCGCAGCGCTTTACCCAGGCATTGGCCGACGCCGTCGTCGCTTCTGCAATGAGAATTTCTCATTGATCGCCAGATAAATAACAATTATTGCTGCTGTGACTGCGTGATAGCTTGGCGCTGTTCCTGATTTTCTTCGAGCGCCTCATGTCGTTCCGCACGTTCCTCTGCCTCTCATCCACATTGCGGGTACGCCACGGTGCGGGAGCACGGCCATGACCGCTGCCATCCTGCTCGCGCTCGCGCCTGTCGCCCTTCTGGTTGCGCTCGGCCACTGGCTCAAGCGCTCCGCCTTCCTCGCCGAAAGCTTCTGGCCGCAGGCCGAGCGGCTCTGCTACTACGTTCTGTTGCCGTCGCTATTCATGCATGGTCTGGCCACGGCACACATGCAGTCTTTGCCCGTGCTGCCGCTGGTGCTGACGTTGATCGGTGCGACATTGCTGGTGGCGGTCGCACTGATGCTGGCCCGGCCATGGATGCAGGTGGACGGTGCGGCGTTCACGTCGGTGTTTCAGGGCGCAGTGCGGTTCAACAACTACGTAGGCGTGTCGCTCGCCACGGGCCTCTTCGGGGCCAAGGGGATTGCGCTGGCTGCGGTATGCAACGCGGCGATCGTGCCAACAGTCAATCTGCTGTGCGTGCTGGTCTTCGCCCGCTATGGCTCGGTGCGCCTCGGTGGGCGTGCGCTGGTGCGTCAGATCGTGACGAATCCGCCGGTGGTGGCTTGCACGCTGGGCATTGCCATGCAGGCCTTGGGGCTGCAGATGCCTGGGGCGATCGAGCCGGCGGTGCGGGCGCTCGGCCTGGCATCGATGCCGCTGGGGCTGTTGTGTGTGGGCGCTGCGCTGAACTTCAGCGGCGTGCGTTCGTGGGCGCAGCCGGTGGTCGTGTCGTCAATCATCAAGTTTCTGGCCATGCCCGCGTTGACGCTGGCCGTTGGCCACGCATTGAGCCTGACCGATGCTGCATTGATCGTGGCGCTGCTGTTCCAGGCGCTGCCCACGGCGTCTTCGTCGTACATCATGGCGCGCCAGCTGGGCGGTGACGCGCCGCTCATGGCGGGCATCACCGCGGCGCAGACGGTGATGGCCGCGGCAGCCATGCCGGCCGTGATGACGCTGCTGGCCCTGACGCGCGGATTACCCGAAGGGTTGCTCTCGGCGCTGTGAGCCAGAAGCGTCAAAAGGCTTGCCGGTTCAGAGGTGCACAACGTCCAGCATGGCCTGCACAAACGCCTTCGGTGCTTCCTGCGGCAGGTTGTGTCCGATACCGCCACCGATGTTCCGGTGCTGGTACTTGCCCGTGAACTTCTTCGCATAGGCCGACGGCTCCGGGTGCGGTGCGCCGTTGGCGTCGCCTTCCATGGTGATGGTCGGCACGGTGATGGCCGGGCCCGCGGCCAGGCGTTGTTCCAGCGCGTCGTACTTTGCTTCGCCCTGCGCCAGCCCCAGGCGCCAGCGGTAGTTGTGGATGACGATGTCCACGTGATCTGGGTTGTCGAACGCGGTGGCGCTGCGGTCGTACGTGGCGTCGTCAAACTTCCAGGTGGGCGACGCCAGCTTCCAGATCAGGCGGTTGAATTCCTTGCAGTTGGCGGCGTAGCCCTGCGCGCCGCGCTCCGTCGTGAAATAGAACTGGTACCACCACGCAAATTCCGCAGCCGGCGGCAGCGGCTTGCGGTTCGCCTCCTGGCTGCCGATCAGGTAGCCGCTGACGGACACCAGCGTCTTGCAGCGTTCCGGCCACAGCGCCGCGATGATGTCCGCCGTGCGCGCCCCCCAGTCGTAACCGCCAAAGTGCGCCTGCTTGATGTTCAACGCGTCCATGAAAGCGATGATGTCGGCGGCCAGCGCGGCCTGCTGCCCGTTGCGCGGTGTGTCTGCCGAGCGGATGCGCGTCGTGCCATAGCCGCGCAGGTACGGCACCAGCACGCGATAGCCTGCCGCCGCAAGCGCGGGCGCCACCTCCGCATAGCTGTAGATGTCATAGGGCCAGCCATGCAGCAGGATCATCACGGGGCCGTTCTTCGGCCCCAGGTCTGCGTAGCCGATGTTGAGCACGCCGGCATCGATCTGCTGCAGCGTGCCGAAGGGGTTGGCCTGCCCGGCCAGCAGCGTGCTTGCGCTGGAGGACGGTGCCGGTTGCGCATGCACAAGTTCGGCCAGCCCGAGATCGAGCACGCCAATGCTGGCGATGGTGGTGCCCAGAAGGCGGCGACGGCGAAGGTTGACGGGGTTCGACATGGGAGTTCTCTCTTTTGGGTGGATGGGGCAGGGGATTAGTGAACGAGCTTGACCAGCGGCTCACCGGACTTCACGACATACGTGGCCAGTTCCGATGCCTTGCCGCTGCCAACGTTTCTTGCTGAGTGCGCAACGCCGGCCGGAATGAACAACGAATCGCCGGTCTGCAGCGTCACGGGGGGCTGACCATCCAGCCGGTATTCGATCGTGCCTTGCAGGACGTGGGCGATTTCCTCGCCGGGGTGGACATGCGCGGGGGCGAATGCACGCTCATCAAAATCCACGCGCACTTGCAGGGTTTCGCGGCTTGGCACGCTCAGGTCGTGGTGGACGAGATCGGTCCGATGCAGGCCTGCGGCTTGCGCAAATGCGTTGTGCGCGCCCAGGGCGCCTGCCAGTACGAGCAACGTTGCGGTCAATCGGGTCGGTTGCATGAGGGCTCCAGTGATCAAGGATGGATGACGAGGCCGGGTCTTGCTCACCTCGTTTCCAGCATTGGGCGCCCGCGATGTATCCGGTCGGTTTCACGATGCCGCCGATTTGTATTGCTTTGTAGCAATGGGATTGATGGATGGGGTTTTGTATGCGTCTGTATCCGGCGGCGGCTCCGGTACATGCCCAGACAAAACGGGCGGCAGGTCGCTACGTGGCGGATACGTGAGGCGACTTAAATGCATTCCGTGGCCAAGACGCCGAGCCAACGCAACGCAAAGCACCGGCAGGCCGCGCAATCCCAAACCAACCGTTCAAAGGAAAACGATCATGACCCGCAATCTCGCCAAGACCCTCGCTGTTGTTGCTCTCGCTGTGGCCGCTGCCGGCGCGCAAGCCGCTTCATCCGTCGGTGCACGCGACCCTTACACCGAAGGCGCCCGCGCCGTGCAAAGCGCGGTGGATGCCTACACCGAGGGCGCGCGTTCGTCCGACGTCTATACGGACGGTGCGCGCTCCACCGACATTTACACCGACGGTGCCCGCAGCGCGAATCCGTACTACGACGGCGCGCACGCCTGACGCGGCGGCATCGCGCAACCCATCCCACTGAGAACCGAACAGACAACAAGGACCCGACATGTTCAACCGCAAAGCCGTCTCCATCGCAGCGCTGGCACTTGGCATGGCCGCCAGTGCGCCCCTGTTGGCCGCTACGGCAGCCGACGCCGATCAACCTTCCGTCGTGATCGTGCACGGCGCCTTTGCCGATGGGTCCGACTGGGCCAAGGTGATCCCGCTGCTGCAGGCCAAGGGCGTGAAGGTGCAGGCGGTGCAGAACGGGCTGAACTCGCTGGCCGACGACGTGGCTGCCACGCGCCGCGCCATCGGCAACCAGCCGGGCAAGGTCGTGCTGGTGGGGCACTCGTGGGGCGGCACGGTCATCACCGAAGCCGGCGCGGACAGCAAGGTTGCCGGGCTGGTGTATGTGGCCGCATTCGCGCCGGACGCCGGGCAGTCGACGGAAGAAGTGGGCAAGGACTACGCGCCCGCGCCGGGTATCGGCAAGCTGGTGGCCGATGCCAACGGCTATCTGTCACTGCCCGCCGAGGCGCTGGCGAGCGACTTTGCCCAGGATGTGCCCGCTGCCCAGGCGCGCGTGATGGCCGCCACGCAAGGGCCCATCAAGGCGACGGCATTTGCCGAGCGCACCACGGTGGCGGCGTGGCAGAGCAAGCCGTCGTGGTTCATCGTCAGCGCGCACGACCGGATGATCCAGCCCGACCTGGAGCGTGCCATGGCCAGGAAGATTGGCGCCAAGGTGACGACGCTGCCGACGAGCCACGTCCCGCAGCAGTCGCGGCCCCAGGATGTGGCAAAGGTGATTCTCGATGCGGTGCACGCGGTAGGGGCCCGCAACTGAGGCCGCGCGCGTTGCCTGCGCGTCAGTTCGGGCGTTGGCCCATGGCGCGCAGGAAGGTCTGCTGCGCAGTCAGCAACTCCCGGTAGGTGAGCGCGCGGTAGTCAAGCCCATGGGCGCGCGCCACCTCGGCCACACGTGCGGCCAGCGCTGGATAGTGCCGATGGCTATAGGTCGGGAAGAGGTGATGCGTCAGGTGCCAGTTCAGGCCGCCGAGCCAATAGCCGATCCACGCCGGTTGCGGTTGCCAGTCGCACGCGGTGTGGAATGCATGCTCGTGCCACGTGTGCGGCAACTGGCCCGATTCGGGCGGCAGATAGAACGTCACATCCGCCCAATGCGTGCCAAGAATCAGAGCGACCAGCACGCATGAAGCCAGCATCTGCCCTGCGAAGTAGCCAAGCGCCACCCAGCCCCAGCCGAGGCCGAGCCGATGTGCCACCCAGGCGGGCACCGCCACCGCAATGAGCAAGTGCAACGCCTTCGCAGACAGGAACGTCGCCCAGCCGCGCAGGCCGGGCAACACGCGATCCGCCGCCAGCGGCGTGAGGCCAAGGCGATCCGACCAGTCGTAGATCCAGTTGATGTATGGCAACGACAGCGCGGCAATCAGCGGCCAGTAGCGATGCTGATAGCGAAACTGCGGATACCACGGCTGAAAGGGCGTCTGCCGCAGGAACCGGTTTGCAGCGGTGTCCAGATCGTAGTGCTCCACGTTGGCATGCGCGTGGTGATAGTGCACGTGGCGCACCGTCCAGTAGGCCGGTTCGATGCCGAGCGGGATGGCGGTCACACGCGTCATGAGGCCATCCAACCATGCCCAGGGCGAGAGCGCCCGGTGTGCGCCGTCGTGCAGCACGTTCATGGCCAGCAGCATCGCGATGAACGGAAAGGCCATGTAGGCGAGCACGAAAGCCGTCGCATTCGTGGCCGTGACCATGGCGCCATACAACAGCGCGGATACCACAACGAGGAAGGTGCCCTTGGCAATGAACTGCGCATCGGCAAAGCGATGGTCGCTGCATGCCTGCAGGTGGTCGTGCGCGGCACGGCGCAAATCGTCGGCGAGTGATGACGAGCGCGGTGAAGCGTAGCGGAGCTTAGCGAGATTCGGCATGCGGCGACGAAGAGAGCGGCGATTCGGTCCGCAGCGCATGCCACAGTCCACAAGCAAGACCATGCAACCCGAGCGCAACGGCCAACGTGTCGGACAATGCATCGCCCGCGCCGCATATGCCGATCATCAGCACGGGGAGTGCGAGCGCCAGCGGCGGCCAAAGCCAGCGGCCCCAACCGCGCCCGTCGGACAAACCGCCCAGCGCCAACGTGAGCAGCAGGATGAGGGTGAACCAGACCGCTTGCCAGTGTTCGGGCCACAGGCCATCGGTGCGCACATAGTCGATCACCACGCCAAACAGCAGCACACCGCCGGTGGCGATCCAGCCGGCCGGCGTGGCACGCGTATCGCGTTGCAAATGCGGCGTACGCAACCCCATCCATTGCAATACCGGCACCACGTTGGCCCAGAACGGATTGTCGCTGTGGGTGGGCCTGTGCACGCCATAGCGGATGGGTACGTCGGGCAACGCGCGCTGATACGTGCCGAACAGCTTGTCCCAGAGGAGCAGCGTGCCGCCGAAGTTGCGGTCGATGTATTCCGGGTTGCAGCCGTGATGCACGCGGTGGTTGGCGGGTGTGACCATGAAGCGGTCGAGCACGCCCGAGCGGCCGACCAGTCCGCAGTGGTTGTAGAACTGCACCGAGTAATGCAGGCCCGACACGGCCACGAACATCTCCGGCGTAACACCCAGCAGCGCCAGCGGGACGAAAAACGGCAGCGATGTCAGCGACGACAGCCACGCGTTGCGCACGCCCAGCGACAGGTTGAAATGCTCGCCCTCGTGATGCACCGCATGGATCGCCCACAGAAAGCCCAGCTTGTGGTGCGTGCGGTGGAGCCAGTAGAAGCCGAGATCCCACGCGACAAAGGCAAAGGCCCAGCCCGCAATCGGGTGCCAGCCATCCACCCAATGCAGGCTGGCATGGGCATATAGCCACGTAAAGCCAGCGACTTCCACGCCGCGGCACAGCCACATCAGCACGTGGCCCGAGTTCAGATTGAGGATGACGTCGCGCCACGGCACCGGCTGGCCGCGCCACCACTTGAGCGCAGCCAGTTCCAGCAACACGCAGCCGAGCATCAATGCAAGCGGCAGGGCAAAGGCATTCATGTGGACACCGGTTCGATGGAGAGCGTTGACGCGCGTCGCGCCAACCATAGACGGACAGCCGCGCCGCACAGCACGCCCACGGCCACGCCTGCAGACAGATCGAGGGCAACGTGCCGGCGCGTCTGGATCGTGGCGTACAGAATGCCGAGGCCCCAGGCTGCGGCGAGCGCCGTGCGCATCGGCCTGCGCGAATCGGCCAGCGCCCACACCGAGAGCAGTGTGAGCGCCCCATGCAGCGAGGGCAGGCAGTTCTGGCTCGAGTCCATGGCGATCAGCATGCGCTGCACGCTGCCGGGCAGCGATGCGTCCGTCAGCGGCGGGTAGTGCAGCGTGGTCGGCCACAGCATGAAGACTGCGCCGCTCACGAGCGCACTCATCTGCATGGCGCGTTCCAGCCAGGGCAGGCGCGACATGTCGGCCAGCAGATACGCCAGCGGAATCAACGCGAAGAACGACACGTACAGCCAGATGCCTGACGTGCTGAACGGAATGGCGCGGTCCAACGCGGTTTCTGGCACGACCGTGCCAACGCCTTGCAGCGCCCCGCAAATGCCATAGACGAGGCCCACTGAACACCAGCCCAGGGCCATATGACGCAGGCGCGTGGCAAGCGGGCTCATCGTGCCGCTCCTGACACTTTGAGTCGAACGATGCGGCGGCGCTTGGTGGTGAGATCAGTGGCAATGCGCTCGGGCGTGGCGTGCCACGTCACGCGCGATGCATCGACGCCCTGGCACGCGAAGACATTGGCCAGGTGCGTCTGGCACGCGCGTGCAATGTCGGGGTCGGCCGGATGAATGGACAACGCCAGCGTGCTCGCATCGGTTTGGACCAGGCGGTAATCCGCATGCAGCGGCAGCGCCTGTGCCAGCGCCCGCGAACACACGTCTGCAAACAACGTGACGGTACCGCCGCCGAGCGCGGGCAGTACAAGCGTATCGTCGCAGCGGCCTTCGATGCGCTCGATGGCCATGGCCGGGTTACCGCATGGGCAAGCGCCCAGCGCCGGGTCGCGGCGGATAAGGATGTCATCCAGCCGGTAGCGCACGATGGGCTGCGTGCTGCGTGTGAAATCGGTAATGACGGGGACGAAGCGGCGCGCGTCCAGCCATTGCGGCTCGATGTGCACGTGCGCCTCGTTCAGGTGCAGCGTGCCGTGCGGGCAGGTCGCGCCCAGAAAGCCTTCGGTGGCCTGATAGACCTCGCCGACGTTACCAAAGGCCTGCGCAAGCAGTGCGCGGTCCATCGGCTCCAGCACTTCGGCGCCGGACAGCACCTGCACAGGCGCGATGTCGATCCTTCCTGCCAGCTTCTCCATGGCGAGCGCACGCAGCACCTGCGCGGGCCCCACGATGATGGTCGGCTGCAATGCTTCCAGCGGCGCGCGGTGCGAATCGAACGGCGCAAACAGATCGAAGAACGAGAACGTCAGCCACGGGTTGCGCACGGCCGTGTACAGATTGCTGTTGGCACGTAGGAACAGCGCGACGCGTTCGCCATGCAACAGGCCGCGCGGCAGCAGCTTGGCGAGCAGGATGCCGGCCCACTGCGCGCGCTCGGTCGGGCTGACGACAAATACGCCGCGTCCGCCCGATGTGCCAGACGACAAGCCCACCGAATACGCACCGACCGTCGGCCGGAAATCGCGCGACTGCTCGGCCTGCTGCGCGCACGCGAGCACGTCGGCCAGACGCAGGCCGGCGGTGTTCATGGCGTCGAAATTGGCCATCATCGTGGCCTTGTCCATCAACGGCCACTCGTGCATCGGCTTCGATGCGAACGTGCGGAAATACGGGCTGCGGGTCAGCACGCGTTGCGTGAAGCGCTTGATTTGCCGCTGTTGATGCGCTTCCAGCGCAGCGCGATCAGCCAGCCGCAACCGGCGCGTTTGCCAGTACGACCACAGCAGGTGGTGCAACGCCGTCACAACGCCCCCTCGTGTGTGAGCAGGATGCGCACATGGCCGCCGGCATCGAGTGCGTGCAGTTTGCGCAGCGTATCGAGGTAGGCATGGCGGTCTTCCATGATGGAATATGCGAGCACCGACGGCCCGCGCAGCTCGCGATAGCTCAGCGGCGACCAGGCGGCGTCGGCGGCCAGCAGCACCCAGCCTTCCTGCGTGCGCACGAACGCGCCGAGGTGTCCGGCGGCGTGGCCAGGCAGCGGCACGAGCAGCACGTCGCCGTTGCTGTCGGGCAAGGCCCGCGCGGAAGTGAACGGCGCCAGCTCCGGCGGCAGCGCAACCTGCTCGAACTGCTCAACAAAGCGCGTGCGCGTTTCAAAATCTTCGGGAATCAGACCCGGCACGAAAGCGCGCCGCAACGCGGAAACACCACGCAGCGCGCGCAGGTGCATCCATCCCTCGCCGGAGCAGATGACGGGCACGCCCGGAAAGTCGCGCAGGCCGGCAACGTGGTCACCGTGGAAGTGCGAGACGATCAATCCATCCAGGTCAGCCGGGCGCATGCCATGTTGTGCGAGCTGTGCTGCCATGGATTCCGATGTATCGAAATACACCGGCGTGACCTTGCGATAGATTGCAAACAAGCCGCTGCGCGTGTGGTCATGAAAATGCGAGGCATAGCCCGTGTCCCACAGCCAGCGGCGGCCTGCCGCTTCGATCAGCCATGCGCGTGCGGGGAAGGCGCAGGTGCGCAGGCCTGCGCCGCGCAGTGCCACGCACGCGGTGTGCGTGCAGTAGCCGGCTTCAAAAACGGACAACGTTGCCATGTTCACGTAACCAATGGGCCGTGCGGCGGATGCCTTCGGCCATGTCGATGGGCGGCACGTAGCCGAGTTCGATGCGCGCGCGGTCGTTGGCGAGCGTCATGTCGTAGTGCAGGGCGGCGGCGCTGTAGCGTGTGAGCAGCGGCTCGCGACGCGTGAGAGCGCTGCCGGCTTCCATGACGCGTGCGGCCAATGCCATCGCCGGATACGGCACAGCGCGGATGCGGTAACGCAGGCCGAGCTGTTGCCCCAGCAATTGATCGAGCAGATCGCGCAGCGTGGCCGGTGCGTGGTTGGTGATGTTGTAGGCGGCGCCGGAAGGCACGCTCGCTGTGGTGGCGCATTGCATGGCATGCACCACGTTTTCCAGGTACGTCAGGTCCATGCGCGCCGCGCCGCCACGAGGCAGCGGCAGCACGCCGCCGCGCAGTTCCAGAAGATGCAGGATGCGCGGCAGCACCACGCGGTCATGCGGGCCGAACAGCCCGCGTGGCCGCAGGATGACGAAGTGCGTGCGGTGCTGCGTGGCGGCCTGCTGCTGGATGGCCGCCTCTGCCAGCATCTTCGTCGCCGCGTAATGATTGGCGAAGCGCGCAGGGCGATAGCTCTCCGGCAGATCGGCGTGATGCTGGTAGTCGAAATAGATCGACGGCGTGGAGATATGCAAGAAGCGGCGGACGCCACGCTTGACGGCACCTTCGGCCAGAGCGGCCGTTGCGCGCACATTGGCCGCGTAGAAGTCCTCATACGCGCCCCAGGGCGATGACAGCGCCGCGCAATGCCAGACCGTATCGACACCATCGAGCAGCGCATCGAGCGTGGCCGGTGTCAGTTGTGCCAAATCGGCTGGCACATAGTCGGCGCCACGGGCGGCAAAAGCGTGGCGTTGCGCGGCATCGCGGCCCGTCGCGCGCACGCGGGCGCCTTGCGCGAGCAGTGCATCGACTGCGTTGCGGCCGAGCCCACCCGTAGCGCCTGTCACCAGCGTCGTCATAGCGTCAGCACCATGCCGCCGAGCGTCAGGCCGGCCGCCGTGCCGACCAGCAGAACCGGCTTGCCGGGCTCGATGCGTTGGGTCGTCACGGCTTCATGCAGCGCCGTGGGAATCGACGCGGCTACTTGGTTGCCGTGCTGCGCGTAGATATCGACCACGCTGGCTTCCGGCACGCCCAGCCGTTTGCGTAGATGCTGCATCCCAAGGTGGCTCGCCTGATGCGGCACGACGACATGCATGTCGTGCAGCGTGTAATGGCTGCCCGCGAAGAGGCGATCCAGGAACCCGTCCATCAATTGCGAGGCGAGCTTGAATACGCGCTTGCCATCCATGTGGAACAGGTAATCGGTGGGTTGCGCACCGGTGCGCGGGTTGCGGCGCGTGCCGCCCGCGCGGATTTCGCAATAGGCTTTGCCGGCGGGGTAGGTCTCCATGCGGTAGGCGTGGATGCCCGTGCCGGACACCGTAGGCGCCGCTTCAACGATGACCGCCGCTGCGCCATCGCCGAAGATCAACGCGGTCTCGGCATCGTCCCAGTCGATGCCGCGTGAGGCCAGGTCGGACGCCACCACGGCGATGCGCTTGTACGCGCCCGTGGTCAGCAGGCTACTTGCCACATGCAGCGCCGTGAGGAAGCTCAGGCAACTGGCGTTGACGTCAAACGCGGGCGTGCCGGCGGGCAGCCCGGCGTGCTCCAAGATGCGCGCGGCCGTGTTAGGCAGCGCCTGTTCCTGCACGCCCGAGGCGGAGATCAACAGGTCGATGGACGCGGCCGGAACATCGGCGCGGCGCAGCGCATCGCGCACGGCAGCACCGGCGAGTTCCGACTGGTGCTCGCCCAGCGTGGCATGGTGACGGACGTCGATACCGGATTTCTTGCGTACGTAGCCTGCCCGATGGCCCAGGCGGGCATCCAGTTCAGCGGACGTGACTTGTTGTTCCGGCAGTGCCTTGCCGGTGGAAAGCAGATGAATCGGCAGCATAGATGCAGGCACGCACGGCGTACGTTGCCCTGTTCCCTCTTCCGGCTGCTGAGCGCGCGAGGCGCATGCCGCAGCGTAATGATCTTGTCTTGTTGTGCCGCGATTCTAGCGGGTGCGGCCTGCTCTGCCGGATGAAGATTCGTTAATAATGGTGGCGTCTTCAGGTGCCGTAGCTACGCAGCCGATCGAGGTCGACGACCGTCACGCCGCCGTATTCCAGCCGGACCACGCCGTCCTTCTCCAGGGCCTTGAGCGACTGGTTGGCCACCTGCCGCGTCATGCCAGAAAGCAGGCCGAGTTCTTCCTGCGTGATCTCCAGGTGGTCGCCCGCGCCCGGGTAGAGCACCGGGTTGAACAGCGACGCAATGCAACGCGCCAGCCGTGGCGTGACATCCAGCAGCCGGTCGTATTCCAGCAGCGCCATGAAGTGCCCGAGCCGCTCGTTGAGCTGCTTGACCAGGAAGCGGTTGAATGCCACGCTGTTTTCCACCAGCCACATGAAGGTGGCGCGGTCCATGAAGGCCATGCGCGTGTCGCGCAGCGCAACGATGTCGTAGCGACGCGGCTCGTTCTTGAGCACCGTGCCTTCGCCAAACCAGCCGCCGGCCGGCACACCCGTAAACGTGACGCTGCGCCCCTCGGGCGACACCGTGCCGATCTTGATGAGGCCCGTGACCACGCCCGTCCAGCTTTCCAGCAATGTGTTTTTCGGACAGATGCAGGCGCCGCGCGCGTAGGTTTTCTCAACGATGCCGGCGCAGGCGCGGTCGGCTTCTTCCGCGGGCAGGTCGATCGACCACGCCGCGATATGCGCCAGCCGTGCGCGGCTGATGCCGGGGCGCGAATTGGTGTCGTGTTCAGCCACGCTGAATGCCCACCGGCAGCGTGCTCACGCGCTGCGCTTCGGGCGTGGAGAGCCAGCCGGTGCGCAGGCTTTGCAGGAACATGTCGGTCGCGTCTTCCCCCCAGAACAGTTCGCCGTCGTGCACCAGCGTTGGCACGCCGAACACGCCAAGCGCGATGGCCGCGTCGGTGTGTGCACGCAGCGCGTCTTTCACGGCGGGCTGTTCGACAGCGGCGGCGCCTTCTGCAAAGCTGACCGCCTCGCACAGCGCGGCAAAGCCTTCGGGCGATGCCACATCGTTGCCATCGCGCCAGATATGCCGGAACACCGCGCGCACGGCATCGAGCGAGCCACCCATCGCAATCGTCAGCCGCAATGCCTTGATCGGATTGAACGGGTGCGCAGGTGGCATGCGAAACGGAATGCCGAGCTGCTGCGCGCGAAACAGCGCGTGCCGGTACGTGAACACGCGCTTGGAGGTGATCTCCGCCGGGCCCTTCTGCCCCCAGTGATGCAGGATCGCACCCAGCACCAGCGGGCGCGGGCGGATGACGATGTCATTGGCCTCCTGCAGCGCATCGAACTGCTCCAGCTGCAGGTAGGCAAACGGCGAGATGACATCGAAGAACCAATCGACGGTGGTGGGCATGCAGTCTCCTCAGGCTGCGCGCATCTGCAGCAGCGGCGCCAGCGTAAAGGGCGCTGCCGTCATGGCGCGAATGTCGTCGAGTGTCGCATGCGAGAGGATTTCACGCAGCACCAGCCCGGCGTCGGTCACGTCAAGGACAGCGTGCTCGGTCACGATGACTTTCACGCAGCCCCGGCCTGTGAGCGGCAGCGTGCAGCGCGGCAGGATCTTGGAGTTGCCGTGCTTGTCGGTGTGTGCCAGCGCGGCAATCACCTTGCGCGTGCCGTAGCAAAGGTCCATTGCCCCGCCAATGCCGGGCCACCATTTGCCGTTGCGATCGCACGCCCAGTTGGCGAGGTTGCCCAGCGCATCCACCTGCAACGCGCCGAGGATCGTCACGTCGATGTAGCCGTTGCGCATCGCGCCCAGCGACGTGGCGAGGTCCATGAGCGCAGCGCCGGGCAGCAGGGTGATGGGCTCGCACCCGGCGTTGGTGAAGTCGCTGTCGATGGCGTCCAGCGGCGGGCGTCCGCCAAAACCGAAGGCGCCGTTTTCAGTATGGAAGATGACGCCCGCATCGGCGTCCAGGTAGTTGGCCGTGAGCGTGGGGATACCCAGGCCCAGGTTGACGACTTCGCCTGCGCGCAGTTCTTGCGCGCAGCGGGCGGCAATGCGTTGCTTGGGCGTTTCGGGCAGAGCTTGCATGGCGGTCTCCTGGTGGTGTCGATCGACGATCAGGCTTCGGCGGCGGGCAGGCGGCCGAGCTTCGTCCAGTGGTGCCTGTAAAGCGCGTGCTGGTCTTGCAGCGACAGCCCTTGCACCACCGCATTGACGAATACGCCCGGGCAGCCGACGCGCTCGGGCGGAATCGCGCCCACTTCGACGATCTCGTTCACCTCGACGATGGTGTAGTCGCCGGCCATGGCGATGTCGCGCTGGTTCTGCAGCGCCGTGCCGCGAAACTCCACGTTGCCGAAGGTATCGGCGCGCCAACCCTTGATGATCGACACGTCGGCGCGCAGGGGCGGCTCCACGAAGCACGTCGTGCCATCGACGGTGATCGTCGGCTTGGGCGCACCGCGCTTGGGAAACATCCCGGGCTGGTCGAGGATGCCCACGCCCACCGGCACCAGCGCGCCGCCCAGGCCCAGCGCACCCGCGCGCACTTTCTCAGCCCAGGTGCCCATCGGAAAGAACTCGGCCACGCGCACGGAGTCGGTCAGGTAAGCCTGCGTCGATTCGTCCGTCGTGCCGACGTGCGTGCCGATGAACTCGGCCAGTTGGCCCGAGCTGAACAACCGGGCTTTGAGAAAGCCGCCGCGCAGCCCCGGCGTGTTGGTGATCAGCGTGAGTTGCCCGATGCCGCTGGCGAGCAGCGCCTCGATGCAGCAGGCCGGCTCGCCGGCACCCACGAATTCGCCCAGCATCAGGCGGCTGCCGTTGCGGACGTGGGCGATGGCCTCGTCCACGGAAAGGACTTTGTTGGCGTAGCGCATGTGTTGTCTCCTGGGGGGGGCGCCTGGCCGCCCTGGGGGAGCGGTCTGCGGCGCAGTGTAGGAGCGGTGTTTTCGGCGCGATGTCTTCTGCATGACATTTGCTTCGTAAGGTTTCGCAAAGGGCAATCCTTATAGTTGTGACGCGCCAAGAACAAATCCGCGCCGCGGTTGTCGCACAAGGGCCGCCCGGCCCTTTCCCTGCTGTTCCGCTCCTCCAGTCTTTGAACCCGCGCCATTCCCATTCCAGGACCGCATGCACGTAGACACCCCGCTCATCTCCACCATCATCGGTGGCATCGTGCTGGCCTTCATCTTCGGCACCATCGCCCAGCGCCTGCGGCTGCCGCCGCTGGTGGGCTACCTGATGGCGGGCGTGGTGGCCGGGCCGTTCACGCCCGGTTTCGTGGCCGATCAAAGCCTTGCGCCGCAACTGGCCGAACTGGGCGTAATCCTCCTGATGTTCGGCGTGGGGCTGCACTTCTCGATGAAGGAGTTGCTGGCGGTCAAGGCCATCGCCATTCCGGGGGCGATCGGGCAGATTGCGTTGGCCACGCTCATGGGCATGGGTCTGGCGTGGCTGCTCGGGTGGGATTGGGGGCCGGGCCTGGTGTTCGGCCTGGCGCTCTCGGTAGCGAGCACGGTGGTGCTCCTCAAGGCGCTGGAAGATCGCGGCATCGACAACTCGCACGAAGGCCATATCGCCGTCGGCTGGCTGATCGTGGAAGACCTCGTGATGGTGGTGACGCTCGTGTTGCTGCCGGCCTTGGCCGGCGCGCTGGGCGGCGCCGGCAGCACAACGGTCAGCACGTGGGACATCGTCAAGGTGCTGGCGGTCACGCTCTCGAAGGTGGTGGCGTTTGCCGCGCTGATGCTGGTGGTGGGCCGCCGCGTGATCCCGTGGATGCTCGAGCGCATCGTCATGACGGGCAGCCGGGAGCTGTTCCGCCTGGGCGTGCTGGCCACCGCGCTGGGCGTCGCCTATGGCGCGACGGTGCTGTTTGGGGTGTCGTTCGCGCTCGGCGCGTTCTTTGCGGGGATGGTGCTGGCCGAGTCCGAATTCAGCCAGCGCGCGGCGGAAGAATCGCTGCCGCTGCGCGATGCCTTTGCGGTGCTGTTCTTCGTGTCGGTGGGCATGCTGTTCGACCCGAGCGTGCTGATCGAAGACCCCTGGGCGGTGCTCGGCACGGTGCTGATCGTGGTGGTGGGCAAGTCGTTGGCAGCCTTTGCGGTGGTACGCGCGTTTGGTCACGGCAACCGCACGGCGCTCACGATTTCCGCCAGCCTCGCGCAGATTGGCGAGTTTTCGTTCATCCTGATCGGGCTGGGGATCAGCCTGGAAATCCTGCCCGACCGTGCGCGGGGGCTGCTGTTGTCGGCGGCGATCCTGTCGATTCTGCTGAACCCGCTGATGTTTGCCTTGATCAACCGCCTCAAGCGCGAGGTGGCCCCCGAGCCGGCGACGGCGGATTGAGCGTCAGCGCCGGCCCGAACTGTTTTGCAAGGAAGGAGTGTTCATGAGCAATCTGACTATCGGCATGATCGTCGGCAGCCTGCGCAAGGCGTCGTTCAACCGCCAGCTGGCGCAGGCGCTGGTGGGCTTGCTGCCGTCGGGCGCGACGGCGCAGTTCATCGAGATTGGCGAGCTGCCGCTCTACAACCAGGATCTGGATGCCAGCCTGCCCGAGCCCGTGCAGCGCTTCAAGGCAGCGGTGGCGGGCGTGGATTCCGTGCTGTTCGTCACGCCGGAATACAACCGCGGCATGCCGGGCGTGCTGAAGAATGCGATTGACTGGGGTTCTCGGCCGTACGGCCAGAGCGTGTGGGGCGGCAAGCCGGCGGGCATTGCGGGCGCTTCGCCGGGCGCCATCGGGACGGCGCTGTCACAGGCGCAATTGCGCAATGTGCTCGCGGCGGTCGGCGTGAAGGTCTTGCCGTTGCCGGAGGTGTTCTTCCACTTTGCGGGAGAGCCCTTTGATGCCCAGGGCGGGGTGACGGATGCGCGGACGCGCCAGTTCTTGCAGGGGTTTGTCGACCGATTCGTTGAGTGGGCCGGTCAGAAGCCAGCCTGACGAATCGATCAACCGGGGTGTTCAGGGCCGGGCGGGGAAGGGGTTCCCGCTCGGCCGTTTTGCCTTTAGGGCAGGGGCGTTAAGCCAGGAAAGCGGCGGCGCTGATGAGCCAGCCTGCTGCCACGCAGCTCGCAATCCAGGCGGCCATGACGGCGCCAATATCCAACCATTTCATCATTGTTCTCCTTACAACACTTGCATTGCTTGTTCAGGCAATCGATGTCTGAACAACTGTCACGAAGTGTAGGTGTTGCAATGCGGAAGAACAATACGGCGTCGGGTGAACAGACTGTTCCAAGAGTAACAACAGATTTCAGCCCTTGCGTGGACGGGCCTGCGCTTAGGAGCCAGGGGCGTCACGCGCGCTACACTTGTTGTTGCGTTGCAACAATTACGGCGAAAGCTCGGCGGCTATTTCGTCCGGAAGGTCGCAGCCACCAAATCGGCAAAACGTGCCTCTTCGGCAAACTCGGCAGCGTTGTCGTGCCCCGCGGTGCCGAATATTCGGAGCAAGTAGACCGCACCGTTGCCAAAGAACGCATACCCGCGCACCACGACCGTCCGTGCCGTGGAGGTGCTCCATTCGCCCTCCCAGTAGATCAACCGGCGCCCTGCCAGCACCTGCTGCGACGGCGCCTTGCCGCGCACGAGGCGTGCAGCCCAGGCCGGGCGATCGCCATGCACGCGCGATTCCATGTGGTTGAGCAGGATCGCCAGATCGCGCGGGCGCAGGGTTTCCAGATAATCCGGCGTGCCTTTGTCGAAATCGGACTTACGCACCGTCACCAGCGCGAAGCTCTCCGGCGCTACGGTCTGCTGCGCAAACACCAGCCGCGATGGGCCGAATGGCGAGTTGATGGTCGCCGCAACGGAAGGAATGGGCGTTTCTGTGTTCAGCCGCAATGGGCCCCACGTGCGGGGCAGGGCGACGCTCGCGCCCGCGTCAATGCGTTGCGTGACTGGGTAGGCAAAGCGGGGCGCCGCCAGGGTCGGGCACCAAGGTGCCATGCCGGCCAGGGCAAGCCATGCGGCCGCGCATGCGTATCGGGCGCCTCGGCTCCAGCGGCGGTACCACTCTGCAATGAACAGCGCCACTCGCGGGCTCCTGGCAGAAAAGATGACGGACGATTCCGAGGGCGCGTGCATACCCCTGCACAGCAATGGCTATGCCCGCGCCTATGTGTGGCGCCGTCTTCCCCCGCCGTCAACATATCGATTTGTACGCACCCGCGCTATCGGCGTGTGGCGGGGCATCGAACGGATTAATCCGGGCGTGGGGTTGTTGGTGTGGCTCCATCACAATGCGATTCCATGGCTCTTTCCATGGAGCCAGGACGTTCGGTAGGGTGAAGGCTTCTTGTTGTTCTCGATCCAGATTCGACGCATGACCACCCTCAACGCTTATCAGCAACCCATTGGCGCGCCGCTGCCCGACTGGACGGCCCGCCCGCTGCCGCCACACACGCCGCTCGCCGGCCGCTACTGTCGGCTTGAGCCGCTTGACGCTGCCCGCCATGCCGACGCGTTGTTCGAGGCGTTCAGCCAAGCGCAGGACGACCGCGTCTGGACGTACATGGTGGAAGGCCCGTTTGCCGATACGGCAGCGCACCGCGCCTATATCGAGCGCATTGCGGCCAAGCGCGATCCGCTGCAATACGCGGTGATCGACGCGCGCACCGATCGTCCGGTCGGCACGCTGGCGCTGATGCGCATCACGCCCGATCATGGCGTGGTGGAGGTGGGGGCGGTTACGTTTTCGCCGTTGCTGCAACGCACGCCGGCATCGACCGAAGCGCAGTTCCTGCTGATGAAGCACGTCTTTGAAGACCTCGGCTACCGGCGCTATGAGTGGAAATGCGACAGCCTGAACGCGCCGTCGCGGCAGACCGCGCAGCGGCTGGGCTTTCAGTTCGAGGGCATCTTCCGCCAAGCGGTGGTCTACAAGGGCCGCAGCCGCGATACCGCGTGGTTCTCCATCATCGATGCGGATTGGCCGCAGGTGCGGGCCGCTTTCGAGCAATGGCTGTCACCGGGGAACTTTGACGAAGAAGGGCGCCAGCGGGCGTCACTGGCTGCATTGCGTCCGGCCTGATGCGTCTTGCTACGAATCGGGCGCTGACGTATCGGCAAACATGCCGCGCAGTGCCAGCGCACGTTCGGTTTCGGGCAGGGCCAGGATGGAGCGCGAAAAACCGATCAGCGCCTGGCAGCGTTCGGCCGGTGGTGCGGAGTGGCGCAGCGCCGGGACGGTCAGCACGCGTTGTTCATTGAGGGGAAGCGCGGCCACGGCCAGTTGCAGCACCGGCAGGGTTTGTGCGCGCGTCACAACGGGCGCGTGGTCCGGGTCGGCGGCCTGCATCAGGTCTGAGAACAAGGCCTGCTCGCGGGTGACGAGCGCGCGCGGCAATCGAGCGGCAGCAGCGCTTGCCCCGGAGGTGCCTTCGAGATAAGCCACGCAGGCTTCGGGGCTCATACGCTGCAGGGCCTGGGCCTGTTCAAGCGTGAGTTCTGCGTTGGCAAAGAGCAGGGCGTTGGGCGCGGTCGGAATCAGCGCGCGGTACAGCTTGCCCGTCTGCTCGCGCAGCAGTGCCACCACCTGCGCATCGGTAACGTTGCGCCGCAGTTCTGGCCACAGCGTATCGATCAGGCGGCTGAAGTGTGCCGGGTATTTGCGCTCCAGCGTTGCATACAACGGCGCGCTGCGCAGTTCAGCGGCCAGGGCTTCGCGGGTATTCAACTGCGTGGCCATGGTCGCGTATTCGCCCCCGGGCGACGGGCGGGTGACGACGTGGTCGGCCAGCAGTTCCTGCGCGGTGGGAAACCACATCTGGTCGAACGGCGTGTCCTGCACGCGGCGCACGAAGGCGTCGGGCAGGCCCGCGTCTGAATACGCGCGCCAGAGTTCGCTGTCGGTGGCGCCGGGGGTCTGGTCGTGATCGGCGCCTACCGCGCGCGGGCGGTGGAAGCCGATGCGTGCGCCCGGTGCCGCAGCGCGGTCAACGCCTGCCAGGAAGGCGATCGTGCACGCCGAGGCACAGGTGCGTTCAACATACGTGCGCAGATGGTGCCGGCGGATGACGTCCGCCACCAGCGTCCCTTCGCGCAGCCAGCCGCCTTCGGAGCGCAGCACGACGGCCACGGCGTTCGGCGCCTTGCGCAGCGCGGCTTCCAGTGCATCGGCGGCGCCGTCGTTCATGCCGCCGTTGAAGAGGACGGCGCGCCCGTCGCGTTGCGGTGTCACCGTAAAGGGCGATGCCGCCTGCTCACCCAACGCGGTGCGCAGATGCGCGCTCAGCCGCGGCCCATCGTTGATGAGGCGCGAGCTGGTGCCCACGGCGCCAAGCACGATCATCACCTTGGCGATCAAGGGCCACAGGTTCGACATGCCGGCACGCCGGTTGCGCGCCTGTTCTCGATCGGCCGAACGCCAGGTGCCGACTACCGCCCAGATCCACAGCGCCAGCCCCATCACGTAAATCACGAGCAACGCCGAAGATGCCGCGCGCGCCGGTGCGTTATGCGCCAGCGCATGCGTGACGCCGGCGCTGAGCGCCACCACGCCAAATTGCATCAGCGCGGTGTGCAACCAATACGAGCGGGCGAGGTTGTAATCACCGCGCCAGTGGCGTGCAAAGAAATTGCGCGAGGGCGTGCGTTCCGGATGCGGATCGGCGGGGGCGGTTGGGGGCAGGGCGTCGCTGGCGGCGGAGGTCATGCGTGTTCTCGATGCCGCACACAGGATGGCGGCGCGGCGATTGTCGCTGTCGGCACCGCAAGCTGGCGTCCCCCCGATGGGAGGGGGTGGAAAAGGAGGTGGTCAGGCATCGGCAACTGGCGCCATCAAGGACAGGTCGCCGCGTTGCCGCCTTCAGGCCCTGACGGAAACCAGCGGTGGCTTGGCCGGCGTGATGGCCTCTGCGCTGGCGGGGTGCGCTGACTGCGCTGACTGCTCGGACTGAGCCTGCGTTGCTTCGCGGGTATGCAGGCGGGCATCGCTCGCCGTGGACGAGGCGGTCACCTTGTCCGTCGTGCGGGCCTTGGCCGCTGCGTCGGTATTGCCTGTGCCAGAAGCGCTTTTCGATGCGTTGTGTCGGTTTTCCAACCGGGTTTGCGCCTGCTCCAGGCCGTTCTGCGCCTGAAGGCGGGCGATTTGCGCCTGCACGATCTGAATCTGCTGGCTGAGCAACTGTGCCTGCTCGCGGGCCTGATCCGGCGGCAGATTCTGCCCGGGCAGATCCTGCATCGACTTCTGCAGGTTCTTGAGCTGGCGCTGCAGGCGCTCGATGTCGCCGGCCGAACTGCTCCCGCTGCCCGATGCGCCGGCGGTCGCAGTAGATACGGAAGGGGAAGAAAGTTGCATGGCCGTCTCGCTGATCAGTACGCCCTTCATCGGAAGGCCGGCGGAAAACTTTAGCGTTCGTGCGAACAATTCTCGAAAATCTTCAATGTTCTGCGTATGAGAACGTGATTTCTCCAGAAAGAACACAGGCCCCAACGATCTGATCGTCGCCCGCAACGGCGATGTGTATTTCACCGACCAAGGCCAGACCGGCCTGCATGACCAGACCGGCCGTGTGTATCGCCTGTGCACGGATGGCCGGCTCGATTGCCAGCTCGCCAAAGGCCCGAGCCCGAACGGTTTGGTGCTGACGCCAGACGAATCCGCGCTGTTCGTTGCCATGACGGGCGACAACGCCCGTTGTCTCGCCGGATGGCGAACCGCTGGACCGCGCCGCATCACGATTGACGGCACACGTGAGCTGTTGCCGCAGCTCACGTTGTCCTACAGCTGTCCTACAAAGAGGGTGGCCGTCCAATCGTCAAAATTCCCGCATTTTTTCGGTCTGCAGACGGCCATGCAGCACTTTTTGCTGCTCCGCATCAAAAGAAGTGGCGCCCCCTTCCTTTCCAGGTCGGGCAACCCTGTGGCACGGCCGGTTTTTGTATTTTTTAAGTAGACGTGTCTTTTTTAGTAAAACAAACAGGTAGGAGGTGTCCTACAAAATCGCCATTTGACTGTAGGAACGTTCCTACAAAACCAGCCAAAAACAGGTCGGAACTGTCCTACACGGCGTGTAGGAGTGGGTCAGAAGTGTCCTACAAGCGGTTAACCCGGCATCCGATGCTCACAGTCGCAGAAGTGCGACGCCTTCTTTGTCGATTTCTGACAACTTTAGGCAATTTAATTGCTATCTTTCGCCGTTCATTGGGGTAAATACGTGTCAAACGCCCGCTTTAGCGCATCGTCTACTCAGGGCCGTTGCGTCGGCAAAGGCTTCATTTGCAACGTTTATTAACAGATTTGTAGGAAAATTGCCTACAAGATAACGGACTACCTCACCCCCCTGACGTAGGGGTCCCCCCTTCTTTACTTAGCCCGGACGTAAACCCACAATGTGTTCAACAGAAAACAACTTCGCCATGTCTTTAGCGACGTGAGTAAGAAGGAGCAGGAAGTGCCGGCAACGGCGCCGACTGCAGGAACATCCGATCTGTGGGGATTGGTGAACAGCCCGGCGAGGGTAGGCGCAAAAAAATAGCGCCACCGGACATCACCATGCGAGATCGGATGCAAGTTGTACTTTTACTGCACACGACGGGACATACATGGACACGCAAGACATTGTTTCCGAGATCAGCGAACTGAATCTCACCTACTTGATGCTTGCTCAGCAGATGCTGGCCAAGGATCGCGATGCCGCACTGTTTCGCCTCGGCATCTCTGAAGAATTGGCTGACATCCTGCTGACGATGTCGCCCGCGCAGATCGTCAAGCTGGCCAGCACGAACATGATGCTGTGCCGCTTCCGCTTCGACGATCACGCCATCCTGGGTCTGGTGACCCAGCCGCACCGTGACAAGGGTCTGCAGCAATCGCAAATGTCGATCCTGCTGGCACGTCAGGCGGTTGAGCAGATCAGCTGAGCCATTTGCGGCGGTCTTTTCGCCGGGTTCAGAGATTGCACTTTGGATGAGTAGCAAGCGAAAGCGGGAGCAGTGCCATGCGTCACACCAGCGTCATGAACGAAGTTCAGCAGATCCACCTCGCAGCGGAATTGATTTCGCTCGGTGCGCGCCTGCAACTGCTGGAACAGGAAACCACGCTCAGCCGTGAGCGTCTGGTCAAGCTGTACAAGGAAATCCGTGGGGAATCGCCGCCCAAGGGCATGCTGCCCTTCTCGGCAGACTGGTTCCTGACGTGGTCGCCGAACATCCATTCGTCGATCTTCCTGAACATCTATCGTTTTCTGGGTGAAAACAGCCGCAGCACGGGTGTGCGCCGCCTGATCTCGGCCTACAAGCTGTACCAGGAACATATTCACGTCCACGAACAGGAAGAGGTGCTTTCGATCACCCGTGCGTGGATGATGCTGAAGTTCTTCGAGGGGAAGATGCTGCACACCGTGAAGTGCAAGCGCTGCACCGGCCATTTCGTGGCCCACGCAGATGACCTGCACCATGATTTCGTGTGCGGTGTATGCCAGCCGCCGTCACGTGCAGGAAAGAAAAAGCGCGTCGCTGCTCCGGTTGATGCGATCGCGGAAAAGACGATCGACGCCTGATAACGGCATTGCAGGAACACGGGAATACGGGACTTGTAGAACCGCCGGGGGATGGTCAAAAAAGGGCGGACGGGAAATAGGGTAGCGGTACGGGAAATACGGGAATAGCCGGCAAGATCGGCAGATAACAATACAAAGAACAAAAGAGCAAGGAACACAGAGCAGGAAAAGCACAGGGGCTCAGGCAGGACAAAAGGGGAAGGGGGTAGGCCGGTCGCGGGAAACTGCGGACCGGCATTTTTTTTGCCGCTGGGCGCAGAAAACGGACGAAAAAGTGGGGACGGAAAGCGATTTCCGTCCCTTTTTCTTTGGATCGGCCTACCGGGAAGCGCTCTTTGGGCCAGGTGGTGCTCAAGCCGCCCGTTTTGTTGCCGTTCTTGGTGAAGAAGGGCGCGGCGGCAGGTTTTTCGAGCACCGCGCAGCAGCAAAACCCGGCGCTCAAGCCTTCAGTTAACCGGGGGGATGCCGTTATTCCCTCTTGTATTGATCGAAGGATCGCCCATTCAGGAGTTCGCCCCGTGTTAGTTGCCATCGGTTACATCGTGATTCTCGCGTCGGTGTTCGGCGGCTACATGCTGGCCGGAGGACACCTCGGGCCCTTGTTCCAGCCGACCGAACTGCTGATCATCTTCGGCGCCGGCATTGGCGCCTTCGTGGTCGGTAACGACAAGAAGGCCATCAACGCCACCGTCAAAGCGCTGCCGGGCCTGTTCAAGGGTTCGAAGTACACCAAGGCCCTCTATATGGAAGTGATGGCGCTGCTGTACGTGGTGCTGTCCAAGATCCGCCGCGAAGGGATGATGTCGATCGAAGCCGACATCGAAGCCCCGCACGAAAGCACGCTGTTCGCCAATTACCCCGCCATCCAGGCAGATCACCACGCGCTGGATTTCATCTGCGATTACCTGCGCCTCATGGTGGGCGGCAACCTGAATCCGTTCCAGATCGAAGCGCTGATGGATCAGGAAATCGACACCCACCACCACGAAGCCGAACAACCGGCCCGCATCATCACCAAGGTGGGCGACGCTATGCCGGCCTTCGGCATCGTGGCCGCCGTGATGGGCGTGGTGCACACCATGGGCTCGGTCGGCCTGCCGCCGGCAGAGCTGGGCAAGCTGATCGCATCCGCGCTGGTCGGCACGTTCCTCGGGATCTTGCTGGCGTACGGCTTCATCGGGCCGCTGGGTTCGCTGCTGGAGCAGCGCGCCGAAGAATCGACCAAGTTGTTCCAGTGCATCAAGGTGACGCTGCTGGCCAGCATGAACGGCTACGCCCCGGCCATTGCCGTGGAATTCGGCCGCAAGGTGCTGTTCTCGACCGAGCGCCCATCCTTTGCAGAACTGGAAGACCACGTGCGCGGCGCCAAGACAGCGTAGCGCTGAACCCTATATGAGACAGAGCATGGCCACCGAGCCGTGCCATTAACGACGCAGCACACACCGACGGGAACGGACCATGAGCAAGTCCAGCACGCCGACCTTCATTGTCATTCGGCGCAACAAGAAAGGCGGACACGGCCACCACGGTGGCGCGTGGAAGATCGCCTACGCCGACTTCGTGACCGCCATGATGGCGTTCTTCCTCTTGATGTGGCTGCTCAGCTCGGTGACCAAGGCCGAGCTGTCGTCGGTCGAAACCTATTTCCGCACGCCGCTGAAGGTGGCGCTCTTTGGTGGCGCCGGTTCTGGCGACCAGTCCAGCATCCTGCAGGGCAGCCCGTCCCTCAAGCAGAACGTGCCGCAGCCGAACCCGAGCCCGAGCCCGACGGTGCAGCGCCAGCGCAACATCCGCGATGAGTCGGACGATGCGGCGCTGAACAAGCTCAAGCAGAAGATTGCCGAGATGGTCGAGACGAACCCGGTGATGAGCCAGTTCAAGCACCAGTTGCTGATCGACATGACCACCGAAGGCCTGCGCATCCAGATCGTGGATCAGCAGAACCGTCCGATGTTCGCCAACGCCAGCGCCGAGGTGCAGCCGTACATGCGCACGATCCTGCGTGAGCTGGGCTCGGCGCTGAACGACGTGCCCAATCCGATCAGCCTGTCGGGCCACACCGACGCGACGCAATACGCCACGCAGCACGGCTACAGCAACTGGGAACTGTCGGCCGACCGCGCCAACGCATCGCGACGCGAACTGGTGGCCGGCGGCATGAAGCCCGAGAAGGTCAGCCGCGTGGTGGGCCTGGAGGCATCGGTGCCGCTGGACAAGACGAACATCTACAACCCGATCAACCGCCGCATCAGCATCGTCGTGCTCAACGCACGCGCCGCTGAAGCCGTGCGCTCGGGTGGGGTCGAGCCGGTGGCCGACCTGCGCAATGACGGCAAAGACACGCTGACCGATGCTGCCGCACGTGCCACGGGTGTGGCCGATGCAGTGAGCGCGGCCAAGCCATAAAGAGCGCCGAGGGGAGAAACAGTCGATGAGCGAGAAACACATCCTGGTGGTGGACGATTCCACGTCGATCCGCCGCATGATTGCCACGTGCCTGCGCGAGTGCGGCTTTGTCGTGACGGAAGCCGGCGACGGCACCGCCGCGCTGGAAGCCGCACGCACGCTCGCCCAGGGCAGCCACCACCTTGTGATCACCGACCAGGTGATGCCGTCGATGGACGGCCTGACCCTCATTCGCGCGCTGCGCACACTGCCGGCCTACGCCGACACCCCGATCCTCATGCTGACCACCGAGGCTGACAGCACCATCCGCGATCAGGCACGCGCTGCAGGCGCGACGGGCTTTCTGCCCAAGCCGTTCGACCCGGATGGGCTGACCGATTCGGTGATGCAGTTGCTCGAATGGCACGCGCAGACCCACGGGTCTGCTTCGACGCATTAAACGACCGAGACGACAGATATGAACCTCGACCTTAGCCAGTTTTTCGGCGCCTTCTTCGAAGAGGCGGAAGAGCTGCTCGTCGACATGGAGCGGCTGCTGCTCAACCTCGATGTCGCCAACCCTTCTTCTGATGATCTGAACGCCATCTTCCGCTGCGCGCACTCCATCAAGGGTGGTGCTGCAACCTTCGGTTTCACGCACATGACGGAACTCACGCATGTGGCGGAGTCGATTCTGGACCGCGCTCGCACCGGTACCCTGCAGCTGCGCGAAAACATGGTGGATGCTTTCCTGGAAACGAAAGACGTGTTGAAAAGCCAACTTGATGCCTACCGGCAAGAGCACCCAATCGATACGGCCACGCTCGAATACATGGTGGCCAAGCTCAACAGCCTGACCGCCGAGGAAGGCGCCCCTGTTGCCGCCGCGCCGGCGGCTGCGGCGCCCGTGGTGGCGACGCCCGAACCGGTGGCTGCACCGGAACCCGAGCCGATGGTGGCTGAAGCGCCTGCGGCCGACGCCGTGGGCGACATTGACGGCGGCCTGGACATCAAGCTCATCAATGTCTCGAACGAAGACTGCGAGCTGATCGTCACCGAACTCAAGCATCTGGGCACCGTGTTGCGCCACGCGCGCACCGGCCGCAACAGCGACATCGTGCTGCAGACGACCTGCACGGCTGACGACATCATCGCGGTGAGCTGTTTCATCATCGATGCCGACCAGATTGTCATCACGCCGCACGCTGGTGGTGCGGCGCCGGCGGTGGCCGAAGCCGCTGTGCCGGTTGTTGCTGCACCGACGCCCGCCGCCGCGCAGACGGAAGTGCACGCCCCGGCCGCCAACGAAGCTGCGCCGGCGCAGGCCGTTGCCGCTGCCGCCGCCCCCGCGCCGACCCGCCCGGCCGCTGCCGATCACAAGCCCGCCGTGGCTGCGGAAACGTCGATTCGCGTCGGCGTGGAAAAGGTCGACCAGCTCATCAACCTGGTGGGCGAACTCGTCATTACGCAGGCCATGCTGGCACAAACCGCGCAGGCCTTCGACCCGGTGCTCAACGAGCGCCTGTTTGCCGGCTTGTCGCAGCTCACGCGCAATGCACGCGACCTGCAAGAGGCCGCCATGTCCATCCGCATGATGCCGATGGATTACGTGTTCAACCGCTTCCCGCGCCTGGTGCGCGACCTGGCACACAAGCTGGGTAAGCAGGTCGAGCTGTCGACGTTCGGCAAATCAACCGAACTGGACAAGGGCCTGATCGAACGGATCATCGATCCGCTCACGCACCTGGTGCGCAACAGCCTGGACCACGGCATCGAACTGCCCGAGGCCCGCGTGGCCGCCGGCAAGGACGCCACTGGCCAGCTGCTGCTTTCCGCTGCCCACCAGGGCGGCAACATCGTTATCGAGGTGAGCGACGACGGCCAGGGCCTGAACCGCGACAAGATCCTCAAGAAGGCGCGCGAGCGCGGCCTGCCCGTGTCGGACAACATGACCGACGACGAGATCAACCAGCTCATCTTCGCGCCGGGCTTCTCCACCGCCGACCAGGTGACGGACGTGTCCGGCCGCGGCGTGGGCATGGACGTGGTCAAGCAGAACATCCAGTCGATGGGCGGCTACGTCGAGATCCAGTCGCAGAAGGGCAAGGGCACGACGATCCGCATCGTGCTGCCGCTCACGCTGGCGATCCTGGACGGCATGTCGGTCAAGACCGGTGAAGAAGTGTTCATCCTCCCGCTGTCGTGCGTGGCCGAATCGCTGCAACCGCGTCCGGAAGACATCAAGGCTGTGCCGGGCGGCGGTCGCCTGCTCAAGGTGCGCAACGAATACCTGACGCTGGTGCCGATGTACGAACGCTTCCGCATCACGCCGTCGCTGCCCGATCCGTCGGAAGGCATCGTCGTGATCCTGGATTCGGAAGGCAAGAAGATCGCGCTGCAGGTCGACGAGCTGGTCGGCCAGCAACAGGTGGTGGTCAAGAACCTGGAGACGAACTACCGCCGCGTGCCGGGCATCTCGGGCGCGACCATCCTGGGCGATGGCAGCGTTGCGCTGATCGTCGACGTGTCGGCGCTGATGCGCGAGACCCGCGCGGGCCATTCAGAAAACGCGATGCGTGCCGTTAGTGCCGAAAAGCACGAGGTGGGCGAAGCACAGGGCGGTCGTTTCTCGACCGAGGCGATGGCCGCGGCATAAGCGTTCACGCCTGGCAGGGTGGGATCCACCACCACAACGAATTCAATCTAGTGGCCCGACGGGGCCGAGGGGAGCCGCAATGGAAGTCAAGAAACACGTGGTCGGCGAAGACACCGGCGGGGAGGAGTACCTGGCCTTCACGCTGGGCCGCGAGGAATACGGCATCGACATCCTGAAGGTGCAGGAAATCCGCGGCTACGAGACCGTCACGCGCATTGCCAATGCGCCCGATTTCATCAAGGGTGTGATCAACCTGCGCGGCATCATCGTGCCGATCGTTGATCTGCGCATCAAGTTCCAGCTCGAGCGCGTCGAGTACAACCAGTACACCGTCGTCATCATCCTGAACCTGATGGACCGCGTGGTCGGCATCGTTGTGGATGGTGTGTCGGACGTGCTGACGCTGCAAAGCCAGCAGATCAAGCCGGCGCCGGAGTTCTCGGGCGCGCTGGACACGGAATACATCCGTGGCCTGGGTTCGATCGACGAGCGCATGCTGATCCTGGTGGACATCGAGCGCCTGCTGATGTCGGCCGACATGGCACTGTGCGACGAAGCGGAAGCCGCCTGATCGCGACATGAATCCGGCTGGGGCGCGGCGTCCGTGCCCACAGCGATTGAGGCCGGGCCGAAGGGGCCCGGCGGGCGACAAGACACCGTAACAACAGGTGCGGCGCCGTTAGGGGAGGGAAGCATGTTCAGCAAAATGACCATCCGGCTCCGCTTGGGGCTGATGATGGCGGGCATTGGTGTGCTCGCCGTCATCGTGGGCGTGACGGGCCTGACCGGCATGCGTCACGCCAACACCCGCGTGCAGGACGGCTATGCCGTGCAGCTGGCGGGCACCGTGGCATTGGCCGAATCCGACTCCAACCTCCTGAGCTTCCGCATCGTGCTCGATCGTGCAGCCATGGCGCCCAATGCGCCCGGCACGGAAAAAACGGTCGAGCGCGCCAAGATGTTCCTCGACAAGTCCGACGCCGCCTGGAAGCGCTACCGCGCGCTGCCCACCACGGCGGAGGAACGCAAGCTGGCCGACGAGGCTCAGGGCTTGCGCGACGTCTTCGTGCGTGACGGCGCACAGGTGTTGATGCAAGCCGTGCAGACGCATGACGAAGCGCGCATCAACAAGACCGTCATGGACGTCATGCCCGCGCTGTACCGTCCGCTTGGCGACAAGGTCACGGCGCTCAACCGCCTGCAGATGGACGCGGCCAAAGCCAGCTACGAAGCCAGCCAGGCCGAGCACCACGCGCTGAGCACTCTTACCACCGGCCTGCTGTTGGGCGGCATTCTGGTGGGCGGGCTGCTGACGTGGGCGCTGCGCCGTTCGATCACGCTGCCGCTGATGCGCGCCATTGAACAGGCCGAGCACATCACGCAGGGTGACCTCACGCACACCATTCATGTGGACCGTGCCGATGAGACCGGCCGCCTGCTGCAGGCGCTTCAACGCATGCAGGAAAGCCTGCAGAAGATGGTGGGGCAGGTGCGCTCCGGCTCCGACTCGATTGCCAGTGCCACGCAGCAGATTGCCGCCGGGAATGCCGATCTGTCGCAGCGGACCGAGCAGCAGGCTTCGGCGCTGGAAGAAACCGCGTCGAGCATGGAAGAGCTGACGAGCATCGTGCGGCAGAACGCCGACAACGCGCGCCAGGCCAGCACGCTGGCGGGCAACGCCTCGGATATTGCCGTCAAGGGCGGCGAAGTGGTGGGCCGCGTGGTGGACACCATGGCCGGCATCAACGACAGCAGCAAGAAGATTGCCGACATCATCGGCGTAATTGAAGGCATTGCCTTCCAGACGAACATCCTGGCGCTGAATGCGGCGGTGGAAGCCGCACGCGCAGGCGAGCAGGGCAGGGGCTTTGCGGTGGTGGCCGGTGAGGTGCGCAGCCTGGCGCAGCGCTCGGCCACGGCAGCCAAGGAAATCAAGGAGCTGATCAGCGATTCGGTTGGCCGCGTTGAAAACGGCACCACGCTGGTGGCCGAAGCGGGCAGCGTCATCGACGAAGTGGTCGTTGCCGTGAAACGCGTGACCGACATCATGGGCGAGATCAGCTCCGCATCGGACGAACAAAGCGCCGGCATCGAGCAGATCAACCAGGCTGTCACGCAAATGGACGAAGGCACGCAGCAGAACGCCGCGCTGGTGGAGCAAGCCGCCGCCGCCGCGATGTCGCTGCAGGAACAGGCCAGCGGTCTGCGCCAGGCTGTGGCGGCGTTCCGGACGCAGTCCGGCACGCAGGCAAAGGCGGTCCCCGCCGTGCCCTTGGCCGCCCGCGCGGCTGCCAAGCCGGCGCCAAAAGCCAAGGCCGCGCCGCGCCGCGCAGCCAAGCCGAAGGCTGTGGCACGCAATACCGCTGAACCCATCGCGCAGGCCGTGGCTGCAACTGCAGCGCCGGCCAGCGCCAAAGAACAACAACGCGAGCGCACCGCCGCCGCTGCCGTGAGCAAAGCGGCTGCGTCAGCGCCCAAGTTGCCCGTACCCAAGCTCGTTGCCGCAGGCGGCGACGATAGCGACTGGGAAACCTTTTGACCATGTATGCACGGGATCTTCGCTGCTCGCGAAAGCTCTCTCGTGTGTGTTTGTGGTGTGCAGCCTGCCCTCCGGGGCAGGTTTTTTTTTGCCTGGGCTAGTGCCTGCTGAAACCGGGGTGACCCCCCACTGAAGTGGCATGACCCCACGGCGGTTCTAAAGAGCCGTCCCCCACAGGCCGATAGCGGTTAGGGGGCATATAAAAAACAGGAAGAGGTAGACAACATGGGTTGGATCAAGCGGTTGCCGGTGTCCACGGTACTTACCGGTGGTTTCCTGATCGTGGCGGCCATGGGCGCGGCCATTGGCGGGTTGGGCATCTACACGATCACGCAGTTGACCAAGGCAAGCGAAGAACTGGCGCAAAAGCAGATGCGCGCCATCACGCAGATGGGCAGCGCGGCCAACAGCCTGGCGCATGCCAGCCGTGCGCAGACCGCGCTGCTGATTGCCACCACGCTCACGGAGCGCAAGACGCTCAGCACGCAGATTGCCGACAGCATGCAGCACCTGAAAGACGGTGTGGAGAACGTGCGCCCGCTGTTCACGTCGGACGAAGGCAAGAAGATGATCCGCGAGGTCGATGCCATCTACCCGGTCTGGAGCAAGCGCATGACCGACTTCGTGGCGCTGATGGACAAGCAGGGCCTGGACCCGACCCAGTTCGACAGCCGCGTCACGGCCGAGAACGTCGGCTTGCTGGATGACACCGCCGCCTTTGAAAAGACGCTCGACAAGATGGTCAAGCGTGTGGAGGAGGTCTCTGCCGCATCCACCGTCAAGGCTCGTGACGACGCGCAGCGCTCGCGCCTGGTCATGATTGTGATGGCTTGTGCGGGTGCACTGCTCGGCATCGTGCTGGGCCTGGTCATTGCACGTCGGCTGTCGCGCCAGTTAGGTGGCGAGCCTTCGTACGCGGCCGAGATTGCCCGCCGCATTGCCGCCGGAGACTTGGCCGTGCACGTGCAGACCCGCCCCGGCGACCACGACAGCATGCTCTTCGCCATGGCGCAGATGCAGCAGCAACTGACCGGCACGATCACCAATATCAAGAGTTCAGCCGACTCCATTGCCAGTGCCACCAAGCAGATCGCGGCCGGCAATGCGGACCTCTCACAGCGCACGGAAGAGCAGGCCTCGTCGCTGGAGGAAACCGCTTCCAGCATGGAAGAACTCACCAGCATCGTGAAGCAGAACGCCGACAACGCGCGCCAGGCCAGCCAACTGGCGGGCAGCGCGTCGGACATCGCTGTCAAGGGCGGAGAAGTGGTGGGCCGCGTGGTCGAAACCATGGCTGGCATCAACGCCAGCAGCAAGAAGATCGCCGACATCATCGGTGTGATCGAGGGCATTGCGTTCCAGACCAACATCCTGGCGCTGAATGCGGCGGTGGAAGCCGCGCGCGCGGGCGAGCAGGGCCGTGGTTTTGCGGTGGTGGCGGGCGAGGTGCGCAGCCTCGCGCAACGCTCGGCCACGGCGGCCAAGGAGATCAAGGAGCTGATCGGCGATTCCGTCGGCCGCGTGCGCAACGGGTCGGCCCTGGTGGCCGAAGCCGGCACGGTCATTGAAGAAGTGGTGGTGGCCGTGCGCCGCGTGACCGACATCATGGGCGAGATTTCCGCCGCGTCGGACGAGCAAAGTTCCGGTATTGAACAGGTCAACCAGGCCGTGAACCAGATGGACGAGGTCACGCAGCAGAACGCCGCGCTGGTCGAGCAAGCCGCCGCTGCCGCCCTGTCGCTGGAAGAACAGGCGCAACTGCTGCGCAATGCCGTGGCGACATTCCGCACCGATGCGTCGGCGGAGTTGGCCGTGGCGGCGCCGAGTGCCCTCTCTGCCGTTTCTGCCGTTTCTGCCATTTCGGCGCCGGCCGTCCGCAGCGAGATCCGCCCAGAGAAGACCGAAGTGGTGCCCTCGGTTGCGCGCGCCTTGGCTTCGCGCAAGTCGGCCAAGCCGGCAGCGGCGCCCGAGGCTGCCCCGGAGGCTCCCGCCGCGCAAGAAGAAAAAGCGCCTCAAGAGGCACACGTACCGGTTGCACCTGTGGCCGCCGCCGTCGTTTCGGCTGCCATTTCCGAGGCCGCCATTGCCCCGACCCTCAAGCTCGCCGCCGGTTCTGCCGATGAAGATGACTGGAGCACCTTCTGACGCCAGCCTCGCCAACAGCAAACTTGGCGCGGCCCGCGGAAACGGTGCCCGCCAACGACTGAGAGCGGGCATCAAGACTCGCCAAACACGGGGTTAGTTATCCATGGCAGCACAAAATTTGGCGCCAGTTTCGCCGACGCTCGCGTCGCGTGAGTTTTCATTCACCGCCGAAGATTTCGGCCGCATCCGCGACCTGATCTACCGCCGCGTCGGTATTTCACTGTCCGACCGCAAGAGTGAAATGGTCTACAGCCGCCTGGCGCGCCGCCTGCGTGTGGTGAACCTCGGCTCGTTCCGCGACTACCTGGATGCGCTGGAAAAAGGCCACCTGCCCGACGAGTGGGAAGCCTTTACCAACGCGCTGACCACCAACCTGACCGCGTTCTTCCGCGAGCAGCATCACTTCCCGATCCTGCACGAGCACGCCAAGGCCAAGCGCACGCCGTTCACTGTGTGGTGCTCGGCGTCGTCGACGGGCGAAGAGCCATACTCGATCGCCATCACGCTGGCCGAGGCCTTCGGTTCGATGTCGCCCAGCCAGGTGAGTGTGATCGCATCGGATGTGGACACCAACGCGCTGGCGCGCGCCCGCGCCGGCATCTATCCGATGGAACGCGTCGCGGCCCTGTCGCCCGAGCGCCTGAAGAAGTATTTCCTGCGCGGCACCGGCAAGCAGGAGGGCTATGCCCGCGTGCGGCCCGAGCTGCAGGCCATGATCGACTTCCGCCAGATCAACCTGCTCGACCGCGATTGGCCGCTGCAGCAGAAGTTCGACGTGATCTTCTGCCGCAACGTGATGATCTATTTCGACAAGCCCACGCAGGCCAAGATTCTTGAGCATTTCATCGACGTGATGAAACCCGATGGCCTGCTGTTTGCCGGCCATTCGGAGAGCTTCCTGCAGGTCACCAAGGCGTGGTCGCTGCGCGGCAAGACCGTGTACGAAATCGCGCCCGAGGTGCGCGCCAAGATGGGGGCACGATGATCGAATTCGGCAAACGCGCGGCCCCGCAATCGGCGGCCGACGCCGTACGCACTGACAGCGGCATGAACAGCGGCATGAGCGCTGGCGCCATGGCCACGCTCGCCCAATCGTCTGCCAGCACGCACGCGTATTACGACACCACCTTCGGGCGGCGCGCCATGAAAGTGCTGCCTGGCGAGTATTCCGTCACCACCGAAGACCTGATGCTGGTTACGGTGCTCGGCTCGTGCGTGTCCGCCTGCGTGCGCGACAAGACCCTCGGCATTGGCGGCATGAACCACTTCATGCTGCCCTCGCGCAACGAGGGGGAATCGATCCTGTCGCCCTCCATGCGCTATGGCACGCACGCCATGGAAGTGCTACTGAACCAGCTCTACAAGGCCGGCGCCAAGCGCGAGCGCCTGGAGATCAAGGTGTTCGGCGGCGCCGCCGTGCTGGCCGGCATGAGCACGCTCGACGTCGGCGAGCGCAACGGCAAGTTCGTGCTCGAATTCCTGCGCAACGAAGGCCTGACCGTGGCCGCCAAAGACCTCTTTGACGTGCACCCGCGCAAGGTGTATTTCGTCCCGTCCACCGGCCAGATCATGGTGCGCAAGCTGCGCTCGCAAAACTCGGCGGCCGAGCTGGACAGCGAGGCGCAATACGCCAGCAAGCTGTCGAAGTCCATCACGACAAAGCCAGCCTCGCGCCTCCAACTCTTTACCTAGGAGATCGCTGAAAAACGATTCTGACGGCCCCGCGTCGCCTTGCCGTACGACTTGTACTGTCTGCGTCGGCGCTGATCCATCAGAACCGCTTCGCTTCGTTTTGCAACGGTCTCAACATTCAGAAGACTTGCTCCCGAACATGAACGACAAACGCAAGATTCAGGTGCTGTGCATCGACGATTCCGCACTGATCCGCAGCATCCTGAAGGAGATCATCAACAGCCAGCCGGACATGGAAGTGGTGGGTGTGGCGCCCGATCCGATCATCGCGCGCGACCTCATCAAGCAGACCAATCCGGACGTGCTCACGCTGGACGTCGAAATGCCGAAGATGGACGGCCTCGACTTCCTGGAAAAGCTCATGCGCCTGCGCCCGACGCCGGTGGTCATGATCTCTTCGCTGACCGAGCGCGGCTCTGAAGCCACGCTGCGCGCGCTGGAGCTGGGCGCAGTGGATTTTGTCGCCAAGCCCAAGCTGGGCATGCGCGACGGCATGAACGAATACGCCGACCAGATTGCCGACAAGATCCGCACGGCGGCCCGGGCAAAGCTGCGTCCGCGTACTGTCGCACCGGTTGCGGTGGCTGCGATGCCCGGATCAGCAACTGCATCGGCATCTGGCGCACACGTTCGCGCGGACCACGCACCGGCCACCGCGGCACCTGCGCGTACCCATTTCTCGTCGACGGAAAAGCTCATCATCGTGGGCGCTTCCACCGGCGGCACCGAGGCCATCAAGGATTTCCTGCTGGAAATGCCGCCCGATTGCCCGGGCATCCTCATCGTGCAGCACATGCCGGCGGGTTTCACCACGTCGTTCGCCAAGCGGCTGGACGGCCTGTGCCGCATCCGCGTGAAGGAAGCCGTGCACGGCGAGCGTGTGCTCCCCGGCCACGCCTACATTGCCCCGGGCGACATGCATCTGTCGCTGGGCCGCAGCGGCGCCAACTACGTCACCGAGCTGGACCAGGGCCCGCCGGTCAACCGCCATCGCCCGGCCGTGGATGTGCTGTTCCGCTCTGCCGCGCGCAACGCCGGGGCCAACGCCCTGGGCGTCATCCTCACCGGCATGGGCAAGGACGGCGCGGTCGGCATGCTGGAAATGCGCAACGCGGGTGCCTATAACGTTGCCCAGGACGAGGCGTCCTGCGTGGTCTACGGCATGCCCAAAGAGGCCGTGGCACACGGCGGCGTGCATGAAGTCCTGCCGCTGTCGCAGATCGGCCCGCACGTGCTGGCCAAGCTGTCGGCACACGGCCGTGTGACGCGGGTATAACGCAATATTTGCGGGTACATTGGTTGCGGGGCGCAGCAGTCAGGCGCCCCGCACCATTCCGGCGCTCAAGAATCGGCCCCAGGCGCCGATAAGATTGCCAAGGAAGCCCGAAACCCCCCAATTCAGTTAGTTTGCGGAGATTGTGTCCATGGACAAGAGCCAGTACCGATTCCTCGTCGTCGACGATTTCCCGACGATGCGCCGGATCGTGCGTAACCTGCTCAAGGAACTCGGTTTTGCCAACGTCGACGAGGCCGAAGACGGCGCCGCCGGCCTGGCCAAGGTCAAGGAAGGCCGGTTCGATTTCGTGATCTCGGACTGGAACATGCCCAACATGGATGGCCTGCAGATGCTGCAGAGCATCCGTGCTGACGCCAACACCGCCATCAGCAAGCTGCCGGTGCTGATGGTGACGGCCGAGGCCAAGAAGGAAAACATCATCGCCGCTGCCCAGGCAGGTGCTAACGGCTACGTGGTCAAGCCCTTCACGGCTGCCACGCTGGACGAAAAGCTGGGCAAGATTTTCGAGAAGCTCGAAAAGGGGGCGTGATGAGCGAGATGCACGATGGCGCCCAGGCGCCGGCCGCCGAAGGTGCAGACCACGGCGACATGCCCGAAATGCTCCAGCGCATCGGCCACCTCACGCGCATGCTGCGTGAGAGCATGCGCGAGTTGGGCCTGGACAAGGGCGTCGAGAAGGCCGCATCGGCCATCCCCGACGCACGCGACCGCCTGAACTACATCGCCAACATGACCGAGCAGGCGGCCACCCGCGTGCTCAACGCCATCGACGCGGCCCGCCCCGTGCAAGACGCGCTGGAGTCCGACTCCCAGGCGCTGGTCAACCGCTGGCAGTCGTGGATGGACCGCCAACTGGGCGACGACGAGATCCGCGAGCTGGTCGGCCAGACCAACGGCTTCCTGCGCAGCGTTCCTGAAAAAACGCGCGACACGAACCAGCAGCTCATGGAAATCCTGATGGCCCAGGACTTCCAGGACTTGACGGGCCAGGTGATCAAGAAGGTGCTGGATGTCGTCCAGCTCATCGAAAGCCAGCTCGTCGGCATCCTGCTCGACAACGCGCCGGAACACCTGCGCGTGGAAGCCGCGCATGTTGCGACGTCGCTGCTCAACGGCCCGCAGATCAATCCGGACCATCCGGACGTGGTCGCCAACCAGGAACAGGTGGACGACCTGCTGGAAAGCCTCGGGTTCTGAACCTGCATTGCCAGCCCCTCGCAGGACGCGGGGGGCGCTGCTTCTCCGTGTTGTCAGCCTCGCGTTGACAGTTGCGACGGAGCGAATCGCCTCATTGGTTCTTCAGCGCAGCGCGCGCCAGCATGGCGTCGATCTGCGCGTCCTTCCTCTCCCAAAGCTGTGCAAGCCAGCGATGAAATTCGCTGCGCAATGCCGCATCGGCGGTGTTGTCGCCCACGCAGAGTCCTGCCGGGATCGGCAGTTCCCGCACGTGCACCATCACCCGCCCGGCCCGAGAGTGTCCTGCAGACGTAGGAACGAAGCCTTGGCCTGCATCAGAGAACATGCTGCATCGCAGCCTCTGCGCCAAACACGCTGTCTTGTCCGATGGCTCGCGACACGTCGATGACGACGACGTGTGCGGCGCCGTGACCGTCTGCGGCGATGGCATTCCCAGACCGCGCTACGTGCGCGTCAGAAAGGTGCCGGGTGCAGCGGTATCCCGCCGGTATTTCCATGACCGCCGTAGGGGAGTTGACACGTTACAACGCCCCACAAAGCCTTGCGCTGATTGGCGTCAAGGCCTGAGCCGGTATTCATTCTTATCATGGTCATGGCCTATTTGGGCCACTGTTCTCACTCCTTTTGATTCGAGGTATCGACGTGCTCATTCGACCTATAACCATTGCTGCCCTGGTGGGGTTCACCTTGCTGACGGCATGCAGCAAGAATGAGGAGGCTGCTTCCGCTGCCTCCGCCACTGCGGCTCCCGCAACTGTGGCTGCAGCAGCCGCTGCGCCGCAGGCAACCCAGGCCAGCGCTGGCGATGTCGAGAAAGGGGAGAAGGTCTACAAGTCCACCTGTGCGATGTGTCACGGCACCGGTGCTGGCGGCGCGCCGATGTTCAAATCGAAGGACGATTGGGCCCCTCGCATCGCGCAGGGCAAGGACACCCTCTACGACCATGCGCTGCACGGCTTCTCGGGCAGCAAGGGTACGATGCCCGCAAAAGGCGGCAACGCATCGCTCGGCGATGAAGACGTGAAAGCCGGGGTGGATTACATGACGTCGAAGGCGACGTAACGACATCGCCCTCGGGCAGGGTTGGCGGCGCTCCGGGTGAGCGCCGTTTGCTTATGCTTGCAACAGCGGGTCGACCAGCACGGCATCGATCACGGCGCGCACGTTGGCCCAGGGTTCCGCGCTCGGGTGGGTCAGGCGATCTTCGCGCAGCACGTCCGACGCATCGTGCAAATGGTTCGGGAAGGTGGCGAGGGTGCGATGCAGCGGCGCGGTGTCGATGCGCAATTGCGCATCCCCCCAGCGCCACGCGATTGCGTATTCCGACGCAGCGGGGTAACGCAGTTCGAGCAGAACGCCGTTGTTGAGCGAGACCAGTAAGGCGTCCTGGCACAGCGTCGGAGGTTCTGCCAACACCGCACCGTAGTGCGCCTCCAGTGCCTCTTTGAGTTCGAGATGGTGCATGATCAGCCTCCCATGCGCGCCAGCAGCGCCTTCAGTTCAGCGGTGACGTCTTGTTTGGCGGTGGCAAGCGCGAGAGAGCCGAGGTAATGCTCATAGGCCGGATGCTCCGGCAAGTCCGCTGCCGCGATACGCGCGAGCAGATCCCCCTCGTCGTTCACCCCATAGGGTTCGAGCAGCTTGCGCCGGCTTTCCCGCAGCTCGTAGGACAAGCGGCTGAGCTGCTCCATCTGAACGGCATCGTCGGGCGGTAGATTGGCAAAGTAATCGATCATTTCGGGTTCTCTGGGGCCGGTTACATCTGGTGGTCTTTCAGTACGCCACCGTCGAGCTGTGCCATTTGGGGCGTTATTTCATTGAACTTGTAAACCTTGCCGCCTTGACGTGTAGCGAAGGCGTCCGCATTGGCCTGCGTGGCAAAGGATGCAAACGTGGCGCCCATCGATCCGCGCGCCTTCGATCCCACGACGTAGAACGCGGTGCGGGCATCGATCCAGTGGCCCTGCGGCGTATTCCAGTCTGTCTTGGCCATGTCTTGCACGTACATGGCGCGCATGTGCCGCTGTTGTTCAGGGCGCAGCACGATCGAGAACAGCTCGATGGTGTCGCAGAAGACGTCAGGGGCGCCCTTGTCATACAGAATCTGCGCCTTCGGGCCGGGGAAGTCAGCCACCGTCATGCCGTCGAGGCTGCAGGGCGTATCCCGCGTGAGTTCGATCGGACCGGGCGTAGACGCGGCGCCTTGGCAGCCGGCCAGGACGATTGCGGTGGCGAACAGGGCCGTGCGCGCACGGCGGCGCAGGGCGGATAGAGGAGGTTGCAGTGTGCGTTTCATTTGCGGAATTTCCATGCGGCCACGGCGAGCGGAGCGACGATCCAGGCGGTCATGAGGGAGCCGAGCACGAGCGGGTCGGCCATGCGCTCGGGGAATACGGTCGCCAGACCGTAGAGTGTTCGGACTTCGTCAAAGCTGAAGATGTTGAGGATGCGGAAGATGTCTGCCGGGTTGAGCAGCATCAGGTAGGGCAGGGCGTCAGATCCCAGCTTTCCGCCCGTGGCGATCAGCGCGCCGAGCAGCAGCAGATCGAATACCAGCACGAAGAAGAACCACAACGCGATGGCGACACCGCTTGCGCGCGTGCGATCGGCGGCAACGACGGACACCAACAGGGCCAGGCTCAGGAAGGCCATGCCCAGCAGCACTGAACTGAGCATGAAGCCAGCGTAGTGATACATGGCCGCGAGCGGCAGCTTCACGGCCAACAGTATCCCGACCAGCCCAAAGCCGACGATCGTGGAGCACGCCAGCGCGGCCGCTAAGCCGAGGTATTTGCCGAGCAGCAGCTCGACTCGGGTGATCGGCATGGAAAGCAGCAGGTCCAGCGAGCCGCGCTCGCGCTCACCCACGATCGCATCAAAGCCGAGAATTAACGCAATCAGCGGTACGAGATAGATCACCAGGCTGACCAGGCTGGCGATCGTGACTTCCATGCCGCGCAGCCCGACTTCGCCTTGCTGTGCCGCACCGAAGTAGGCGATCACCAGCGCAAAGGCTGTCAATACGGTGGTCACCGCCAGCACCCACCGGTTGCGGATGCGGTCGTGGAATTCCTTGGCGACGACGATACCGATCTGCCGGGGTTCGAGTGTCAATTGCATGTCCGGCCTCAAGCAGGTTGGCCGAGGAGCACGTCCTCGAGCGAGGGTTCGCGCAGTTGCAGATCGGCAAGTGTCGCGCCGAGCGTGGATAGCGATTGCAGCAATGGCATCTTCGCCGGCCGCGGGCACAGCACGGTGGCGCGCGATCCATCGATGTGCAGTTCGCATCCTGGCGCGGCCGCGAGCGCGCGCCGCAGGGCGGGCTCGGCATGTTCAGGGCCGCCCGTCAGCCGCAGGTCGAACCACAGCGGCAGGGCCATCGATTCGCGCAATGATTGCACCGTGCCCTGCGCATGCACGCGTCCGTTTTTCATGATCGCCAGGCGGCCCACGCGCTCCTGGATTTCCGACAGGATGTGCGAGGTCAGCACGATGGTCACGCCCTGTGCCTGCAGTTCGCCCAGCGTGCGATAGAAGTCGCGAATCCCCTGCGGGTCCAGGCCGTTGGTGGGCTCGTCGAGAAACAGGAGTGTGGGCTGGCCGAGCAGGGCCTGGGCGAAACCGAGGCGCTGGCGCATGCCCTTGGAATAGCCGCGCACGCGGCGGTCTGCGGCATGGGACAACCCCACGCGTTCCAGCACGCGCGCGCAATCCGTTCGCGGCGCACGCTTGAGCGCAGCGAAGAATTCCAGCGTTTCCTGGCCAGTCAGGTTGTCATAGAACACCACGTTTTCCGGCAGATAGCCAAGGTTGCGCCGCACCGAGCGGAAGGCCCCACTGCTCATGGGCTGGCCTCCAATGCGCACTTCACCCGCGGTGGGCGCCTCCAGCCCAAGGAGCATCTTGAACAGCGTGCTTTTGCCCGCGCCGTTGTGGCCGATCAGGCCGAATAGCTCGCCGGGATGCACCGTCAGGCTCACGTCCGCCACGGCTTCGATCTCGCCGTAGCGCTTCACCAGTTGCCGCGCTTCAATCATGCTTGTTCACCCACGCGCGCCAATCATTACCCCGTGGACGCATGCGGGGGCTTGCGTCGACCACACTGGGTGAGCGCAGCAGCGGGAATTGCTCCGAGATCAGCCTCAACGTCTGTACCGCGGGGCTATTGAGCAGCAGCTTGGCGCTCGGAAAGCGCCACAACAGCCGGTCCATCAGATCGCTTGCGCGATAGGGCACGTCGCCGCGGCCGTCGCCGTTGCGGTCCCATCCGGCATAGTTGCTCCAGTAATTGCCGCTGCGCCCGCCCCAGGGCTCGTCGTGCGTGGCAACGTAGCGCACCTGCTCCTGGTTATCGATGAAATCGTTACCGTCCACCTTGTTGTGAATGGACCCGGCCCAGACGTGCATGCCGACCGTGTTGCCGATGACGAGGTTGTTGCTCAGCACGTTGTATTCGGCGTCGTAGACGAAGAAGCCGCGCAGGTTTCCGGACACCACGTTGTCTTCAATGACCGAATCCTGGATGGTGCGCAGCATGATGCCGTGGTCGGTGTTGCCCCAGGCGCGGTTGCCGCGCACGATCTGGCGGCGCGTCATCATGAGCGCCAGGCCGCCGCGGTTGTGGTAGGACTCGTTGCCCTCCCACACGTTGTCGTTGGAGTTCATGTAGTGCGTGCCATAGCGCACGTTGTGGATGCGGTTGGCACGAAACAGCGCGTGGTGCGAGACATCGACATAGATGCCGTCACGCGAAAAACTGATCTCGTTGCCGTCGAGCTGCGCACCCGTCGTGTTGTAGAGCTGGATGCCGTTGCCGCGCTGCGCGGAGGGGTAATCGCGCTTGCCGGCAATCACGTTGCCCACGATGCGCACATCCTTCACGCCTTCAATCCAGAGGCCGAACAGGTTGTAGGTGAGCTCGCAGTGTCTGACCGTGGCGCGATCGGCGCCGGGCTGGATGTAGATGCCGGCGTTCTGCGCGCCGAGGTCGTCGCCGCTGTCGCTGACAATCAGGCCATCGATCGTGACGTCTGGCGACACGACGCGGATTACATCGCCGGCAAGGCCGCCGCTGATGGTGGGGCGGTCGATGCCCACCAGGGTCAAGGGCTTGTCGATCCGGACCGGACCTTGATACCGACCGCGCTCGATGATGAGGGTGTCCCCCGCATGCGCGAGCGTGACCGCCTGCGCAATCGAACTGCCGGCATGCACGCGAATCTCTGCACCGCAGGCCGCAGTGCAGACCAGCAGTGCCGAGATCGCGCAGAGGAGCCGGTTCAGTAGAGCCATTTCAGTTGGGGCAGGGATTGCAGCGCCGGCAGCACGCCCACGCCCTTCATGGCAAGGAAGAGGCCTGCGCCAATCAGCAGGTTCTTCATGCCGACATAGGCAGCCATGTCGGCCCAGGAGGCTGTACGCAGCTTGTAACCCCACCAGGCGCCTTCCTTCACATAGGGCTTGCACGCCATGCGCATGACCCATTCGTAGGCGGACCACGCCAACCACCAGCCCAGTACGATGCCGGCGCCAAGCCTGCCGCCCGCACCGAGCAGCCACGCCCAGGTGACGAGCACAGCCAGGCCAATGCCGGCGGCACGGAAGAACAACGGGTGACTGAGGAATTGCCGGTTCCAGGGGAAGAGGTGATCAGTCAGTTCGCGACGCAACCGGGCGAGCGTGCCCACCGGTGGCGGCGGCAGCGAAGCGGGCGTTGGTGCAGCGGGTTTGGGCGGCGCGCTTGGCACTGGCCGGATCGGGATGTAGTAGCCGTCGGCGCCGATCGGTGTCAGTTTCAAGCCGGCGCTCGTGCGGTGCTTGCGCTCCTTGACCAGCGGAGGGCACGCATGATCGTCGTAATACATGACCATGCAATCCAGGCACAGCAGGCATTCGCGCTGGTCGATCTTGCCGTCGCGTCCGATGGCTTGCGATCCGCAGCCCGCCTCGCAGGCGCGGCACGGGCCGCATTCCTGCTTGCGTTTCAGACCCCACCACCGGAACGTCGACGGGATAGCGAGCGAGGCGCCCAGCGGGCACAGGTATTTGCAGAATGGCCGCTCGATGAACAGAGCGGCGACAGCCAGCACGCTCCAGAACGTGACGAAGGGCCACGTCCGGTTCCAGACGCCGACCAGGAACGTGGTCTTGAACGGCTCGATCTCCGCCAGCTTCTCGGCGGTGCCCATCGAGTAGAACGACATCCCGAGCAGGCCGGCAAACACGCCGTACTTGATCCACTTGAGCTTGTCGTGCAGCGCCTTGGGCAACTGGAACTGGAAGCGCGCAAGACCAAGTTTGCCCCCCACCTTGTAAAGGATCTCACTCAGCGAGCCGTAGGGGCACAGCCAACCGCAGAACATGCCGCGGCCCCAGAAGAACACGCTGATGATGATGAACCACCAGAACAGGAAGATGAACGGATCGGACAGGAACAGATCCCACCGCCACTTGAAGAGAATGGCGTGGAACCATGTCAGCACCTGCGTGATGGACGGCTGCGCCATGAGATGGAATCCAGCGAAGCCGATGCTCGTGGTCCACAGCGCGTACTTGGGCCAGGAGACCCAGCGCTTGTCCTTGCGCCTGGAGCGGCGCACCAGCGTGTCGCGCGACGCGTATACCGCGCCCGCGCCAATCAACAGGAGGGCGAACAGGCCAATCTCGACGGCGCGCGCCTTCCAGATCTGCAGCCAGGGCGGAGCGGGGCGGTCGTACTGCGGCCGCCCGCCAACCAGCTCATCCGCCGGGAGCCAGTATTCCTGGTCGAAGCTTGTGAATGTCTTTGCGCCGGTTTCCGCGTCCAACTTGTTGGCCAGGAACACCAGCTTCCACGGATACGCCGACGAAAACCCCGGGCTGCGGATGATGAAGATGCCAGATTCGCGATACTCAGGCGCACCGGTTGCGCGGATGCCGTAGAGGTTCTGGTAATCGAGGTCCCGGAAGGTGAAGGTGTCGGTATCCTGGGCGACCTGGATGCGGTCGAAGATGCCCCCGCGCACGAAGCCGGAGCCTTTGAAACTCTCCGTGCCGTTCGACGCGATGAAGATCGCGTGTTCGCCGGGCTTCAGGCTCGACATGAGCGATGCGTAATTCGCATCGCCCAGAATGCTGCGCCCTACGACAGGCGCACTGATGTCACCGAACACCATATCCACGTAAGGCTGGCCGCTGGCCTGCAGCCCAACATCCTCGGGGTGCACGGTCAAGCGCTGCACAGCGCCTTGATCCAGCAGCGCCTTCCAGCTCAGGGGCTGACTTGCCTGCGTAAACTTCGCCTGGGCGCGCCGCTTGGGCGCGATGATGCCGGCCTGTTCTGCCACGGCCTTGCCGCTGCGCAGAATGACCTGATTCTCGGACATCACCGTCACGGTCGCGCCACTGATCGCGTCGAGTTCGACGGCGCCCTCGCTCACGGCGTGGGATTTGCCGATCTCGATGCTTCCCCCGACGAACTTGCCGACGTATTGCGAGGTGAAGTGCGTCAGTTGGGTTTCTGGAATGCCCAGCAGAAGGATCGGCTCGGAATGTCGCAGGACCTTGACGCCCGTGATCACGCCGTGCGCATCTATGCCCATCAGGGTAATGATGGGTTTGCCCGAATAGCCGGGCATGTCCACGATGTCGGTCGACAGGAACGCATAGCCGACCAGCTGGCGCTTGCCCGCAACGTCGCGATAGCCCTCTACGTAAGGGGGGTGCCCCTTGCGCGGTGAGAAGCTGCTGGCGCCAGGCAGCACGTCCGTGCAGGGAACCATTGCGCACAGGTTCGGGTCGGTCGATAAACCGGCGGGCAGCGGCGCCTCGTAGGCCATGCCGCTGATGCCCGCCAGCGCGGACGTGTCCATCGCACAAGTGGCGGCAATCACCGCCAATCGTGAGAACAGGTGTTTCATACGTCCGCCTTCTCCCTTACGCCTCTACAAGCATGCGCGAGCGCATTTCCAGGTGCAGCGCGTGACAGAAGTTGGTGCAGTAGCACCAGTAGACCCCGGGCTTGTCGACCTTGAAGGTGACCGACTTGGTTTCCTGCGGGTTCACGATGAAGTTGATGTTGTACTTCGGGATGGCGAAGCCGTGGGTCAAGTCCTCCACCTTGTCGAGGTTGGTGAGGATGATCGTCACCTCATCGCCCTTCTTCACAGTGAACTCGCGCAAGCCAAAGGCAGGTGCCTGCGAGGTCAGGTAGACCGTCACCTGCTTGCCCTTGCGCTCGACCCGGCACTCCTTCGGGTCTTTCACCGCGTGCGGGAACTCATCGATGTTGTAGACCTGACGCGTCTTGATGATGTCGCGGCGGATGACGATCGAGTCGTGCGGCTCGGAATAGACCGCATGGTCTGCCACGAGCTTCATCTTGTCGCCGGAGATGTCGATGAGCTGCGCTGTTTCCGGGTGCAGCGGGCCGACCGGCAGGAATCGGTCTTTCGAGAACTTGTTGTCCGAGATGAAGAACTTGCCATCCGGCTCCTTGGTTTCGCCCATCGAGGTGAAACCGTGGCCCGGCTGGTAATTGACGTCGATGCGGTCCACCACTGGCACAGCGGTCTTGTCGCCCTTGAACGCCTTGATCGCCGCTTCAAGGTTCCATTTGACGATCTGGCTGTCGAGGAACAGCGTTGTATAGGCGTTGCCGCGGTTGTCAAAACCGGTGTGCAGCGGCCCGAGCCCGATCTCGGGTTCGGCAACGACGCAGTCGCGCGGCTCCTTGATCTCGCCGTTGAACCACTTCAAGACGAGGTCGTGCTCGATCAGGGTTGCCGTCGGCGACAGCTTGCCGGAACAGGCGTAGTACTTGCCGTCCGGGCTGGCATTCACGCCGTGCGGGTTCTTGGGCACGGGCACATAGCAGGTCAGCGCGGTCTTCGGGTCGGTGTTGGCGGCTTTGGTGCCATCGACGACAGGGACTTTCGAAGTGCCGATGGTGAAGGTCTTGCCGGCTTTGACCGCGGCTTCGATCCGTGCCACGTTGAAGAACACGCACGCGTCGCGCTCGGCGGACATCATCTCTTCGTAATGCACACCGCCTTCGGTGTTGTACTGGTTGGAAGCAGCGAGCTTGCCGTCATACGACGTGGCCACCAGGTCCATGTTGCCGTCGACCTTGACCTGCCAGCGGGGCTCCATCGTCTCCGCGTCCACGCAGGTGAACAGGCAGAAATACTTCTTCGGGTCGTTCAGGTCGCGGCCGTCATTGGGCTGCGGAATATGGAACTCGTTGCCACAGAACACGCGGGTGGTGTGGTTGATCTTGTCATCCACCGGGTCCCGCTTGTCTGGGAAGACGCCGTGGAAGCCCTGGACGTTCGGCAATTCGACGATCTTGTCGCATTCCATCGTGTCCATGCGCACCCGGGCGAGCCGGCTGTGGATCTTGTCGTTGACGAAGATGTATTTCCCGTCGTACGTGCCGTCGGTATAGGACGGATGCACGTGGTGGGTATCGCCGGTCCAGTACTTGAGCGTGCCGTCCGGGTTGGTGCCCATGATCTTCTTCGATTCGTTGGTGATGCCCCAGCCCACCAGGCAATCGATGTTGAAGACGGGGATGCGCTTGAAACAGCGCCCCGAAGGCAGACCGTAGATGCGAACCTCACCCGAGTGGCCGCCGCTGGAGAACGCGTAGTACGTGTCCAGCTGGCCGGGCGGCACTTCGTACTTGCTGTAGTCGACGCCGCCGGCTGCGCCCGGTTTGCCATCGGCCGGAGCCGCCGCCGCAGGTGCATCCTTGTCCGAGCCTTTGTTGCAGGCTGCCAGTCCGGCGGACAGGCCGACGCCGACCAGGCCCGCTGCCGTCCGGTTCAGAAAGCTGCGTCGTGTCGGGCTCACCGGAATCGGATTCTCAAAATCATTGTTGGATTGGCTCATCTCTTACGCTCCCTCAGAATTGGAAACCACATTAACAAACCGCAGGAATTTGCTATTGATAGTCATCAAAGTCAGGGGAAACCCATCAATTCGAGATGAATTGAAATGAGCCCTATTCGATTGACCATTGGAAATTTGAATAACCTATTTTTAATGAGGCTATTCGGATATGAATGAATGTGACGATGCCGTTGCGCTTTGTGCGGGTCGCGGTGTGGATCAGGTGGTTGTGGCAGGGCGGCCGCCCAGCGCAGCAAACGCGGTTGTCATCCGGTCTTGATGGCGGCCATCCACATCGCGCAGGACGAAATAAGCGGCCAGCCCGAGTTGCTCGGCAACCTCGACGCCGCGCTCTGGGCCCAACACAATCAGCGCCGTAGCGTATGCGTCGGCAATCGCACACTGCGACGCGGCCACGGTGACGGAACTCAGGCCATTGGCGATTGGGCGGCCTGTACGTGGATCGATCTCGTGTGAGTAATGTTGCCCATCCTGCTCGAAGCAGATGCGGTAATCGCCCGACGTTGCCATTGCCATATCGCGCAATGGCACGACGAATCGGGCACGGCGCGGTAGCGTCCGCTGAGGCTCTTCAATACCGATTTGCCACGCGCGCCCGTCATGGCGCCGGCCCTTGGCGCGCACCTCTCCACCCACCTCGACCATGTAATCGGAGATGCCAAGCGTGTCGAGCGCGAGGGCCGCCTGGTCGACACCAAAACCCTTTGCGATGGCCGATAGATCGGCATAAACGCGAGGGTCGGCTTTCGTGGCGGTACGCGTGCGCGGGTCGATTTCCAGTGCGCCGGTGCCGACTGCGCTCTTGAGCATCGCCAGCTCGTACGGCGTTACCACACGTTGAGCCTTTTCCGGCCCGAAGCCCCACAGGTTGACGAAGCTCCCGGCTGTGACATCAAACGCGCCATCCGTTGCGAGGCTCACTGATCTCGCCATCTGCAATACGCTGATCGTGTCGGCGGACAACGCGAAGGGGCGCCCGCCCGCATACCGGTTCAGTTGCGACAGTTCCGAGTCCGCCCGATACGTTGACATGCGTTGGTCGACTCCCTGTACAGCCGCATCCACGGCTGCGCGCGCCGCATCGAGCAATGCCGTGTCGTCAAGCGATGCAAGCGCGAGCCGGACGTGATATGTCGTGCCCATCGTGTCGCCGTCGAAGGCATATCGGTACTGGGCCGCCGGTGCGCTCGCGGCCGGACTGGCAGTCCAGCGCAGCGTGTGCGTCAGTCCGGCGAGCCCGATACTCGGCAGGGTTCCACGGAGGGGCGGAGTGCAACGGTTCAAGATTTCACCGCATGTGTCAGAAGCGGCCGATGGTAGCGCTACGCCTGCGACACAGATTGATTCGCATCAATTGGCCGAAATACCCGTGGCTAGAATTGATACAAATCAAGTATTGGAGATGCATTTTTATCCGCAATGCAATGTCGGGTATTTTTTTTGGATAATTTTTTGCTATGCAGGAATTGGAAATGCCAATGCCGTAAGAAGGGTCTATTTAAATTAGATAGAAGTCATTCATGCCCTCGATCAATTTAGAAGGTGGGCAGAGTCGATATGCTCGTCATCCTGGCGTTGGCTGGCGACGCGATTGTCGATGGGATGCGGCAATGCCTCTCCCGCGGTGCCGTCGATCTGTCTTTTGTGGGCGGGGAAGCAGCGCCCGCTTACCTTCGGAGGAGCTTTCAGTTGTGATTCGCCGCAGTCCTCTTCTGTTCAGGGCCGTCATTGCCTGTGGCACCAGCGCGAGCGGATGGAGCGGGTCATGACGATGCGCCGTCCGCTGTTGGCACTGGCTGTATTGCTTGGGACGCTCTGGTCTCTCTGGTGGTTTGTGGGACGTGCAGCCCTGCGGGCGGAACCGAAGTTGCCTGACGAGATCTGCTTTGTCGCGCCGGCCGTGCCGTACGATCCGCGGTCCGGATTGCAGCCACATGCCCCTCGTCCGGTTCCAGCCAACGCGCGTTGCCCCGTCTGTGGGGCGTTTCCATCTCGCGTTCCCGGGTGGGCGGCGCAGCTCATTTTTGCCAATGGCGATGCGTACTTCTTTGATTCACCGCTGACCCTGTTCATCTACCTGCGAAACCTGCAGCGCTATGCACCCGGGCGACAGGCCTCGGAAGTTGCCGCCAGCTACGTGCATGCCATGGGAGACGGTGGATGGCTTCCGGCACTGCAGGCCGTTTATGTGTCGGGGTCGACCGCTCTGGGGCCGATGCGGCGCGGCAATCTTCCCGCATTCCGGAATCTGGCGGATGCGCAACAGTTCATCGCGCGAAATGGTGGCGTGGTGGTGCATCCGGCGGATATCACGGCAGACCGGCTGGAGGATGTCGAGCCGCACCGCATGCATCGCGCGGCAGACCCCATATAGGGGGGCGGTGTATTTGCGCAGCCAGGGGGCACGACCGCAAACCGGGCGGCTCGCTCATGCGAGCGGATCGGGTTCGAGAGGGGCCATCGCCACCGCGCGGGACGGCTTTTTGCCGATAAGCGTGCTTTCAAGGCGTCTTCTTTGCGCTTCGATGGCCAGACCGGGGCGGGATAATGCGAGCGTCCGTCCACCCCTCGCACGCCCGGCATGTCCGAAGAAAGCGATCTCGAAAAAACCGAACCAGCCTCTCCGAGGCGCCTCGAGCAGGCGCGCGAGGAAGGCGACGTTCCCAGATCACGGGAACTGGCTTCGTTCGCCCTCACGGCGGTGTCCGCGGGCGGTTTGTGGGTGATGGGCGATTCGATTGTGCGGGCTGCGTCATCTTTTCTGGCGCGCTGCCTGGAGTTCCACCGCTACAACTACACGAGCGGGCAGGACCAGTGGAACTACGTCACGGGCCAGTTCATGCCGCTGGCCATGGCGCTGGGCGGGCTGATGCTGATGCTGGTGATTGCCGCGCTGTCGCCGCTGGCGCTCACGCGCGGGGCCATCTCGTTCAAGCCGCTGGCCCCCGATATTTCGCGCCTGTTCAAGCTGCAGGGCCTGACGCGCATGTTCTCGCTGGAGGGGCTGATGGAGTTGCCCCGCCTGCTGATCAAGCTGTTCCTGATTGCCGGCGTGGGCTGGTTGCTGGTCCGGTATTACCGGGGTGACCTGATCGAACTGCCGCAGCAGGACCTGGGCGTGGCCATGCGCGACACCCTGCACGTGGCCGGCGTGGCCTTCCTCTGCATGGCGGCGGTGATGATGCTGGTGGCGGCCGTGGATGTGCCGCTGTCGTTGTGGCAATACGCGCGCAAACACCGCATGACCAAGGAAGAAGTGCGCAAGGAGCACCGCGAGTCCGAAGGCGATCCGCACGTCAAGGGCCGCATCCGCAACCTCCAGCGCCAGGCGGCCCAGCGCCGCATGATGGCCGATGTGCCCAAGGCCGACGTGATCGTCACCAACCCGACGCACTACGCCGTGGCGCTGCGCTATTCCGAAAAGGAAGGCGGAGCGCCGCGCGTGCTGGCCAAGGGCGCTGACATGGTGGCGGCCAAGATTCGCGAGCTGGGGACGGAGCACAAGATTCCCATTCTGGAAGCGCCCCCGCTGGCCCGTGCGCTGTACCGCCATACCGAGATCGGCCACCAGATTCCCGAAGCGCTGTACGCCGCCGTGGCCGAAGTGCTCGCGTATGTCTACCAGCTGCGCCGCCTGCACCAGGTGGGCGGCCGTGTGCCGGTGCGCCCGACCGACCTGCCGGTGCCCGCCGATATGGACCCGGGGCCACAGCCCGGCCCGGACGACGAGCCCGAAGACGCTTAAACCGCCGCCGGCCGAGCAAAAAGCCTCACGCGTCGAGCTCTGAGCTCGGACCGCCGAGCAAAAAGCCTCACGCGTCGAGCTCCGAGCTCGGACGGCCGAGCAAAAAGCGTCACGCGTCGAGCTCCGAGCTCGGACGGCCGAGCAAAAAGCTCCACACGTCGAGCTCCGAGCTCGGATGGCCGAGCAAAAAGCTCCACGCGCCGAGCTCCGAGCTCGGACGGCCGAGCAAAAAGCCTCACGCGTCGAGCTCCGAGCTCGGCTCGCCGAGCAAAAAGCTCCAAGCATCGAGTTCAGAACTCGGGCTGCCGAGCAAAAAGCCTCGTGCTCGACACTTTTAGCTCCGCGAACGGCCGTTTGAGGCTCGCGCATGGGGCGCTTGGCATGCAATGCCGGCCAATCGGCGCCAATGGCCGCTTCCGCACCCCCCGGTGGGAGGGTATTTCAAAGAAAAGCCGCCTTTTGGGCGGCTTTCTCACGTCTTCGATTTGGCGGCTCACCGGGCAAGATGGCATCCATCGAAAAGCCCCCCGCTGCACGCCCCGCCAATGAACGCCGCACTGCTCCGAGTCACCGACATCCTGCGCAAGGGCGACTACCGCTCCGCCGCGGGCCCGGTGCTCATCATCCTGATCCTGGCGATGATGGTGCTGCCATTGCCGCCATTCATCCTCGACCTGCTGTTCACGTTCAACATCGCGCTGTCGATCATCGTGCTGCTGATCAGCATGCACACGCTCAAGCCGCTGGATTTCTCGTCGTTTCCGAGCATCCTGCTGATCACCACGCTGATGCGGCTGTCGCTGAACGTGGCGTCCACGCGCGTGGTGCTGATGGAAGGCCACACCGGCCCCGACGCCGCCGGCAAGGTGATCGAAGCCTTCGGCCACTTCCTGGTGGGCGGCAACTACACCGTCGGCATCGTGCTATTCATCATCCTGGTGATCATCAACTTCATGGTGATCAGCAAGGGCGCGGGCCGTATTGCCGAGGTCAGCGCGCGCTTCACGCTGGATGCAATGCCCGGCAAGCAGATGGCGATCGACGCCGACCTGAACGCCGGCCTGATCCGCGAAGACGAAGCCCGCAGGCGCCGCACGGAGATCGCCCAGGAAGCCGAATTCTTCGGCTCCATGGACGGTGCCAGCAAGTTCGTGCGGGGCGATTCGGTGGCGGGTATCGCCATCCTGCTGATCAACATCGTCGGCGGCCTGGCCGTGGGCGTGCTCCAGCACGGCATGGACGTGGGCCACGCCGCCACCAACTACACGCTGCTGACCATCGGTGACGGCCTGGTCGCGCAGATTCCCGCTCTGGTGATCTCCACCGCGGCGGGCATCATGGTCAGCCGCGTCTCCACCGACAAGGACGTCGGCCAGCAACTGTCGAGCGAGCTGTTTGCCATGCCGATGGTGCTGATGACCACCGCCGGCGTGCTGGGCCTGCTGGGCCTGGTGCCGGGCATGCCGCACATCCCGTTCGTGCTGTTTGGCGGCGGCCTGGGCTACCTGGGCTGGTACCTCAAGAAGAAGCGCGAAGTGCCCGAGGTGGAGCCCGTGCTGCAGGCCATTGCCCCGGTGGATACGCCCGAGGCGAGCTGGGACGACGTGTCGTGGGTCGACGTGCTGGGCCTGGAAATCGGTTACCGCCTGATCCCGCTGGTCGACAAGAGCCAGGACGGCGAGCTGCTGCGCCGCATCAAGGGCATCCGCAAGAAGTTCACGCAGGACATGGGCTTCCTGGCGCCGGTGGTGCATATCCGCGACAACCTGGAACTGGGCCCGTCGTCGTACCGCATCACGCTCAAGGGCGTGGAGATCGGCCACGGCGAAGTGCAGCAGGGCAAGTTCCTCGCCATCAACCCGGGTGGCCAGGACGGCATGGGTGGTCATGGCGGCATGGGCGGTCGCCTGGGCACGCAACTGCCCGGCACGCCCACCGTGGACCCGACCTTTGGCCTGCCGGCCATGTGGATCACCGCCGATGTGCGCGATCGCGCGCAGGCCGAGGGCTACACCGTGGTCGATTGCAGCACGGTCATCGCCACCCACGTCAATCAGTTGATTTACACCCATAGCACCGAGCTTCTCGGCCGTTTGGAAGTCCAGCAATTGCTCGATCATTTGGGCAAGGAAGCACCGAAGCTGGTCGAAGACGTTGTGCCGAAGCTGTTGCCCGTCGCGACCGTGCAGAAGGTGCTGCAGAACCTGCTGGACGAAGGCCTGCATATCCGCGACATCCGCACCATCGTCGAGACGCTGGCGGAACACGGAGGCAGGACGCAAGACCCCGCCGAACTCACCGCCGCCGTGCGTGTGGCGCTGGGCCGGGCGATTGCCCAGCAGCTCTTCCCGAACAAGACCGAAATGCAGGTCGTCACGCTTGACCCGAATCTGGAGAACATCTTGCTGCAAAGCGTCGTTGGCTCTAACGCCGGCCCGATCGAACCGCAACTGGCTGACTCGCTCATGCAAGCGGCTGCGGACTCGTCGCGGCAACACGAACAGATGGGTCAGACGGGCGTCCTGCTCGTACCGCCCGCACTGCGCCCGATGCTTGCACGCCTGTTCAAGCGTGCCGCACCGAGCCTGCGCGTGCTGTCGCACGCAGAAATTCCAGATCACCGAACGATTAAGGTTGTCGCCATGCTTGGAGGCCGCGCATGAAAATGCATCGATTTACCGGACTGACGTCGCGTGACGTCTTGCGCAAAGTCCGCGACCAACTGGGCGATGGCGCTCTGATCCTGTCGAACCGCGCCATTCCGGGTGGCATCGAGATCATCGCGGCATGCGACTCGCACGTGGATGCGCTGGTCGACACGCAATCGTCGGCACCCAAGACGGCGCAGCGCCGTCCGATGGCGCCGGCCCCGATTCCCGAGCCCGCCCCGATTGCCGCTGCAACCGCAGCCGTCGTTGCCGCCCAGGCACCTGCTGAAGAAGCTCCGCAGGCCGAGGCACCGGCACCGAACGCGCTGGCCCGTCTGCGCAACCGCTTCATTGCTTCGCGCCGCGCCCCCGCACAGGAAGACGCACCGGCAGCGCCGGTCGCTCAAGTCGCTCCGGCAGCCAAGCCTGCCGGCCGTACGCTGCAAACGCGTGTTGACGACGACGTGGCGTTCGGCGAAGAAGATGCGCTGGCTGCGTCGACCCGCATGCTGGCTGGCCTGTCGCTGGACCGTGCCAATGCCGAGGTTGCCCAATCCGCAGCGCAGGCCATGGCCAGCACCGCCCAGTTCATCGCGCGCCGCACCACGATGGAAGACGACGAGCCGGAGGTGGAATCGACCGCCCGCTTTGCCGCACGTCGCGAGCAGGCACGTGAACAGGCACGCGAGCAGGATGACCGCCCGGTTTCGCTGCGCAGCTTTGCCGAGCGCGTGGAAGCCCAGGCCCGTAACCTTCGCGCCGAACAACAGAAGGCCGAAGCGCCCGTGAAGGCGCGCATCGAGGCGCAAGCCGACGCAGACAAGGCGTCCGACATTTTCGTCCGCGTGGAGGACACGATGGCCAAGGCCGAAGCACCGCGTGATGACGTGAGCCTGCAGCGTTCGGCCATCCAGGCCGACGTGAAGGAAAGCATCCGTGCCGAGACCGACGTGATGACCCGCCGCATGGTCGGCGAGATCGAAACGCTCAAGAGCACCCTGAACGACGCCATGTCGAGCTTGGCCTCGCTGGGCGTGAAGCTGGGCGACCCGGTGCGTACGCGCCTGTTCCAGACCATGCTCAACGCAGGGTTCTCGGCACAGCTCACGCGCTACGTGCTGGAGAACATGCCGCAGCACGACTCGTATGAGGGGGCGCTGGACTTCGTGCAGCGCGCGATTGAAAAGAACCTGAGCACCGTGTCGGATGAAAACAGCCTGCTCGACCAGGGTGGCGTGTTTGCCCTGATGGGCCCGACCGGCGTGGGCAAGACCACCACGACCGCCAAGCTGGCCGCGCGCTTCGTGCTGCGCCATGGCGCATCGCGCGTGGCGCTGCTCTCGACCGACAGCTACCGGATCGGCGGCCATGAACAACTGCGCATCTACGGCAAGATCCTGGGCGTCTCGGTGCATGCCGTGAAAGACGCGCAAGACCTGAGCCTGGCGCTGAACGACCTGCGCGAGAAGCACGTCGTGCTGATCGACACCATCGGCATGAGCCAGCGCGACCGCGCCGTGTCCGAACAGATGGCGATGCTGCATGCCGTGGGCCCGTCGATCAAGCGCCTGCTGCTGCTCAACGCTGCCAGCAACGGCAAGACGCTCGACGAAGTGGTGGGCGCCTACCGTGACGCCAACCTCGCCGGCTGCATCCTGACCAAGATCGACGAGGCTGCCTCGGTTGGCCACGCGATGGACGTGATGATCCGCCGCCGCCTGCCGCTGCACTACGTGTCGTACGGTCAGCGTGTGCCGGAAGACATTGCGGTGCCGAACAAGAAGCTGCTGATCCATCGCTCGTTCCGGGCCGGTGCGGAGCAGTCGTCGTTCACGCTGGATTCGGATGAATCGTTGCTGGTGGCGCAGGGCGCGGTGTTGCGTAACTCAGGTAACCGCGAACCTGGCCTGGCCGCTTTCGATTTCGCCTGACAAGGGGGCGACCATGACGACGCCATTCGCCAAGGATCAAGCCGCAGGGCTGCGGCGCATGCTCGGTCATGCTGCTGCCCGCCGTGTGCTGGTGATCGGTGCGGAAGAGCAGGTCGATGACTTTGTCGACAACCTGCGCATCGCGCTGTCCGCCATGGGCCGCGACACGGCCGTGGTGAACGCCCAGACCATGCTCGCCATGCCCGGCGTGCTCGAGCAGTACGACGAGACGGCGGATGTGACGCTCGTGGCCGCGCATTTCGGCACCCGGGCGCTGAGCACCGTGGCCGAAGCCTGCGACGACGTGCTGCTGACCTTCTCCGATGGTCCGGAAGGCATCAAGAGCGCGTACACGCTGCTCAAGAAAACCGCCGTGCTGCAAGGCAGCGCTGGCATCCGCACCGTGGTGTGCGGCGCGCATTCGGTGGATTCCGCCGTGCGCGTGTTCGGCAACCTGGCCAACACCGTGGGCCAGTACCTGAACACCCGTATCGATTTCGCCGGCTACCTCCCGGAGGACCGGCACGTAGAACTTGCGCTCTCGCTCGGCAAGCCCGTGGCGAGCGCGTTTCCCGCATCGCCTTCGGCCATGGCCTTCCGCCAGCTTGCCGAAGAAATGTTGAGCTGGGCCAGCGCCGAGGCCCAAGCCGGTGATGGCAATGCGCCGTCGCGGGTGGTCATGTCGGCGCGGGCACCGGCACAGCCGGCAGATGAATCGGCGCAAGCAACGTCAATGTCGACAGCGACTCCGACGCTTGGCGCCACCGCACGCGCGGCCGAATTGGTTTATTGAGGCGCAGCATGAACGAAGCGTCAAAGGCAGGCATGGATATGTACACCGCAACCGGTCGCAAGACCAAGTCCGACGAGATGGCCACGTACGCACCACTGGTGCGCCGCATTGCCAACCAGATGATGGTCAAGTTGCCGGCCAGCGTTGAGCTGGACGACCTGATCCAGGCTGGCATGATGGGCTTGCTCGATGCGCTGTCGCGCTATGAGGAAACGCAGGGCGTGCAGTTCGAGTTCTACGCGGCCCAGCGTATTCGCGGCGCGATCCTGGACGAACTGCGCGGCTCGGACTGGCTGCCGCGCGGCCTGCGCCGCAACGCACGCACGATCGAGCAGGCGATCCAGAAGCTGCAGCAGCAGAAGGGCCGCGCGCCCACGGAAACCGAGATTGCCGCGGCGCTGGGCATGTCGCTGGCCGAATACCAGAAGCAACTGGTCGACCTGCAAGGCAGCCAGCTGCTGTATTACGAAGATTTCGACCGCGAAGACGCCGACGCCTTCATCGAGAACCGCGCGCCCGAGAACGACGCCACGCCGCTGGACCAACTGCTGGACCACGACCTGCGCGAATCGGTTGTTGCCGCCATCGAGGCACTGCCCGAGCGCGAAAAGCTCATGATGAGCCTCTACTACGAGCAGGATCTGAACCTGCGTGAAATCGGCGCCGTGATGGGCGTGTCGGAATCGCGCGTGTGCCAGATCCACAGCCAGGCCATCGCCCGCATCCGCTCGCGCCTGCGTGATCGCGCATGGCTGCCGACGCCGACCTGAACTGAGGTCTGCTGAGCGCCACTGACAAAACCTTTTTGCTTTGCTGGGTTTGTTGGCGGCTCCCGGTTCAGCTTTACCTGCCAGGTATTTCTACTGCGCGGCCAGCGACTCATGTCGCGGCCGCGCTTTTTCTTTGGCGCGTCGTTCACGCGGGCACGCGTGGTGTGAAGAGGTGGATGACGACGCACATACGTTTAAGAACGCAAAATATGTACACAAAAAACGTATTGAATTGTTGACAGAAAAATGGCGCCCCTCCAAGATTCCGGCAAATACGCGGCATCACGCCGCATGAATGCCGGCGGATGCAATCCGCCCCATCCGCCTAAAGCACGCTCCCGGCATTGACACGAGAGCGGCCCCAGGAGACAGACAATGCGCCAATCCCCCGGCCAACCCTCGCCTTCTTCGTCGACAATCGCCGACACCGTTGCCGATCCCGTCAACGAGCTTCTGCCGCTGCCCCGTCTGTTCGCACTTGGCCTGCAACACCTGTTGGTGATGTACGCCGGGGCGATTGCCGTGCCGCTGATTGTCGGCAATGCGCTTGGCCTGTCGAAGAGCGATCTCTCGTACCTCGTCAATTGCGACCTGTTTGCGGCTGGGATCGGCACGCTCATCCAATCGCTCGGTTTCCTGATCTTCGGGATCCGCCTGCCGGTGATGATGGGTGTCACATTTGCTGCGGTGGCACCGATGATCGCCATTGGCGTGGAGCCCGGCATGGGGCTGCCCGGCATTTTTGGGGCGTCCATCGTTTCTGGTGTGTTCGGCATTGCCATTGCGCCGCTGATGGGCCGGTTGCTGGGCCTGTTCCCGCGCGTGGTGACGGGCACGGTCATCATGCTGATCGGCTTTTCGCTGCTGAGCGTAGGCATCAACTGGGCCGCGGGCGGTCAGCAGATGATTCCGCAGGTGGTCGACGGCGTGAAGCACATGGTGCCGAACCCGGCGTTCGGCGATCCATTCGGTCTGGCCATTGCAGCGCTCGTGCTAGTGACGATCCTGCTGCTCACCAAGTTCGGTAACGCACTGCTATGCAATATCGCGGTGCTGCTTGGCATCGTGACGGGCACGCTGGTGGCGGCGGCGTTTGGCAAGGTGTCGCTGGCCGACGCAAGCGCCGCGCCGCTGATGACGCTGGTGACGCCGTTCCACTTTGGCATGCCGAAGTTCGAGCTGTCGGCCATCATCTCGATGTGCATCGTGATCGTGATCACGCTGGTGGAATCAACCGGCATGTTCCTCGCGTTGTCGCACGTGGTGGGCAAGCCCATCTCGCGCAACGAACTCACCAACGGCCTGCGTGCCGACGGTCTGGCGACGGTGGTGGCGGGGGTGTTCAACACGTTTCCGCATACGTCGTTTTCGCAGAACATCGGGCTGGTGTCGATCACGGGCGTGCGTTCGCGCTATGTGGCGGCCGCCGGCGGGTTGCTGCTGATCGTGCTGGGGCTGTTTCCGAAGCTGTCTTACGTGGTGGCTTCCGTGCCGCAATACGTGCTGGGCGGCGCAGGCATCGTGATGTTCGGGATGGTGGCCGCAGCCGGCATCCGCATGTTGGGCATGGTCGACTTCCAGCAGCAGCGCCACAACCTGTTGATCATCGCCGTATCGGTCGGCTTTGGCATGATGCCGACGCTGGCGCCGGCGTTCTTCCACCACTTTCCGGACTGGACGCACCCCATCACCCACAGCGGCATCGTGATGGGCACGCTGGTGGCCGTGGTGCTCAACGCATGGTTCAACGGCATTCGCGGTTCGCACGAAGTCATGCACGGCGCGGCCGCAGCTGCGCATTGAACATCCAGGCCGCGTGCCTCAGCTCGGCTTAGGTCTGCGGATCAGGTCTCGCTCAGGCTTCTTCAGCAACCGACACGCGGTATGCGGTGTGCTGCCGGTAGACCTGGCCCGGGCGGAACATGACCGATTCCGCATCGGGCATGTTGACCTGGTTCGGGAACGCACTCGCTTCCAGGCATAAGCCGCTGCGTAGCGCGTGCGTGCCAGCCAGCTTGTGGCCCGAATAGAACTGCAGCCCGCGCTGATCGGTGAGTACCGTCAATTCGCGCCCGCTGCCGGGGTCATACAGCCGGGCGACAGGGCGCACCTGCGAGCGCTCCTCCGGCGCCGTATTGCGCAGCACAAAGCAGTGGTCGAACCCGCCGGCCTGCGCGAGTTGCGCGTTAGGCCAGTCCAGCCGTACCCCGATGGGCGCGCCCTGACGAAAATCGAACGCCGTGCCCGCAACGCTGGCTGTTCGTGTCGGGATCAGCTTGGCATCGACTTCCAGATACGCGTCGGCATCGATCGACAGGATGTGGCCCTTGATGTCGGTGCCGGGCTTGCCGCTCAGGTTGAAATACCCGTGGCTTGTCAGGTTGATCGGCGTGGGCGCATCGGTCCGGGCTTCGTAGTCGATCGACAGCGTGCCATCGTCGTCAAGCGCATAGCGAACCTGGACGGCGACGTTGCCGGGGAATCCCGCATCGCCTTCCGGGGAGTTGAGCCGCATGACCAATGCGCCGTCGTGATCCTCGGCGTGCCATAGCGCCCGATGAAACCCGCTCGCCCCCCCATGGAGCAGATTGCCGCCTTCATTGCGATCGAGGGCGTAGTCGATGCCGTCGAGCGTGAACCGCGCGCCCGCGATCCGGTTCGCCCAGCGTCCGATCAATCCGCCCAGATAGCCTGGTGATTCAAGGTAGGCGGCAGGTGTCGCATGGTTCAGGAGAATCTCGCCCAGACGCCCGCCGCGGTCAGGCGCTTGCCAGGAGACGAGCGTCGCCCCCAGGTCGCTGATCGAAACGCGCATGCCCAAGGCATTGCGCAGCGTGAACAGCCGAACCGGTTCACCGCCCGGCAGTTGTCCCCATATTGCTGATGAGATGGCGCCGTCGAGCGGCGCGTGTGCGGACAGCGCTGACGCGATGCTCATGATTGGCCCTCTGTGATGGTGCGTTCCTGGTATTCGCGTGGCGTGCAATCCAGCTCGCGTCGGAATACGGCGTGCATGTATTGCGGGGAGGTAAAGCCGCAGCGCACCGCCACCTCGGCGGTGGCGACATCACGGCTGGCCAGCATGTGCTTGGCGGCGTCGAGCTTATGGCGAAGGATTTCCTGGTGCACGGTGCAATTCAATTCACGACGAAAGTGTTCTTCGAGCGATGACCGCGAGATACCGACGTAGTCCGCGACCTGCTCGGTCTTGATTCCCTGGCAGGCGTACTGCCGGATGAAGTGGCGCGCGCGCATGACATACGGGCTGGCAAGCGGCTGGTGCCGGGATGACGCCAGCACATTGATGCCCACCGGCGGCACGAGAATCTGCCGGCCTGCCAGGCGGGCACCGCCTAGCATCTGATGCAGCAGGTGTGCGGCCGTGCGCCCCATCTCCACGGTGCCCTGAATGACGGACGACAGCGGGATGCGGCTCAAGGTGCGTGTGAGCGGATCGTTGTCGATGCCGATGATGGCGACTTCCTCCGGCACGGCCAAGCCTGCCGTCATGCAGGCCTGCAGCAGGTGCCGGGCTCGCGCATCCGTCACGGCGATGATGCCGATGGGCTTGGGCAAGGCGCGCAGCCATTCAATCAACTGACCGATCGCCTGATGCCAGGTCGGCGCGCTGGTCGAGAGGCCCCGGTAAATCTCCTGCTCAATCGGGGCGGTGGGATTGTCCTGCCGGCGCAAGCGTGTAAAGGCGAGTTCGCGCTGCTGTGCCCAGCGGTTCTCTGGCGCCTGGGGCAGGCTGTACAGCGCAAAGTGCTGCAGGCCGGCTTCGATCAGGTGCCGGTAGGCCAGCGAGACCAGCTTGCCGTTGTCCGTTGCGACGTAAGGCTCTTTTGCCGGGTATTGCGTTGCATCTTCATACGATGAGCCGACGGCCACCACCGGTAGCGGGCAACCGCGCAGCGCTTCGGCGACGGCGGGGTCGTCGAAATCCGCAATGATGCCGTCGCCGTCAAAGCGCTCGATGCCGGGTAGGCGGCAGCGGAAATCCTCTTCCAGAAACAAGTCCCACGTCACGCGGGTGGAGCGCATGTAGTCGCCAATGCCCGCGATGATCTCGCGGTCATACACCTTGTTGGCATTGAACAGCAGCGCAATGCGATGAATGCGCGCGTGCTGCGATGGATCGGACGGTTGACGTTGCATGGTGGCTCGGGCCGCTCGCGATGGCAGTGGTTGCCAAACGGCTGCAGCGCTGGGGCGTGCTGCGCGCTTGCACATTCTATTGGCTACGTGGGGCGCTGTCAGACGATCGCAGCGGGGTGGCAAGAAATGTTAGGGCGGTTGGGCAATTTCGTAATTGCCCGTGCTGAGCGGCCGCATCACCATGCGATGGCCGTCGAGCCGGGCGAGATCACTATTGCGGCGCACCACGCGCACCGTCGGCCTAGGGGTATCCACCAACAATAGAAGATGGAGTGAGACATGAAATCGAACCAACGCCGTAGTGTTCTGAGGGCCGCCTTTTGCGGTGCAATGCTCGCCAGCCTGTCGATTGCAGCGCCGCTGGCGCACGCCAGCAAGGCGCATCCGGAAATCGGCTTTTGTATCGACGACCTGCGCGTGGAGCGCTGGTCGCGCGACCGCGACTACTTCGTCGCCGCCGCAGAAAAGCTGGGTGCCAAGGTGTCGGTGCAATCGGCGGATGCCAGCGAGCAACGCCAGATCTCCCAGATCGAGAACCTGATCTCGCGCGGCGTCGACGTGATCGTCATCGTGCCGTTCAACTCCAAGGCGCTGACCAATGTGGTGGCCGAAGCCAAGAAGGCCGGCATCAAGGTGGTGTCGTACGACCGCCTGATTCTCGATGCAGATGTTGACGCCTATATCTCCTTCGACAACGAGAAGGTGGGCGAGCTGCAAGCGCAGGGCGTGTTCAACGTGCGCCCGAAGGGCAACTACTTCCTGCTGGGCGGCGCGCCGACGGACAACAACGCGAAGATGCTGCGGCAGGGTCAGCTGAAGGTGCTGCAACCTGCCATCGACCGCGGCGACATCAAGGTCGTCGGCTCGCAATGGGTGCCCGAGTGGAGCGCGTCTGCTGCGCTGGGTATTGTTGAAAACGCGCTGACAGCGAACAACAACAAGATCGATGCCGTGGTTGCGTCCAACGACGGCACGGCAGGTGGCGCGATCCAGGCACTGGCTGCACAGAAGCTCGCCGGCAAAGTGCCGGTGTCGGGGCAGGATGCAGACCTTGCTGCCGTCAAGCGCGTGATTGCGGGCACGCAGACTATGACGGTCTACAAGCCGCTCAAGCTGATTGCCACTGAAGCCGCGCAGCTTTCCGTGGCACTCGCCAAGGGTGATAAGCCCAAGTACAACGCACAGTACGACAACGGCAAGAAGAAGGTCGACACGGTGTTGCTGCAACCCACCCAACTCACGAAGGACAACGTCAACCTGGTGGTGAAAGACGGCTTCTACACGCAGGCTCAGATCGGCGGCGGCCAGTAAGGTCGCGCAGCCAGGGCCACTTTGTGCCGGCGACGAGCCAACGCTTTGTCGCCGGCCGCGTTCGTACCTCAAGGACGAGGCATGTCTGAACCTCTGTTGCAGATGCGCGGCATCGTCAAGACGTTTGACGGTGTGAAGGCGCTCGACGGTATCAACCTGGTCGTGAGGCCAGGCGAGTGTGTTGGCCTGTGCGGCGAGAACGGCGCCGGAAAATCGACGCTCATGAAGGTGCTTTCGGGTGTGTACCCGAGCGGCACCTGGGATGGCGAAATCCTCTGGGAGGGGCAGCCGCTCCGCGCGAGCGGTATTCGCGACACCGAGCGGGCGGGCATCGTCATCATCCACCAGGAACTGATGCTGGTGCCGGAATTGTCGGTGGCTGAGAACATCTATCTCGGCAACGAGATCACGCTGCCTGGCGGCCGCATGAACTACGCGGCGATGTACCAGGGCGCGGACAAGCTGCTGCGCGACCTGAACATCCAGGGCATCAACGTGGCGTTGCCCGTGATGCACTACGGCGGCGGCCATCAGCAATTGATTGAGATCGCCAAGGCGCTCAACAAGCGCGCCAAGCTGCTGATTCTGGACGAGCCATCGTCGTCGCTTACGGCGGCTGAAACGCGCATCCTGCTCGATATCGTGCGTGATCTGAAGGCGCGCGGCATTGCGTGTGTCTATATCTCGCACAAGCTCGACGAGGTGGAAGCAGTGTGCGATACGGTCACCGTCATCCGCGACGGCCGCCATGTGTCGACCGCGCCGATGCAAGACCTGACCACCGACCTCATCATCGCCCAGATGGTCGGGCGCGAGATCACGCAACTGTTCCCGCGCGAACCCCATCCCATCGGGGAGGTTGTTTTCGAGGCGCGCAATGTGACGTGCTATGACGCGAACAACCCGACTCGCAAGCGGGTCGACGATGTGTCCTTTTCGGTGCGGCGTGGCGAAATTCTTGGCGTGGCTGGGCTGGTCGGTGCAGGGCGCACAGAGCTGATGCAGGCAGTGTTTGGCGCGTATGAAGGCGCCAGCGAAGTCGAGCTTGTACTTGACGGCAAACCGTTGAAAGTCCGCGCGCCACTTGATGCCATTCGTGCGGGTATCGCGATGGTGCCGGAAGACCGAAAACGTCACGGCATCGTCTCGCTGATGAGCGTCGGACACAACATCACGCTTGCCGTCCTCCAGCGTTTTTCGCGTCTCGGGCGCATCGATGGCGCGGCCGAACTCGACACGATCCGCAAAGAGATGCGGCGGCTTGCCGTGCGTGCCGCGCATCCGATGCTGCCGATTGCCAGCCTGTCTGGCGGCAATCAGCAAAAGGCCGTCCTCACCCGGATGCTGCTCACCGAGCCGCGCGTCCTGATTCTGGATGAGCCCACGCGCGGCGTGGATGTCGGCGCCAAGTACGAGATCTACAAGCTGATCGGCGATCTCGCCAAGCGCGGCATGGCCATCATCGTGATCTCGTCGGAGTTGCCCGAAGTGCTTGGCATTTCGGACCGCGTGCTCGTGATCGGCGAGGGGGAACTGCGCGGCGACTTCGTGAACGACGGACTGACGCAGGAACACATTCTGACCGCCGCCATTCAGCCAGTCCGGCACACACCCAGGCACGCACCCACTTTCCATCAGGTAGGTCACGTATGACTTCTCAAACGAGCCCACAAGCCGCCGGCGGGGTGGGCGATTCGCGCAACACGTTCAAGGCAAGCCAGCGCCTGAGGCAACTGTTCGCACGCTACAAGATCCTGGCGTTGCTGATTGCCGTGGCGGCGATCTGGCTGTTTTTTTCGATACTGACCGACGGTGCGTTTACGTCGGCCCGCAATCTCTCCAATCTGCTGCGGCAGATGTCGATCACGGGGATGCTGGCCTGCGGGATGGTGTTCGTGATCATCGCTGGCGAGATCGATCTCTCGGTCGGATCGCTGCTTGGCCTGTTGGGTGGCGTAGCTGCCATCCTGGACCAGGGACTGGGTTGGCCGATCACGGCGACGGTGCCCGTGGTGTTGCTGCTCGGCGTGGCCATGGGCCTGTTCAACGGATGGTGGTCAACCTACCGGGGCGTTCCGTCTTTCATCGTTGGCCTGGGCGGCATGCTCGCGTATCGCGGCATCCTGCTCGGCCTCACACATGGCTCAACGATTGCGCCGGTGTCGGACAGCTTCGTTCTGATTGGCCAGGGCTACCTGCCGCGCCGAGTGGGCGACCTGATGGCGGTGCTGATTTTCTGCCTGTTGATCTTCGTCGTTGTCCGGCAGCGGCGCGAGCACCGCCGTTATGAACTCGACGTTGCGCCGCTCTGGCAAGACGTCGCCAAGCTGATTGTGGCGGGCCTGGTCATCGTCGCATTTGTCGCCACGCTCAACAGCTATGGCGGCATCCCGGTGCCGGTTCTGCTCGTACTGGCGTTGCTCGGCATTTTTTCTTGGATCGCCAGCCAGACGGTGTTCGGCCGCCGTATCTACTCGGTGGGTTCAAACCTTGAGGCCACGCGCCTGTCGGGCATCAACACCGATCGCGTGAAGCTCGCCATCTTCGGGCTCATGGGCCTCATGTGTGCGTTTGCCGGCATCGTCAATACGGCGCGTCTTGCTGCAGGTTCGCCGTCTGCCGGAACCATGGGCGAACTGGATGCCATTGCGGCCTGCTTTATCGGCGGCACGTCCATGCGCGGCGGGGCGGGCACGGTCTACGGTGCGCTGGTCGGTGCGCTCGTCATGGCCAGCCTCGACAACGGCATGTCGATGCTCGATGTCGACGCCTACTGGCAGATGATCGTCAAGGGCGGCATCCTCGTGCTGGCCGTCTGGGTGGATGTCATCTCGCGCTCCGGCCGCCGCTGAGTTTGCGTTTCGGGCTTTATCCCTTTTGCTGTAACTGGAATCTCCTATGTCTTATGCGATTTATCCGAGCCTTGTTAACAAGAACGTTGTGATTACCGGCGGCGGTAGCGGCATTGGCGCCGCCATCGTTGAAGGCTTCGCGAAACAGGGCGCGCGTGTCACGTTTCTGGATATTGCGCGTGCGGACTCAGAAGCGCTGGCTGCGTCGCTGGGTGAGTGCGTGCATCCGCCGGTATTCCGCTACTGCGATCTGCGCGACATCGACGCGCTGAACACCACGTTCTCAGACATTGAAGCCGAAGCCGGCCCCATCGACGTCCTGATCAACAACGCCGCGAACGATGACCGTCATCAGATCGCAACCGTAACGCCGGCCTATTGGGACAACCGCATCGAGGTCAACCTGCGCCATCAGTTCTTCTGCGCGCAAGCCGTGCTGCCCAGCATGAAAAAGCAGGGGCGCGGCGTGATCCTGAACCTTGGGTCCATCTCATGGCACCTTGCCCAGCCGGACCTCGCCATCTACATGACGGCCAAGGCCGGCATTGAAGGCCTGACGCGCGGTCTGGCGCGCGATCTTGGCGGGTTCGGCATTCGCGTCAATTGCATTGTGCCCGGCGCGGTGCGCACGCCGCGGCAGATGGCGCTCTGGCAATCGCCCGAGAGTGAAGCCAAGCTGCTGGCCGAGCAGTGCCTGCATGAGCGTGTCGAGCCGGAACACGTGGCGCGCATGGCGCTGTTTCTTGCGTCGGACGATGCCGCGCGCTGCACGGCGCGCGAGTACTTTGTCGATGCCGGGTGGTACGGCGGATGATGGCGTCCATCGTTCCGGAATGCGTCTGGCGCGTTGACGCAACGCTTGGGGAAGGCGCGGTGTGGCATGCCGCGTCGCGCTGCGTGGTCTTTGTCGATATCAAAGGCAGGCGACTCTACCGCTATGACCCGGATACCGATGTGCGCCGCAGTTGGGTCGCGCCCGGCCAGATCGGCTTTGCGCTGCCCAGCGTTGAAGGCAGCTTGGTCTGCGGCGTGCAGGGTGGTCTCTACCGGTTCGATTTCGCAAGCGGTACCTTCAGCCGCATGCTGCCCGTCGAAACCGATCGGCCGGGAAACCGCCTGAACGACGGCTATGTCGACCGCACCGGGGCGCTGTGGTTTGGCTCGATGGACGATGCAGAGCACGAGGCGAGCGGGCAGCTCTACCGCGTCGGTCGGGATGGCCGGCTGAGCGTGCGCGATTCGGGCTACGTCATCACGAATGGCCCGACCGCGAGCCCCGACGGCCGCACGCTGTATCACACAGATACCTTGCAGCGCGCGGTCTATGCCTTCGACCTTGACGACGACGGCAGGCTGGAGCGCAAGCGCGTCTTTACCTCGATTGAGGGCACCGGCTACCCCGACGGCATGGCCGTCGATGAAGAAGGGTGCGTGTGGGTCGCGCTGTTTGGCGGAGGCCGGATCGAGCGGTTCTCGCCCGACGGCCGATGCATCGGGCGCGTCGAGTTTCCGTGTTCCAACATCACCAAGCTCGCATTTGGCGGCAATGATTTGCAGACCGTCTATGCAACCACCGCCCGAAAGGGCCTGACGGACGAGGCGTTGCAGAAGGAGCCGCTTGCCGGCGGCTTGTTCGCGTTTCGCGCGCCGGTCAAGGGGCTCCCGTCCACGGAATGTGCCGTGGACTTTTCCGCAGCGAAGACCGATCAGGCCTGACGGATGAGACCTCGTGCGGCCAGGTTGCGATAAAGGGCGCGCACACCGAACGTCCACGGTGCGATCTCCGTCGACAGGCGCACCGTGTTGACCAGCGCGCCGAGGGGCGGCGCGCTGATCGTCACGCGGTCGCCGAGGTGGTGCGTAAAGCCGGCACCCGGCGCGTCACGGTCCTTGATCGGCGAGAACATCGTGCCGAGAAACAGCATGAAGCCGTCCGGATACTGATGATGCGGCCCGCAGGTCTGGGCGACGAGGTCGAGCGGGTCGCGGCTGATCTCGCTCATGTGGCTCACGCCGTCGAGCACGAAGCCGTCGTCGGTGCCCTCAACGCGCAGCGAGACCTGCGTGGCGCGAATCGTGTCGATGGTGAAGTGCTCGTCAAACAGGCGCACGAACGGCCCGATGGCGCAGGAGCCGTTGTTGTCCTTGCATTTGCCCAGCAGCAGCGCGGAGCGGCCTTCGATGTCCCGCAGATTCACGTCGTTGCCCAGCGCCGCCCCCACGACATGCCCCGTGCTGCTGACCGCCAGCACGATCTCCGGCTCCGGGTTGTTCCAGCGTGAGGCCGGATGCAGGCCCACATCGGCCCCGAACCCGACTGCCGACATCGGCTGCGATTTGGAGAACACTTCCGCATCGGGCCCGATGCCGACTTCCATGTATTGCGACCAGGCGCCCCGGCGCTGCAGTTCGTCCTTGAGCCGCATGGCCGCATCGGAGCCGGGCTTGATCTTCGAAAGATCGGAGCCCACCACGCCGACAATCGACTCGCGCACGTCACGGGCCTTGGCCGGGTCGCCACCAGCCTGTTCTTCGATCACACGCTCGATCAGGCTGACGGCAAACGTCACGCCGCAGGCCTTGATGGCCTGGAGGTCGTTCGGCGCAAGCAGGGTTGGCAAGGTGCCCGCGCGATCGGCAGACATGGAGCGTTCGACAAGCGCCTCGACGCGGCCCAGGTTTTCCCCAGGCGCCTGCCGGGCAACGGCCAGTGCGTCAGGATGCTCGAACAGGTCCGCCACGGTTGGCACGGCTTCTGTGATGTCGAATACGACACCGTTGCGTACCACCACGACAGACGGCCCCTCGCCGTTGGCGGTCGTGCGCCAGATCCGACCGACGAGCGTTGACTGCTCCAGATCGTGCGGCAAGTAGTTGGCGATGTCGGTCATGTGCGCTGCGCTCCGTCAATTGGACACCCTTGTTGTCAGGGAACCCGCGTGATCGTAGAGATGGCGATGCAGGGTGTCCAACACGGTGACGTAATTTCCAACCTATTGGACAATAGGCAATCAATGAGCCGGGTACGTTTCCAGTGAAGACAGGCTATGAGGTGCCAGCACTCAAGCGCATTCACGAAGTGCTGGAGATACTGTGCGCGGCGACATCACCTGTGCGACCCGCCGCGTTGGCGCAGGCGACGGGCATGTCCAGAAGCACGTTGTACCTGCTGCTGGAGTCGCTGGAAAAGCGCCGCTGGATCGAAAAGCGGGCAGACGGCTACCTGATCGGCTTGACGTTGTTTGAGCTGGGCAACGCCTATTTCCGCCACGACAGCTTGTTGGCAGCGTTCCGGCGCGAATCCGCTGCCTTCGTGTCCGCACACAACGAAGTGGTGCAGCTTGCCGTGCTCGACGGCACGGAGGTCGTCTATATCGCGCGGGAGGATGCACCGCGGCCGGTTCGCCTGGTATCGGATGTCGGCCTGCGCTTGCCGGCCCATTGCTGTGCGCTGGGCAAGGCGCTGCTTGCGAGCCTCGATGACGAAGCGGTGTGCGCGCTCCTGCCGGCCCGTCTTGCCGCCATGACGGAGCGCACCACCACGCGCCGTGCCGATCTGCTCCATGAGCTTGAGAGCATTCGCGAGCGGGGTCTGGCGACTGAGCGCGAGGAGGTGGTGGCGGGGCTCGCCTGTTTTGCGGCGTTTGTGGGCATCACGCCGCTGGGCAAGCGCGTTGCGGTGAGTTCCAGCGTGCCCGTCAGCCGGCTGGACGCCCGCAGGGAGAAGCGCCTTGTCGTCGGCGTTGCAGGCATGGCGGATCGCATCGGCCGCGCGCTCGCGCAGGCATAGCGACGGGCTGCTTTGTGGGCGGTTCCGCTATGATCGCCACTCCTCATTTTTCTTTCCTCTTTTCCCTTGGCGCGTAGGCGTTTCTCATGACCACCGGCACCACTCCTCCTCGCATGGCCGATGTTGCGCGCGTTGCCGGCGTCTCGAAGATGACGGTGTCGCGGGTGCTGGCAGGCGGCAGCGTGTCGCCCGAGACCCGTGCACGCGTGCAACAGGCCATCGACGCACTCGGCTACGTTGCAACGGCCGCCGCCGGGATGCTGTCCAGCGGACGATCGGAGTTTGTCGCCGCCTTGGTGCCTTCACTGGCCAGTTCCAACTTTGCCGACACCGTGCGCGGCTTGACGGATGCGCTTGCGCCGCATGGCCTGCAATTGCTGCTGGGTGATACCGACTACCACCTCGACCAAGAAGAGGCGCTGGTGAAGTCGCTGCTGCGCCATCAGCCGCGTGCTATCGCATTGACAGGGCGCCACCACAGTGCAGGCACGCGCGCGCTGCTGGAGCGCGCCGGCATCCCGATTGTCGAGATGTGGGATCTGCCCGACCGCCCGATCGACATGGCGGTTGGGTTCTCGAACGCCAAGGCGTCGCTCGCGATGGTGCATCACCTGCACAAGCGGGGTTACCGGCGAATCGGTTTCCTGTGCGGCGCAAGCGAACTGGACCGGCGCGGCACCGACCGCATGCGTGGATACCTAAGCGGAATTAGGGCGCTCGGCCTCGGCGAGCCGCGCGTGATCCGCCTGGGCGAATCGCCCATCACCATGAGCCACGGCGGGCCTGCCATGGCCGCGTTGCTGGAAGCCTGGCCGGATACCGATGCCGTGATGTGCGTGAGCGACATGTCCGCATTCGGCGCCATCATGGAATGCCACCGCCGCGGCCTGTCCGTGCCCGGCGACATCGCTGTTGCGGGCTTCGGCAATTTTGAAGTGGCGTGGTGCTGCCACCCGACCATCACGACGATCTCCGTCGATGCCTATGGCATCGGCCTGCGCACGGGCGAGGTCTTGCTCAACGCGCTGGGCGTTGGCGAGGCTACGGCCACGCGCAAACTCTCGCGCATCGACTTCAGCGTGGTCGAGCGCGAGAGCGCATAGCCGGCTGCTCAGTGTGCAGCGTCAATGCGAGTGCCGCGGATTGCCGCGTGTCTCGATCACATTCAAGTACAGCGTCGCCGGTTCCAAACATCCGCCCGTTGAAAGCTGCCCGACGAACTGCCGATAGAGTTCCTGCCAAGGCGTTTGCGACTGCGGCACGCTGAACGTTGCGGTTTCGCGGCGGCGCTCAAGCTCTTCCGCGTCGAGCAGTACATCGACCTTGCGCGCGTTGAGGTCCACGCGGATGCGATCGCCCGTGCGCAGCAGCGCCAAGCCCCCACCCGCGGCCGCCTCCGGCGACATGTTCAAAATGGACGGGCTTGCCGAGGTGCCGCTCTGCCGGCCATCGCCCATGCACGGCAGCGATTCGATCCCTTGCTTAACGAGCGCCGCCGGCGGCGCCATGTTGACGACCTCCGCACTGCCTGGATAGCCGACCGTTCCGCAGCCACGGATGACGAGGATGCAGCGCTCGTCAATCTCGAGCGCCGGATCGTTGATGCGGGCGTGATAGTCCTCTGGGCCATCGAAGACGATCGCGCGCGTCTCGAAAACATTTTCCGCGCCGGGTTCGCTCAGGTAGGTCTGCCGGAACGCCTCGCCCACTACCGACATCTTCATGATGGCGCTGTCAAAGAAGTTGCCCGACAGCACGATGAAGCCGGCGCGATGCTTGAGCGGCGCGTCCACAGGAAAAATCACATCGCGGTCGGCGTCGGGGGCGGCATCGGCAATCGCGCCGATCGTACGGCCAGACACGGTGGCGCAATCGCGCCGCAGCAATCCGCCCGCGTCCAGCTGGCGCAACACGGCGGGCACGCCGCCCGAGCGGTGGAAGCTCTCACCCAGGTATTCGCCCGCCGGCATGCAGTTCACCAGCAGCGGCACCGATTCTCCGTGGCGCTGCCAGTCTTCGAGGCTCAGTTCCAGGCCCATGTGGCGTGCAATGGCGATGAGGTGAGGCGGGCAGTTGGTCGACGCGCCAAGCGCCGAGGCCACCATGATGGCGTTCTCAAACGCCGCGCGCGTCATGATCTTCGAGGGGCGGATGTCTTCGCGCACGAGGTCGACGATGCGCTTGCCGGTGGTATAGGCCATCTGCCCACGCTCCCGATACGCCGCCGGAATGCTGGCGCACCCGGGCAGCGACATGCCCAGCGCTTCGGCCAGGCTGTTCATCGACAGCGCGGTGCCCATCGTGTTGCAGTGGCCGATTGATGGCGACGACGCGGTGGTCAGCTCCATGAAGCCTTCGTAGTCGATGTCGCCGGCAGCCAGTCGGTTGCGTGCATGCCAGATGACGGTGCCGGAGCCGACCCGTTTGCCCTCGTGCCAACCATCCAGCATCGGCCCGCCAGACAGGACGATGGCTGGCAGGTCGACCGTGGCGGCGGCCATCAGGCAGGCGGGCGTGGTCTTGTCGCAACCGGTGGTCAGCACAACGCCGTCAAGCGGGAAGCCGTGCAGGATCTCGACCAGACCGAGATAGGCGAGATTGCGGTCGAGCGCGGCAGTTGGGCGGCGGCTTTGCTCTGCCAGCGGGTGAACGGGAAATTCCATCGGGATGCCGCCCGCGTCGCGTATGCCGGCCTTCACACGCTGTGCCAGCTCAAGGTGGTGCCGGTTGCACGGCGCGAGGTCGCTACCCGTTTGTGCAATGCCGATGATCGGCCGGCCCGACTGCAGCTCTTCGCGTGTCAGGCCGTAGTTCATGAAGCGTTCGACATAGAGGGCAGTCATGTCTGCGTGGTTCGGATCGTCGAACCAAAGCTGGCTGCGCAGTCTGCGTGGAGGTTGGGCGGGCATGGTGTCTCGGTTGTTATGTGGAGCAGGGTTCCCTCTGCGGGGAATCGGCGTGGTGGTTATCGACGGTTTGCGCGTCAATTTTGTTACCGATAACAACGCATGGTAGAGGCGGAAGCGGATGCAGGCAAGAGCGGGCTCCCGAAGCAGTGTCGGGCCACGCTCAGGCGTGCCATATCAATGATGCGTGCGCGTTGTCAGCCCCACTTCCGGGGAGGGTGTCTGGATTTGCCGACATCCATCTGAGTGCAAGCGTTTGCCGTTTGCCGCCGAGGGAAAGCCGCCCCGGTTTCACGATTCTGCAAACAACCCGCCCTATGTTGTGCCGATCTTCGGGGGAGGATAGGGGGCTGCCATGCAGGGGTTATCTGCACGATTCGAAAAGACAGATGCGGGGCGGCGGGAAATCGCCACGCGCAGCGGCGCGCTCGGTCGTTCAAGCCGCGCGTTGCTCATCATGGTGGATGGGCAAGTCACCGGTGAGGACCTTGCCGTGCGAGCCGGCCAGCTCGGCCTGGAGGCGAAGGCCGTGTTCGAGCTGATGCAGGCAGGGTTCATTCAGCGTGCAACCGAGGCTGCCGGCGAGCAGCTCTTCGTTCAAGTGGACGTGCCGCGGCCCGAGACGCCCAGGCCCGCTGCCTCTGCCGCTCCGGCGCGCAAGCGTTCGCTGGCGGCAGCGCGCATGTATCTGATGGACATTGCGGCGCGCACATTCAGTTCGGCCGAACATCCGGTCCGCCAGCGCCTGGTCCAGGCCACCGACCGCGCTTCCGTGGAAAGCGCGTTCGATGCATTGCTGGCGGCGCTGCGCGAAGCCACATCGGCGTCGATGGTGGAACAGGTGGAAGTGTCGTTTCGCGGGTTTCTGCCGGCCGAAGAGGGCGTGGCCGGCTGATCGTTCAGGCTGCCCGTTGCGCCACGTCATCCTTGAGCAACCCCCGCGCCCGCTGATTCGACTTATAGATGTTGTCGCGCACGGGCACCGCGCCGGTCTTCACGCTGTGCACCCATTCCTGGGTCGACATCACCGCCGCAAAGCGCGACTGCAGCACCACGCTGAACACGCGGTGGATCTCTTCCGCACTCGCAAAGCCTGCCTGGTTCTGATACGGCACGGCGCCTGATGCATCGTGCAGGAACTCCACCGCCGTGCCGTTGTGCAGGGCGTGGTTGATGGTCGACGCATCGCAGTTGTGGGTCATGTAGCCGACCACGGTAAGCGTATCGATGCCGCGTGCTTCCAGCCATTGCGCCAGGTCCGTCTCCGGATAGGCGCTCGGCAGCAGTTTGCGCAGATAGTGGTCATGCGGGCGTGATGCCACCACCGGGTGCAGTTGCCAGCCGTCGGTGTCGATGGCAAACAGCGGCGAGCTGACCGGAGACGTTTGCTGCACGACGATCACCGGAATGCCCGCCTCGCGTGCGGCATCCATGGCGGCACCAACGTTGGCCACCGTCTGCTGCGGGTCCGGATACTCGATCGGCAGGCCGCCGGTGAAATATTCGTTCTGCACATCGATGACGATCAGGGCGCGCTTCGGGGCGTGGTTCGTGGTCATGGCTGACTCCTCAAGGTCGGTTGGATCGGGCATTTGCGTGAGCCCGTGGACAGCATCTTCGCGGATGGCTATCCTTCCCGATAGTGGCCCGGAAGACGTTTATCGAAAGAATCGGGCCAAAGCGCGGAGCCTGTATGAAACCCCAGCATCCCCAGCATCCCCAGCATCCCCGGGAAATCGCCGTTCTGGCCTTCAATGACATCAGCCCGTTTCACCTGTCCGTTCCATGTCTTGTGTTTGAAGACCGCATCTGGGCGGGGCTGCCGTCCTACAACCTGCGGATCTGTGCCGGCGAACCCGCCAGAAAGGGCGGCCTGCGGACCACGGCCGGGCTTGCCGTGCAGACCGATCTCACGCTCGAAGACGCAGCCCACGCCGACGTGCTGATCGTGCCGTCCTGGCGCGACACGAAAGAGCGCCCGCCGGCGGCGATGGTGAATGCGGTGCGCGACGCCTACGCGCGCGGTGCCACGGTGGTCGGCCTGTGCCTGGGCGCGTTTGTGCTGGCCGAAGCTGGCGTGCTCGACGGCCATGAAGCGACCACGCATTGGAGTGCTGCCGATGCGTTTTCGCAGCGCTACCCGCGTGTGAAGCTGGTGCCCGATGTGCTGTATCTGGACGCTGCCGACGGCCGTCTGGTGACATCTGCAGGCACGGCCGCCGGGCTGGACTGCTGCCTGCATCTGGTCCGCCGTTGGCATGGCGCGGAGGTGGCCAACCGCATCGCACGGCGGCTGGTGGTGGCGCCGCACCGGCAGGGCGGCCAGGCGCAGTACATCGAGCAACCGTTGCACGACGCGCCCGGCGGCGATCGCCTGTCGGATCTGTTGAACTGGACGGTGGCTAACCTCGCGGAGCCACATTCGCTCGATTCGCTGGCCGAGCGCGCGGCCATGAGCCGGCGCAATTTCACGCGGCGCTTTCGTGAGCTGACGGGCACCACCGTCGGCCAATGGTTGCTGGGGCAGCGTCTGGCCTATGCGCAGCGCATGCTGGAGACCACGCGCCAGCCGGTCGAAGCGATTGCGCAACTGGCGGGATTCGGCAGCGCGGTATCGCTGCGGCAGCATTTCAGCCGGACATATCACACATCGCCCAGTGCCTACCGCGCCATGTTTGCGCAGGCCTAAAAAAAAAAGCGGCTGGTCAGCCGCTGTGGTGTTTTGTTTACTTGCTCAGCTCGTGGCCGATGACGGCGCCTGCTGCGGCACCCCCGATCGTTCCGGCCGTGCTATGCGTGAGTTCGTGGCCGGCCACCCCGCCTGCTACCGCGCCACCTGCCGTGCACGCCGTGAGCGTGGGAGCCAGCACGGCAATTGCGCACACCAGCGCTGTTTTCCATGCGTTCATGATGTCCTCCTGAGTCGCCGGCCATATGCAGCGGCCGGCATATCCCTCAGTCGAGCAAGCCCCGTGCCGCGCTCACATGAACAATGGCGAGAGCGACAGATGCGACAGCGCGATCACGATCACCTGCGCAATCACCAGCAGGATCAGCGGAGACAGATCCAGCCGCCCGCCCAGCGGCGGCACCACGCGGCGGATCGGGCGCAACAGCGGGTCGACCAGCGTGTTGAGCACCGCGCCCATGGGCGATGCCGGCCCCATCCACGACAGGACGGCCGAAGCAATGGTCACCCACACCAGCACGTTGAACGCCCACTTGAGCACCGTAAAGAGCGCCGCCACAAAGCCCATCGGCACGAGCGCCATCGGGCTCACGCCCACCGATGCCAGCAGCAGGAACAGATACACAAGTGCCGTGGCATAGGCTGCCACCAGCGACGACCAATCGATATAGCCCGTGGCCGGAATCACGCGGCGCAGCGGGTGCACCAGCCAGCCGGTCAACTGGAAGATCGCCTGCGACAGCGGATTGCGCGGCGACAGCCGCACCGCTTGCGTCCAGGCGCGCAACAGCAGTGCGGCGCCAAAGAGCGAGAAGATCGTGTCGAGCAGAAAACGCGTGATATCGCCGAACATGCGTCCGGTTCTCCTATGGTCAGGTCTGGCAAAAGCGCGCGGCGAACGCGGCGCGCTGGGGCGCGGTATTGTCGCACGTCAATCTGACGACCCTCTGTGCGGCTGTGCCCCTGCGCGCGGGCGGCGCATTCGCGTATTGTGATGCCCGTTCGCTGTCTTTCCTGCCAGGAGACCTGCCTTGAAGCAAACCCTGTTTCGCGCGTTGTTGTCGCTGGCGTGCCTGTCTGCCGTGCCGCACGTGTATGCGCAGGCCGATACCACGTTCACCGTCGAATCGTCTGCCTTTGCCGACAACGGCGTCATGGACCGCAAATACGCCGGGAAGAACCCGGCTAACGCCAATTGCACGGGCGAGAACGTCTCGCCGCCGCTGCACTGGTCCAACGTGCCGGCCGGCACCAACAGCCTCGTGCTGATCGCAACCGACCCGCAGGGCGCCGGTGGCCTGGGCGTGAACCACTGGATGGTCTATGGCATTCCCGCTACGCAGACGAGCCTGCCGGAAGGTGCCGGCACCGGCGGTGCCTTGCGCATGGGCCAGAACGCCATCGGCAAGCCAGCGTACCTTGGGCCGTGTCCGCCCAAGGGCACGGGCATGCACCACTACGTCTTTGTGCTGATCGCCACCGATCTGGCGCCGGACGCGCTGCCCAATGGGCTTACGCGCGCTGAACTGGATGCGGCAATCAAGGGGCACAGCAAAGGCGCCGCCGCCTGGATTGGTAGGTTCGGCAACTTCTGATGGATGCGAGGCCGCCAACGTCAGCCCGGCGCTGCAGTTGCGGCCAACTCCGCCAGATACGCCCACGGATAGATGCCGCGCGCATGCCCATCGCTGAACACCAGTTGCACGCCGTAACCAGCGGGCTCGACGGCGGTAACGCGCACGGCGGCCGGCACGTTGATCGGCGTGCCGTGATGGCGTTTGAACTGGCACTCCGCGCAGCGGCACGCCCCGCGCAACGCCGCGTGGTCGAGTGTGACGACGGCATCTGCCCAGTGCAGCCGCAGCCGGCCTTGTGCGATGTCGTTGTCGATGCGCTCAGGCGGCAGCACGGGCGATCTCGATCTGTGTCAATGCGATCCGCACGGCCTTGACGACCTCCGGGTCGCTGTCGGTTTCTGCGCTGTGCAGGGCGGGCAGGGCAGCGGCTTCGCCGATTTCGCCCAAGGCGAGCGCGGCTTCCTTGCGCAGATTGCTGATCGGGTGCGTGAGCAACGCGGCGAGCACGTTAACAGCATGCGCAGCACGCCAACGGCCGAGCGCGCGGGCTGCATGCAGGCGGACTTGCCAATACGCATCGGCCAGCACTTCGACCAACGCCTGCGTGACATGCGCATCGGGAGCGAGCGCCCGCAGCTTGCCGAGGGTGTTGGCGCTCTCCTCACGCACGCGCCAGGCGGTGTCGTGCAGCGCATCGAGCAGCGCGGGCAGCACGGCGGCATCGGTCGCAAGGCCGAGCGCGCCGACTGCGGCACGGCGCACGTCGACATCCGCGTCATGACGTGCGCGTTCCGCCAGCGCAGGCAATGCGCCCACATGCTTGCGCCAGCCGAGCACTGCAACGGCCTCGCGGCGCACGGCGGCGTCGGCGTCTTGCAGAGCGTGCAGTGCGGGCGCTTCGCTTGCAGGCACGCGCAACTCACGCAGCCCGCGCAACGCAGCGGCGCGTACAAAGGCGCTTGCGTGTTCCACGTAAGGCAGCAGCGCGGGCGCGGAGTCGGGCGATTTCAAATCCGCGATGCCGATTGCCGCGGCCTCACGCACGGTGCCATCCACGTCTTCCAACGCGCGGGCGAGTGCGGCTACCGTAACCGGCTGTTCCCACGTCGCCAGGATGCGCGCGGCTTCCAGGCGGACTTCCGGCGAGGGGTCCTGCGCAAGTAGCGTGATCACATCGGGAAGGGCGTCGGCATCCTCTTCATCTGCAAGCTGGAGGAGGGCGATGCGGCGGGTGGCGGCGTCTGCGTCGTGCAGGCGCGCCAGGAGGGTTGTCGTCATTGCCACCTCAACGCAGCAGATACGGGATGTCGACCTTCACCGCGCCGGTCGGGCAGTCCTGCTCGCAGGGCATGCAGTACCAGCATTCGTCGAATTGCATGAAGGCCTTGCCCTTGGTCAGGTCGATGGCGAGCAGGTCGAGCGGGCAGACGTCGACGCACACGGTGCAGCCCTTGTCGGCAATGCACTTGGCTTCGTCGATGGTGACGGGCGCGCTGCTGCGCGAGGCGATGTCGTGCGGCGTGTGGGTGAACTGAACGGTCGTCTGTTGCATGGTCATGCAGCCTTCGGAATGCGCATCTGCGCGTAGGAATCGGTGCCAAGCGCATCGACAGGGATGACGTACGGTTCAACAGCCTGCTTGCGGCTGGCCATGACGCCATGTGCGTCCTTGTATAAGCGCGTGTGGCAGAACCAGTTGGCGTCGTCGCGTTCGGGATAGTCCACGCGATGGTGATACAGGCCCCAGCGGCTCTCGGTGCGGAAGAGCGAGGCGCGCGCGGCCATCTCAGCGCAATCGCGGATGAAGCTGACTTCCATTGCGCGCATCAGCTCGTGCGGGTTGCGCGCGTGCAGGTGCGTGATGTCTTCGGCAATCTCGTCGAAGCGGCGCAGGCCGATTTCCATCTTGCGCGTGACCTTGGGCGGCTGCAGGTAATCGTTCACCATGCGGCGCAGCTTGTATTCCACCTGCGCGGGGGCCAGACCGTGGTCGCGTTGCAGCGGCGCAAAGATGCGCGCATGTTCGCGTTTGATCTGTCCGCCATCGGGGCGGACGCTGCCTTGCCGGCCGGCGATGTAGTCCGCCGCGTTCTGCCCCGCAAACCAGCCATACGTGAACGCGCCGAGCATGTAGTTGTGCGGCACGGCGGCCATGTCGCCCGCCGCGTAAAGGCCTGGCACGGTGGTTTCCGCGCGCGCATTCACGTATACGCCCGAGGCGCTGTGCCCGCTGCAGAAGCCGATTTCCGAGATGTGCATCTCCACCATCTGCGTGCGGTAATCGGTGTCGCGCCCTGCATGGAAGCGGCCACGGCTGGGGCGCTCGTTGGTGTGCAGGATGGTCTCGATGGTCTGGATGGTTTCTTCGGCCAGGTGGTCGAGCTTGAGAAACACCGGCCCCTTGCCGCCCTGCAGCTCCTGATAGAACTCCCACATCATCTGGCCGCTCCAGTAGTCGCACTGGATGAAGCGTTCACCGCGCGCGTTGGCTGTGTAGCCGCCCAGCGGGCCGGTCACATACGCGCAGGCGGGGCCGTTGTAATCCTTGATGAGCGGGTTGATCTGGAAGCATTCCAGATTGGAAAGCTCCGCGCCCGCGTGATACGCCATCGCATAGCCATCGCCGGCGTTGGTGGGGTTCTCGTACGTGCCCATCAGATAGCCGGAAGCCGGCAGGCCAAGCCGCCCGGCGGCGCCGCAGCTCAGCACCACGGCCTTTGCGCGCACCACGAGGAAATCTGCCGTGCGGCAATCGAAGCCGAGCACGCCGCAGGCCGCGCCATCGGCATCCGTCAGCACACGCGTGACGACGATGCGGTTCGTGATCTCCACCCGGGCACGCTTGAGCTGCCGATACAGCACCTTCTTGATGTCGTGCCCCTCGGGCATCGGCAGCACGTAGCTTCCCATGTGATGGACTTTCTTGACGGCGTAGTCGCCGGTTTCGTCCTTCTCGAACTTCACGCCCCAGCGGTCGAGCTGTTCGATGGTGGCAAAGCTGTGCTGTGCATACGCGTACACGGCCGATTGATCGACGATGCCATCGTTGGCCAGCGTGATCTCGCGCGTGTATTGCTCCGGCGTGGCATGCCCGGGAATGACCGCATTGTTCAGCCCGTCCATGCCCATCGAGATGGCGCCGCTGCGCTTCACATGCGCCTTGTCGATCAACAGCACACGCAGTGCGGGGTTGCGCTCTTTTGCCTTGATGGCCGCCATCGGGCCGGCCGTGCCGCCGCCCACGACGACGAGGTCGTAGTCCAGTTCCAACGTGTTCATACAGTGCCTTGCAGGGGAAGGATGGATTGCGCACGCGCCGCCACCTGCCGATCCAGCCGGAGCCGGTACTGGAAGGCGTCGCCGCGAAAATAGAGGCGCTCAAAGTCGATGGGCGCGCCTCGTGCGTCATGCGTCAGGCGTTCCACGCGCAGCAGTGCCGCGCCTGCGCCTGTGTCGAGCGCGGCGGCCGTGGCGTGGTCAGCCAATGCCGCATCGATGGCCAGCGTCGCATGGCCCAGCGCCACGCCCGCGTCCTGCTCCAGCACAAGAAACACATCGCGCGTGACGAGGTCCGCCCGGCCAACGATGCTGCCCAGCGCTTCGGGCAGCCACGTCACTTCAAGGGAAACTGGCAACTGGTCCAGCAACCGCACGCGATGCAGTTCCGTGACGGCCGTACCGGGCGCCAGTTGCAATGCCTGCGCCACTGCGCCACATCGGTCGGTGCGGGGACGGTCCGCAACTTCAGCACGCGATTGCGAATGGCGTGACCTTGTGCCGACATCGCCTCGGCAAAGCCCTGCAGCGCCGTCACGTTCTGAAAGGCCTTCGGCTGGCTCACAAACGTGCCTTTTCCGTGGCGGCGGAAGATCAGCCCTTCGTTCTGCAGATCGGCCAGTGCCTGACGCACGGTGATGCGGCTGGCGTTGAACTGCTCGCCCAGCGCCGCTTCCGAAGGCAGCAGCGAGGCCGGCGCGTAGTGGCCGCTGAGAATGCCCTCGCGCAGCGTGCCCTTGATGCGCTCATAGAGCGGCGGAGCCGGTTGGCGGTGCAGATTGAGAGTCGTCATCGGGCGCGGAACTCGTCATAACAAGTGCGCCCAGTCTAAGAAGCAGCCGCATTCAGAGGAACGAAGCTTTTTCGATATGCATGCTCGGTTTTTGGCATGCGCCACCGCCACAGTTCTGGCTGAATGGGCCGCACGGGTGCCGTCACCTTGCGCGATTTTGGTGCGCTGCACGATGCGCAAACGTGTCTCTGATATCAAAACGGATATCACTTGACCCCCAAAAAAACATTAGACGGTCATGTCAGGCTGTCAATACCATGGCTCACCACGAATCACCGGCAAGGGAAGACGGGCGCCACATGCCGGGTTTGACTCGTGTACCGCGTTGCAAAGACGACGTGCGCAGCCCCGGGGGCAGTTTCCGGCTGCGTTCCACCATAACGGAGACAAACGATGGAAAAAACGAGCGCTGCGAGCGCCAGACGGACCGTGTTGACCTTCCTGGCCGCAGCCGGTGTGCTGCTGGCCACGGGCTTGACCACAGCGGCTCACGCGGCTGACAAGTCGTTCACCATGGGCTTTGCCCAGGTAGGTGCAGAGAGCGAATGGCGCACCGCCAATTCGGAATCCATCAAATCGACGGCCAAGGCGCAGGGCGTGAACCTCAAGTTCTCCGACGCGCAGCAGAAGCAGGAAAACCAGATCAAGGCGATCCGCTCGTACATCGCGCAGAAGGTCGACATCATTGCGTTCTCGCCGGTGGTGGAATCTGGTTGGGACACCGTGCTGCAAGAGGCCAAGGCCGCCAAGATTCCGGTCATCCTCACCGACCGCGGTATCGACAGCAAGGACCCCTCGCTCTACACCACGTTCATCGGTTCGGATTTCGTCGAGGAAGGCCGCAAGGCGGGCCGCTGGCTGCTGGAAAACGTCAAGCCCAAGGGCGGCGACGTGAACATCGTCGAGCTGCAAGGCACCGTGGGCTCCGCGCCCGCCATCGACCGCAAGCGCGGGTTTGAAGAAATCATCAAGGCCGACCCGCACTACAAGATCATCCGCTCGCAAACGGGCGACTTCACGCGCGCCAAGGGCAAGGAAGTGATGGAAGCCTTCCTCAAGGCCGAGGGCAAGAAGATCAACGTGCTGTTCGCGCATAACGACGACATGGCGATCGGCGCCATCCAGGCCATTGAAGAAGCCGGGCTGAAGCCGGGCAAGGACATCACCATCATTTCCATCGACGGCGTGAAGGGCGCGTTTGAAGCCATGATGGCCGGCAAGCTGAACGTGACGGTGGAATGCAGCCCGCTCCTCGGGCCGCAGCTGATGGATACCGCGCGCGCCGTGCTGGCGGGCAAGACCGTGCCCAAGCGCATCGTCACCAAGGAAGGCATCTTCCCGATGGACGTGGCGGCCAAGGAGTTTCCGAACCGTAAGTACTGAGTACTGCGTATTGCGTACTCAATTGCGTTCGCAAGCCCTTAGCTGAAGTGGAGCATGCCGGCAGGGCGAGTTACGGTGACTCGCCCTGCCGGCTGCGCCACGTTAACAGGTGACACCCATGTCGGATCACGTTGATCAACCCGCCGCGACAGATGCACGCGGCGCGCTGCTGCACATGCGCGGCATCTGCAAGAATTTTCCCGGCGTGCAGGCGCTGGCCGAAGTCGATTTCCGCTTGTTGCCCGGTGAGGTGCATGCCCTGATGGGGCAGAACGGCGCCGGCAAGTCGACGCTCATCAAGGTGCTGACTGGTGTTGAAGCGCCCGATGCCGGCGAGATCGTCCTCGGCGGTCAGCCCATCGCTCCAGGTTCTCCGCTGGAAGCGCAAAAGCTCGGTATCAGCACGGTGTATCAGGAGGTCAACCTCTGCCCGAACCTGACCGTGGCGGAGAACATCCACATCGGCCGCTTTCCGATGCGGCTGGGCAGCATCGACTGGCGCGCCACCAATCGGGCGGCGCAGGCATTGCTGGCTGATCTGAACATTCACATCGACGTGACGCTGCCGTTGTCGCTGTATCCGGTGGCCATTCAGCAGATGGTGGCGATTGCGCGCGCGCTATCGACCGAAGCCCGCATCCTGATCCTGGACGAGCCCACCTCGAGCCTGGACGACGACGAAGTGGCCAGGCTGTTTGCCGCCATCCGCACACTCAAGGCACGCGGCATGGCCGTGTTGTTCGTCACGCATTTTCTGGAGCAGACGTACGCGATTGCCGACCGCATTACCGTGCTGCGCAACGGCCGGTTGGAAGGCGAATACGCCGCGCGCGATCTGCCGCAACTGCAACTGATCAACAAGATGGTCGGGCGCGACATTGATGCGAGCCGCTTCGAGCGCACCGAGGTGCCGGCCGTGGACGATACCGCGCCGGCATTCCTCAGTGCGCGCGGCATGGGCCGTCGCGGCGTCGTGCAGCCGCTCGATCTGGATGTCCGCCCCGGGCAGGTGCTAGGGCTTGGCGGCCTGCTGGGCTCAGGCCGCACCGAGACCGCGCGGCTGCTGTTCGGCGTAGACCGCAACGACGCAGGCTCGATCAACGTGCAGGGCCAGTCGCACCAGTTCAGCTCGCCGCGTGACGCCATCCGCCAGGGCATCGGCTTCTGCCCGGAAGACCGCAAGACCGAGGGCATCATTGCCGAGCTGTCGATTCGCGAAAACATCATCCTCGCGCTGCAGGCCAAGCGTGGGCTGTTCCGCTATCTGCCCAAGAAGCGCCAGCGCGAGATTGCCGACCAGTACATCGCCCAGCTCGGCATCAAGACGCCCGACGCTGAAAAGCCCATCGGCCAACTCTCGGGCGGCAACCAGCAGAAGGCCGTGCTCGCGCGCTGGCTGGCGACCGACCCCGCCATGCTGATCCTGGATGAGCCCACGCGCGGCATCGACATTGCCGCCAAGCTCGACATCATGGACCTGGTGACCGCGCAGTGCCGCAAGGGCATGGCCATCCTGTTCATCTCCAGCGAGCTACCGGAGGTGCTGCGCGTAAGCCATCGGCTGGCCATCCTGCGCGATCGCAAGAAAGTGGGCGAGCTGGCCGGCGCCGATGTGACGGAAGACAACCTGTGCCACGTGATTGCAGGCGGCGACGTGCCCGCGAGCCAATCCAACACCCAGTCCAACACCCAGCCCACCACCACCGGAGGCGCCGCATGAACTCCGCTCGCCTGCGCGCACTCACCAGCCACCGATTGTTCTGGCCGTGCGTGACGCTACTCCTGCTGTGCCTGCTCAACGCGTGGTTCAACCCGCATTTCTTTCACCTCGACGTTCGTAATGGGCACCTGTACGGCAGCCTGATCGACATCCTCAACCGCGCAGCGCCGCTGATGCTCGTATCGCTTGGCATGACGCTGGTGATCGCCGTGGGTGGCATCGATATTTCGGTGGGCGCGGTGGTGGCCATTTCCGGCGCCATTGCGGCATCGCTCATCGGCGGCACGCTGGTCGTGCAGAACGGCCTGCCCGTCTACGTGACCAAGGTGCCGCTGCTGCTGGCGCTGCTGGCCGCCGTGGGCGCAGCGCTGGTGTGCGGCCTATGGAATGGCCTGCTGGTGGCGGGCGCGGGCATGCAACCCATCATTGCCACGCTGATCCTGATGGTGGCCGGTCGCGGCGTGGCGCAGCTCATCACCGGCGGGCAGATCATCACCGTCTACTACGAGCCGTTCTTCTTCGTGGGCAATGGCTATCTGTTCGGGCTGCCGTTCGGGCTGTACATCGCGGCCGCTGTGCTGGGCCTGCTGTTGCTGTTGATGCATCGCACGGCGCTGGGCCTGTTTATCGAGGCCGTCGGCATCAACCCCGTGGCCGCGCGGCTTGCCGGGCTGAACACCAAGGCACTGCTGTTTGGCATCTACGCGTTCTGCGGGGCCATGGCCGGTGTTGCAGGGCTCATCATCTGCTCCAACGTCAAGAGCGCGGACGGCAACAACGCCGGGCTGCTGCTGGAGCTTGACGCCATCCTGGCCGTCACGCTGGGCGGCACCTCGCTGGCAGGCGGCAAGTTCAGCCTGTGGGGCAGCGTGATCGGCGCGCTCATCATCCAGACGCTCACCTATGCGATCTACTCCATGGGCGTGCCACCCGAGATCAACCTCGTGGTGAAAGCCGTGGTGGTGTTTGCCGTGTGCCTGGCGCAATCGGAAGCGTTTCGCGGCATGTTCTTTCAACGCCAAAGCCGTGCAGGGGCGCAGTCATGAGAATCAATCCACGGCGCTTGCCGTTCTACGTCACGTTGTTCCTGTTTGCGCTGTTGTTCGGCTTCGGGTCCGTGACTTACACGGGCTTCTTCAGCGTGCAGGTGTTTCTCAATCTGCTGATCGACAACGCGTTCCTGATGGTTGTTGCCATTGGCATGACGTTCGTCATTCTGTCGGGCGGCATCGATCTGTCAGTGGGGGCGGTGGTGGCGCTGACCACCATGATCTCCGCCGCGCTGGTCGAACATCACGGCTGGTCGATTGGCGTGGTGGTGCCGCTCGTGCTGGCTGTCGGGTGCCTGTTCGGCTTGATGATGGGCGTACTGATCCAGGTGTTCCGCATCCAGCCGTTCATCGTCACGCTGGGCGGCATGTTCCTCGCGCGGGGGCTGTGCTACCTCATCAGCATTGATTCGATCAGCATTACCGACCCGATCTACACCACGCTGTCGCAATACAAGATCCAGGTGGGCGGGGGCAACTACGTGTCGCCCAGCGTGGTGATTGCGCTGGTGGTGTTTGCCGCTGCGGCGTGGCTCGCACATTGCAGCCGCTTCGGGCGCACGGTCTATGCGCTGGGCGGCAATGAACGCTCTGCCTTGCTGATGGGCTTGCCGGTGGCGCGCACGCGCATCCTCGTCTATGTGCTCAGCGGTTTCTGCTCGGCATTGGGCGGCGTGCTGGTCACGTTCTACATGCTCTCCGGCTACGGCCTGCACGCGCAGGGCATGGAGCTGGATGCCATTGCCGCCACCGTGGTCGGCGGCACGTTGCTCACCGGCGGTGTGGGGCTCATCAGCGGCAGTGTGGTGGGCGTGCTGTTGCTGGGCGTCATCCAGTCGTTGATCACCTTTGACGGCACACTCAGCTCTTGGTGGGCACGCATTGCCATCGGGGTGTTGCTGTGCGTGTTCTGCCTCATGCAGCGTTTCCTGGGCCGCGTGCAACGGGGGGCGTCATTGCCGCCGTCCAGCCCGCACAGGCCGGCGCAGCGGTCAAACGAACCGGCCAAGGACACGCCTGCCTCGGCCATGCTCATGCAGTCGCACGCCGTGCCACCGTTCAACTAGGCGCACGCATTCTTCCTGCTCGAAGTCGGCCCGTCGCTCGGGCGGGCCGGCCCTCGGATGTCTCCCCTCACGCACTCGACTCGGCAATGCATGCACCGGTGCAGGGCGCGATGTGGGCGCTTTGCCTCACGCACTTAAGGTATTTCGCGGCCTACCGATATGCAGATGTAGAACATCCATAAATCCGGGGCACGTGCCTCCGGATAAACAAGTCGGGGGGAAATCATGCCGTCTATCGTGCATTCGGTGCGCTTCAAGTTGCTCGGGGCGTTTGGTCTGTGTCTGGCGCTGCTGCTCGCCACCGGTGTGTTTGGGGTGCGGGGCCTGATGCGCCTGAACGCCAACATCAACGCTGCATATACCAGCAACACGCTGCCCATCGCGCAGCTTGCGGAGCTTCGGACGGCCCAGTTGGATATACGCCTGCAACTGCGTCGCGCGCAGGTCTTTACCGACGATGCCGCGCAAGTTGCAGCGGCCGTGCGCACCATCCGCACGGATCTGGACCAGATCAACGGCGCATGGAAGCAGTACTACCCCGCCAGCGTGACGAGCGAACAGGAACGTGATGTCGCCAGCAAGGTCAACGATGCCCTGCCGCAATTCAACACAGCCACGAACGAAGCGATTGAAGCGCTGCAGGCGGGCCAGCACGACGTGGCCGCGCAGATCATCAACCGCCACGCCCGTTCTGGCCAAGCGGTGAGCGATTTGCTCGCGAAGGACATTGCCATCAACCTGGAGCAGGCCAAACTGTCCGTCGACGATAGCGAAGCCACCTACCACTCCATCTTCAGCATGGCCGTTGTGCTGGTGTGCGCAGGGTTTGCGGTGGGTGTGGGCATGTGCTGGTATCTGCTGCGCGCAATCTCTCGCCCGCTCAGCCGCGCCGTGGACGTTGCCAACCACATTGCCGGTGGGCAATTGGAAAACAACATCGTGATCGACACGCAAGGCGAGTTTGGTGAGCTGCTCGCCGCACTGCGCACAATGGATCGGCAGTTGACCGAGACGGTGCGTGGCATCAAGGTATCGGCCGAATCCGTGACAGTGGCGTCCAAGGAGATTGCGGCCGGCAACATTGATTTGTCTGCCCGCACAGAACAGCAGGCCGCATCGCTGGAGGAAACCGCGTCGAGCATGACGCAGTTGACCGAGACCGTGAAACAGAACGCCGAGAACGCCGCTCAGGCCGACAGCCTTGCCTCCAGCGCCAGCACCATCGCGCAGGCAGGCTACGAGGCCGTGCAGGCCATGGTCGGCACGATTGACCAGATCAGCACCAGCTCGGGCAAGATTTCCGAGATCACGGGGTTGATCGAGGGCATCGCCTTCCAGACCAACATCCTCGCGTTGAATGCCGCTGTGGAAGCCGCGCGCGCCGGCGAGCAGGGCAGGGGCTTTGCCGTCGTCGCTAGCGAGGTGCGCACGCTTGCGCAACGCTCGGCCTCCGCCGCCAAGGAAATCAAGGGATTGATTGGCGACTCCGTTGCCGTGGTGCAGGCGGGCTCGCAACAGGCGGCTGCGGTGGGCGAGACCATGAGCGAAGTGAAGGATGCCATCCGCCGCGTGTCGGAGATCGTGGCCGAGATTGCCGCCGCCTCTGCCGAGCAAAGCCGGGGTATCGAGCAGGTCAACCAGGCCGTCACGCAGATGGACGAAGTCACACAGCAGAACGCCGCGTTGGTCGAGCAGGCCGCCGCAGCAGCGCAATCGCTGGAAGAGCAGGCGACGACGCTGCGCCGCGCGGTGTCGGTATTCCGTCTGTCAGATGGAGCCAGCCGGCCCGCGTTTGCCTGAGCACTGGCGACAAGCCCTTTAGGCGCTGCCCGCCGCAGCACCGCCGCGCCTTGAAAAGGTTGTTTCGTGCAACTATATTGGTTGCGCGAAACAACTAATCGAGGCCGGTATGGACTTCATTGAAGCGCCCACGCAATCACGCGAGCAGACCATCCGCGAGCTGCGGGAGATTTCGCGCAAGCTCGTTCGCGAACTCGGCTTCATGCGCAACACGCTGGCTGAGAGCGACCTGCCGCCGTCTGCCGTGCACGCGATTCTTGAGATTGCCGGCACGCCCGGCATCCAGGCACGCGACCTGGCCGAACGCCTGCGGCTGGACAAATCCAGCACCAGCCGCCAGGTCACCCGGCTCGAATCCGCCGGGCTGGTCGAACGCCGCACCTGCGCAGACGACGCCCGATCTTCCGAGCTGCACCTCACCAAAGACGGCCAGCAACTGCGGCGCAAGATCGACACCTTTGCCTCCGGGCAGGTTTCCAATGCGCTGCGCCACCTGACCCCGGCAGATCAGCAACGGCTGGTTGCATCGCTGTCGCAATACGTCAGCGCGCTGGCCGATGACAACGACCACAAGCCCGAGCAAGCCGCCGCCGATGCCGGCCCCCGGATCGTGCAAGGCTACGTGCCCGGCTGCATTGGGGACATCGCCAGCCTGCATGGCCGGTTCTATGCGCAGCACTGGGGCTTTGGCGTGTTCTTCGAGCGCCGCGTCGCCAAGGAACTGGCCGACTTTGCGCAAACCTTGCCTGACGCCAACAAGGCACTTTGGCTGTGCGTGGAAAACGGCCGCAGCCTTGCATCCCTCGCCATTGACGGAAACGCGGACACGCGCGTTGCACACCTGCGCTGGTTCATCGTGGATGATTCACTGCGGGGCACCGGCATTGGCCGTAAGCTCATGTCGCAAGCCATGCGCTTTGTCGACGAGCGCTTTGACGAGACCTACCTCAATACCTTCAAAGGCTTGGACGCAGCCCGCCACCTGTACGAATCGTTCGGCTTTCAACTCACGCAGGAAGAGGCCGGCACGCAGTGGGGCAGCACCGTAACCGAACAGCAATTCCGCCGCCGCAAACCGGGCTGACGTAGCGTCACCCCCGGGTGCACAAGGAGACAACACGTGACATCGCAACTCAACCTGGACGCCTACTTCAACCGCATCCAATGGGGCGGCAGCACCCGGCCCAACTACGACACGCTCGCGCAGTTGGTGCACGCGCACATGCGGCACATTCCGTTTGAAAACCTCGACGTGCTGCTCGGGCGCGGCATCCGCATCGACCTGGAAAGCCTGCAGAACAAGCTTGTTCACGCACGCCGCGGTGGCTACTGCTTTGAACACGCCACCTTGTTTGCAGCCGTGCTGGAGCAGCTTGGCTTTCAGCCGACCCGCCACTCGTCGCGCGTGGTCCTGCTTTTCCCGCGCACGGAGGCACCGCGCACGCACATGTTTCTGACGGTGCCGCTGCCCGAAGGCACCTTCGTCGTCGATCCCGGCTTTGGCTCGCTGGCCCCGCGTGTGCCTGTGCCCCTGGATGGCACGCAAGCCAACGTCGATGGCGAGTTGCACTGGATGGTGCGCGACAAAGACCATTGGACACTCCGCGCCCAGGTGCGCAGTGACACACCCGTCGATGCCTGGGTCACCACGCTAGAGCAGGACTACCCCATCGATTTTGAAATGGCGAACCACTACACGAGCACGTATCCGACGTCGCCGTTCATGAACCGCATCCTGATGCGCTCGTTGACCGACGAAGGGCGCGTGACGGTGATGAATCGGGATGCCACGATCTGGCGCGGGAATACGCCGCACAGGTTTGAACTGGAAGACCGGCGCGCATTGCGTGGGCTCTTGGCTGAGTACTTTGGGATTGACTTGCCGGAGGTGGAGGGGATGCGGGTGCCGGGGGTGGAGGGGTGGAATTGAAACTGCATCATTGGCATCCGGATTTCCCGCTGCACTGATGGCTTGTTGGAGTCCGTCGTTACCTGCATAACGGGCTACTGTTCCCTGCGAAAAAATTCGGTCTCCGCTAGCGCCCCCGCCCGTCGCGGGTTCGCTTGTACTGCTGTTTTAGTTATTTCTTCTTGCGGTTCACGCGGTCCAGCACTTGCAGCACTTCCCACCGGTACAGGTCAACTGTCACGCCATCGAGCGTGGTCAGCATGTAGGCCCCAATCGCGTCCATGAACCCGGCCTGGTAATCGAGGGCCTTGTCCTTGACGTGGAACTGATATTGAAAACGCAGCGTATGGGGCTCGAACTGCCGGTGCATCTTCATGTGCATCTGCGCCTGCCGCAGATAATCCTGCGCGCTCAGGGCGCCTTGTGCATACAGGATCGGGTTGTCGATGCTCATCGGGCACCTCCGGACGGAGGACGTTGCGCGATGCAGGTGGAGCAGGAATTTGCGGGGCGATGCCCGCATGGGATGGGTACGGCTTGGGTCGGTTGATCCATTGTCTTGCCTCTGGTTGAGTGAGGAGCCACCCACCGGTGAGGGTGGGCGGGCACACGACAAGGTCTGCAATACCGATCAGAAATACCAAAGAACCGGCAGGGCCGAAGCCCTCCCTGCCGGGCCCGCCCATAGGGACGAACGACGGCACGCGAGGGCTATAACGGCACTCACGGGTATTTCTGTTTCGGGATTGCAGTCCCGGCTGCGCTTGGTTTGCGCGAGCGGGACAGAGTTTAGGGGTGGCGAGCAGCGGCGGCAAGTTGCGGTTTGTCTCGGCGGCCAAATCAGAGCGCATTCGTGGAGTCCAGAACGCCGTGCGTCGGGTTCCGAACTCGAATTGCCGAGTTCCGAACCTCAAATGCCGAGCAAAAAGCCTGACACGCCTGGTTCCGAGCCTCAACCGTCAAGTCCAGAACACCAATGGCCGAGTTCAGAACCTCAATCGCCGATATCAGACCCTCGACCGTGCTCAAAAAAGCAGCATGTGTTGCTGAAAAAAGCAGCAAAGGCGAGGCAAAAAGAGTCACGCGTCGAGTTCAGAACCCCATGCGTGGGGTTCGGAGCGTGGTGCGTCGAGGTCAAAGGTCCGATCTGTTGCTGCAAAAAGCAGCAGCGGCGGGGCAAAAAGCCCCACGGGTGGGGCTTGGAGGGCGGCGAGCGGGGGATTAAGCCCCAATGAGCAAAAAAAGGCGCGCCGTCTGGCACGCCCATCGTGACCGATCCGCCGGTTTCCGCGCGCCGTCTTGGCAGCATGCGGACCGGCCGGATTGCGCTTCGCGTTCGCGCTTAGTTGTACGTGTACACCATGCTCTTCAGGCTGTTGTCGAGCATGCGGTAGTTGAACAGTACCGAGCGCGTGCCCGAGCTGGTCAGCGCCGGCACTTGCTGCGAGTTCGGCAGGCTGATGACCGCCGACGTTGCACCCCGGGCCACGTTGGTTGATGCACTGTAGGTGCCCTTCGTATCCACCGTGACAGCAGCGCTGCCAATCTGCTGGGCCGACGGGTTCTGTGCCCAATCCACTGTCAACGAAGACAGCGCACCGTTGGTGGCACTGTTGGACGGGTTCAGATCCGCCAGCGTCTGGCTGCCTGCGGTATTCCACGGCAGGTTCACGGCTTGCGTCGCCTGCACCAGATCGGTCAGCAGTGTCTTGTGATAGACGCGGTCGGGCGTGGTTTGCGAGCCGTAGAACAGTTCGATCTGATACCGCGCGTTCTTCACGACGGGGTTCGGATCGAGGCTGTCCGACGCCTGCGCCCAGACCGGATTGCTGAAGTCGCTACGCGGCGCTGCCAGTGTGGTCGCTGCCGAGCCAGTCAGGCCGACCGTACGCGCGAACCAGAAGTTCGGGCAGTTATAGGTGGCCGTACCGCCGTTGCTGCAACGGGTGGTGGCCGGAACCGTACCGAACTTGTTGCTCACATCCATGTACACCTGCGTCGGCTCGTTGCTGTCGCCCGTGGGGGCGATGTAGACGAGACCACTGGTCGGCAGGCCCGGCCCAGTCACGCGCGCAAAGCTCAGGCTGCCGTTGCCGTTGACGCTGCCCGGGCCCTTGGCGTTGATCCAGAACTGGATGCCCGTCTGGAAGTGGCTGTAGCTGTTGCTGTTGGCGCTGGTGCCCGCAAAGTTCGGGTTGACCTGCTCGACACGGCGAACCTGCAGACGGTCGCTGACTTCCACCGGTTGCTGATTGCCCACGACCCACCAGTTGGACGGGTGAGCAGCCGACGTGCCCGACGCGATGTAGCGCACCAGTACGATGATGTTGCCAGGGTTGCCGCTGGCATCCACGAACTTGGTGTTCAGGATGGCCGTGTCGTAGGTGGGGGACGACGGCGAGCCAGCCGGATAGAACGCCATGACTTCCGGCACGCTGAACTTGGCGCCGGTCATGCTATCGCTCATCAGGTAGCCGAGGAACAACTGCCCGAACGCGTAGCCGTTGTGCAGGAAGGCGATGCCGCCAGCGTTGCTGGTGTCCGATGCAATGTTCTGGCAGGCCGGCGCCATCGACGTCACCTTCGGGCCGCCTTGCGTAGCGGGCACGGTGAAGTCTGTCCCGAGCACGCGCTGCGAGGCCGGCAGTGCAAAGCAGGCGGTCAGCGCATTTGCCAGCGCTTGCGCGCCTTGCGGCAGGCTCGAAACGTTCGCAGCGGGCGCGGGCAGCGCCGAGCCGCCGCTGGTGGCGGTGGCCAGCGGCACGGGCGTGCCGTCCACCGTACCCAGTCGCAGTTGGCCGGTAGCCGGGTCCTTCGACACGGTCACCACGTCCAGGATCTGGTCGGCCGTGTTGCCGACGCCAGACGCCGTGGCGGCGGAAATGCTGGTGGCAAACGGGTCGTAGTTGGCCGGCGCACCGATGGCGCTCAGCACCGACGACAGTTGCGCCACGACATTCGCAGTGACGGCCTTGAGGGCGTTCGCATCGACCGTCTTGGCATTGACGAGCGTGAGCGGATTTCCGTCCGACGCCAGTTGCGCCAGGATGGCAGTCGTCAGCGGGGTGGCATTGAGCGTGAGCGGCGTGCCTGCGGGCGGCGTGGTCGTCGTCACGCTGACCAGCGGCGCGGTATTGCCGGTCGGGTCGGTCACGACCACGAAGAACGGTGCCGTCTCGCCGGATTTGAGCGTGCAGGTGTACGTGCCCAGAGCGCTGGTGGTGATGGCCGTTTCAACGCACGGCGAATTGCCGGTGCTATCGGTCACGACAACGTTGGCGTTGGCAAGCGCGCTACCGGTGGCAGCGGTGCCGGTGAGCGTGGCGGCTGCGGGCGTGGCGGTGCTTGTGCCGCCCGAAGCGGCGCCATCCGAGCCGCCGCCGCAACCAGCAACCAGCGTGACTGCGGCCAATGCAATGGCCGTCGCGGCCGAACTCATTTGCCAGATACTCTTGGCGTACCGTGCTTTCATCAAAACCCCCCTGTTTTGTTTTTCAAGACGTTGCGCACATAACCGTTCTCGATAAATAGAAGAGCGTTATGCGGCAACCTCTGTATGCGCGCGGGCGAATGCGCTGGCGCAAGCGGATGCTAAGAAAAAACCTGGGGGGAATCTATCCCTACATCGTGGGATAACCGTTTGGTTAGGTTGCCGTCTCGCATATTTCATATGCGTGAAACAAGCGACCCGCATGGCTTGACTGTCTTAACGTCGAACCCCGCCAAATCGTCTGTCGACACTTTAACCATCCGGGGCGGTCGTCCCAGTTAATGGTTAATCAGGCTCACCCGGGATATTTGTGAAATGCAGGCATCTGACTGAGGCGTGGCACGTCGCTTGTACTTGCTAAAGCCCGAGCGCCTTGACAAACCGGTCGACGTGAACCGACCAGAGCTTGCCGCCGTAGTACATCAGAAGATGGCCATCGTGCCCTGGCAGTTCAGCGGCATGGACGAATTCTGTCGGACTTCCTCCGGCGGCGAAGGCACGGTACCAGTCACCGGGAGCGTCAGGACCCCAGTACTGATCGTTCTTGGCGTAGAGCCACAAGCCGGGAATCTTCGCAGTCTTGCCCAGTTCGCCTATGACTTCGCGTAGTTGTTCCTGGTCGCAACTGTGACCGGGTGCGCGGTCCGGCCAACCAGCCGCACCTCCAGCAAAGTTGATGTACCCGATAACGCCTGGCGGTTGGGCCGCGACTGTCGCGATCGCGGCAAAACCGCCTACGGATTGACCCTCAAGAAGAATCCGGTCTTTATCGACCCAAGGCTGCGCACGTGTCCATGCCAATGCAGTCAGGGTGATATCTCGCGTGACCTTCGCAAGATGCGGGAAGTCGGGTTTGCTGGTACAGACTCCCGTGGCATTGATGAAGGCGCCAGAGGCTTCCAGGTCAGGGCCTCCCGTCGCGCCATACCCGACACGAATCGGAGCAACGACGGCGATGCCCTTTGCAAGCCAATATCGGACATGCCCTTTCGGGATGGGGTGCTTCAAATTGGCGCGATCCAAACGGTCTGCCGTGCGGCCATGAGAAAAGATCAATGTCGGGAACGGACCGATACCCGCTGGTTTGTAGACTTCGGCGCGCATATCGATATCACCGCCAAAAGTGCCTGCATCGGGAACCGTAATGGAGACGATCTCCGGTTCGATAGAACCCGAGATCGGTGCAGTGGCTTGTGCGAGGGCTTCTGCGGCTTCTGCCGGAACGCTCAAGAACACGCTATGCCCAATCAGGGTGGCAAAAAAGCAAGCCATCAGAATGGCTTTGGTCACGATGGGCTGTTTGCATGCGTTCGTCTCCAGCGAGGCAACCAAACGGCGAATGGGCGACAGCTTCCTCGAAGCATGGGTAATGGACATGGACGTGACGGATGTCGATTGGCGAAACGGGCCTTGCAGAGGCGCAGGTATATGGCAGAAGGAATGCGCTGTGTGGGCGGACAGGCGTAGTGCTGTGGGAAAAAGCAGACGTGTACAGCCTAACTGTTCACGTAATCTTTGAAATACCTTCGTATATTTTCCCGGTTCGCCATCAGGAAAGCTCTCCCTCTTCTTGTCTACCCCGGCCGCACTCCATTTGCGCCCATAAAGCCAACGGCACTACTCCGTCAGTCTCCCTCTGGCTATCGGCCGTTTTGGACTGCGCTGCGAATTGCTCGAATCCGCTCCGCCTGCCATGCCGCCAACGCAGTGCTCGCTTCGGCTTCTTCTTCCTTGGTCGCCTTCCGGGTTTTATAGGGCGACAAACTGGCAGACAAAATCGGCGCGCCGTTATGTATGTCCTGAGCGAGCCAGCTCAGGTAATCCCGACCCGCATCGCGATACCGTTGAACTTCCGCCGTGGTCAGCCGAATCATGAAGCTGTAGCCAAAAGCGCCATGGTTGCAATTGGCATCCAAATACAGCTCGCCATCCGCTTCAAATAAAAACCAGCTCTGCGGTTCGTGGTCCAGCACCTGCATCAACGCCTCCGAGCGCGTAGTGGATTGTGTGAGTGGTTGCGAGCGATGGTGAGATATGCCATGACGTATGTGCAGGCTTCGCATATGCGATCGCACTTTCGCATGATCGTGCTGGACGCTGCAATCGGCCGCCTAGCATGCAAGCGTTATTGACCATAGCTGCCCGCCATGCCGATTCCATCGAAGATCAGCGGACCGAGCGTCCAGACACACATCAGTAGCAACGACGCGCCGGGCTCGTCGCCGATAAAGCCGCCGCAACCGCAGGGGCCGCAGCGCACCGCGCGTACATCGCAAGGGCAACTAGGGGCGTTGTCCGCGCGCGGCAACAAGCGCGCACATGCATCCGGCGGTGATGGTGCCGCTGCAAAACCTCAAGCCAAGCACCGCCGCTCGGAACTTCCCCGCGCACAGGGGGACGCCGACTCGCGCATGGAGCGCATCATGCAGATGCAGGCCGACACCATGATCCGCAGCGCGGAGATGCAGAACGTGCTGAACCGCGCCAACGCGCAGGCCAAGCTGATGGAAGAGGGCAGCAAGGCGGCAAAGGATCTGATCAACTAGCGCCTACGTGCCGGCTAGGCGTGCTTGGCGCGCGCACGATGTCGCTCAAATCCAGCCATATGTCGCGGGTTTCACACCCGTCAGCGGTGGCCGATTTCATTGAACGGGCAGCCAATCAAGCCCAGCGCTAACTGCCTTGGGCGGCGAAATCTCTGCCTCCGCCACCGCGGGCGGAGGCTCACTCTGTCAGTCCAACCAGCTCCGAATCGTGGATGCCATGACATTGGTGGAAATGCCGTAGCGGTCGTGCAGCGTCGGGAGAGCCCCTGCATCCAGAAACGCGTCCGGCAGCCCAACCTGGCGGAACGGCACGCTCACGCCGGCGCGCATCAGGGTGCCGGCAACCGCCTCGCCCAAGCCGCCGATCACGGTGTGGTTCTCGGCCACCACCACGAGCCGGCCCGAGCGCCGTGCCTCGCGCAGGATCGTCTCGGTGTCGAGCGGCTTGATCGTCGGCACGTGCAGCACGCCCACACCAATGCCGTCACCCTGCAACGCCTTGGCAACTTCCAGAGCGCGCATCGTCATGATGCCCGACGAGATGACGAGCACTTCGGCGCCGTCGCGCAGCAGCTTGGCCTTGCCCAGTTCGAACTGATAGCCGTATTCGTCGAGCACCACGGGCACGTTGCCGCGCAGCAGACGCGCATAGACAGGCCCTTCATGCGCCGAAATGGCCGGCACCATCTGCGCGATCTCCAGCGCGTCGCATGGGTCGATGACGGTCATGTTGGGCATGGCGCGCATCAGTGCCAGGTCTTCGGCGGCTTGGTGGCTCGGCCCATAGCCGGTGGTCAGGCCGGGCAGCGCGCAGACGATCTTCACATCGAGGTTGTCTTCGGCAATCGTCTGGTGCATGAAGTCGTAGGCACGACGGGTGGCGAAGACGGCATAGGTGGTCACGAACGGTTGCGCACCTTCGTTGGCCAGGCCGGCAGCAGCGCCCATGAGCAGTTGCTCGGCCATGCCCATCTGGTAGTAGCGGTCGGGGAATTCCTTGGCGAAGATGTGCAGATCGGTGTACTTGCCAAGGTCTGCCGTCATGCCGACGACGTTCGGCTTCATGCGCGCCAGCTCGGCAAGCGCGTGGCCGAACGGCGCCGGGCGTGTCGCCTGCCCCTCACCCGCAATGGAGGCAATCATTGCGGAGGTCTTCAGCTTGGGCTTGTTGATGACGGTGTTGCTCATGCGGTCCTCCCGGCTTCCAGTGCTTGCAGCGCGAGCTGCCATTCGTGCGCGTCAACGCGGATGAAGTGATTCTTTTCGCGCTGCTCCAGGAACGGAACACCGCAACCCATGCGGGTATCGCAGATGATCATGCGCGGCTGCGCACCCTTGTGTGCGCGCGCTGCGTCAAACGCGGCCTTCACCGCGTCGATGTTGTTGCCATCCACGCGCTGGGTGAACCAGCCGAACGCTTCAAGCTTCGGCAGCAACGGCTCGAACGCCATGATCTGCGTCGACGGGCCGTCGGCCTGCTGGTTGTTCACGTCCACCACGGCGATGAGGTTGTCCAGCTTCCAGTGCGCGGCGGACAGCAGACCCTCCCACACGGCACCTTCATCCAGCTCGCCGTCTGAGAACAGCGTGTAGACGAACGCGTCGGAGCCCTTGCGTTTGAGCCCGAGGCAGCGGCCGACAGCAATCGTGAGCCCCTGACCGAGCGAGCCGCCGGACATCTCCATGCCGGGCGTATAGCTGGCCATGCCAGACATCGGCAGGCGGCTGTCGTCACTGCCGTATGTCTCCAGCTCTTCGGCGGGCAGGATGCCGGCTTCGAGCAAGGCGGCGTAGAGCGCGATCGCATAGTGGCCGTTGGAGAGCAGGAAGCGGTCGCGGCCTTCCCAGTCGGGGTCTTCGGGTCGATAGCGCATGGCGCCGAAGTAGGTGACGGCCAGCACGTCGGCAATGTCGAGCGCTTGCCCGATATAGCCCTGGCCCTGCACTTCGCCCATCAGCAGGGCGTTGCGGCGGATCCGGTAAGCGCGCTCGGCCAGGGGCAGGGCGTCGGTTGGGGGCAATGATGTGGAAGTCATGATGGTTCCTGTGATGAAGCTGGAAGCACGGGGGGGGCAGAGACAGTCAGCGCCTCAACGGTTGACGGTCTTTGCGGGCACGAAGAACACCAGCACGGCGCCAAGCACGATGGCTGAGGAGATGAAGATCAGGCCAGCCGTTGATTTGCCCGTCAGGTCGTTGAGCCACCCGACGATGGCCGGCGAGAAGAACCCGGCAAGGTTGGCGAAGCAGTTGACCGCAGCGATGCCCGCAGCGGCCGACATACCGCCCAGCATGGCGGTGGGCAACGACCAGAATTGCGATGAAGAAGACAGGATTCCGGCGGCAGCAATGCTCAGGCACACCAGCGCAGCGCCCACGTTGCCAATCAGCGGCAGTGCGGCGAATCCGCCGGCGGCCACCAGCATCGGCACGGCAAGGTGCAGACGGCGCTCGCGGCGGCGGTCCGCGCTCATGCCAATCAGCGGCAGCGCGACGATGGCGCAGATATACGGCACCGCAGTGAACACGCCCACCCACAATGGATCGGCCACACCGGCTTTGCGGATGAGGGTCGGCAGCCAGAATGTCAGGCCGTATTGCCCGAGCACCACGCAGAAGTAGATGGCGGCCAGCAGCCACAGGCGGCGGTCTGCGAGGAATGCACCCACGGAGCCATGCGCGGTCTTCTGCGCGTTGTCTCCGGCGACGTTGCGCTCAAGCAGGGCCTTCTCTGCGTCGGTCAGCCACTTGGCCTGTGCGATGCCATTGTCGAGATAGAACAGGATGGCGACGCCCAGCAGCAGCGACGGCAAAGCTTCGATCAGGAACAGCCACTTCCACCCAGCCAGCCCCGCCACATCGTGAAAGGTGTGCAGGATGTAGCCCGACAGTGGCCCCCCGACGATGCCCGCAAGCGGAATCGCCATGAAGAACATCGACAATGCCTTGGCCCGGCGCTGCGACGGAAACCAGTACGTCATGTACAGGATGACGCCTGGCGCGAAGCCGGCTTCGGCCACCCCGAGCAGAAAGCGCAGCACGTAGAACGACGTCGGTGTGTTGACGAAGGCAAAAGCTGCTGAGATGACTGCCCACGTCAACATGATGCGTGCGAGCCAGTTGCGCGCGCCGACCTTGTGCAGGATCACATTGCTCGGCACTTCAAACAGGAAGTAGCCGAGAAAGAAGATGCCGGCACCAAGGCCGTACACCGTCTCGCTGAAACGCAGGTCGTTGAGCATCTGCAGCTTGGCGAAACCCACGTTGACGCGGTCCAGATAGGCGCCCAGGTAGCAGATCATCAGGAAGGGAATGAGCCGACGCGCAACCTTGGCGTAGGTGCGGGACTCGAACGTGGCCGCATCGGCGCGCGCCGACTCGTCGCCCGGCAAGGGCGATGCAAACTTCGTGGTCATGGTGTCTCCTACCATGTGCCCCGGGTGGGCCCGGGTGCGTGTGTCTCGAAGAAGTCCACGGCCGGTGTACGCGCCGTGGCGATGTAGGTTGGATCGTTCAGTGAATCAGCATGCCGCCGTTCACGTCGAGCGTGATGCCGGTCAGGTAGGCAGACAGATCGCTCACCAGGAACAGGCACGCGTTGGCAACGTCGGCCGCATCGCCGAGCCGGCCAAGGGGGATGCCCTTGATGATCTCGGCGCGCATGTCGGGCGTGAGCTTGTCGCCGGTGATGTCGGTCTGGATGAGTCCTGGCGTGATGGAGTTGACGCGGACATTGTCGCCGCCGAATTCGCGGGCCATGGCCTTGGCAAGGCCAAGCACGCCTGCCTTGGCAGCGCTGTAGTGGGGGCCGCCGAAGATGCCGCCACCGCGTTGCGCAGACACCGACGACATGCAGACAATGCTGCCGCGCTTGCGTGCTTTCATATGCGGCAGGACGGCCTGCGACATGTACAGCGTGCCGCGCAGGTTGACGTCGACCACCGCATCGAAATTGCCCGCCTGGATGTCGAGCGTGCGCAGAGGCTGGGTGATGCCTGCGTTGTTAATGAGACCATCAATGCGGTCGTATTTGGCCAGCGTGGCCTGCACAGCCGCATCGCACGCAGCCCGATCGGCCACATTACAGGCCAGGCCCAGATGGCCTTCACCGAGTTCGCGCGCCGCCTGTTCGGCATCTTCACGCCGCAGGTCGAGTACGACCACATGCGCGCCTTGTGCGGCAAGTGCCTTTGCGGTGGCTCGCCCAATACCGCGCGGCGAGGCGGCACCGGTCACGATCACGACCCTGTTCTCAAGCAACATCGTTGTCTCCTGGCTGTTGGAATCTTGTTGGCTGCAGTGTTGTTCCAGCAGACGATTCGATCAACGCAGTTGGATTCAACTATGGCTGAGAAATTTTCAGATGACGCTGGGCACGCCACTGGTGCGGCGCACCATGCCGCCCCTGCACGTTAGGCGGGCGCGGCTTTGAGCTGCCGGTCGACCCAGGCGAGAAAGCGCGCCACGCGCGGCAGTTCGGCATTCTGGGGCGGGAACACGATATGGTGGCCCGCCACCTCCAGCGCGTGGTCCTTGCCAAATACCGGCACGAGCCGGCCGTGGTCGATCAGGACAGATGCGAGCAACGTGCTCTCCAGTGCGACGCCCAGGCCGAGCGCCGCAGTCTCGAGCGACATGTACGAACGGTCGAAGGCGAAGTCGAACGACACGTGCATGTGCTCGACGCCAACGCGTGCAAACCACTGCTGCCACTGCACGATCGGCGTCTCCGACCGAATGAGCCGATGCGCGAGTAAGTCTTGCGGCGACTGCACGGGGTGCCGCTCAAGGTATGCCGGTGAAGCCAGGGGAGCGATGTGCTCGGTGCGCAAGGTCCTGATCTGCACGTCGCGCCAATGCGCGTGGCCGTAGCGGATGTCGAGGTCGTAGAAGCCGCTGGTGAACGACACGTCTTCATACGAACACGACACGTTCAACCGAATGTCGCTGTGATCCTCCTGGAATGCGGCGAGCCGGGGCAACAGCCACATCAGGCCAAAGCTGGGGCTGGAGTGCACGCGAAGGATCTCGACGTCGGTACGGCTGGAGGCACGTTCGGTGGCGCGGTTGAGCTCGGCCAGCGCCCCTGTCACGTCGCGCAGGTATTGCTCACCAACGGGCGTCAGGACCAGACCGCGGCCTTGCCGGAAAAAGAGCGGCTGCCCGATCGCCGCTTCCAGGTTGCTGATCTGATGGCTGACGGCAGAGGCCGTCAGCCCCAACTCTTCGGAGGCACGATTCACGCTCTTGGTCCGCGCGACGGACTCGAACGCGATGATCGCCTTCATTGGAGGAATACGCATCTTTTGCGTGGCAGAGGTTGATCGGCGGCTGATGAAGCACGGAAGCTATCTTATCGCCCGAACTCTCCCACGCGTACCGCTGCCGCGTCCATCACCGGTTCACGCCTGCCACACGGCATACCCTTCCTCACGCAATCCGATCGCCAGCTCAACTTCCATCTCCCGCGCCGCCTCGTAAGGCATCGGATTGAAACATTCGTACAGCTCGGGCATCAGACGCAGGCCGTACTCGCGCACAAACCGGTTCGATTTCAGCCCCGCCTTGTGCTTATCAAAACGCACGTCCGGCGACTGTCCTGTCATGCCGACATAGACGCATGGCTTGTCGCCGAGGTAATCGGGATTGGCTTTCACGAAGCGCGCTTCGCCCAGCACTTGCCGCGACAGCTCGACGACGTAGACGTGGTGATGGTGACGTGGCATTGAAGAAGCCTTCGGCAGCGAAGAAACGGATGGCGAGCATGGATCGTAGCGCCCGGGGGCTTCTTCGGCTACCGCGCGGAAGTGCCCTTGCGGTTGGCGCAGGCAGGACAGCTTCCTCGGGCCAGGGCCTGCCCGCAGGCATTTCGTCAAGCCTGGGACGACTTCCCTCAGTCGGGAATTCCGGCTTCACGCCAGGCCTGCGCGAAGTCATCGAACACCGCTTCGTTGACGCCCACTGTTACACGAAAGCGGGAGATGCGGAATCCCGGATCAATGCCCAGCATGCGACGGGCCGTGTCTCGGGCGTCATCGAGCGTTCCTAGCCGAACCTGTGCAGCGCACAGATAGGCATATGGCACGCTGAAGCTTGGGTTCGATTCGACCGCCCGGCGAGCGTCAACTTGGGCCTGCTCATAGTTGCGCAATTGGAAGTTCGCACCGGAGAGTGCCTGGTACGCCAGATAGCGCAAAGCATCGAACGGGCTGAGCTGCAGGGCCCGCCGCGCCCGCTCGACGGCCAATACTGCGCGCCCCGACCAGGCAAGCGCGACCGCACTTGTGGCCAATGCGACCACGTTGGACGGACTGAGCGCCAGCGCGCGGTCGAATATGTCGAACGCGGCCGCGATGTCGTGAGCATCGAACCAGAGCACGAACGCGCCGATCGCGAGCGCCAGCGCGTCATCGCCCCCGAGGGCGACCGCGGCGCGCGCATACTGGATCGACGCCTCGCGCTCGGCCGCTTCAAGCCCGCCCCGACTGAAGCGGACGTGATGGCACCATGCCAGTGTCGCCTGGGCGAGCGCGTAGTCGGGCTCAAGCGCGAGCGCGCGTTGCAGCAACGGGATAGCCGGTGCGCAGGCCGCAGGCATCAACTTGTAGATGTGGGGCAGCGCGCGCAATACGAGGTCATAAGCATCCAGATCCTCGGGGCGCTTGCGGCGGATGCGCTCGATCTCGGAGCGACGCAAACCGGGTTCGATCGCGCCGAGCACGCGGTACGCGATTTCGTCCTGCAAATCGAACACATTATCGATCCTACATTCGTGACGCTCGGCCCAGACCTGCGTGCTACGCACTGTCTCGGTCAGGTGCGCCGAGATGCGGATCCGATCGCCACAGTGGCGGAAGCTGCCATGCAGGAGATAGTCGGCATGGAGTTCGCGCGCGGCGCGCTCGAGGTCGACCCCGGATCCGCGGAACACGAAGCTCGAGTGTCGCGCGACTACAGCGAGCCACTTGACGCGTGACAGCCCTGTGATGATGTCGTCGACCACGCCTTCAGCGAAGTACTCCTGCGCAGGGTTGTCGCCAAGATAAGCGAAGGGCAGCACCGCCAATGTCGGGCCGTGGCGTGCTGTGGAATCGAGCCCAGGCGGCACGGCCGCCCGATCGGACCCGACGCCGAGCAGGCGGTACCCCTGGCCCGGAACGGTCATCAGGTGGACGGTACCGCTCTCGTCCTTCGCAAGAACCTTGCGCAGTGCCGACACGTGGACCTGGATGTTGTTGTCCTCGACGACGAGTCCGGGCCAGACCTGTGACATCAGTTCGTCCTTCGTGACGACCGCGCCGCGCGCCCCCGCCAGCACACAAAGAATGTCGAACGCCTTGGGCTTGAGCTCGATCGCCTGATTGTCGCGACGCAGCAGGCGCCGGGTCGGATCGAGGCGGAAGACGCCGAGAACGAATTCTTCCTGGGCCATGCGATGAGAACTCCAGAGAATTCAGGACCTGAACCAAGGACCTGCTGTCGGCTATCGCACAACATCGCGTCGAGGTCGCCATGATCTCGCCGCCGATCCAAGGGCCCAGCCATGAAAGCTCCAGTATCGTCCTTACCCCTTCGCGCCGACAAGGCGCGGCACGCGCCCATGCCCCGACAGGCCGACGTGGCCGCGGCATTCGACAACGTCGTTCGTTGCCGCCGCACCATCCGGGCGTTCTTGCCGCATCCCGTCGCGCGTGAGCTTGTGGCCGACATCCTTGATGTCGCTACGCGCTCACCCAGCACCTTCAACACACAACCTTGGAGGGTGCACGTTCTCTGCGGCGAAGCGCGCCAGGCATTGGTCGATGCGATCCTTGCCTTACATGCCGAGAACACTGAGCCGCCGTTCACGCCGTTTCCCAGCACGCCGCCGTCGGAATGCACGGCGCGTCAGGCGGAGTTCGGTCGCCGCTACTACGCCTCGCTGTCCATCGCCCCTGATGACACTGCCGCCCGTGCGCGCCAGACTGCGCGCAACTTTACGTTCTTCGATGCACCCGTCGGCCTGATGTTTTCGATCGACGCGCGCTTGACGCGTCATAGCTGGCTCGACATCGGGCTGTTCCTGCAGACGCTGATGCTCGCGGCTCATGCCCGCGGTCTCGCCACGTGTCCCCAGGTGGCCTTTCTGCGCTACGAAAGGCTGATTGCGCGGCACCTCGGATTCGCTGCCGGCGAAGCGCTGGTATGCGGCATGTCACTGGGATATCCGGATCGCGAGGCAGCCGTCAACCAAGTCCACATGCCCCGTAACCCGGTGGCCTCGTTCACCTTTTGGCATGGGTTTGATGCGGCGCCGCGGCCGGACACCAGCTCCACGACCGGTGCGCCATATCAAGAATTCGTGAGCAGCTCGGACACCGATTAGCAGGAGGGACTCATGACTGTCTTGAAGCCATTCTTGCGGGTCGCCTGCAGACCGACAGCGATTATTTCTGCGGCACTCGGATTCGCAACTCTGCAGGTAGCCCTGCCTTGCGTGGCGGACGATGTCTCTCCCGTGCGCGCCTACTACGATTTCATTCACTGGGTCAGCATGGGCCGCGCCGATCTGGCGTCCGAACAGTTCACTGACGATGCTGTCGTGATCGCGGGCCCCGATTGCCCGCCAGCGGTGCCCTGCATCGGAAGGGCTGCGATTCGAGACCGCTACATCAGGTCCCTGAGCGCCGGGCAGACGCCCTTGCCCTTGCGGGACCAGCGGTTCGACGGACAGTCGCTGCGCACGCATGGGGAGACGATCCTCCAGGAGGAGCGGCACGGAGGCGTCGTACGACTTGTCGGTGGCTACGTGTTCGAGTTTCACGACGGACTCATCTCATCGCTGCGAGTCAAACTCGAAGCCCATGACCCTGCCACGGCGGCCTTACAGCGACGCTGGGCGGAAACGGCGCTTTCCAATCGCTGACACGGACCGGACCGACGTCGTGCGACGGAGGGCCGGAATACGTGGGCGCCCGTGCTCTCGCCCGGCGATCAGACCCAAAAAAGCTCCACTGGTGGTTTGCGGGCGCATTCTCAGGCGCGGGAAAAAGTGACCTCGTATGTGCAGAGCTTGCCATCCAGCGGATCGACAGTTTCCGGCGTGCCGTAGACCAGCCTAGCACCTTCAAGTGAAATAAAGCGCACCTGTTGCGTGCCCGTCCAAAGCTCGTTCCAACTACCGTCGATGGTATGAATGACCCGATCGGATTCCACGATATAGGTTCCGACGTACGCAAACATGGAATCGAAGAGCGCGACCTTTTCCGCATTGTTCGGCGGACTTGAAGTGGGTCGCAGGCGCCCACTCCTGAGCACGAAGACCATCACGCGCCCGTCCGCGGAGTAGTTGATGTAGCCAAACGGATGCGGGCCGAGCGCATCCGTTCGCTCGCCCGTATCCACTATCCGACGCGTCCAGGACTGCATGCGCCAGTTTCCAAGTATCTGCGTGCGAAGCGCGCTTTCTTGCTGATCCGACATGGCTGGCGCTCCTTGTATCCCGTTGGGCGAATCGTCGGAAATATCGTTGCCGGACAGGCGAATTCCACGCCAGCCGGCTCGAAAACAAGGATAGTTCCCGCAGAGAAGATCTGCCGTTCGTGTAAAGCCGGTGTTTCTGTGTCGGAGTGAGTGAGCGAACAAGTGATACCTGATGGCCGACGAGCGACCGAGGGGCGAAGCCCGCGCCTGGCCGCGGGCAGAATCCACTTCGCTGGCCTGTAAATTCAGACGCGCACGATTCCCGTCCCCGGCGCTCTCAGTGTGCGAGGCGATCGGGGTGGCTACGCTTCTGGCTCGTCTGCCGCATCAAGCCGCCGAACTCGCTCCGTGCAACCGGAAGAACGCCACCGCATGACTCAGTTGCTGCCCCTGGCCTTCCAAGGATGTGGATGCAGCCGCTGCCTGTTCGACCAGCGCGGCGTTCTGCTGGGTCACTTCGTCCATCTGCGTGATCGCCAGGTTGATCTGCTCGATGCCGCGGCTCTGCTCGACAGAGGCGGCGGCAATCTCGCCCATGATGTCGGTCACGCGGGCCACGGCCTGGGTGACTTCGGTCATGGTCTTGCCGGCGGTTTCCACCAGCGTGGAGCCGTCCTGGATCTTCTGCACCGAGGTGCTGATGAGTTCCTTGATCTCCTTGGCGGCGCTGGACGAACGCTGCGCGAGGCTGCGCACTTCACTGGCCACCACGGCAAAGCCGCGGCCTTGCTCGCCGGCGCGGGCGGCTTCCACTGCGGCGTTGAGCGCGAGGATGTTGGTCTGGAACGCAATGCCTTCAATCAGGCCAATGATGTCGACCACCTTGGTCGAGCTGCTGCGGATGTCGCTCATGGTGTCGACGACGTTGCCGACCACGGCACTGCCGCGCTGGGCAATCTCCGAGGCGTCCGATGCGAGCACGCTGGCTTGCTGGGCGTTGTCGGCGTTCTGCTTCACGGTGGAGGTCAGCTCTTCCATGCTGGAAGCGGTCTCCTGCAAAGACGAAGCCTGCTGTTCAGTGCGCGACGAGAGGTCTTGATTGCCGCTGGCAATCTGGCCCACATCGCTGGCAATGCCGTGCGCGGCTTGCCGAACCTGGTCGATCAGTTTGACAAGGCTGGCCTGCATCTCTGACATGGAGGCGAGAATGCTGCCGCGCGGTGCGGTTGTGCCGCCTGGCACGGGGCCCAGGTCTCCGGAGGCTACGCGGCGCGTGATGTCGCTCAGGGCATCGGGTTCGGCGCCCAGTGCGCGGGTTAGGCCACGGGTGATGAGAATGCCGGCAGCCAAGGCACCCAGCACGGTGGCAAGGCAGATGCCGATGAGCAGCGTGCGCTGGAAGGCGTAGCGCTCGGCAGACTGCTGCTCCATCTCGTGTGCGCGCTCGCGGGCGTGTTCACTGTAGGCATTGGTTGCCTTGATAAGGGCGGCCAGCAGCGGGCGGCACTGCTCGTTCATCATCGTGATGGATTCTTCATGCTTGCCAGTCAGCGCCGCGTTGACGATGGCAAGCGCCACGGGGCCGTACTTGACCTCAATGCTGTCGATGTCAGCAACCAGGGCCCGTGCACGGTCATCGGTGTCTCCGGCTTGCGCGGTCAACTCCTTGAGTTTGCCCAGGCGGCTCTGCACGTCTTCATGCGCCTGCGTAACGGCGGCCTTTTCCAGATCGATGTCTGACTGCTTCGTGACGAGTACGAGGTTACGTGCCGCAATGGCGCGGCGGTCCACAGCCGTGCGCACACGTTCCGACAGCACGGCCCGGGCGTTGACGCCGTTCACGTACTTTGAAAAACGCGCGTTCGACTCGCTCAGCGCCTGCACTGCCAGCGCGGAAACCAGCAACACCAGCCCCGCCAGAAAGCCAAACGCCACGGTGAGCTTGGCGCGCACCGTCAAATTGTTGATGCTCATTGTGATTTCCCCGTTCGGCCTTTTAACCGCGCCGTTTGTTGATGGCAGGCCCCGATGGCGCTGCTCGAAACTTGCAACGGCAGGGAAACTTGATGCTGTAGCGACCAAGTGGGGGTAATCCTCTCTATGTGAGCAATTTTGAGAATTGGCGCAGCCAACGCGAGCGTCATGGACCGGCGCGATCTCAGTCCAGCACGAGGGCGAATTGCCGCAGTGGCGCACGTTGCCTGGGCAGGTAGTTGCACAGGGCCAACCGGTGATTAGTCTTTTTGGAGGGGGCGATGCGTGGTCGCTTGAGGAGGGAAGAGCGGTTCCGCTTCCTGCATGGCCCAGCAACTTCGCTGGATGCACTGGCGTTTCGTGGCGGCGGCAGCACGCGGCGGGTGCCGCTCTAACATGGTCGTTGACGCTAGGCGGTTGCGCAGGGCACCGGATCGTCGTCTTTCTCCTTCCGAATCTTGGGAATGAAGTCCATGGGCAACCATCGCATTGGCTCGGCATCCACCACGCTGCCACATCACAGTACCTTGGCGAACAAGGAAAACGTAGCGCCGCAGCAGCAGCCCAATGGCAAACAGGTTCGGTCTCGGCAGGGGGTCTTGGCGTCGCTAGCCGCGAGCCCGCGTCGTGCGGGGCGCGCGCTGCAGAGGATGCTGCATATCAATCGGCCCGCGGAGCCACCGGCCAAACCACAGGTTGCCCGACCGGCTGTGCAGGTGCGGCCATCCGTCCAGCACCCCCCCATGGCCAACGCCCCCGTGCGGCGCGAAGTTGCGGGGCCACCCAGATCGGTGCGTACGCCAGGTCATGGCGTGTCTGGTGGCAATACGTCGGTCCAGCATCATCGCGCGCGGGTGTTGAGCCAGATCGAGCATCTGCCGACCGAGCATGGCAAGCAGGCGTGGCGCAAACCGATCGAGGCCATGGAAACGCTGGATCGACACGTTGCCGGTTTGCCCCCCGCGCAATCCGTCAAGCTGCTGCAGCAGATGCAGGTCATCCTGAGTATCAAGGACAGCCATACGCGCAATCTGAACCTGGATCACTTCGTTGCCTCGCTCAAACCGGCAACCGTGCACGCGGCTCCCCCGAGGGGAAGTGCTTCGCCGGCACCGCGCGTATCCACGCCACGGATGCCTGCGGCAGCACCGCACCGCCCGCCTGCCACACCGACCAAGCTGAGCTTCAAGGACCTGGAGGCGTTTGCAAGCCAGCGGCGGCGTCCGGCAAGCGCACCTGCCACGCCCGCACGTCAGAACACCGCCCCGACGCTGACGCTGGCCGACTTTGAGCGGGAAGCGGAGGACGAGGCCGCTTATCACGGCTACGCGCATGCGGACTACAGCGGCGCCCGTGCGAACTACGCCAGCTATCTCGCGCGCCACAATCCAGCGCCGGAACGCCGCGCACAGTCCGCACCACCGCGCGTCCAACGCGCCGCCCCGCCCACGCTCGACCATGTGCAGCGCGCCCAGATTGCGCACGCTGAAGACGAGCGTGCCCGCTATCACAATGAAATGCCGAACTATCAGCAGGCCTACGCAGACCATGAGGCCCGCCAGCCGGCGCCTGCCGCCGTTGGGCTCAGGCGTGCGGCGCGCCCGACGCCTCGCCAATTGACCGCCAGCGAGTTGCAGTCGATCCACCAAGAGGAAGATGAGCGCGCGAATTACTTCAACGAAACCCCGGACCATGCGGGCGCGGAAGCTGCATACCGGGCGCGGCATGGGCTGTGATGCGTATGCGGCGGGCCCGACTCAGTAATGGGCGCGCTCAACATGCTCAGCTTGGGCAGGGAATGCACTGGCCCACGGCTGTATCAGTCCGACACTGCTAAGGATGAAGCGTCTCGCCCTTGTTCAGCATGTCAATGAATTGAGCGATCTTCTTTGCGCGCGTCTCAACCTTCTTCACGTTCTGGATCCTGAACAGAATCGCGTACCGGTTCTGGCCATTCAGGGTGGCAAAGAACTGCTTGGCTTTCGGGTTGGCGTCCAGGGCCTGCTGCAGGTCATCGGGCACGGTTGATGTACTTGCAGACGAGTAGGCTGCCTCCCAACGCCCGTCTTGCTTGGCCAGATCGACTGCGCGAAGCCCTGGCGGGCGCATCCTCCCGGCGCTGATCAACGCTTCGGCCTTGGCGGTGTTGATCTTTGACCAGATGCTTTTGGCTGTTCTGGGCGTGAACCGCTGCAGCCAGTGGTGCTCGTCTTCCGCCTGTTTTTGCCCGTCGATCCATCCGTAGCAAAGAGCGCTTTCAACGGCCTCTGCATAAGACACGGTGGATTGCTCAGCCGACCGCTTTGCGATGCGGAGCCAGACGCCGGCCGCAGCCTCGCCGTGGGTTTCCAGCCAGGCTTCCCAGGCTTCCTGGTTGATGAAGGAAAGTGTTGGATTCGCCATCGCGTTGGTCGGCGACGTTATTCGCGCCTGAATCCGAGCACACCTCTGCCCATTGCATTTTCAGACACCAGCGGATTCGGCATCCAGGCGGTGTGTACCTCCAGCCTGTCTCCATCCAGCGTATAGAACCGTTCCTGCTCCGTACCGTTCCAGGCTTCATTCCAGCACGCGTCGACCTTCGTGATGAACCGATCGTCCTCGACCCGATACCGCCCGGTGTAAGCCACGATCGTGCGGAACAGCGCCGCCAGCTTCTCGTCTGTGTTTCCCGGCTCGCGCACCTTCGCCGTGAGGAGCACCATCATGCGTCCGTCAGCGCCGAAGATCAGTGAACCCCGGGGGTCGGCGCCCCAGGGTTGCGTGCGCTCCTTTGTCTCCTGAAGCTCGGTCTCGAAAGACACCAGCCGCCAGCTGCCGTGCAGCTTCGTATCGTGCTCAGTCATCGTTCGTCCTGTCCTCGTTCGTTTAAATGCGCGTATGCGATGAGCGCTGCAAGACAACGTGCGTCGCCTTTTCCGACGCTACGGATTCAACGCACGTGTAGCCCAGCGCTCGCAAGTCGATGCCTTCGAACAGGGGTTCCCCACGGCCAAGCAGAATTGGCGAGATCGCAATGTGCAGTTCATCGATCAAGCCCTCACGCAGGAACTGCCGAATGGTGCTCGCGCCACCGCCGATTCGTACATCTTTCCCGCCGGCGGCCTCGCGCGCACGGTCGAGCGCTTCTCGAAAGCCGCCTGTGACGAAGTGGAACGTCGTGCCGCCCTCCATCTCGATGGGCGCACGCGCGTAGTGGGTCAACACGAAAACGGGAACGTGATACGGCGGGTTGTCGCCCCACCATCCTTTCCAGTGGTCGTCGGGCCAATCCCCGCGAATGGGGCCGAACATGTTGCGCCCGAGAATCCACGCCCCGACGTTCCGGAAACTACGGGCGGCAAAGTCATCGTCAACGCCAGTGGTGCCGCCGTCCTTGCCGAACAGGTTTCGCTGGAACGTGCGCGTCGTGACAAGCCACTGGTGTAGGTCCATCCCGCCAATGCCGAGCGGATTGTCGATGTCCTGATCCGGACCTGCGCCGTATCCGTCAATCGAGATGGTGAAGCCCGCAACGCGAACGCGTGTCATCGTTTGTCTCCAGCGTCAATTGGACGCCCGATCGGTCATCAACGGATGCCGGCGTCAGGACCTGCATATTAGTACCGGCGCCAGCCGAGCGCGTCGCCCACGCCGGGTCGGGCATCAGCCTATGGGAGGAGGGGCGCGCCATCCTTTAGAATCGCGGACTTTGCCCGTACTCCCATGTGGTTCAAAAACCTTCAGCTTCATCGCCTGCCGGCGCCTTGGGCCGTTACCCCTGAACAGCTTGAAAAGTGGCTGGCACCCCACGCGTTCCAACCGGGCAACAGTGTAGAGAAACAGACCTCCGGCTGGGCGTCGCCACGCGAGTATGGCGCGCTCGTGTATTCAAACAACGGGCAGATGCTGCTGACCTTTCGCGCAGAAAAGAAGCTACTGCCGGCGTCCGTCATCAACCAGGTGACCAAGGCTCGGGCGCTCGAGCTGGAAGAGCAGCAGGGTTTCAAGCCCGGCCGAAAGCAACTGCGCGAACTCAAGGAACAGGTGACCGATGAACTGCTGCCGCGCGCCTTCAGCATTCGGCGCGATACGCGGGTGTGGATCGATACGGCAAACGGCTGGCTGGTGATCGATGCGGCTTCGCAGGCGGTGGCCGACGACGTGCGCGGCCTGCTCGTGAAGTCGATCGACCAGTTGCCGCTCACCAATGTGCACGTGGCACATTCGCCGGTGGCCGCCATGACGGAGTGGCTGCTGTCTGGCGAGGCGCCCGGCGGCTTCACCGTCGACCAGGACGCCGAGTTGCGCTCGACGGGTGAGGGCGGTGCCACCGTCCGATACGTTGGCCACGCGCTCGAAGCCGAAGACATGCGTCGTCACATCGAAGCCGGCAAACAGTGCATGCGCCTCGCCATGACGTGGGACGACCGGGTTTCCTTCGTGCTCACGCCGTCACTCCTGATCAAGCGCGTGACGCCGCTCGACGTAATCAAGGAAGCCGAAGACCCCACCGCACAGAACGACGACGAACGCTTTGACTCCGATGTCACACTCATGACGGGCGAGTTGGCGCGGATGCTGACCGACCTGGTCGACAGTCTGGGGGGCGATCAGCTCGATACCGCGCAACAGGCCAAGGCGGCCTGAACGGTACCTTGAATGCGCCTGAAGCGAGGGGCGCTTCACAGCGCACGAAGTCCGGCAGGCCACAGTCAAAAGCGTTTGCCCAGGGATTCGGCCCATTTCGGGTACTTATCCCTGTGCATGACAGCGCATCACCCCCGTAGAGAGGGGGCAGGCCGGCCCATCCGCAGCGGCTTTCCCACGTAAAATCCGGAGCGCGCGCCGCCATGCTCGGCGCCCTGTTTTGATATCCGGATGTACGTCGATCTTCTTACCCTTTATCTCCTTGCCGTCGGAATCCTGCTCGCCAGCGCTGGAATGCTGTTCTGGGAGCATCGGACCAATCCTCGCCGCAGCAAGGCGTTGCGCCTGCTGGCGGCCGGGTTTGCGACGCTCGCGCTCGGCTGCACGGCCGTGCTGTTCCGCCATGTAGTGCCGGGCGCGACGGGCGCTGCACTCTGCAACCTCATCATGCTGTGCGGCTATCTGCTCGTGCTGTCGGGCGTGGCGGCGCTGAACGGGCGGCAGTATCGCGGCGCCGCAGCCGGCGTGCTCATCGGCATGGCCTTGGTTTGGGCGATCTGGGGCGCGCAGTGGCAAGGCATCCTGTGGAACTACGTCAGCGCGATTCCGATTGCGTTGGTCAGCGCGATGACGGCTCGCGAAATGTGGCGTAGCGATGCCATGAAGCCGCTGCGCCCGCGACAACTCGTGGTGGTTGTGACGACGCTGCATGCCGCGCTCTACCTTGCCCGCGGGATCGCGCTGCCAGGGCTGGTGTCGGCATTCGGGCCGGCCATGCAGCCGTTGGCCAGCAAGTTGACGATGATCGAGGGCGTCTTGTACGCGATGGTGTTGCCGATGACGTTGCTGAAGCTGATTCGGGACGAGGCCCACGGCCAGCTTCTGAGCGAATCGCAGACGGACTACCTGACCCGCCTTGGCAATCGCCGCTGGTTCTTCGAACGGGGCGAACGCCTGATCGAACGCATTGGCAGCAACCGGCCCGTCGCCATGCTCGTGTTCGATCTTGACCGGTTCAAGGCCATCAACGACCGCTACGGGCACCAGGCCGGCGACACCGTTCTCAAGGTGTTTGCGGAAATCGCGCAGGGTGTGCTCGGCCCCGACGTGATGCTTGCGCGCATTGGCGGCGAAGAATTCGCCGCGCTGCTGTCGGGCGATGACGCCCGCCATGCCAGAACGCGGGGTGAGGCCGTGGCCAAGTGCTTTGCAGAGGCGGTCCAACGCCGCAGCGACAGCGCCGGCATTCTGGCGACAGTCAGCATTGGGATGGCCCAGTTCGACGCCGACCTGCCCTCGCTGGCGGAAGGCCTGGCTGCGGCAGACAAGGCGCTCTATCGTGCCAAATCGCTGGGCGGCAATCGGCTTGAAGTCGCGCAGCCTGCCGGGCAAGTCGACGAGACGGTGTTCTCGTAACGGTGAACGTTGTTCAGTCCGTCCGCCCGGCGCGCAGGTCGCTCTTGCGGATGAGCTGCAAGAGCGTCTCCGCAGGCTTGCTCAGCCGTCGCGCAGACAACGTGATGAATTCGATGGCCGGCAGCGGCGGCAAGACATCGCCATTGACGGGCGGTACCAGCCCGCCGCCCGCGAGGTTCTGCGCGCGCACGGTAATCCCCAGCCCGCCGCGCGCCGCCGCAATACACCCGGAATGACTGCTGCTGGTGCAGACCACGCGCCACAGCCAGCCCGTTGCAGCCAGGGTGTCCAGCACGATCGAGCGCGTCACGCTCGGCTCGTTGACGAGGATGAGCGGCAGCGGCTGACTCACATCGACCACGGTACCGGGCCGCGCCAGCCATTCGAGCTGACCTCGGAATAGTGGGACACCGCGTCGGCCGCCTTCGCGGCGCTTGCCGACAATGAGATCCAGCGAGCCGTCTTCGATGCCTTCGTACAGCTTGCTCGTCATCCCCATCGTGATCTCAAGCTCGACATCCGGATGCGTGGCCCGAAATGCGGCCAGCAGATTGGGCAGCGGCCCCTGCGCCAGGTCTTCCGATGAGCCCAGCCGGACACGGCCCTGCAGCCGGGGCGCACTGAACTGCAACTCGGCGCGCGCCAGGGATTCGAGGATCAACTTCGCGTGAACGAGTAGCGCTTCGCCGTCGGGCGTGAGCGACACCGAATGGGTGTCGCGCACCAATAACCGCCGGTTCACGCTTTGCTCCAGCCGGCGGATGTGATCGCTGACGGACGATTGCGAGAGGTCAAGCTGGCGCCCGGCCTCCGTAAAGCTATGGGCAGCGGCCACGGTGGCGAAGGTTTGAATCCAGACAGGATTGAGCATGTGGGTATTGTCATCGGAGTTTCCGATAACAGTCAACGTCTCTAGAGGGGTTCCCGATTGGCTGTCCGTCGGTAGCATTGCGGGTGATGTCCGGCGCTTTCCGGGCAGCATTCCAGGATTCACATGCAGACCGCTTCAACTCCCGCCGCCCCGCAGAACACCTCTCAAAAGGCCATGCTGTGGATTGTCTTTGCCGGCTTCTTCATGCAGGCGCTGGACACGACGATCGTCAATACCGCGCTGCCATCGATGGCGCGCAGCCTCGGTGAAAAGCCGCTCGACCTGAAAACGGTGGTGGTGGCCTACACGCTCACCATGGCGATGTTGACGCCGGCATCAGGATGGCTGGCCGACAAGTTTGGTACGCGGCGCGTTTATTTCAGCGCGATCCTGATCTTCGTTCTGGGTTCAGTGTTCTGCGCGATGGCGCACACGCTGCCGCAGTTGGTGATCGCGCGCGTGCTGCAAGGGATTGGCGGATCGATGCTGTTGCCGATTGGCCGTCTCGCGGTGCTGCGCAATATTCCGGGCGAGCAGTACATCGCCGCCTTGGCCTTCGTGTCGGTGGCGGGGCAGGTTGGCCCGCTCCTGGGGCCGGCGCTTGGCGGCTGGCTCGTGCAGGATGTCTCGTGGCACTGGATTTTCCTGATCAACGTACCGGTGGGTTTCGTTGGGCTGTTTGCGGTCCGGCGCTATCTTCCTCAAGACGCCGTGCGCGCCGTGGCGCCATTCGATTGGCTTGGCTGCGGGCTGCTGTCGTTGTGCATGGTGGCCTTCTCGCTGGCGCTCGAAAACGGCGCGCAGAGCCCCTGGAGCGCCGTGCTGATTGCTGTGAGCGTGGTCAGCGCGCTGCTCTACATTCCGCACGCAAGGCGGCGTGTGGCGCCGCTGTTCCAGCTTGCGCTGTTTCGCGAACCGAACTTCAGCATTGGGCTCGTCGGCAACCTGTTTTGCCGCATCGGTTCGGGCGCTGTGCCATTCCTGTTGCCGCTGCTGTTCCAGTTGCAGCTTGGCTATTCGCCTTTTCATTCGGGGTTGCTGCTATTGCCGATTGCCATTGCCGGCATGCTCGCCAAGCGTTGGGTCGTCCCGCTCGTGAACCGCTTCGGATATGACGTGTTCCTGCAGGTCAACACCTGGGTCGTTGGCGTCTCGATTGCCTCGTTTGCGGCCATGGCGCCGGGCTGGCCGCTGGCGCTGTCGATCGTGCAACTGTCGGTGTTTGGATGGGCGAACTCGATGCAGTTTGCAGCCATGAACAGCATCACGCTCAAAGGCTTGTCGCATCAGGATGCCGGCAGCGGCAACAGCTTGTTCTCGATGGTGCAGATGCTCGCAATCGGCCTGGGCGTATCGATCGGGGGCGGGCTTGTCAGCCTTTTCTCGGTCAAGCTTGGTGTGGCCGCGCCGGCTTATCGGCTGGCGTTCTTCACCATGGGCGTCGTGACCGTGTTTTCTGCGTGGATTTTTCGCAGGCTCGATGCCAAGCCCGCGCCGCTCCGTGCCAAGAACGTAGACGCCAAGGCTGTTCAGGCGCGCTAACGATTGCAGGCGCTGCTTGGGCGGGGCCTCATCCGCGCATGCGCAGAAGATCGGCGTAAGAGACCAATTTGCGCTTTCCAGTCCCGAGCGTCTTGCGCTTTGACGTTGACCGGCCTGGCTTGCTGCGCTCGAACTTGGCCGCAGCGCGTGCGTCTTCCTTGGCATGCACGCTGGCGGATTTCGTTTCCGCCTTGACGCGTTCGGCTTCCAGCCGTGCGGCCACCCGCTCTTCGCGGGCAACTTCCTGTGCTGCCGAGAGGATCTCTGCCTTGAGTTGATCGCGTCGCTGCCGGGCGGCAATGCGGGCGGCCTGCAATTGCTCCTTTCGTTGCCGGAGCCAGTCTTTTCGGCTCACCGGCGCGGGCCGCGCCTCTGCCGGTACGCTCAGGCGCAATGCTCGGCTGGCGGCAACTTTCTCGGCGTGGATCTGGCGACGGGAATCGCGTTTCGCATCACTCATGGTGCGCAACGCTCCCTGGCGGCACCGGTGTGCCGCCGTGCACCAGCAGGGGATGGCGGGTCATGACATTCATTCCGTCAACCGTACCATAGGGTTTCAAGTCCCGCAGGGGGGATGCCTGCCCATCAAGCGTTCTGGCGCCCGTTCCGGCAGGCGCGCGAATGCCCAGGCGCCGGCGCTATTCCGGTGCGGTATTCCCCCCTGCGCCAGGCGGCGTCTCGGCCAGGGGGTACGGCGGTTGATGCCCCTGGGCGCTCGTCCAACCGCATTGTTTTTCCGCCGCCTGCAATACCGTATGTGCGTGAATACGCAACCAAATTGCATCGCCGTTGGCGCAAAATAGCGGTTTGGGCATTTTTGTGCCCCCCCTGCACCCTTGGAGACGGTATGAACAACGTTGTCGAATCGGCCATTTCGATCGAGAAGCGCCCGGACCCTGTTCCGGCGGAAGAGCGCGCGCGCCTGCTGGAAAATCCCGCTTTCGGCCGCGTCTTCACGGATCACATGGCCACCATCCGCTACACCGAGGGCAAGGGCTGGCACGACGCCAAAATCGGCGCGCATGGCCCGATCCAGTGCGATCCGTCCACGCTGGTGCTGCACTACGCGCAGGAAATCTTCGAGGGCATGAAGGCCTACCGCCTGCCGGATGGCGGCGGTGCGCTGTTCCGTCCGGAGGCGAATGCGCGCCGGTTTCAGAATTCGGCCAAGCGCCTGGCAATGCCCGCGCTGCCGGAAGATCTCTTCCTGCAGGCCGTGCGCGAGCTGGTCAAGCTCGATCGCGACTGGATTCCGTCGGGCCAGGGCTCGTCGCTGTACCTGCGCCCTTTCATGATCGCCACCGAAGTGGTGCTGGGCGTGAAGCCGTCGGCCGAGTACCTGTTCTGCGTGATTGCCTGCCCGGTGGGTGCGTACTTCAAGGGCGACGCATCGTCAGGCGTCACCATCTGGGTGTCGGACAACTACACGCGCGCTGCGCCCGGCGGCACGGGCGAGGCCAAGTGCGGCGGCAACTACGCTGCCAGCCTGGTCGCCCAGGCTGAAGCCACCCGCGAGGGCTGCGACCAGGTCGTCTTCCTCGACGCGGTGGAGCGCAAGTGGATTGAAGAGCTGGGCGGCATGAACGTGTTCTTCGTCTTCGATGACGGTTCGCTGCAGACGCCGCCGCTCAACGGCACGATCCTGCCGGGCATTACGCGCGATTCGCTGATCACGCTGGCGCGCGGCATGGGCCTGACCGTGCGCGAAGAGCCGTACTCCATCGACCAGTGGCAGGCCGACGCGCAAAGCGGCCGCCTGCGCGAAGCCTTTGCCTGCGGCACCGCAGCGGTTGTCACGCCCATCGGCAAGGTCAAGGGCCACAAGCACAACTTCACCATCGGCGATGGCAAGGCAGGCGAGCTGACGACCAAGCTGAAGGCGGCATTGGTCGATCTGCAGAACGGCCGCGCACCGGACCCGCACGGCTGGCTCGACCGCCTGTTCTAAGACCGGGATGGCTGAGTCGCTTTCTGCGCTTTCGGTGGATGGGATCGAGGCATGGATCACCACACCCGATGGCCGGCTCCATGCCCGGCAATGGGGCGGCCCGCTTGATGATGCCGCCAAACCGCCCATCGTGCTGCTGCACGATTCGCTCGGCTGCGTAGCGCTGTGGCGCGATTTTCCGCAGCACCTGGCGCAGTCAACCGGGCATGCGGTCATCGCCTACGACCGGCTTGGCTTTGGCCAATCCGACGCCTTTGCGGGCCCGCTCGATCCGGGCTTCATTCAGCATGAAGCGTATGGTGGCTTTGCCGCGCTAACCGAGCAGCTTGGCGTGGACCGCTTCATCGTCTTCGGCCACAGCGTCGGCGGCGGCATGGCCGTGTCGATTGCGGCGGCGTATCCGGGCCGCTGCGCGGGGTTGATCACCGAGTCGGCGCAGTCGTTCGTGGAGGAGCAAACGCGCGAGGGCATCCGCGTTGCCCAGGCGCAGTTTGCCGAGCCCGGCCAGATGGGCCGGCTCGAGCGGTACCACGGCAGCAAGGCGCAATGGGTGCTGGATGCGTGGGTCAACACGTGGTTGTCACCAGAGTTTGCGCAGTGGTGCCTGGACGACGCGCTGCTTGCCGTGCGCAGCCCCGTGCTGGCGCTGCACGGTACCGAAGATGAATACGGCTCGACTGCGCAACCCGAGCGCATCGTCACGCTGGCCGGCGCGCCCGCCACGCTCAAGTTCGTGCAGCGTTGCGGACACGTGCCGCATCGGGAGCAGGAGGCCGCTGTGCTGGATGCGGTCAACGCGTTCCTCCCCACATTGGCCTGATCCGCATTGCGCGCCGGTGCCTTCGGCGGCTGGCATAAACGGTTGTTGTGAGTCTGCGTTCAGGTGCGCCGCACCAAAATCGAACGACCGTTTTTAAATCGCCTGTTTCAATCGACTGCTTTTTTCCCGCCTCCAGAGGGCCGCGCGGCGGCCGCTTTGTTTGGAGTTTTGCGCCTAGTTTCTGGCGTTGGTCTCTCCTCCTGCTGCGCCTATAACGCAAGCGTCGGGCACGACCCCGGCGGCGCACGCATGTGCGTACACAAGCCAAGCTACCCGGCGGGGCAAAACAGGAGGAAGACAATGGCAACACCCGGCATGGTCGCGTCCGTGGAATGGACCGACGGCAAGCGCTATCTCTGGATGCTCGGCGCGCTGACTATCACGCTACCCATCATCGCGGCCGTTTCGGCGCTGGCGACGGGCTGGCATCCGCTCTGGTGGGCGGGGCCGTTCATCGTGTTCACGATCATCCCGCTGCTCGATTTCCTGATCGGCGACGATCGCGATAACCCGCCCGAAGACGTCGTCCCCACGCTGGAAAAACAGCGTTACTACCGTCGCATCGTCTACCTCGCCACCACCGTGCTCTACGTGAGCTTTGCGGTGGCGATGTGGGTGCTGCGCACGTATGACCTTGCCTGGTACGACTACCTTGCGTTCGCGTTTTCGGTGGGCGTGGTGACGGGCATCTCGATCAACACCGCGCACGAGCTGGGTCACAAGACCGACGGCTTCGAGCGCTGGCTGGCCAAGATCACGCTCGCGCCCGTGGCTTACGGCCACTTCTTTGTGGAGCACAACCGCGGCCACCACGTGCGCGTGGCCACGCCGGCCGATCCGGCAAGCGCGCGCTATGGCGAGTCGTTCTGGGAGTTTCTGCCGCGCACGGTGGTGGGCAGCGTCAAATCGGCGTGGGCATTGGAGAAGCGTCGGCTGGAGCAGCAGGGCCACTCGGTCTGGTCATGGCGCAACGATGTGCTCAACGCCTGGGCGATGACGGTGGTGCTGTGGGGTGTGTGCATCGCGTTTGTTGGGCTCAAGGCGGTGCCGTTCCTGATCATCCAGGCCATCTACGGTGCGTCGTTGCTGGAGGTGGTGAACTACCTGGAGCACTACGGCCTGTGCCGCCAGCAATTGCCCAGCGGCCGCTACGAGCGATGCACGCCGCAGCATTCATGGAACAGCAACCACGTGGTGACGAACCTGTTCCTGTATCAACTGCAGCGGCATGCCGATCACCACGCCAACCCGACGCGCTCATTCCAGGCGCTGCGGCATTTCGAGCATTCGCCGCAACTGCCCGCCGGTTATGCCGCGATGATCCTGATTGCCTATGTGCCGCCGCTGTGGTTTCGCGTGATGAACCCGCGCGTGGTGGCGCACTACAACGGCAACATGTCGCTGGCGAACATCAAACCGTCGATTCGCGACAAGGTGCTGGCGCAGTATCCGGCGCGCGCCTGATTTCCCAACCGGGCCGAGGTATGCGGTGGCTGGCGAGTTATCGCCAGCCGATGCAACGGCGTTGGCGCAGAATGTCGAAGCGAAGACAACCTGCGCCCGCCATGAACGCCGCCATCCCCGCCGTCCTGCTTGACGCCCCCATCAGCCTGCGCTCCAGCGAGGGGCTCGGCTGGGCCGGCTTTGCCGCCACACTGCTCGGCATCCGCCCCGGCACGTACCGGGTGCCCGCCATGGCGCAACACCGCGTCACCGTGCATGTCGGCGCGCCTGTGCGGGCGAACTGCGTATGCGACGGCCGCCGTTATTCGGGCATCCAGGCGCCCGGCGATGCGAACGTGATTCCGGCTGGCCTGCCTGGCATGTGGACGGACGATGCCGACTGCCGGATTCTGCGCATCGCCATCACCGATACGTTTGTGCGCAGCATCGGCGAACAGGTGCGTGCACCGGCAGACATCACGCCCCGTCTGCAATGGCGCGATGCGCGCGTGCGCCATCTTGCCGCGGCGCTGGGGGCCGAGCTGGAGGCGGAGGACACATCCGATGCGCTGTATGCGGAAAGCCTGTGCACGGCGTTGGTCGTCCGTCTGTTGAGCAGCAGTCGGGAGGCGGCCGCAGGGGGCACTCACCGGACTAGCATGCTGGCACCCCGCGTGGCTGCTCGCCTGATCGACTACATCGAAGCCCATCTGCACCAGCGCCTGACGCTGGCCGATCTGGCGGCGCAGGCCGGCTTGAGCGTGCCGCATTTCAACGTGCTGTTTCGTGCAACGCTGGGCGTGCCGGTGCATCGCTATGTCGTGCAGCGCCGCGTGGAGCGCGCGAAGGCGCTGCTGCTCGATGGCAGGCGCAGCGCGTCGCAGATCGCGCTCGAGGTTGGCTTCGCGCACCAGAGCCATATGACGCAGTGGATGCAGCGGCTGCTTGGTGTGGGCCCGCGTGATGTCGTTCGCGCGGGCAAGGCTGCGGCCGCTTCGGTGGACACGCTGGCCGTGTAGCAATCCTCCAAATCTGCCAGATTCCTCTGTTCCTGCAAGTCGGGTTTGCAGGGCCGCCCTAAGCTCGTGCCTCCCACTTGAGAGGAGCGCGAACATGTTTGTCATCTTTGGGGCGTCGGGCAAAGTCGGCGGCGTCACCGCCAGGGCGCTACGCAACGCGGGTCGGCCCGTGCGCGCGGTGGTGCGCCATGCCCGGCAAGGCGAGGTGCTGGCCAAGCTCGGCTGCGACATTGCGATTGCCGACCTGACAGATCCGGCCTCGGTCGCATCGGCCATCAAGGGCGCCACGGCCGTGCAGATGCTGTGTCCGGTGCCAGTGCGTGATGCGGACCCAGCGTCGACCATGGAGCGCATGGTCGACGTGGCCTCCGATGCGCTGCGCGCCAACCCGCCCCCGGCTGTCCTGGCCCTGTCGGACTACGGCGCTGAACTGGACCGGGGCACTGGCCTGACGCGGTTGTTTCATCTGCTGGAGGAGCGGCTCAAGCCGCTGGCGACCCATCTGACGCTGCTGCGTTCAGCAGAGCACGCGCAGAACTGGGCGGCGATGCTGCCCGTCATGCTGGCGACGGGGCGGCTGCCCAGCCTGCATCAACCATTGGATCGCGCATTTGCGACGGTCGCCACGCAAGACGTGGGCGCGCTGGCCGCCGAGCTGCTGCTCGAAGGGCCATCGGGCAAGACGCTGCGCGTCGTCAGCGTGGAAGGCCCGCGCCGCGTGAGCCTGGTCGACGTGGCACGCGCGTTTGGCGCCGTCGTAGGCCGCGAGATTGTTGCCGATGCACTGCCGCGCACCGCTTGGGCGCCGATGCTGCAACGCGCCGGTCTGAGCCCGAACCATGTACAGCTCATCACCGAACTGTACGACGCGGTCAACGCTGGGCAGATCGACGTAGAGAAGGGCGTATCCGAGCAGCGTTTCGGCAAGACCGAGCTGCATGCTGTGTTTGCCTCGATGCTCGCGGCACACGTGCAGTCCAGATAAGTTGGGGAGTCGTCCGGGGCGCCTGGATGGTCCGCCGCTTTGCGCCTATCCTTCGCAGCATTGCTCAAGCCGACGCCCCATGCGGGCGAGGAGGCCACCGTGATGATTTCCGCACGCTGTCTTGTCCTGGCGCTGCTGCTGGCTGCGCCGGCCACCCACGCTGAAGACGATCTGCAGAACCGGGGTCACGACCCGTTCTTCCAGATTTCGTCGGGCGTGGCCAACTGCCCTGAGCCGGCCGGCCCGCGCATCACCGAAGCCGAGTGGAAGCGTGATTCTCACCACCGAATCGAGCACGGCAACCATTGTTGGCTGGAAGGCCGCTGCCGCCAGTTCAACTCCTTCGCCTATGACGATGAGATTGCCGAGACTGCAAAGCGGCGCCTGCAATGGATGTCCATCCATGTGCCCGGATGGAAGCAGAACACCACGCTGTGGGTGACGATATGGGAGCGGTGGATGCTGGTGCAGGGCTGCGTGGCGCCGGGTTATGCGCTGGCGCCGTTCATGACCGCCCTGCGTGACGTGCCCGATGTCGAACGCTTCATCAACGAGACAACGGCACACCCGGAGCGTGGCGTGCCGTATGCGTTGTTCCACAAGGGCGCGGTTGCCAAGCCCTGAGAGCCAATCAGCCTCACCTTCTGACGTATCGGCTCAGCGATTGTGCTTCTGATAAGTGCCGACAAGTTCGGCTTCAGCCAGCACGTGGCCACGCATGGCCCGCTCCAGCTCGGCCTTGGTAGGTGCGCCAAGCTCGGGCAGTTCCACGTTCAGCGCGTAGAGCTTGTGGTAGTAACGATGGCGCCCGACGGGCGGGCAGGGACCGCCGTATGCGGTGCGTTTCCAGTCGTTGTTGCCGGGGCGTGTGCCGGGAGGCAGTCCCTTGCGCGACGCGTCTTCCGCCAGTGAAGTGGTGGCGGGCGGGATGTTGTAGAGCACCCAGTGGACCCACGTCATCTTTGGTGCGGCGGGGTCGGGCGCGTCGGGGTCATCGATGATCAATGCCAGACTGCGTGTGCCGGCCGGAGCGCCGGTCCACGCAAGCGGCGGCGATGTATCCGCGCCTTCACATGTCAGGCGGCTGGGGATTTCGCCGCCAGCGGCAAAGGCCGGCGAGGTCAAGGTGAGCGTCATGGCGTTCCTCACTTGAGCGGAGACGGGAGGGCCCCACAGCAGGGTTGCCAGCAGTAGCGCCCGGCCCAGCATTCGGAGCGTTCGGCAGTCTGCGGGCGGCATGTGCGAGATCCTGGTTGGCGAGAGCGCATCGTCTGACGCGCTCCTGACTCCCTTCAAGCTAGTGCGCAGCGGCGAGGCAGACAAGCATTGCCGCCGTCGCTTCAGCGCCCAACGCCCAACGCCTTCAGGCGAACCACCCCAGCACCAACGCCGCCACAGCCGGCACCGTCTGGACGAAAAGAATCCGCTTGTTGACGGTGATGGCGCCCCAGATGCCGGCCACCGCCACGCAAATCAGCCCGAACAGCGCGAAAGATGCGTTGACGGTCGGGTCTGGCGCCACCAACCCAATCACCAGCGCTGCCACCAGGAAACCGTTGTACAGGCCCTGGTTGGATGCCATGGCCGCAGTCTCGGCGGCTTTCTCGGGCGTCATGCGAAAGACCTTGGGTCCGCGCGTTTTCCAGAGCACCATTTCCAGCACAACGATATAGACGTGGATCAGCAATACGAGCAGGTAGGCGATGAGGCCGAGGGTTTTGATCATGGGTGGCAATCCGGATGTGAACGTGCCGCCATGATAGAGACTTTGCGCCGCGTATCGGCACCCTGAGGGAGGGGTATCGGCAGGGCAGAGGCGCACGCAGCCCATTGCCGCTGAGGCACCGCCTGCAAATTTCATCTGGCAGGACTATCCTGTGCGTTTTCGTTCCAGGCAGAGGAGCCATCGCATGACTGCATCGCAAGGATCCATGATCTCGTTCAAGCGCCCAGACGGGCAGGACGTCCAGGGCTATCTGGCCAAGCCGGCCAAGGCGGAAGGCGCCCCGGGCATCGTCGTCATCCAGGAGTGGTGGGGCTTGAACGACCAGATTCGCGGCGTGGCGGACCGCCTCGCGCGCGCGGGCTACGTGGCCCTGGTGCCCGATCTCTATCGCGGCAAGATGACGGTCGAGGAGGAGGAAGCCCACCATCTGATGACCAACCTGAATTTTGGCGACGCGGCCACGCAGGACGTGCGCGGTGCAGTGCAATACCTCAAGCAGACCTGCGACCGCGTGGGCGTGACGGGCTACTGCATGGGCGGTGCGCTGACACTGCTGACGCTGTGTAACGTGCCGGAAGCGGATGCCGGCGTGGTCTGGTACGGCTACCCCCCGCTGGAATACATCGACGCCTCGAAGATCAAGGTGCCGGTGCAGGGTCACTGGGGCACGCAAGACAACGCCTTCAAGATCGAGGGCGTTGATGCACTGGAAAAGAAGCTCGTCGATGCCGGCGTCGATGTGGACTTCCACCGCTATCTCGCGCACCACGCGTTCGCCAATGAAACGGCCGTAGGCGAGAACCGCATCGCCATCACGCAGTACGACCCGGTGTGGGCCGAACATGCGTGGGACCGCGCGCTGACGTTCTTCGGCCGTACGCTCTGGTCTCGTCAGGGGTAAGCGCACACAGAACGGCGGGATTGGCGGTACGGCGCGATCACGAAATGCTGCAATTTTGCATGTGGGCTGCGCTGTTGCCGCCGCTATAATTCACGGCGCTGCCGCACCAACGGCAGCTGGGTTTCGCAGCCTATCTTTTCCCGTATGGCCGGACGGCCGCCTTGTGCGGCTTTTTCACGTCCGCGCTCGCGCACGCATGTACTTTGGCGGGCCGGGCAGGGAGACCGAAAGGTCTGCCGGCGTCCTACGGGCCGGTCTGCGAACCCTGTCGTCGGGCCCGCCACCCTCGTTCGCAGCGAAACGTCGGGCCTTTTGCAATCCGTAGGAGGCTCCATGGCTGTTGTATTCAGCGGGCGTCGCCCCGCGTCTTTTCCTTCTCCACCTTGGCTGTGTCCCGTTCCGTTGCGATCCGGGGGCCGCTCATGACACTCAGCAAACGCCGCGTCTACCTTGACGGTGCGCTGGAAGCGCGAACCTTCCTCTGCCGAACGCAGGCCTACGTGCGCGAGTTCGGGCAGCATCGGCCGCGCCTGTTGCGGCAGCAACTGATGCAGTACACGGGCAGCGGGTATCCGCCCGCGTTTGCGCGCGGGTTTGTCGACATGATCGGCGCATACGTGTCGCTGGCCCTTGAGCGCAGCGATATCGATCCGGCCGCGTGGGATCTGATGGCCGAGGTTGAGCGGTTGCGCTGAACGTCCTGCGGCGGCGCCAGGAAATCAGCCGGCCAGAATGCGCCGCGCCGCGCGATCCCCCCACCACGCGGCTTCTTCAAACACGGAATAGCCGGACAGGTCCGCATGCGCGTAGTGGATCGGCCCGGCGCTCTCACGCAGGCGCGCAATGTTTGGCCGCGAGAGAAAGCCCGGTGTGGGAATCGCCATCGCGTGGCCGCGCAGTGTCAGGTCTGCCCGGCGGATCTGCGTGCGCAGGCGGATGCCGTACACCCTATCCAGATCGGCCAGCGCGCGATCGAGCAGCGCTTGCGGCGATGCCTTCAGCAGCCATTCACGCGCGGCCTTGGGCGTCATGTCCGACAGCGCCACGTAGGCCGTGAACAAGCTCTGCGCAGGCGGCCCGACGCGAATGTCCTGGTGATTGGCCACCACGTAGCCCAGGCCGGTGCCGCGATAGACCACGTTGTCCCATGCCAGTGGTGTGTCGTCGTGTTCGGGCGGAAAGCCGTCGATAAGCAGGTTGGCAAGCAGCCACGGCGCGGCTTCGGGCAACTCGGCGGCGGGCACATCAAAGCCCTCGACGATGTGCTTGGCAACGTGCAATGGCATTGCGCTGACCACGTGATCGGCCAGCAGGCGCACAACGCGACCGTCTGCCTGCAGCACATCGGCGAAGACGCGTGCGCCGGCTTCGTTCGTCCTGCCGATGCGCGCGGCGCTGCCAGGTAGCAAGCGGCCTGGCTCATTCAGTCCGGCGGCTTCGAACAGCCGCTCCGCCATCCAGTCCAGCCCCTCAGGCCACGTCAGCACGGTGCCCTGCTCGGCATTGCTCGCCATGCCGCCGCGGCTGGCGAAGTACGCAATGCCGGCCCATGCTGAGACGTGATTTGCTGTGGCGCCGTAATCGTCGCGGCAGCAGTAGTCGGCATACCAGTGCAGCGTGGCGGCGCGGTAGCCCTCGCGGTGCAGCCAGTCGCGAAAGGTCAGTGCATCGAGCGCGCGCCATGCCGGGTCTGCGGACGAAAGCGCTGTCGGCACGGCAAAGATACGGCGGCCGTCGGCGCCCTTGGTTTGGCGCAGGCTGTCGATTTGGGCAAAGAACCGTGTGTGCTCGGCGCGCTCGTCGGGCGTGATGCCCTCGTGCGGCACGAAGCCGTCTTGCCAGCGATTGCCGAGCCACAGGCGTTCATCGGGCGCGTGTACGAGCACGCGTTCGTCGTACGTCGGACGCAGCGAAAACGGGTCGCGTTCGATCACGCCAAAGTCGGCCAGCATCTCGCGCACGTGCGTCGATTCCATCGACGGCAGCGGCAGGTAATGCGCACCCGTCGGGAAGCGTTGCGCGCCGAAGGCGCCGCCAGCGGCATTGCCATAGCGCTCGGGGCCTTCCACGACCACCACGTCGCGCCGGCCGCCTTTTGCCAGCCGCCAAGCGCAGCTCAATCCGCCGATGCCGCTGCCGCAGATGGCCACGCCCACGCGGCGCGTTTCCGATGGTGCAGGCAACGCGCGCAGATCGCGCAGATGATGGCCGGCCGCCTGGCCGGGCTTGCGCACGTTGGGCGTGATTTCCGTAAAGGCCCGAAAGCCGGCCCACGAAGCCGCGCCCGCCACGGCCACGCCGGCCGCTGCTGCACCCACCAGAAAGCTGCGTCTGCTGTTCATGATGTGCCGGTCATCAGCGCAGCACGCCGTGCCAGTCTTCTTCGAAATACCGCACCAGCGATTGGTTGTTCAGCCGGTTGGGCTCCACCTGCGGGCGCGGCATGTCGGGCGCGAAGCTGAACATCTGGTGCGTGGTGTCGGCATCCAGGAAGCGCGTCGGCACGCGGTACGACGTAGGCGGCTTGAAGTCCGCGCGGCCCGGCGCGGCCAGGATGAAACCCCATTCACCAAAGGACGGCACCAGCGCGTGGTACGGCCACGTGCGGTAACCGGCTTCCTTCAGGGTCGCATCCACACACCAGTACGAACGCGGCGCGAAATACGGAGACGTCGCTTGGATGACGACCAGGCCCGTATCCGCCACATGGCGCGACAGCAGCCGATAGAACGGCACCGAATACAGCTTGCCGATGCTGAAGTTGGATGGGTCCGGAAAATCCACGATGGCCACGTCGAACATGTCGGTAGCGGTCTGCATCCATTGCGCGGCATCAGCGTTGACCACCGTCACGCGCGGGTCGCTGAACGCATGCTGATTGAGCGCGACGAGCGCCTCGGCGTGCGAGAACAGGTTCGTCATGCGCGGGTCCAGGTCAACCAGCGTGACGTGCTCGATTTGCGGGTACTTCAGGATCTGCCGCAGCGCGAGGCCGTCGCCGCCGCCCAGCACCAGCACGCGCCGCGCACCGCGCACGGATTCCAGCGCAGGAAGCACGAGCGCCTCGTGATAGCGGTATTCGTCGCGCGACGAAAACTGCAGGTTGCCGTTGATGTACAGGCGCAGGTCATCCTTCCAGCGTGTCACCACCAGCCGTTGATACGGCGAGGAAATCGCATGGATGATCTCATCGCCAAAGAGCGCACGTTCAGACCAGTGCGTGAGCTTGTCCGACGCGCCAAAGCCCGCGAGCAATGCCGCTGCCACTGCGCCGGCGCGCCACGCCATCGCCGTGCGCATGCGGGCCGAGAGCGCCAGCTCGGCACGGAAATGCCAGAGCGTCCAGACCGCAATCGCCGTATTGAACAGGCCGAACAGGAAGCCGGTGCGCACCAGCCCCAGGCGCGGCGCCAGCACCAGCGGAAACAGCAGCGACACGGCCAGCGCGCCGAGGTAATCGAACGTCAGCACGCGGCTGACGAGATCGGAGAACTTGGCCTGCCGCCGATGCAGCATGCGCATCACCAGCGGGATCTCCATGCCGACCAGCACGCCGATCACCGTGACCAGCGCATACAGCACCAGCCGGAACGGCGCCGACTCCAGCGCAAACAGCGCAAACAGCGCCGCCGCAGACACGCCGCCAAACAGCCCGACCAGCAATTCCAGATCGACAAAGCGGGCGAGCAGCGCGTCATCGGCCACGTAGCGCGAGAGCCACGAGCCGATGCCCATGGCAAACAGATAGGCGCCGATGATGGAAGAGAACTGCAGGATGGAATCACCCAGCAGGTACGAAGCCAGTGCCCCGGCAATCAATTCGTACGCCAGCCCGCATGAGGCCACCACGAAGACGGCGAGGACCAGCAAGGCATTGCCGCGGCCCGCAGGCTGCGTGGGTTCGTATGTGGCGTCAGGCTGCGGCGTCGACATGCTGCGAAGGTGAAAAATGAAGGGGCGTTAACAAACGGTGGATGCGGAGGCGAGCGCGATTGTGCCGCCTTTTTTCCCTGCCCGCGAGCAGGCTGGTGCACGGCAGCATCGGGGGGTACGCAAGCGGCGCATCAGCCGCTATAGTGGCGCCACCTATGTACTGCACGGCCTTCCCATGCCCGACATGACCGCTTCCGTGATCGCCTACGCCTCGCACCTGCTGGCCGGCGCCGTGGTGTTCTCCGGCTTCTTCTTCATCTACCTGCGCCTGACGCCGTATGACGAGGTCAAGCTGATCCGCGAAGGCAATATCGCAGCGGCGCTGTCGCTGGCCGGTGCGCTGCTCGGCTTCGTGCTCACCATCGCGTCGAGCATCACGCACGCCGATGGCCTGGTGCCCTTCCTGTTCTGGGCGGTGATGGCGTCGGTGGTGCAACTGATCGTCTTCCTGGTGCTCACGCGGCTGATGCCGGACTACCGCTTGCAGATCGAGCACAACAATATTGCCGCCGGTATGCTGTTTGGCGTGAGCGCGCTGGCCGTTGGCGTGATCAACGCGGCGTGCCTGTCCTGACCCTGTCCTGATTCTTCCTGAGCCGCGAATCATCGCGAAGGAGTTTGCTGTGAGCCTGTCCAGTTTCATCAAGAAGCAGTTCATCGACATCCTGCAATGGACGGAAAGCGAAGACGGCGTGCTCGCCTGGCGCTACCCGATGCAGGACATGGAAATCCAGAACGGCGGCACCCTAGTCGTGCGCGACTCGCAGATGGCGATGTTCGTCAACGAAGGGCAGATCGCTGACGTGTTTGGCGCCGGCACCTTCAAGCTGACCACGCAGACGCTGCCCGTTCTCACGTACCTGAAGAACTGGGACAAGCTGTTCGAGTCCCCCTTCAAGTCCGACGTCTACTACTTCAGCACGCGCCAGCAGCTTGGCCGCCGCTGGGGCACGCCGCAGCCGGTGACGGTGCGCGACAAGGATTTCGGCATGGTCCGCCTGCGCGCCTTTGGCGTGTACGCCTACCACGTGGCCGATCCGAAGCTGTTCTACCAGCAGGTGAGCGGCACGCGCGACATCTACACCGTGGATGAAGTCGAAGCGCAACTCGCCCCCGTCATCATGGGTGCGATGGCCACGGCGTTTGGCGAATCCGGCGTGCCGTTCCTCGACCTGGCCGCCAACCAGATGCTGATGTCGAACAAGGTGCGCGAGGCGCTGCTGCCGCAGTTCACGCAGTACGGCTTGGCGCTCGACAGCTTCCAGGTGTCCAGCGTCACGCTGCCCGACGAACTGCAGGCTGCGCTGGACCGCCGCATCAGCATGGACATGACCGGCGACATGCAGCGCTTCACGCAATACCAGACGGCCGAATCGCTGCCGCTGGCCGCACGCAACGAGGGCGGCATCGCAGGTACGGGTGCCGGCCTGGCAGCAGGCTTGGCGATGGGCCAGGCGATGGCCGACAGCCTGCGCACGGCGGTGCAGGGTAACGCTGGCGGGGCGGCTGCTCCAGCAGCGCAACCTGCCGCGGCTGCACCGGCTGCACCCGCAGCGGACGACCCTACCGCACGCCTGGCCAAACTCAAGGAACTGCTCGACAAGGGCCTCATCACGCAAGCTGACTTTGACGCCGGCAAGGCTGCCGTGCTCAAGGCGCTGACCGGAGGCTGAGCTTCGGCCCCGCTGATCGGATGACCGGGCGGCACCGCAAGCCGCCCGTTTTTTCTGCGCAATTTTTCGCGCAATCGAACGACCTGACCATGTTTCATGCCAACTGCCCGGCGTGTGGCGCGCCGGTGGAACTGAAGTCTGCCGCTGCCGTGATGGCGGTGTGCAGCTTCTGCAAAAGCACGCTGCTGCGCGACGGCGAAACGCTTTCCGACATCGGCAAGATGTCTGCCGTGCTGGAGGACTACGCACGCGTGCAGATCGGCACCACCGGGCGCTACAAGAGCAAGGCGTTCACAGTTGTTGGCCGTATCCAGTTGCGCTACGACGCGGGCTTCTGGAACGAGTGGTACGTGTTGTTTGACGACGGCACCGATGGCTGGCTCGCAGAAGCGTCCGGGCAGGTCACGATGACGTTCGCGCGCGGCACGCCCGCCAATGCGGTCGCGTTCGAGGCGCTGCGCCCGGGGCAGCTGTACGACGCAGATGGCAAGCAGTTCGTGTTGTCCGACGTGCGCGAGGCCGATTGCACAGGCGGTCAGGGCGAGTTGCCGTTCCGCGTGGGCGAAGGCTGGCACGCGCGCGTGGCCGATGGCCGCCGCGAAGACGCCTTCATCACGCTGGATTACTCCGACGGCACGGCCCCCACGCTCTACGTGGGCGAGGCCACCACGCTCGACGTGCTCAAGTGCCAGCTTCTGCGCACCGACGCCGAAATCAAGGAAACCGCCGGCCGCGTCCCGCGCAAGCTCACGAATCTCGACTGCCCGCAGTGCGGCACGTCGATTCCATTCAGCCCCGGTGTGACGGGCCACGTGCTGTGCCCCGGCTGTGGCGCGGCCATCGATGCCGCCACGCCGCGCAGCGACATCATTGCGCGTGCGCGGTCGGTGCCGCAGGTCGTCACCACACTGGAGCTGGGCGACAAGGCGCTTATCGACGGCCTGCAGTGGCAGGTGATCGGCGTGATGCGCCGCGCGGTGGTCGATGGCGGTGGCGAATGGTTCGAATACCTGCTGTACACGCCCAAGCGTGGTTTCAGCTGGATGGTCGAAACTGACGACGGCTGGTTCCGCGCGAGTGTGCTCGACCGCTGGCCCACCCAGAAGGACGGCCGCACCGCGGTGCTCGACGGCAAGGCCTACGCCCGCGACGAGGACTACACCTCACGCGTGACGTACGCTGCCGGGGCCTTCAACTGGCGCGTTAAAACGGGTGACCAGACGCGCGTTATCGAATACACGGCCGGCGAGGAAAGCCTGGCTGCAGAGAGCGACGCGCATGAGCTGACGTGGTCCAAGAGCACGCCGGTGAGCGCCGCGCAGATCAAGGCGTGGTTCGGCAAGGTCGTGGCCGAGCCGACCAAGTCTTCGTCGTCGAGCTACATGACGGTGGCGGTGGTCGCCTGCGTGCTGCTCGGTTTGCTGAACCTCGTACCGTTCTTCATGGCGCCGGGCTCGGTGTTTGGTATCACGTTCTTTGCGGCGCTTCTGTTGCTGGTGCCCGCGTGGCTGGTTGCCAAGATCGGGGGCGGTGAATGAAGAACTGGTTCGTTCTCTACGCCGTGGCCGTGGTGATTGGCGCGACCTATATGGACTGGAAGGCCGGCTTTGCCGCGCCGCGCACGCCGTCGTACGGCAGCAGCACGGGTGGCTCGTCTTACTGGGGTGGCTCATCGGGCGGCAGCGGTTATGGCGGCGGCTTCAGCGGGGGCCACAAGTGACGCGCACTGACGCAGCGCTGCCTGTGGATGAAGCATCCGCCGCCGTGGGCGAGCATCTCCTGCTCGATCTGTACGGCGTGGCGCCTGCGCTGCTGCGCGATGCGGTTGCATTGGAAAGCGCGCTCCGTGATGCTGCTGGCGCGCTGGGCGCCACCATCCTGCATGCGTATCTGCATCGATTCGATTCGGTGCGCACAGGGCTGCCCGCGGGCGAGCAGGGCGGCGTGACCGGCGTGTTGCTGCTTGCTGAATCGCACCTTTCCATTCATACCTGGCCAGAACACGGCTTTGCCGCCATCGACGCGTTCATGTGCGGCACTGGCACGACGCATGCCGCGCGCGCGGTGTTCGAACGTGCGTTGGCGCCCGAACGTGTTGACGTGCGCGTCGCCCGCCGCGGCGGTGTGCCAGCGCCAGACTGACCTACACCGGCTGGCCGTCGAATATCACGCGATTGCGCCCCAGCCGTTTGGCAGCCAGCAGCGCGGCATCGGCGCGCATGATGAGGTCGGTGGGCGTGCACAGGTTCTGCCCTGGCTCACAACTCGCCAAGCCCAGGCTGATCGTGCACCGGATGTCGGCCTCGGGCGTGCAAATCTCCAAGGACTCCACCGCGCTGCGTAAGCGCTCCGCAATGCTGGTGGCCTGGGGGACGTTCGTGTCGGGCAGCACCACCAGAAATTCCTCGCCGCCGTAGCGGCCTACCGCATCGATGGGGCGCGAATTCACACGCAGCGTGCGAGCGATCTCAACCAATACCGTATCGCCCACGGGGTGGCCGTAGGTGTCGTTCACGCGCTTGAAGTGGTCGACGTCAACCACCAGCAGCGAAAGCGGGCGTCCATGCAGCATCGCGTGGCCGCATTCGCGCGTGAGCAGTTCCATCGCAGCGCGCCGGTTCCAGATGCTCAGCATCGGGTCGGTCAGGCTCTCATGGCGCGCCACCTGCAGCTCGGTCAGGATGGACCGCTGCGTTTCGCTCAGTTCGCGTTCGCGAAATCCCGATTCCACCCAACTCGCCAGGTCGTTGAGCAGTTCTTGCTCGGCCTGGTCGAACGCCCGTGGCTTCTGATCGATCACGCAGAGCGTGCCCACGGCGTAGCCCGCGAGGTTCCTCACGGGGCGCCCAGCGTAGAAGCGGATGTGCGGCGCGCCGGTGACGAGCGGGTTATCGGCAAAGCGGGGGTCGGCCATGGTGTCGGGAATGACCAGCATCTGGTCTTCGGCCACGGCATGTCCGCAGAACGAGATGTCCCGCGAGGTCTCACGCACGTTCAGCCCGATGCACGATTTGAACCATTGGCGCTGGGCGTCGATGAGCGACACGAGCACGATGGGGGCTTCGAACACGCGCTTGGTGGTGCGGGTCACGCGATCGAACAGTTCCTCGTCTGGCGTGGACAGCAATAGCATGTCCTGGAGGGAGGCCAGACGTTGTGCTTCGTTATCCGGAATCGGGGCGGGTTTCATGCGCAAGAGGCGCCGGTCTGGCCGGCGCGCTTGAAACGGGCAATGGAAGAGGGATAGACCAAGCTTAGCAAGCCGCGGGCCTGCGACACATCACTTTAGCGGCCGACCATGTTCTCCGGCCGCACCCACGCATCAAATTGCTCGGGCGTGACATAGCCCAGCGCCAGTGCGGCTTCGCGCAGGCTCGTGCCTTCCTTGTGGGCCTTCTTGGCGATCTGCGCCGACTTGTCGTAGCCGATATGCGGGTTGAGCGCCGTCACCAGCATCAGAGAGCGCTGCACCAACTCGTCGATACGGTCGCGGTTCGGTTCGATCCCCACGGCGCAATGGTCGTTGAAGCTGCGCATGCCGTCGGCCAGCAGGCGCACGCTGTGCAGGAAGTTGTAGGCGATCATCGGGCGGAATACGTTCAGCTCGAAGTTGCCCGACGCGCCACCCACGTTCACAGCGACATCGTTGCCGAAGACCTGTGCGCACAGCATCGTCACGGCTTCGCTTTGCGTGGGGTTGACCTTGCCGGGCATGATGGACGAGCCCGGCTCGTTTTCGGGGATGGAGATTTCGCCCAGGCCGCTACGCGGGCCGCTGGCCAGCCAGCGGATGTCGTTGGCGATCTTGGTGAGGCTGGCCGCCAGCGTTTTCAGCGCGCCGTGCGCATGCACGAGGCCATCGGCAGATGCCATGGTCTCGAACTTGTTCGGCGAGGTGATGAAGGGCAGGCCGGTCAGTTGCGCCAGTTCTGCGGCCACCTGCTCGGCGTAGCCGGCCGGGGCGTTCAGGCCTGTGCCGACGGCCGTGCCGCCCAGTGCCAGTTCGCACAGGTGCGGCAGGGCGGCGTTCAGGTGCGTCTCGTTGTGCTGCAACTGCGCGACGTAGCCGGAGAACTCCTGGCCCAGCGTGAGCGGCGTTGCGTCCTGCAGATGCGTGCGGCCGATCTTGATGATGTCGCTGAAGTCCGCGGCTTTCTTGGCGAGCGTTTCGCGCAGCGTGCGCAGCGAGGGCAGCAAGTGTTGGGTGATGGCCGTCACGGCCGCCACGTGCATCGCCGTGGGGAACACGTCGTTGGACGACTGGCTGCGGTTCACGTCATCGTTCGGATGCACGAGGCGCGCTTCGCCACGCTCGCCGCCAAGCAGTTCGCTGGCGCGGTTGGCAAGCACCTCGTTCATGTTCATGTTGGTCTGCGTGCCAGAGCCTGTCTGCCAGACCACCAGCGGAAATTCATTCGGATGCTTGCCCGCGATGACTTCGTCGGCGGCACCCACGATGGCGTTGGCCTTGTCCGCGGACAACAGCCCAAGACGCTGGTTGACGATGGCGCTGGCACGTTTGATGCGGGCGAGTGCGTCGATCAACTCGCGGGGCATGCGGTCGCCGGCAATGTCGAAGTTCTGCAGCGAGCGTTGTGTTTGTGCACCCCACAGGTGGTCGGCAGGGACTTCAATGGGGCCAAAGGTGTCGCGTTCAGTACGGGTGGTCATGGCAGAAGGGCGGGCACGAGGTGACTGGGAAGAACGCTCCAGTATAGGCAGAGCCCAGTGCCCTTGTTGGCGGTAGGGCGGATACGTCAGCCTGGCCGGGTACAGCGTTTGCGGGCTGGGGCGAGGCACGCCACAATGACGGCTGCGTCGCACACCCTGCCTGTTCTGACCCTCCGCCACATGCCCACCACGCCCTCCGCCTCCGTCGACAAATCGCTGAAACCGCTGCTCTGGCTGGTGGCGATGGGTCTGTTCATGCAGACGCTGGATTCGACCATCGTCAACACCGCACTGCCGGCCATGGCGCGCAGCCTGTCTGAAAGCCCGCTGAAGATGCAGTCGGTCATCATCGCCTACACGTTGACGACCGCCATGCTGATGCCGGCCTCAGGCTGGTTGGCCGATCGCTTCGGCACGCGAAAGATGTTCTTCGCTGCCATCTTCCTGTTCACCATTGGTTCGTTGCTCTGCGCGGAATCCCGCAGTCTGGACATGTTGATTGCCTCGCGCGTGGTGCAAGGTGTGGGAGGCGCGCTGCTGATGCCCGTGGGGCGGCTGACGGTGCTGCGCGTGGTTCCGCGCGAGCAGTTTCTGCCCGCCATGAGCTTCGTCACCATTCCGGGGCTGATCGGCCCGCTGATCGGCCCGACCTTGGGCGGCTGGCTGGTGGAGGCGGTGTCATGGCACTGGATCTTCCTGATCAACATTCCCGTGGGCGTGGTTGGCGCGCTGGTCACGCTCAAGGTGATGCCCGACGTGCACGCAGAAGACGACAACCGCTTCGACTGGTCCGGCTATCTGATGCTGGCCTTCGGCATGGCGGCGGTGTCGTTCTCGCTCGATGGGCTGTCGGAACTGGGCTTTCAGCACGCGACGGTGCTGGTGCTGCTGGTCTTCGGTCTGGCGGCGCTCACAGCGTACTGGCTGCACGCGGGGCGCGTGCCCGGGCCGCTGTTTCCGCGCACGCTGTTCGGCATTCCGAGCTTTTCCATTGGTGTGCTTGGCAACCTGTTTGCGCGCATCGGCAGCGGCGGGATGCCGTTCCTCATTCCGCTGCTGCTGCAGGTGAGCCTGGGCTACACGCCGCTGCAGGCAGGGCTGATGATGGTGCCGGTGGCCGCTGCAGGCATGGCCGCCAAGCCGTTGGGCACCTGGGCCATCAAGCACTACGGCTATCGGCGCATGCTCTCTGTCAACACGGTCATGGTCGGCCTGATGATGGCTAGCTTTGCCGTGATGACGCCCAACGTGCCGGTGTGGCTGCGGATCGTGCAATTGGGGGTTTTCGGCACCTTCAACTCGATGCAGTTCACGGCCATGAACACGCTCACGCTCAAAGACCTGAGCGGCCCGCTGGCCAGCGCGGGCAACAGCATGCTCTCGATGGTGATGATGTTGTCGATGAGTCTGGGCGTGGCCGCAGCGGGCGCGTTGCTGACGGGCTTTACCGACTTCACCGCCGGGCCGGAGGGGCGCGACACGCTGGCTGCATTCCACAAGACGTTTGTCTGCGTGGGTGTCATGACGTGTGCGGCCGCGTGGATCTTCGCGCAGCTCTCGCGCTTTGAGTCAACGCACGTCGTCAAGCGGCCCGAGATGGAAGTGCATTGACGGCGTGCTTCGGCTGCCGCACTGACTACTTTTTCCAGTAGCCGCGCATCTTCTGGCTCAGGTCTACCTTGGCTGCGGCACGTGCTTCGGCTGCGGGGTCCGCACCGGGCTCGGGTGTCGGCCATGCGCATGCTTCGAACAGCGGTAGCAGCGCAGGCGGAATGAACCGCGTGCGCGACGCGTAGATGTGCCGATCGCCGTTGGGTGTTTGCTGCGTGACGTAGAAGCGCTGGGGCACCAGGATGTCGAGGTGCTCGCGCGCCCGGGTCATCGCCACGTAGAGCAGCCGGCGTTCTTCTTCCAGTTCTTCATGCGAACCGGCGCCCAGATCGGCCGGCATGCAGCCGTCTACGGCGTTCAGCACATACACCGCCTTCCACTCCTGGCCTTTCGACGAATGAATGGTCGAGAGGATCAGGTAGTCCTCATCGCGGTACGGGTCGCCCGATTCATCGCTGGTCAGCTCGGGCGGGTCGAGCGTCATCTCGGTCAGGAAGCGCTCGCGCGTAGCGTACGTGGCCGCCATGCGGGCAAGCTGGTCCAGATCGCCCTGGCGCACGGCCGCATCGTCGTGCAGGCGCTCCATGTGAGGTGAGTACCAGGCGCCGACGGCTTCGAGTTCACCGGCCCATTCCAGGCTGTCTTTGGGCGTGCGCAAGGTATGCATGAGTGCCATCAGCGCAGACCAGTCGCCGACCAGGCGTGCCGGGGGCTCGTACGCGAGCAGCGCGGCAACCGGGTCCACCGCTTCCGCCATGGCGTCGAGCACGCGTGCTGCCGTGGCAGGGCCAGCGCCGGGCAGCAGCTGAATCACGCGAAACCCGGCGATGCGGTTGCGCGGGTTTTCGGCCCAGCGCAGCACCGAGAGCACATCCTTCACATGGGCAGCCTCCAGAAACTTGAGGCCGCCGTATTTCACGAACGGGATGTTGCGGCGCGTGAGTTCAATCTCCAGCGGCGCGCTGTGACTTGCGGTGCGAAACAGCACCGCCTGCGATTTCAGCGTCAGCCCGCCTTCCCGGTGATGCAGCACCTGCTCGGCCACGCAGCGCGCCTGCTCGGCTTCATCGCGCACCGAAATCAAACGCGGACGATGCGTCGATGCGCGGTCCGTCCACAACGTCTTGGCAAAACGCTCCGTGGCAAAGCGCATCACGCCGTTGGAAGCATCCAGAATCGGCTGCGTCGAACGGTAATTGCGCTCCAGCAGCACCGTGTGCGCCGGCCGCGAAAAGTGGCGCGGGAAATCGAGGATATTGCGCACCGTTGCCGCGCGAAATGCGTAGATCGACTGCGCGTCGTCGCCCACCACGGTCACGCCGCGGCCGTCCGGGCGCATTGCGCGCAGGATGGACGACTGCAGCCGGTTCGTGTCCTGGTATTCGTCGACGAGGATGTGGTCGAAGCGCGCGCCAATTTCGGCGGCCAGTTCCGCGTCGGACACCATCGCGTGCCAGTAGAGCAGCAGGTCGTCGTAGTCGAGCACGTGCTGCGCCTGCTTGGCTTCGACATACGCATCGAACAGCGTGCGCAATTGCGTCTCCCACATCGCGCACCACGGAAAGTGGTGCTTGAGCACGGCGTTCAGCGGGCTCTCGGCGTTGATGGCGCGCGAGTAGATGGCGATGCACGTCTGCTTGAGCGGGAAGCGGCGCTCCTTGGTCGACAGGTTCAGCTCATGGCGCACGACGTTGAGCAAATCGGCGGAATCGCTGCGGTCGTGGATGGTGAAATCGGGCGCGAGGCCGACGCGCTCGGCGTATTCACGCAGCAGGCGCGCGCCGATGCCGTGAAAGGTGCCGGCCCAGGGCAGCGTCGTTTTGTACGACGTGCCCGCGGAATTGAGCGCGTTGTTCGATCGCTCGCCCTGCATCGCCCGCGCGAGCAGGTGGCCGGCACGGTTGGACAGTTCGCTCGCCGCCCGGCGGGAAAACGTCAGCAGCAGGATGCGTTGCGGATCGGCGCCGTTGGCCACCAGGTGCGCCACGCGCCAGCCCAGGGTGTGCGTTTTGCCGGACCCAGCACCGGCCAACACGAGCAGCGGGCCGGTTTCCGCTGCGTCCGCCCCGGAAATACCGAACTCGACCGCCTGGCGCTGCTGGTCGTTCAGTTGGGCCAGGTAACCGGGGCTGGCCGGGGCATTGGCGGTGTCTGGGGTAGGGGAGGCGGCAAGCACGGCAGGGCGTCACAAAAAATAACTGTATGAATATACAGCACTGTGATACCTGCTTCCGGAAAGTGAGGGCGGTGAATGGGAGGGCCGATCAGATCCCGTCCCGCAGCGTCTTCGCAAAGTCTTGCGTTGAGGCACGCCGGTTGAAGGCCTCCACCAGATCCGCCACGAACCAGGGCAGCACGAGCTGCGTGCCCGGATCGCTCAGGCCGACGCGGAGCCCGTCCATAGATGCCGATTCGGCAGGTTGGGCCGGCTGGATCGGCTGAGGAGGCTGGCTGTGCGCGAGCATCCCTTGCAGGTCCTGATCGGTGAACGTGAAGGTTGACGTGGTGAGGGCCGAGGCGGTCATTGCTGCCGACATCAGGGTGGCGGCCACGATAAGGCGTTTGAGGGTATTGGCAGGCATCGTGGCCTCCAGAACAGAACGGTTGGACGAGTAAGCGACCGGCGCAGCGCGATGGCCGCAGCCATGATCCCCCCTCCGATCCTGGCGGTGGCTTAGGGTTCCGTTTCGCTCAGGAAATCCTAAATATCTGCGCAATTCGCTCAGTTGGCCTGCGGTTGCAGGGCGATCACCGCCATGCCCGTCAGCGCAATGGCCGCACCGCCGATGTCCCAGCGGGTGAGCGCGACGCCGTCGACCAGGCGCAGCCACACCAGCGCCACGGCGATATACATGCCGCCGTATGCGGCATAGGTGCGGCCGGCTGCGGTCGGGTGCAGCGTCAGCAACCACGCAAACAGCGCCAGTGAGGCGGCCGCGGGCAGCAAGAGCCAGACCGGCTTGCCCTGCCGCAGCACGAGCCACGGCAGATAGCAACCGACGATTTCCGCCACGGCGGTGACGGCAAACAGCACGGCAATGCGAAGCAGTTCCAAAGCGGGCCCCGGAGCAATCAAGACGCAGACGGCGCAGATTGTGGCATGTGGGGCCGCGCTGCGGCGTGCGCCTGCAGCAGTGCATCGATTTCGGCTTGCGTGCCCGCATACGCGCCTGCGCGCGTGGCGGTGAGGGCCGCTGCCGCTGCGGCTTGGCGCAAATGCGCCTGCACGGGCGCATCGGGCCACTGCAGCAGGCTCACCAGCCAGCTGCCCATGGCGGCATCGCCGCAGCCGACGGTGTCCGCCACCGGCACGGCAAAGGCCGGTTGCGAGATGCGGGCATCGTCTTGCCCGCCGTGCGCGGCGGCCAGCCATTCCATGCCCTCTGCACCGAGCGTGAGCAGGATGTCGGCTTGCGGCGCGAGGGTGCGCAGCGTTGTGAGCGGATCGGCATCCCCGGGGAACAGGCGGTGCAAGTCTTCATCCGACACCTTGATGACCGATGCGATGGCGGCCATGCGCAGCAGCAGCGGCGCGTAGTGCGGTGCGTCCATGGCCGTGCGCCAGTTCGGGTCGAAGGTGATGCGGGTGCCTTGCGCGGCCAGCGTCTCGGCCAGCGCCACGAGGCGGCTGCCCAGCGGCTCGCGCGCGAGGCTGATGCAGCCGAAGTGGGCGATCTCCACGGCGGTTTGCCAGCCGGCGGGCAGGGCTTGCGCATCGAAATGCAGATCGGCGCTATCGTCGCCCACGAAGAAATAGTGCGGCGGCTGGGTCGACGTGACCATCGCCAGCAACGGCGAGCGATCCACGCGCTGCAGATAGCGCAGATCGAGCCCGGCGGCCTGGGAATCGGCGAAGAGCGCGTCGCCGAACACGTCGTTGCTGATGGCGCCCGCGTAACCCGTGGGCACACCCAGACGCGCCGCCACGCGCGCCACGTTCCAGCATGCGCCGCCTGGCCGGGCGAGCCATTGGCCGTTGCCTTGATGCAGGAAATCGGTCAGCGCTTCGCCAAAGACGACGAGGCGGGGCAAGGGCAGGGCGTCGGTCATGCAGGCAAGGGGAGATCGGAGGTTTGGGCAGAAGGCGCGACTGGCAGCGGCGAGGCGCGCCGATACAGCGCACGGAATGTCGACAGCCGTTCGGCAAGGCGCGCGTGGCGTGCGGCGTCGGGCCGATATGTGGCTTGCACGGGTGGCTTGGCGCAGACGGCCGTTTCGATGCCCCCGTCGGCCATCCAGCCCAGGCGCGCGGCACCGAGCGCACCGCCTGCTTCGCTGCCGACGTGCGTCGTCAGTTCGGTGTTGAGCGTGTCGGCCAGCAACTGCGCCCAGAACGGACTGCGCGAGCCGCCGCCCACAAACGAGAGCGAGGCCACCTGCGTGCCGGCTGCGCGCAAGGCGTCCAGGCCATCTGCCATGCCGAAGGCGACGCCTTCGAGCACGGCGTAACCAAGCGCGGCGCGGTCGCTGGCATGCGTGAGGTTGTGGAAATGCCCTTGCGCAAACGCATCGTTGTGCGGCGTACGCTCGCCGCTGAGGTAGGGGAGGAAGAACGGCGCTGACTGGCGTTCGGATTCGGCCAGCGCGGCAATTTCGGGCAGCAGCGTGGCTTCGGGCACGCTCGTCAGCCGGCAGAACCAGCGCAGGCAGCTTGCGGCAGACAGCATCACGCTCATCTGGTGCCAGCGTCCCGGCAGCGCATGGCAGAACGCGTGCACAGCTTGGGCCGGATTCGGGCGGAAGCGGTCATTGACGACAAAGATCACGCCTGATGTGCCGAGTGACAAAAAGCCATCGCCCGGCTGGGTCGCGCCCATGCCCACAGCGCTGGCCGCGCCGTCGCCACCGCCGCCGGCAACCACGACGCCACGTGCCAGGCCCCATGCCTCGGCCACCTCGGGCAGCAGCATGCCACTGGGCGCGCTGCCTTCCACCAGGCGCGGCATCTGGCTGCGTGACAAGCCCGTCGCGGCGAGCAGTTCGTCAGACCACGTGCGCCGCGCAACATCCAGCCACAGGGTGCCGCCCGCATCCGATGGATCGGATGCCCGCTCGCCCGTCAGGCGCAGGCGCAGGTAGTCCTTGGGCAGCAGCACGCAATCGATGGCGCTGAACACATCAGGTTCATGGTGTGCGCTCCACAGCAGCTTCGGCGCGGTGAAACCCGGCATCGCCAGATTGCCGGCAACAGCGTGCAGGTCTGGCACGCGGCGGGTGAGTTCCAGGCATTCGGCGGTGCTGCGCGTGTCGTTCCACAGCATGGCGGGGCGCAACACGCGGTTGCGCGCGTCGAGAAGCACCGCGCCGTGCATCTGGCCCGACAGGCCGATGGCGCGTGTGGCGGCAAAGGCTTCTGGCGCCGCATCACGCAGTTTGCCGATGGCGGCACAGGTGGCCTGCCACCAGTCTTCCGGCGTTTGCTCGGCCCAGCCCGGATGCAGTCGCGATACGGTGAGCGGCTCGCCCGCCGTGCCGACGATGGTGCCCGCCGCGTTCAGCAACAGCACTTTGACTTCCGAGGTTCCGAGATCGATGCCGAGGTACATGAGGCCGCCGGGTCCGGTTGCTTGAACCGTGGATTGTCGCGCGAATCCGCCGATGTGTTTGTTGGACTAGCCGGCAGTGGCGGTTTGCTCGACTGCCAGCCACGCCCGCACACGCTCGATGGCGTCGCGAACAAGGCCGGTGAGTGCTTCCGTGCCCGCGAGGCTGCCCCACAGCGCGGTGTTCCGGCAGTACACGGCAACCGGGTCATCGGCCTCAAGCATGGCGTGCGCGGCAACCGGATCGAACTGGCCATCCTGGTAGGCATACGGCAGCGTGCCCGCGTGCCAGCGCTCCAGGAAGACGAAGAACAGCGCCGGCAGCATCGCCGTGGCAAGGGGCACATGCCCGCGCGCAAAGCATTCCGCCAGCGTGGGTGTGATGAACCCGGGAATTTTAGAAAAGCCGTCTGCCGCCACGCGCTGGTTGGTGTCAAGAATGTGCGGATTAGCGAAACGGTCGAGCACCGTGTCGCGGTAGGCGGCCAGGTCGATGGGGCTGGGCTGATGGGCCGTGAGGCACGGGATGACGTCGTCGGTCACGTAGTCGCTCGCCATGCGGTGGATGGACGGCACGGCCACGCTTTCATCGATGGTGTGCAGCCCCAGCAGCGTGCCGGCCCAGGCGATGCAGCTATGGCTGGCGTTGAGCACGCGGATCTTCGCTTCCTCGTAGGGCAGCACCGAGGCGACGAACTCCACGCCCACGCGTTCGAGCGCGGGCCGTCCGGCACGGAAGTCGTCTTCCACCACCCATTGCGCAAAGGTCTCGGCCATCACGGGGCAGCGGTCTGGCCAGCCGGTTTGTGCGGCCACGCGTTGGCGCAAGGCGTCGGTGGGGCGTGGTGTGATGCGGTCGACCATCGTGTTGGGCGTGCTGGCGTGTGCGTCGAGCCAAGCGATGAGGTCGCTGTCGCCGGGCTCGCCCCGCAGCGTGAGGAACTGGCGCAGGCCGTCTCGGAAACGCTCGCCATTGTGGCGCAGGTTGTCGCAATTGAGCAGCGTGAGCGGAGCGCCGCCACGCTGCAAACGCAGGGGCAGCAGACGGGCCAGTGCACCGTAGAGCGTGCCGGCACTGCCGCGCAGGTCAGCAGCAATGTCCGGCTGCGTCGCGTCGAGCTGGTGCTGCTGGTCGAGGTAGTAGCCGCCTTCCGTCACGGTAAAGGAGATCACGCGCGTATCAGGCGCTGCGCCGATCTCGCACAGTGCCGCCAGTTCGGCATCCCAAGGCACGACCGCATCGACCGATTGGATGCGCGTGTACTGGCGATGGCCGGCGGTGTCGACCGTCTCCAGCGTGTAAGCGCCGTGCTGGGCGGCAAGGTCATGCAGCAGCGTGCCGGCATCGTCGCGGATATTGGCAAGCGCCAGGCGCCACGATGTGTCGCCGGTCTCGCGAAGGCGATGCAGATACCACGCCTGGTGCGCGCGGTGGAAAGAGCCGGCACCCAGGTGCAGCCAGGTGGAGGAGGTGGGAGAAGGCATGATCGTGTGCAACGTTGGGGTATGAGGCTCAGGCGGCCAGTTGCGCTTGCAGGCGCGGCAGCGCGCAGCCTTCGGCGTCGAACAGATGGCAGTGCGTGGCATCGGCAGCCAACGTGATGGCGCTGCCGTGCGCGAGCTTGGTAGATTCCGGCACGCGCAGCACAAGGCCATCCGGTGCGGCTTCGCAATCGGCATGCAGATAGGCCACGTCGCCCAGGGACTCGATATGCGTGACAGCACCCCGTAGCGCGCCGGCCGCGTCCAGATGCAGATGCTCCGGGCGGATGCCGAGCGTGACGGCATCCCCCGCACGCACTTCACCCGGCGATACGGCCACGCGCTGTTGGCCGCCCGCGAGTGCCACGGTCACGCCCGACGCATCGGCATGCTCGACGACGCCACGCAGAAAGTTCATCTTGGGCGAGCCGATGAAGCCGGCCACAAACTGACTGGCCGGGTGGTGATACAGCGTGTGCGGCGAGCCCACCTGCTCGACGCGTCCGTCACGCAGCACGACGATCTTGTCGGCCAGCGTCATGGCTTCCACCTGATCGTGCGTGACGTAGATCATGGTGGTCTTCAATGCGTCGTGCAGGCGGGCAAACTCGAGGCGCATCTTCACGCGCAGCGCGGCATCGAGGTTGGAGAGCGGCTCGTCAAACAGGAAGACCTTCGGCTCGCGGGTGATGGCGCGGCCGATGGCCACGCGCTGGCGCTGGCCGCCGGAGAGCTGGCGCGGTTTGCGATCGAGCAGCGCATCAATGTGCAAGACTTCGGCGGCGCGGCGTACGGCGGCGTCGATGGCCTCGCGCTTCATGCCCGAGAGCTTCAGACCGAAGGCCATGTTGTCGTACACGCTCATGTGCGGATACAGCGCGTACGACTGGAACACCATCGCAATGCCGCGCTTGGCGGGCACCACGTCGTTCACGCGCGTGTCGCCGATCAACAGGTCGCCGCCATCGATGCCCTCCAAGCCTGCAATCGTGCGCAGCAATGTCGACTTGCCGCAGCCCGAAGGGCCGACGAAGACGACGAATTCGCCATCGGCAATGTCGAGGTTGATGTCGTGCAGGACGGTGTTCTGCTCGTAACGCTTCTGCAGATTGCGCAGGGTCAGGCTGGCCATGGCGAGGTCTCCTTGGGCGTGTTCTGTGTGCGGATCAGGCGGGCGTGGCGAGCGTCGACGTCAGCGCATCGGCCAGTGCCCGCATGTCGGTAAAAACGTGGCGTGCGCCGGCAGCCAGCAGGCGCTGTGTGGCGACTGCCGGCATATGCGCCACGCCGGCAAAGCCAAATACGGTCAGGCCGGCGGCTCGGGCGGCACGCACGCCGGTGTCGCTGTCTTCAATCACCAAGCATTGCGCGGGGCTGGCGCCCAGGCCCGCGCAGGCGGCGAGATACACATCCGGTGCCGGCTTGGGCCGCGGTGTTTCGTAGGCGCTATAAATGTGCGGGCCAAACACGTCGAGCAGGCCTGCTCTGCGCAGGCTTACTTCAATGCGCGGGCGGCTGCTGTTGCTGGCGACCGCCTTGGGCTGCGGCAACGTGGCGAGCACGTTGGCAATGCCGGGCACGGGCTGCGATTGCGTGGCGCAGTCGTGTTCGACGTCGGCCAGCACGCTGGCCAGTTGTGTGTCGGACAGATGAAAGCCGATGCTGCTCTGCAACTCGCTCAGGAGCGCCATCGTGTTCATGCCCAGGCGCGGTTCGAGCATCTCTTCCAGCGCGGCGGATGATAGATGCGGCACGTGCGGACCGAGCGTGCGGATCAGCGCGCGCAGCGCCACCGACTCGCTGTCGATCAGCACGCCGTCGCAATCGCAGATGAGGTAGGCGGGGGCGCGCTCGTTGGCATATTCGTTGGCATGTGGCGTCATTTCACGGCCCCGAACGTCAGGCCGCGCACCAGTTGCCGTTGTGCCAGCCAACCCAACACGAGGATCGGCGCAATCGCCAGGACCGACGCCGCCGACAACTTCGCCCAGAACAGCCCCTCCGGGTTGGAGTACGACGCAATGAAGACGGTGAGCGGCGCCGCATCGATGCTGGTCAGGTTCAGGCTCCAGAAGGCTTCGTTCCACGACAGGATCAGCAGGAGCAGCGCGGTGGAGGCCAGGCCCGGCAGCATCGTCGGCAGCAACACGTAGACGAGTTCCTGCCAAAGGTTGGCGCCGTCCATGCGCGCGGCCTCCAGAATCTCGCGCGGCACGTCGTTGCAGTAGGTAAAGACCATCCACACGGCAATCGGCAGGTTGGCGAGCGTGTAGACGATGACGAGCGCCGTGATGGAGTCCAGCAGCCCCGCCGTCTTGGCGAGCAGGTACACCGGTAGCAGCACGCCCACGGCGGGCATCATCTTGGTCGACAGCATCCACAGCAGCACCTGCTGCGTGCGCTTGTTCGGGAAGAACGCCATCGCATAGCCCGCCGGGATGGCAATCGCCAGCGCCAGCAGCGTAGAGATGATCGACACCGCCAGCGAGTTGCCGAGAAAGCTCGGGTAATGCGCGCGCTCCAGCACCTCGCGGAAGCTGTCGAGCGTGGGCGTGAACAAGAGCGTGGGCGTATAGGCGTCCTGCTCGGTCTTGAAGGCGGTCAGCGTTGCCCAGGCGATGGGGAAGAACAGCGCCAGGGCAATCGCCCACGCCAGCACTCCGGCCAGCCGCGTGCGCCAGGTTGCGGTGAGGGTGCTCATTGCTCGTGCACTCCCTTCAGGTTGCGAGCCAGCATGCGAACGAGGAAGAACGCCACCACGTTTGCCAGCACCACCGCCACGATGCCGCCGGCCGACGCAATGCCGATATCGAACTGCTGTAGGCCGAGGCTGTAGACGAAGTAGGCGAGGTTGGTCGTGGCTGTGCCGGGGCCGCCGGCGGTGGTGGTGTGTATCTCCGCAAAGATCGAGAGCAGGAAGATGGTTTCGATCATCACCACCACGGCAATCGCGCGCTTCAGGTGCGGCAGCACGATGTGCCAGAAGATGCGCACGGGGCTCGCGCCGTCGAGCTGCGCGGCTTCCTTCTGCTCGGGGTCGAGCGATTGCAGCGCCGTCAGCAGGATCAGGAAGGCAAACGGCGTCCACTGCCACGCCACGATGATGATCACGGAGAGCATCGGCTGCGTCGCGAGCCAATCCACCGGCTCGGCACCGAACAGGCGCGCCACCCAGGCTGCCAGGCCGTACACGGGGTGCAGCATCATGTTTTTCCAGATGAGCGCCGCCACCGTCGGCATGACAAAGAACGGGCTGATGACCAGAATGCGCGCCACACCGCGCCCCGCAAACGGCTGGTCGAACAGCACGGCCAGCAGCGTGCCCGCCACGACGCTGATCAGCAGCACCGAGCCGATCAGCACCAGCGTGTTGCCGATGGCCGGCCAGAAGGCGGGGTCTTCGACCAGGAAGCGGTAGTTGTCGAGCCCCGCCAGGCCGGTCTGATCCGGGTTGAGCAGGTTGTAGCGGCTGACGGAGAAATACAGCGTCATCGCCAGCGGCACCGTCATCCACAACAGCAGCACCAGCACCGATGGCGACACCAGCAGCGTGGGCAGCCAGCGCCGCGCGCGCTGTGGCTGGGCCGGTGACGGCGTACCACCCATGCCGTTCACCCGCGACTCCAATACATGTTCCATGACACCTCCTGGCGCAGCAGCGGCTGCATCACTTCAGATAGCCGCCTTGGCGCATTGCCCGCTGTGCCTGCGATTGCGAAACACGGAGCGCGTCGTCCACAGTCGTCTTGCCTGTGAGCGCGCCGGCAATCGCCTGGCCAACCACCGTGCCCAGCGACTGGAACTCCGGAATCGTCACGAACTGCACGCCGGTGTACGGCACCTTCTGCGCAGACGGATCGTTCGGGTTGGCAGTCTCGATGGCGTGGCGCACGAAGCTCGAGAACGGCGCAGCCTTCTGGTAGGCCGGGTCGTCATACGTCGATGCGCGCGTGCCCGGCGGCACCTCGCCCCAGCCCTGCGCCTTGGCCACGGCGCGGATGTACTCCTTCGATGTCGCCCACGCCGCAAATGTCTTGGCAGCCTCCGGCGATTTCGACGACTTCGGCACCGCGAGCGCCCAGATCCACAGCCAGTGCGAGCCCTTCGGTGTGCTGGCGATGGGCGCATTCGCAAAGCCCACCTTGTCGGCCACCTTGGAATCCTTCGCGCTGCTGACCATGCCGGCCGCGACCGTGGCGTCGATCCACATGCCGCACTTGCCGCCCGAGAACAGCACCAGGTTTTCGTTGAAGCCGTTGCTGCTTGCCCCCGGCGGGCCGTATTTCTTCAGCAGGTCGACATACGTGTTGACCGCCTGTTTCCATTGCGGCGTGTCGATGGTCGGCTGCCATTTCTCGTCGAACCAGCGGCCGCCGAACGTATTGACCATGGTGGATACCAGCGCCATGTTTTCGCCCCAGCCTGCCCGGCCGCGCAGGCAGATGCCGTACACCCCCTTGGCCGGGTCGTGCAGCTTGGCGGCGAACTTGGCGATGTCGTCATACGTCGGCTGCTCGGGCATCTTCAGGCCCGCCGCGTTGAACAGATCGCGCCGGTAGTACGTCATCGAGCTTTCGGCATAGAACGGCACGGCGAACAGCTTGCCGCCCTGCGAGAGGCCATCGCGCACCGTCGGCAGCAGGTCGGCCGCGTCATAGCTGGCGGGCATGTCCAGCGGTGTGAGCCAGCCTTTCTTGGCCCACAGCGGGGCTTCATAGCCGCCGATGGTCATCAGGTCGAACTGGCCGCTGCCGGTGGCGATGTCGGTGGTCACGCGCTGGCGCAGCACGCCTTCTTCCAGCGTGACCCAGCGCAGTTTGATATCGGGGTGCGCCTGCTCGAACTGGCTCGACAGTTTCTGCAGCACGATCATGTCGGGGTTGTTGATCGTGGCGATCGTGAGCGTCGTGGGCGCGGCATGCGCGGAAATGGCGGTGAAAGCCGGGAGGGCAGCGAGGGCGGTCAGCTTGAGTAGCCGGGATGGGCGGGCCATCCCGCGCAGCAGCGTGCGGAACATGCAGTCGTCTCCTTTCTTGGAATGTGGCGATGCGGGCGCACCGCCTGGACTTGCTTCGGGGTTTGAGCAATTGTCCGTGTTGTGAGCAAATAATCGGATGCGATGTTGCGCTTGTCAAGCAAATGCTCGTTGAAAGAGCAAAAGCACGCTACGATGCATCCCATATCGCCGAGGTTCTAGAGGAGGCGCTGCGTGTCCAAGCAGCAGGAAAAACGAGACCAGGCTGCGCGTGCAGCGTGGCTTTACTACGTGGGCAACCACACGCAACACGACATCGCCGAGCAGCTGGGCGTGTCGCGCCAGATCGCCCAGCGGCTGATCGCCTATGCGGTGGAGCACGGGCTGGTGAAGGTGCGTGTGACGCATCCGGTGTCAGCGTGTCTGGAGTTGGCGGAGAGCCTGCGCAGCCGTTTCCGGCTGGAGACCTGCCATGTGGTGCCGGCCAGTGCCGACGATGCAGACGCTGCCCAACGCATGATTGCCGTGGCCGCCGCGGAAGTCATGGAGCGCCACCTGCTGGCCGATGCGCCGCGCGTGGTGAACGTCGGCTCGGGCCGCACGCTGCGCGCCGCGATCGACCAACTGCCGGACCTTGACCGGCCGCAGCACCGCATTGTCTCGATGGTCGGGGCGATTGCAGCGGACGGCTCGTCCAACCGCTACGACGTTGCACTCGCCGCCGCGGAGAAAACCCGCAGCCGCTACTACCTGCTGCCCGCGCCGCTCGTTGCCGACAGCGCCGAAGACACGCGGCAGTGGTGCCAGCACCGGCTCTACGGCGTGGTGGCCGATCTGGCAGCGCAGGCGGATGTCACGTTCATTGGGGTCGGCACGATCGGGCCCGGTTGCGCATTGCAGGTCGATGGCTTCATCAGCGCGAAGGATGCGGATGATCTGCTCGCCCATGGCGCGGCCGGCGAGTTGATCGGCAGGCCGATCGATGCCCAGGGCCGTTTGCTGGAGGTGCCGCTGCAGACCCGCATCACGAGCTTGCCGCTCAGGCCGATGCCCTCTCGCCCCGTTATCGCCATTGCTGGCGGTATGGCCAAGGCGGGCGCGATCGGGGCGGCCTTGCGAGGCGGCTGGCTGACCGGCCTTGTGACCGACGAAGCCTGCGCGCAGCAGATCCTGGCTGCATTGGACTGAACCCACCACACCGACGACGCAATGCTCGAACTCCGCCCGACCTGCGAACACTGCAACACGGCGCTGCCGCCCGATGCGACCCCTGCGCGCATCTGTTCATTCGAATGCACGTTCTGCGCGACGTGTGCAGACGGCGTGTTCGGCAATGTCTGTCCGAACTGCGGGGGCGGATTTACGGCACGGCCGATCCGCCCGTCGAAGGATTGGAAGAACGGCAACTTCCTGGGCAAGCACCCGGCCAGCACGACGGTCAAGCATCGTCGCGCAGACTTGGCCGCGCATGCCGAATTGGCGGCGGCTGTCGGCGCCACGCCGCCGGAAAAGCGCTGATGGTCTAACGCGGTGCAGGCGCCGGTAACACCGGCGTGACCTTGTAGCCGCGCGCCGCCAGCAGCGCCGGAATCCCCTTGGGCCCGATCATGTGCAACGCGCCCACGGCGCCAAACACGCGCTGGCCGCTGTTATGCACGCGCGCAATGTTTTCGGCCATGGCGCGGTTGCGGTTCGTCACCAGACGCTGGAAGGCGCGTTTGTCCGACGCCGTTTTCAGGCAATCGCACCACTGGGGGTAGCGCTCCAGCGTACTGATGTCGCTGTCGGCCCAGGCATTGGCGAGCGTGAGCGTCTGCGTGCGCGCCTCGCCCGATTCAATCGCGTCGAGCACGGTATCGAATTGCTGAGCGACCTCGTTCTTCGGCACGATCTCGTTGAGCACGCGCACCTGCTGCGCCAGCGTTTCGAGCGGCACGATGGGCAAATGCACGCTCTTGGCGTAAGTCGTCAGAAACAGGTCGATACCGAAATCCGGATAGAGCCCGTCCGTGCGCACTCCCAGCACCGCCAGCGAGGCCAGTTGCATGGTCGGCTGAAACTTGCGGATCTGTGTGAGCGCCGTGTCGGGCAGGCACGCCGCGGAGAGCAGCTTGTTGAAGCGTTCACCGCGCCGGCCCGCCATGAGGCGGCGATCTTCGGCGGTGTTGTGTGCGACGAGCGGTTTGCGGTCGGTGCCCTTGTCGAGCAGGTCGAGTTCGAGCGCGATGCTGTCCACCTGCTGAAGCGCGCTGCGCACGGCGGGGCCGGGCAGCATCCAGTCGGCCCGCGCAACGTGGATCGTCCCGTAGAGCCACGAGGTGTGACCGTTCTTTTCGATACGCCAGAGCAGGCCGTGGTCGGTCGCGCGTTGCGCGGCGGCGGCCCAACCGTCCTTGGGGATGAAGCTGGAGGCCGGGGGCGGACAGTGCGTGGCCGGGGCCTGTGCCTGTGCTGGCGTTGCATCTTGCGCGATAGCGGCGCCGACGCCCGTCAGCAGAAAAAACGCGGCCGCCAGCGCGCGCCACGTGGTGCGATTGCGTGCCATTTGGCTGCTCCCCGAAATATTGTTGTGGTCGTCTGTGCAGTTTAGCGGGCGCGGGCCATTGCGTCCCGCGTGACGATCAGCGGCGCTACTTGCTCAACCGCGGCGGCACGGCATGCGCGCCCCGCGTCTCACGAAACCACAGCGCCAGGCTTTCATCTTCCAGCGCGTAGGCGCCGCGTGACTCCTTCCAGATCAGGTTCTTGTCGCGCAGCGCGTCCAGCGCGGCTTGCACCGTGGCGGTGGAAAACTCGCTGTGGCCGAGCTTGGCCGCATACGCCTTCATCGAGTCTTCCGAAAACGGCGAGTAGCTTTGCCCGCGCTCGATCAGCACCGCGAGCACGGCGCGCTGGATTTCGGTCAGCGCGCTGTAATCGCTCTCGATCTCGCCCCAGATGCGGTCGCGAAACCCCTGCGCGCCGCGCTTGAGCAGCTCGCCCAGGCTGGCGGCTTCGCCCAGCTCCAGGGCGATCTCGCTGACGATGCCTTTGAGCATCTCCGGCCGGTGGCCGACCAACTGGAAGGCGGCAAACATGTCGTCTTCCTTGAACTGATTGTTCGGCGCCAGGTGCTGGTTGACCCACGCCGTGTACGCCGACACATACGGCCGGCCCAGCAGCGGGAAGTTGGTCACGCGCGAGCCGAAGAACGGCTGTGTGCGATTGAGCAGCAGGTTGGCAAGCTTGTCGCGGTTCGACCCCGTAAAGACGAGGAAGAGGCGCGGTTCTTCCACCCCCTGGTTCATCTGGTCCCGCGCGGCCTTGAGCGCGAACATGGCGTTGGTGCCGGCCTCGGTGGACAGCGCGTGCTGCGCCTCGTCGATGATCAGCACGACGGGCCGCTGCACTGCTTTGTAAAGCACATCCAGCGCATCGGCCAGGGTGATGCCCGGCGGCAGCCCGATCTTGCCGAGGTTGAACGTGAAGGTGCGTAACACGTCGACCTTCTCCATGCCGGCCTGCTTGGCGAGCTTGGCGATCGGCCCGTCGAACTGGGCCAGCTTCGATTTGATGGCGTCGGCGATCAGCAATCCGGGGTCGCGGGCGCGGTCGGCCCATAAGTCCACGTAGATGGCGATCCACTTGCGGCGCTCGACCTCCGGGACCAAGTCTTCGCGCAGGAACGTGCTTTTGCCGGTGCGCCGGGGCGCCGCCAGGAACAGGCCGGAGCGCGCATCGGCCAAGCCCTTGCCTTCCAGGCTGTCGCACAGCGTGTTGGCAAGGTCCTGGCGGTGGAAGTTGAAGCGGCTGGTATCAGTGTCGGAATCCATGGAAAGCCCTGTTTTAGACCTGATTATGAGAGTCGGTATAAATTATAGTTGATCCAATAATTAAGGCTAATTCCAATCCAAGCGCCCGTCGATTTCCGCCGATTTTGCCTATGCGCGGCACTGTGCCGCAGGCAATTCGGGGAACCGTGTGCAGCGCTATACTCGCCACATTCTGACGTTGTCCATCCATGCTCCATCGCCGCTGGCTCTTCCTCGTCTGGCTTGCGATCGTACTGAACGTACTGTCGCCGGTGCTCGCTTCCGCACGAGCGGCAGCCACGGGCACGCTGGCCGTCGAGTTGTGCAGCGCAACGGCACCGCATGGCAGCACCGTGCAGGTCGCCATCGACGTGCAAGGCGATGGCTCCGCCGACGATTCGGCCGCCCACCACAGCGTGGCGCACTGTCTGTATTGCCCGGGGTTTGCTGCCGGGCTGGCGCTGGCCTCGTTGCCGGCGCTCGATGTTCCTTCCGCCCATTTCGTCTATCGCGTGCGGCAGCCGGCCACCCCGGCGCCCGTCTACGCGCGCAGTGCGCTGCGCGTGGCCGAGTCGCGCGCGCCTCCTGTGTCTGCGTCGTTGTCGATCTGACGCGCCTGCGGACGTAGCTCCGTGGCGCCTTTGCGTTCGGCCCTGCCTGGGCCGACGCCATCGCAATCCGGAGACCTTCCGATGTCATTCCACAAGCGCGCCGGGGCCGCCGCCCCCAAGCGCACGCTGGTGTGCCGTGCTGCGCTCGCGCTGGGCGCAGCGGTACCGCTGTCTGCTTTTGCCGCCGAGGACGCGGCATCTGCGCCCGTGCCTGTCATGCAGGAGCTCGCGCCCACCGTGGTGCGGGCCAACGCCAACCCCGCGCCGTTCGCTCGCAATACGCCTGCGGTCGTGCAGAGCGTCACAGCCGATCAACTGGCCGACCGCAACGTCGTCACCTCCGAAGACGCCGTCAAATACCAGCCCAACGTGATGGTGCGCCGCCGCTTCATTGGCGATCGCAACTCCATCTTCGCCGGCCGCGATTTCAACGAGATTCAAAGCGCACGGGGCCTGCTGTATGCCGACGGCATCCTGCTCTCGAACCTGCTGGGCTCCAGTTACAGCTACCCGCCGCGCTGGTCGATGGTCGGTCCGGATGACCTGGCGCGCGTCGATATCTTGTATGGGCCGTTCTCGGCGCTGCTGCCAGGTAACTCGATGGGCACGACCATCGCGATGACGTTGCGCCGGCCCGAAAAATTCGAGGCCGCCGCGCAGACGCAGGTGATGAGCCAGCACTACAACGATGCATATGGCTTCTCGCGCAACGTCACCGGCAACCACGAGAGCGCCTCGCTGGGCGACCGCATCGGCAAGTTCTGGTATGCGCTGTCGGTCGACCGGCTGGAGAACGACAGCCAGCCGATGCAATACGCCACGCCCAACTCGAGGTTCACTGCGGGCGGCACGCCCGTGCCGGTCACGGGTGCGCGGCAGGATCTTGGCCCCAACGGCCAGCCCCGCATGATTCTCGGGCCGCAGATGCTCGAGCGCACGCAGCAGCTGCAAGAGACCCTGCGATTCGGCTACGTGTTCAGCGACAGCCTGGAAGCATCGCTCACGCTGGGCCATTGGGAAAACCATTTCAACGATCAGGCGCTCAGCTTCCTGCGCGATGCCGCGGGCAACGTCGTCACGGGCGGCAATGTGCTGATCAACGGCACGCCGTACACAATTGCTCCGAACACCTTCGCCCCACAAAACGGCGACCAGGAAAACTGGCTCTACGGCCTGGGCGTGAAGGGCAAGATCGGTGGCTGGAAGATCGACACCAACGCATCGGCCTACAACGTTTCGCGCGACATTCTGCGCGCGTCGAACACAGCGGCCGGCAATGGACCCGGCACGGTGTTCTACGGCGACGGCACGGGCTGGTCCAACTTCGACATCAAGGCGACGTCGCCCACGGTGTCCGGTCATACCTTCGCGACCGGTTACCACTACGACCAATACCACCTGCGTAACCAGACCTTCAACGCGACCAACTGGTCAACGGAAACGCTGTCCACGCTCAAATCCAGCTACCAGGGCGACACGCAAACGCAGGCCGTCTTCCTGCAGGACGCGTGGGCGTTTGCGCCGCGCTGGCTCGCCACGCTGGGCCTGCGCTATGAAAGCTGGCGCGCCTACAACGGCCAACTGGGCAACGGCACGAGCACGTTGGGCTACGCCAGCCGTACCGAAGACGCTTTTTCGCCCAAGGCAGCTATTCAATGGCAGGCGACGCAAGACACGCTGCTGCGCTTGTCGTACGGCCGTGCGGTGCGCTTTCCGACGGTGGCGGAGCTGTTCCAGGGCACGATCAGCGGCAACACGATCGTCAACAACGACCCGAATCTCAAGCCTGAACGCGCCAATGATTTCGACTTCACCGTCGAGCAGGCTGTGGCCTACGGCGTGCTGCGTACCAGCCTGTTCCAGAGCGACGTGCGCGACAGCATCTACACGCAGACCAACATCACCGTCACGCCCAACGTGACGAACGTGCAGAACGTGGACCGCGTGCGCACGCGCGGCATCGAACTGGCGTATTCAGGGCAGGATGTTCTGCAGGAAGCGGGCGTGCGCGGGGTCGACGTTGAAGCCAACGTCGCCTTCACGCAATCAAAGACGCTGGCCGACGCCGCGAACCCGACCTACGTCGACAAGACCTGGCCGCGCATGCCGCGCGTGCGCGCCAATCTCTTTGCGAGCTGGCATGCCACGCCTGACTGGACAGTCGGCGCGGGCGTGCGGTACTCCGGCCGCCAATACGGCACGCTCGACAACACCGATGTGCTGCCGAACGTCTACGGTGGCACCAGCAGCTTCTTCACCGTGGATCTCAAGGCCAGCTACCGCATCGACAAGCACGTCACGCTGGCGCTGGGCGTCGACAACCTGACCGACCGGCGGTATTTCGTGTATCACCCGTATCCGTCGCGCACCTTCTATGGACAACTGAAATGGCGTCTGTAATGCAGTCGATTCCTCGATTCCTGGCCGGTGCGCTGCTGGCTTTTGCGGCAACGCTGGCGCTCGCGCACGAAGGTCATGATCACGGCGCCATGGCAGGCAAGGCTGCCGCCAAACCGCAGCTCGCCACGTCGGCGGCGTTCGACAAGGCAGGGCGCTTGTGGGTGACGTGGGCGGAAGGGCCGCATGTGGTGGTCGCCTCGTCCAACGATCTCGGCAAGACGCTGTCCACGCCGCAGCGCGTGAACCCGCAACCCGAGCCGATCTATACCGACGGCGAGAACCGTCCGAAAATCATCGTCAGCCCGGACGGTGCGCTCTATGTGAGTTGGTCGCGCCCGCTCGATGCGCCGTACACGGGTTTCGTGCGTTTTTCGCGCTCGCTTGACGGCGGCAAGACGTGGAGCGCGCCGATCACCGTCCACCACGACCGCCAGCCGATTACGCACCGCTTCGATTCGATTGCGGTCGATGGCGCCGGCCGCATCTTCGTCACGTGGATCGACAAGCGTGACCTGCTGCGCGCGCAGGCAGCCAAACAGCCGTACGACGGCGCGGCAGTGTATTACACCGTGTCGACCGACCGTGGCGCCACCTTCGCGCCCGAGCGCAAGATCATCGACCAGACCTGCGAATGCTGCCGCATTGCGCTGGCGCCCGATGCCGACGGCCACATGCTCGCGCTGTGGCGCAACGTGTTTGCCGGGCAGATTCGTGACCACGCATTGGCGACATTACCGATCGATAACACGCCGCTTGCCGTCACGCGGGCAACGTTCTCGGAGTGGCGCGTCGATGCGTGTCCGCACCATGGTCCCGCGTTGGCCGTGACGGCCGATGGCGTGCGGCACACGGCGTGGTTTTCCGTACTGCACGACAAGCCGGGGCTGTTCTACAGCCGGCTTTCGGCCGACGGCAAACCGATCGGCGAGGGTTGGGGTTTTGCCGGTTCGCCACGAGCCGGCGCGCAGGCATCGCACCCCGCATTGCTCCCCGCGGACGGCGCGCTGTGGCTGGTCTGGAAGCAGTTTGCCGACGACCGCATGCAGATCCTGCTGCGCAAATCCACAGATGGCGGCGCGCACTGGACAGCGCCGGCCAGCGCGGCAAACACCGATGGCGGAAGCGATCACCCGCAACTGCTGGCGCGCGATGGCCATGTCTACCTGTCGTGGCGCACGCAGGCCGAGGGCTATCGGCTGATCGATATCGGCAATGTCACTCCGTCCAATCCATCGTTGGAGGCATCAGAATGAAGATTCGATGGAAATCGTTTGCGGTGGGCGTGGCATTATCCGCCGCCGCTTTCACCACCACCTCCGCCGCCCAAGCCGCAGGTGCGTTGCAGTTCCAACCGTTGCATGCCCGCGATGTGCCGGCACTGCTGCAGACGCCGCATGCGCGCCCGCTCATCGTCGAAATCTGGTCATTGGAGTGCGGCTACTGCCGCGAGAACATCGCCCGGATCGCGCAATGGCGGCGCACCGCCAAGCAAGATGTGGATGTGGTGATGGTGTCGATGGACGGTCCCGACCAGGCCGAGATGCTGAACCGTGCGCTGGCACCGCTGGCCCGCGACGGAAAGATCGGCATTGCACGTGTGCCGCAATACGCCAATGCCGAAGACATGCCGGAGCGCCTGCGCGCCGCGCTTGATCCCGGCTGGCAGGGCGAGATGCCGCGCACGATCATCCTGCGTCCTGACGGCAAGCGCCACGCATCGAGCGGGTTGCTGACACCACAGGCGCTGGACACGGCGCTCAGGGATTAATCAGAAATGACACGGACCCCCCTCGTTGTTGGGGTATGGCGGGGGGCGCGCACTTTTTATAATGGCCTCGCTTTGTGAATTCCGGCGCATTGCTCGTTCACAAAGCACACCCGACCATCTTTCGTCGTCAAAGGCTGAAGATGTTAAGCCCGCCCGCCCCCCGGCCCGCGGGCTTTTTCTTTGCCCGCTCGATACTGGATTGGTATTGAACGGGCCTATGCAGCGGGGGGCGGATGATAACGCGCCGTCAGCGCGCTGTCGCCTGCGAAGAAGAGGGGTATGCCGTGGAAGGTTGCTCTGCGTCGTTGGATGCGGCTCCCAGGCCCACCGATAGGGCGGCCAGCAAGACCGCAACACCACGCGCGATATAAAACACCGCTTGCGCCCCCGCCATTTCCGGCTCGGCAGAGGCGGTTTCAGCAATGTGGGCGTGCCAGGCACCGCGCGTCGCGCGGTGGGCCAGCGGATCGCGATAGGCGCGTGGCGCGGCCGTGCGGTGTGCGGGATGAGGTTGCATGTGGGACATGGCGGTTCTCCTCATGCTCAAACGTGCGACCAGGCGCGCCAGAACAGCAGCGCCGTCATCGAAAAACCGAAGGTGGAAATCAACGCCCGCACAACCGGCACCGGCAAGCGCTTGCCGACATGCGCGCCCAGATAACCGCCCAGCGCGGCTGCTACCAGCATGACCAGCGTCTGTGGCCACCACACCATCCTGGCAAGTGCAAAACAGGCTACGGCGACGAGGTTGGTCGCGCCCACCAGCAGCGTGCGCGAGGCGTTCAATGCTTTGATGTCGTCGTGGCCGAACAGTGCCCAGACCGCCATCATCATGATCCCCACCGCGCCGCCAAAATAGCCGCCATAGATAGCCAACGCACCTTGCGCGACCAGCAATGTCGTGCGCCCGATCTGCATGCGCTGGCGCAGCCACACACCGGCCTGTTTGCCGAAGGTAAATGCGAGCGAGCCGATCAGCAGCAGCCACGGCACGATGAAGTCGAACGCGCGGGACGACGTATTCATCAGCAGCAGCGCGCCGAGCAGTCCGCCGACAAGGCTGATCGCGACCATGGCCCGCATCGAGACCTGCCCGAACCCGCGATAGTCCGCGCGATACGCCCACGCCGATGTGGCCGCGCCGGGCAGCAGCGCCACCGTGCTCGACGCATTGGCAAACACCGATGGCACACCCGCGAACATGAGCGCGGGCAGCGTGACAAACGAGCCGCCGCCCGCCAGTGCATTCATCATGCCGGCGAGCAGGCCCGCGCCAAAAAGCAGCAGCGTGGTGGATTCCATTGGGGGCGATGTCTGGGATGTTCTGTTTTTAGGTGCCTCAGTTTCGGACACTGGCGACCCCGCCGCAATGTGCGATACATTGACCTAGCCTCAGCGCAAGACTGAGGCTGGCGACAATTTTGAGATGCATCGTGCGCTTTGACCTGACCGACCTCCGACTCTTCCTCCATACCGCCGAAGCCGGCAGCATCACGGCGGGGGCCGAGCGTGCGCACCTGACATTGGCGTCGGCGAGCGCGCGCATCCGCGGGATGGAAGACACGCTCGGCGTCCCGCTGCTCACGCGCAAGCGGCGCGGTGTGGAAACGACCGCAGCCGGCCGCACGCTCGTCCACCACGCCCGCGTCGTCCTGCAACAGATGGATCGCATGCGCGGCGAGCTGGGCGAATACGCGCGCGGTCTCAAGGGTTACGTGCGGCTGCTTTCCAACACGGCGGCCATGACCGAGTTCTTGCCGGAAACGCTCAGCGCGTTTCTGGCCGCACACCCTGAAGTCGATGTCGATCTGGAAGAGCTGGTCAGCCACGAGATTGTCGAAGCGATTGCGCAGGGGCGCGCCGACATCGGCATCGTCAACGACGCGGTGGACTTGTCCGGGCTGGAGACCTTTCCGTTCCGCCACGACCGCCTTGTGCTGGTGACCGCGCGCGACCACCCGCTGGCCGAGCGCCGCGAACTGGCCTTCGTCGAAACCTTGCAGGAGGATTTTGTCGGCCTGACGGGCGACAACGCATTGCAGGCCTATCTGGCCGGGCACGCTGCACGTGCCGGTCACCGGCTCAAATACCGCGTGCGGCTGCGCAGCTTCGACGCCGTCTGCCGCATGGTGGAACGCAACGTGGGCGTGGGCGTCATTCCCGAGCATGCGGCGATCCGGCTGCAGCGCTCCATGGGCATCCGCCGTGTGCGCCTGACCGACGCCTGGGCGACGCGCCTGCTGCGCATCTGCGTGCGCCATTTCGATGATCTGCCTGTCTTCGCACGCCAGTTGATCGAGCATTTGCGCGAGGCCTGAGTGCGTTGGGCGTCCGTCATTTGGCGGAGGGATGTTGTTTGAACTCGCGCCGGTGAAAACCGGTCGGTACACTGCAAGCAGTTGCGGGCTGCCCAGCTACAGACGTGCGGCGCCGCACCAACCTTCCGCTCATGGAGCACATCATGGCGTCTGCCGGTGTTCCCCCAGGTGTTCCGCCGATCGGCCTGCTGCACGCGGCGCGTGCACTGCGCATCTATCGGCGCCACGAGATCAATGCGCTGGCGTGGATCGCGCTGGGCGTGTGCCTGCGCACTCCGGCGCCTATGGCCGCCATCAGCGTAGCGTTGCTCATCGTGTGCGCGTGGTCGCTCACACGGCACATCCAATATATGAAGCCCCTGTATGAACTGCCGGTGTTCAGCCGCCTGCTGGCACACAGCGGCATGGCATTCGCGGCCATCAATGCGGCGCTGTTGGCGGTGGAACTGGCCACGGGCGCCGGACGCGGCGCATGGTTCGACGCCGACGGTTGGCTTGCGCCAGCCTGGCCGCAGATACTGCCCGACATGGCCGGCACGATCGAGCTGATGCTGGTCAGCGCTCAGTGGATCGTCGTGCTGGGTGCCGTGGTTGCCGCGACGGCCTGGGCGTGGCTGAGCCTGGGCAGCGGCCGCTCGCTGCGTTTTCCGCCGCGCTCGCAATGAGCGCATGGCTCGGGAGAGTCCGGGCTGGTCTGGCGGAGGAATTCCTCCTATAAGTGGCGATGTTGGTTGCAGGTGCGTTTCCGTAGCGCCCGGACGAGGCGCGTGCAGTTGGAGCGTGCATAACGCCGCGCTCCGAACCCAAGGAGACAGGCATGACATCGCTGGACGCTTTCCTGCGGTGCCGCGACTTTCTGCTCGCGCACCGTGAGGATTACGACACCGCCGTGCGCGATTTTGCGTGGCCCGAGTTGGATCGTTTCAACTGGGCGCTGGATTATTTCGACGCCATGGCGCGCGGTAACGACGCCATCGCCCTGTGGGTGGTCGACGATCAGGGAAACGAGACGCGGCTGTCGTTCGCACAGATGGCGGAGCGCTCGGCGCGCGTGGCCAACCATTTCCGGGCGCTGGGCGTGCAGCGCGGTGATCGCATCCTGCTCATGCTCGGCAACGTGCCGGGGCTGTGGGATGTGATGCTCGCCAGCATCAAGATTGGCGCGGTGATCATCCCGGCCACGACGCTGCTCACGGCAGAAGACCTGCGCGAACGCATTGCCATGGGTGAGGTGAGCCACGTGGTGGTCGGCGGGGCAGATTGCGCCAAGCTGGACGCGGTCTCAGGCACATTCACACGCATCGCGGTCGGTACGGACAAGGCGCCGGCCGGCTGGCACCGTTTTGAAGACGCCTACGATGCCTCCGCTGAATTCAAGCCCGACGCACCGACGCAGGCCAGCGATCCGTTGTTGCTGTATTTCACGTCCGGCACCACGTCCAAACCCAAACTCGTGATGCATACGCATGCGAGCTATCCGGTGGGGCATCTGTCGACGCTGTACTGGATCGGCCTGCGCCCCGGTGATGTGCACTGGAACATCAGCTCGCCGGGCTGGGCCAAGCACGCGTGGAGCTGCTTCTTCGCGCCGTGGAATGCCGGCGCCACCGTCTTCATCTACAACTACGCGCGCTTCGAGCCCAAGGCGGCGCTCGATGTGCTGTGCCGCGCCAAGGTGACGACGCTGTGCGCACCCCCCACGGTGTGGCGCATGCTGATCCAGGAAGACCTGGCGGCGTGGAAGCCCGCGCTGCGCGAACTCGTAGGCGCCGGCGAGCCGCTCAACCCGGAGGTGATCGAACGGGTGCGCGCCGCGTGGGGCATCACCATCCGCGATGGCTACGGCCAGACCGAAACCACCTGTCAGATCGGCAACAGCCCGGGGCAGCCTGTCAAGGCGGGCTCGATGGGGCGGCCGTTGCCGGGCTACCGCATCACGTTGCGCGATCCCGACGGCCACGAGGCGGAAGAGGGCGAGATCTGCATCGAATTGAATTCACGGCCGACCGGCCTGATGGAAGGCTACGCCGGCAATGTCGACAAAACCGCCGAAGCGATGCGCGGCGGCGTGTATCACACCTCCGACATTGCGGCGCGCGATGACAGCGGCTACCTGACATACGTCGGCCGCGCCGATGACGTGTTCAAGGCATCGGATTACCGTGTCAGCCCATTCGAGCTGGAGAGCGTGCTGATCGAGCACCCGGCCATCGCCGAAGCCGCCGTTGTGCCGAGCCCCGACCCGCTCCGTCTGGCCGTGCCAAAAGCTTTCCTGGTGCTGCGCGCGGGGCACGAAGCCGGGCCGGAACTGGCGCGCGACATCCTCGGCTTTTGCCGTAGCCGATTGGCTTCGTACAAGCGAGTGCGCCGCATCGAATTTGCCGATCTGCCCAAAACCATCTCGGGCAAAATCCGGCGCGTCGAATTGCGCATGCGTGAAGCCACGCGCAGCGAAAGCGCTGCGGGCGTACGCAACCTGCAGGAATATTGGGAAGAGGATTTCCCGGCCGATTGATGGCGTGTTGAGCTTTGGCGCTCTAGGAACGTGCGGCCCCCCGACCGCACGTTCCGCTGCGCAGCGCTATCAGCGCGACGAGCGCGGGACCAGGCGCAGTTGACGCGCGCGATCCAGATCGTAGGCCGGCACGCCACCGTGCGGCAGCGAGGCACGAGAAGCGGCCAGGTCGCGGCCGCGCACGATGACCGGTGCGAGCGAGCCGGCGCGGATCAAGTCCGACGCAGCCAGTTCGATCCAATCGCGGTAATTGCGATAGACCTCTTCGGCCGTGATTTTCTGATGCGCGCAATCGCAGAGCGAGAGCGCTTCGGACGTGACGAAACAGCTCACGACCTTGCCGTCGACGATGGCTTGGAAGAACAGGTCGCCTACGGACCTGAAGGTCTTGCCGGTGAATGAAATGTTCATGATGCTCCCCCCATTGATCAGGCCCGCCGGTTGAGTGGCGTGCCCCACATGCCGCTTTCGCGGCGCAGTGATCACATGCGGGAGCGTGGTTTCCGAATGGAGGGATGACGATGCTCCAGACGTTGAATCCGTCCGGATGCGATTGACCCAGTGAAGCGGGTCGGACTATCCCTCGGTGCCGTTATACGGTCTGTCAATTCGGTGGTTGACTGCGGGTTCGCTCTCGCGCTGCGACCTTCCCCGTACAAAATTCCTTTATGTTTTTTTGGTTACCACAATTGGTGCATCAGCCCGACACCGACGGTAATCGAGATGGCCAGAACCCAAAGCAAAACGGTGGAGGCGCGCGTCGCCGGAAGGCGTGTTTGAAAAAGGCGCCGACGCGTAGGGATCACCTGCCAATTAGCAGGGTGACGTTCCCACCCCAGGCGAGCACTCAAGCTCGCTGTTCCCCGTTTGATTGTTCCCATGGCCCGCTCCCGAAAGCTCGCCGCTGCCGCGTATTTACTTTTATTTAAATCTACTATTCTTCGGTTGCATTCTAGGACACTCTTTGCAGACCGCTAGCGGCCCTTGGCATGATTCTTATCGTCCATTTGGCTCATAAACGGGAGGTTTAGGACATATTGGGGGTCCGAATATGAAGTGATATTCATCACCTGCCGAGACGATTAATCGGCGCGCAAACGCTTACGTTTGAAACGCATACCGATGGGATGCCCGCAACCTGCCTGCAAGGTGCCGCCGATACAGTCATGCGCGTTCGCGGAGGACATGTTGCAAGACTGCACAGCAACAGGCACCTCTGCGTCAAACAACGAAATGCCACGCGCGCTGCGGTACAGTGCCGCCGGGCTGGCTAGGCATCAGAAAACGAGCAGGACACCGACATGACGCAGGTAAGACGCGCCGACGACAACAGGGCGTTCGCAGGGTTCGGACGAGGGGTGAGCGCCGCTTTGGTGGCATGGGCAGCGTTGGTGGCAACGGCCGCGGCGCACGCGGGTGCACCGAGCCTGGCAACGCGCCGTGCCGCCGTGGAATCCACACTCGCGAATGCCGGCAGTTGTCAGCGCTTGGGCGATTACTACTGGGAAATCGGTGACGCCCATGGCGAACTGATGCACGGTCAGCGGGGCCAGCGGATCGGGCCCAACAAGACGGTGCGGCTGGCATCGGCATCCAAATGGGTGTTTGGTGCCTACGTGGTGGAGCGTGCGCAAGGTAAGCCCACACCTGCCGAAATCGATGCGCTCACCATGCGCTCGGGCTACGACGGGCTCAATCCTCTGCTGTGCAATCGCAACGACACCGTGCAAAGCTGCTTTGCGCGCGGCCGTAACGCGACCTTCACGCCTGGGCACGTTGGCCGCTTCAGCTACAACGGCGGCCATGATCAGAAGCTGCTGATGGATCTCGGTCTGGGCCGTGCCGACGCCGAGGCGCTCAACAACGACCTCGACCGCCAGCTTGCCAATGCGCCGGGCCCGCGCGATTCCGGCCAGCCACTCGGCATTCGCTACCTCGCACCTGAACCGGCCGGCGGAATGATCGCCACACCGGCGGCTTATGGCCAGTTCTTGCGTCGTCTCATTCGCGGCGAATACCAGCTCGGCAAGATGCTCGGCCAGCATGCCGTTTGCACCGAGCCGGGCACGTGCTCAACCGCTGTCAGCACCCCGGCCGCACTGCCGTGGCATTACGCGCTCAACTACTGGATCGAGGACCAGCCCGGCGGCGACGGTGCGTTCAGCTCTGCCGGCGCCTTCGGCTTCTATCCGTGGATCACCGCTGACAAGCAGCACTACGGCATGCTCGTGCGCGAGACCCTGGCCCCCCGGGCCTATGTGCGCAGCGCGGCATGCGGCGCACTGATCCGCCGTGCCTTTGCCGAAGGCAAGCCGCAGCACGCGGCAGAAGGTGCCAGCAGCGCCGATTTTGCCGACTGACGAACGTTGTAGATCAAGCGGGCAAGCCATCGCCTAACGTGGTTGGAGGTGGCGCCGCATCCTGTCGGCACCTTCCGTACCTCGGCACGCCGGTTGCGACGCACAGGCCACCTACCTACATGGAGATGGCCCATGGTCCGGCAACCCCTGCGCGGCAGCGAGCGCACCATTCCTGAAGACGCGCGCATCCTTGGCGATGCGCATCCGGCAGAGCAGATCCGGGCGCTCGTGCAATTGCGCCGCCCGAACGAGGCTGAGCTCGATGCGCGCCTGTCCGGATTTGTCCACGCGCATGCTGCCGGAACGCCACCGCCCACACCGCTGACCCGCGAAGAATGGGCCGCCCAGTTTGGCGCTGCCACGGACGACATCGACGCCGTGCGCACCTTTGCCCGCGAACAGGGCTTGCAAGTGGTCGAAGTGAACGTGGCCGCCGCCACGGTCATGCTGGAAGGCTCCGTCGAACAATTTTGCCGGGCGTTCGATACGCACCTGCACCGCGTGGCACACGGCGACTGCGAATATCGCGGGCGTTCGGGCCCGCTGCGGTTGCCGGACGCATTGCAGGACGTGGTGGTTGCCGTCCTGGGGCTCGACTCACGCCCGCAGGCGGCGCCGCACTTTCGCTTTGTGCCGTTGCCTACCGGATCGGTTGAGCCGGGAGGCATCCGGCCCGCCCGTGCGGCGCCCACCGCGTCGTACACGCCGGTGCAGCTCGCGCAGCTCTACGGCTTTCCGCATGGCGATGGCGCCGGCCAGTGCATTGCGTTTGTTGAGCTTGGCGGCGGCTATCGGGAAGACGATCTGCGTGCGTACTTCCAGGAGGTGGGCGTGCCGATGCCGACGGTGACGGCCATACCGGTCGGGCCGGGCGCCAACCGCCCGACTGGCGACCCGAGCGGGCCCGACGGCGAGGTCATGCTCGACCTGGAAGTGGCAGGCGCTGCGGCGCCGGGCGCCACGCTGGCCGTGTACTTCACCGTCAATACCGACGCCGGTTTCGTGCAAGCCATCAACGCGGCCATCCATGACACCAAGCTGCGGCCCTCGGTGGTTTCCATCAGTTGGGGCGCGCCAGAAAACGCCTGGACGCCGCAGGCCATGCAGGCCGTCAACGCCGCGCTGCAGAGCGCCGCAACCATGGGCGTGACGGTGTGTGCGGCCTCGGGCGACAGCGGCTCCAGCGACGGCCAGTCTGATCGTGCAGATCACGTCGACTTTCCCGCCTCCAGCCCGTACGCCCTGGCATGTGGCGGCACCAGCGTGCGTGCCAGCGGAAACCGCATCGCAGAGGAAACCGTCTGGAACGACGGCGCACGAGGCGGCGCGGGCGGCGGCGGGGTGAGCACCGTCTTTGCACTGCCGAGTTGGCAGCAGGGCCTGGCCGCGCAGCAGACCGGCGGCGAGAGTGTGCCGCTGGCGCGGCGCGGCGTGCCTGATGTCTCGGCCGATGCCGACCCGCTGACCGGTTATGTCGTCCGCGTGGATGGCGAGTCCGGCGTGGTGGGTGGCACCAGCGCCGCGGCACCGCTGTGGGCCGCGCTCATCGCGCGCATCAATGCTATCAAGGGACGCCCGGCGGGTTATCTGCATGCGCGGCTGTATCAGAATCCCGGCGCGTTCAACGACATCAAGCAGGGCAACAACGGCACCTTTGCCGCTGCGCCCGGTTGGGACGCCTGCACAGGCTTGGGCAGCCCCAAGGGCGACGCAATCGCGAACCTTTTCTAGCAGCGAGGCACGCATGACCACCACCGACCAGCCGTTCTTCGACCCCACCGCATACGGCAACGGGCCCGACGACAACGTGACCGACACCAGCGAGGGCATGGCGATCACGCATCACACCGTGCGCATTGGCGGACGCCACATCGCCTACACCGCGCATGCCGGCCACCTCGTCACGGTAGACCCGAGCAGTTCGCAGCCTGCGGCCAAGATGTTCCATGTGGCCTTTGTGGCGGATGCGCCAGCGGGCGGCGCACAGGCGCGGCCGGTGACGTTCTTCTATAACGGCGGGCCGGGGTCTTCGGCGGTATTTGTGCTGCTGGGGTCGTTCGCACCGCGCCGCATCGTGACGTCGATGCCGTCGTTCACGCCGCCCGCGCCGTACCGTATGGAAGACAACCCGGACAGCCTGCTCGATCGCTCCGACCTGGTTTTCATCAACCCGGTCGGCACCGGCTATTCGACGGCCATCGCGCCCAAGCACAACCTCGATTTCTGGGGCGTTGACCAGGACGCGCGCAGCATCGCGCAGTTCATCAAGCGTTGGCTGACGGCCAATGATCGATGGAATTCGCCGAAGTTTCTGTTTGGCGAGTCCTACGGCACGGCGCGTTCCTGCGTGCTGTCGTATGTGTTGCATGAAGACGGGGTCGACCTGAACGGCATCACGCTGCAGTCGTCCATCCTCGACTACACGCAGGCGGGCAACCCGGTGGGGCTGTTGCCGACCTGTGCGGCGGATGCGTGGTTCCACAAGCGAGCCACCTCGCCCAAGGGCGGGCCACTGCCCGCGGATGTGGGCGACTTTGCCGAAGCTGCCGCCGTATTTGCCAGCACCGATTATGAAAAAGCGCTCGCCAAACCCACGCATGCCGATCCGGCCGTGCTGAAAGCGTTGTCTGCCTACACGGGCATCGATGCGGCGACGTTGCAGGGCTGGCGGCTGGATGTGGCTGCGTATGACGGGGCGGGCACGTCGCTGTTCCTGACCACGCTGCTGGCCGACAAGGGCTTGTCGCTGGGGGCGTACGACGGCCGCGTCACGGGCATCCACACCGGCATTGCAGCCAGCGTAGATCCGAACTCCGGCGGCAATGATCCGACCATGACGGCAGTGTCGGGCGTCTACACCGCCATGTGGAACACCTACCTGAACGACGACCTGAAGTTCACGTCCAACTCCGCCTTCACGGATTTGAACGACCAGGCCTTCCGCCATTGGGACTTCCGTCACACCGACCCGACCGGCGCGCAGAAAGGGCTTGATGCCAACGGCAACGTCGCGCTCTACACCGCCGGCGACCTGGCGGCCACGATGAGCTTGAACGTTGATCTGAAAGTGTTCTCCGCCAACGGCTATTACGACTTCGTCACGCCGTTCTACCAGACCATGCTGGACCTGAAGGCGATGCCGTTGCTGGATGCGGGTGTGCGCAAGAACCTGTCGGCGGGGTTCTATCCGTCGGGGCACATGGTGTATCTGGACGGCGGTTCGCGCACGGCATTGAAGGCCGATCTGGCGCGCCTTTACGACGCTGCCACGACCGACCACCAGGCCGTCGCGCGCATCCGCATGCTGCAGGCGCGCAAGGCCTGAGCGGCGGCCATGCAGGCCGCGCCGCGCAATGCGTGGATCAATAGCCGCGGTAGTACGGGCGGTAGTAATGCGGGCGGTCGTAATAGCCGCCTGCCGGCACCACGACGCACGCGCTCAGCGCAGAGGTGGCGGCAGCAGCAAGGATGAGGAGGGCGATGGTGCGTTTCATGATGAGGCTCCGTGGTGATCGTTGGACTTGGCCTCACTGTATGGACACCCCTCGAAACCGCGCTTTACCGTTTGTAAGAAAAACTGTGACGTTCAGGCGGGTAATCGACGGCCCGCCCCGTGCTGCCAACGCTTGCGTCACGGTTGCCGTAATTTGCCGTTACCTTTGCGATCAGACTGTGGAGCCGCTCGGGCCTGTTCAGGCACTGTCAGCACAGCGCCACAATGTTCCACGAACTTATCGCCACAGTATTGACAGATCCTCGAGATCGGCGGGAAATACAACAAACGGCAAACGTTGGGCTTCAAGTTTGAACGCACAGCGCCGATAGCCGTTCATATAGATGTCAGGGCGTTTCGGCTCCAGCCGAGGCAGCAAAGCCCTGCGGGGACCATGCGATGCGCGCCGCCCAACCGTGCGCATCGGCAACACATCGGGGGACGCATCATGACGAATCTTCTGGAATCCACCATCGCCTGGGCCGCACCGTGCTTGATCGCTACCGCGATCGTCGCGCCGGTCATGTGGAACAAGCTGCGTACGCGCCGGATGCTCGAAGCGATGCACGAGGCACGCGAACACCGCGACGAGTGATCTGCCGATCTGCCATCTGCGCCGATCCCATCTTCTTGCCACGCCAGTAAAAACGAAAACGGGCGCCGCATTGCTGCTGGCGCCCGTTTGGCATTCTGCGATGCCGGTTGCGGCGCGTCCCGTTGCGCCGCAACCGAGTTTGCTCAGGCTGCCACGGCCTGGCTGACAACGTCGCGCATGGCGGCGTGTGCTGCTTCCAGGGCTTGTGCGCGGGCGTCCGGGCCCATCGCCAGGCGTTCTGCGCGCACGAATTGCACATCGGTGATGCCAAAGAAGCCGAAGACGGTCTTCAGATAGGCCTCCTGGAAATCCATGGCGGCTGCCGGGCCGGCGGAGTACATGCCGCCGCGTGTCGACGCAACGATCACCTTCTTGCCACCGGCCAGGCCAACCGGGCCGTTTTCCGTGTACTTGAATGTACGGCCGGCTTGCGCCACGCGGTCAATCCAGGCCTTGAGCTGGCTGGGCACCGAGAAGTTGTACATCGGTGCGCCCACCACGATTACGTCGCTGGCGAGCAGTTCATTCACGAGCGCTTCTGACCGGGCATGCTCGGCGCGGGTGGCATCGTCAAAATCGTCGGCGCCCGTGGCGCGAAAGCCGGCGGCAATGGCGCCGTCCAGGTGCGGAATCGCTTCGACCGACAGGTCACGGTGGACAACGATGGTGCTGGGGTTTTCGCGGCGCAGCTCGTCAACAATGGCGGCGCTCAGGAGGCGCGAGGCCGAGGCGTCACCGAGGATGCTGGAATCAATGTGAAGGACTTGCATGGTGTCTCTCCAAGAAAAAGGTGGGTTGCTGCAAAGATAGTGCGATGCAGCAGGTTCCAGTAGTGGGTCGAATCGACACACATCGTTCTACCAGTGAGACAATGCGCCGGTGCTTTGGAGAACGGCCATGGAAGACCTGAACGACCTCGTCCTGTTTGCCAGTGTGGTGACGCACGGCAGTTTTTCCGGCGGCGCCCGGGCGCTGGGGATTCCCAAATCGCGCGTGAGCCGCCGCGTGGCCGATCTCGAAACGCGTCTGGGTGTGCGGCTGCTGCAGCGCTCAACGCGGGCGGTGCATGTGACGGACGTGGGCTCGGCGTTCTTTACGCATTGCGAATCGATGACCCAGGCGGCCCGCGCCGCCTTCGAGGTGGCCGAACATGCCGGCGAAAAACCGTCCGGCCGCCTACGCGTGAGCTGTCCGGTGGGCGTGGCGCACGTCTTCATCGCACCCGTGCTGTCGAAATTCCTGCGTGCGCAGCCCGATGTGCGGCTGGAGTTGGACGTGACGAACCGCCGTGTCGACGTGATCGGCGACGGCTACGACGTGGCGTTGCGCGTGCGCTCGACGCTGGACGATTCCAACCTTGTCGTGCGCAGCTTTGGCGTGAGCGATCAGGTGCTCGTCGCCAGCCCGTCATTTGTTGCCGAGCATGGCCCGTTGGAGACGCCGGAATCGATGCGCGGCGTGATGGGCGTGGGCGTCGATGGTGCGACCGGCGAGCGGACGCGCTGGCGCCTGACCGCCCCCGAAGGCGGCGCGGTCGATATCGACTACACCCCCGCGCTGGTGACGGACGACTTGTACCTGATGGGGCAGACGGCGCTGGCCGGCATTGGCGTTGCGCAACTGCCGTTCAACCTGTGCGCGGAGCCGGTGCGCGATGGCCGGCTGGTCGTGCTGCTGCCGGAATACCGCTTGCCGGTGCACCAGTTTCACGCGGTGTTTCCGTCACGCCGCGGGCTGGTACCGGCCGTGCGCGCGTTCATTGAATTTCTTGCAGAAGAGTTGCCCGGGATGACGGCAAATGTCAGCCGTTGTTATGAGGACATCGTCCGGCAACCCGATCGTTGACTCTGCAACGAATGCGAATCGGCAGTATCATCAACGGCTTCGCTTCTCCCATTGGCGCGGGTGCCTTGAGCGGCATTCGCGCACATTCCCATGTCCTCCCGCCCGAGCATCGAACCGCCCAAGCCAGACACGCCTACCGCGCCCATCGGGACGGTATCCAGCCCGCTGGATACGCCACCGGCGGCCGAAATTCCGGTGATGGCGGTGATGGGCGGGCTGATGCTCGCCATTTTGCTGGGCGCGCTGGAGCAAACCATCGTTGCGGTGGCGTTGCCCGTGATCGCGGGCGAATTCAACGGCTTTGCGCTGATGGCGTGGCTGGTGTCGGCGTACCTGGTGGCGTCCACGGTCGTGACGCCGATCTACGGCAAGTTGAGCGACCTCTACGGCCGCCGCGCCATGTTGACGACGGCCATCGTCCTGTTCGTGCTGGCTTCCGTAGCGTGTGCACTGGCCACGAGCATGCCGATGCTGCTGCTCGCACGCGTGCTGCAGGGCCTCGGCGGCGGCGGCCTGATTTCGGTATCGCAGGCCACGATTGCCGACGTGGTGCCGCTGCGCGAGCGTGGCCGCTACCAGGGCTACGTGAGCGGCATGTGGGCCATGGCCAGCCTCGCGGGACCAGTGATCGGCGGTTATCTGACGCATTACCTGTCGTGGCGGTGGATCTTCTGGATCAATCTGCCGCTGGGCATCGTCGCGCTGCTGGTCGTACGCCGCACGCTGCGGCATCTGCCGGTGGCGCATCAGCGTCGGCCCATCGACGTGCCGGGCGTGGTGCTGTTTGCCGGCGGGCTGACCGCGCTGTTGTTGATGATCACCCGTGTGGGGCAGGGCACGCCGCTCACGCAGCCCGAGAACCTTGGCCTGCTGGCGGGTGCCGTGCTGCTGCTGGGCGCGTTTGTGTGGCAAGAGAACCGTGCCGTCGAGCCGATCATTCCGCTGTCGATGTTCCGTGTGCGCACGGTCACGATCTGCTGCCTGGCGCTGTTCCTCTGCTTCTTCCAACTGATTGCCACGTCGGTGCTGATGCCGCTGCGCTTCCAGATGGTGGCGGGTGCCAGCCCCGATGCTGCGGCACTGCGTCTCGTGCCGCTCACGCTGTCCATTCCGCTTGGCGCCTTTATTGCCGGAAAGTGGATGACGCACAGCGGCCGCTACAAGCCCCTCATGCTGGGGGGCGCGTGCGTGGTGCCGTTTGCCGTGGCGTCGCTTGGTTTGTTGGACCCGCACAGCGTACTGGCGCTGACCCTGGCGATGATCGTGCTCGGCCTGGCGATTGGTGTGCAGTTCCCGACCGGCCTGGTCGCCACGCAAAACGCCGTGCCGCCGCAGACGGTGGGCCTGGCCACAGCGTTGACGGCGTTCTCACGCCTGCTGGGTGGCGCGGTGGGTGTGGCGGTGCTGACGTCCGTGCTGATTGCGCTGCTGCGTCAGGCTGCACCTGAAGCGCAGGTAGCGGCCGGCGGCGATGTGCTGATGGACCTCTTCCACGCCGCGCTTGCCAGCAGCGGCGCCGATGCCGAGGCCCTGCAGCGCGCAGGCGAGAGCGCCTTCAGGCATCTGTTCTTCTTTGCGGCTGCCGTGTCGGTGATCTCGCCGCTGCTGATCATCCGGCTGGAAGAGAAGGTGCTGCGCGGCAAGGTGTCGCTTGCCGAAGCCATCGAGTAACGCGCGGACGCACTATGTCGTTGCGGGCGCCAGTGCGCGGTGCCTGGCCCGGCGCGCGACGCTGCCCTCGTATAGCGCCCAGCGCAGCGTGGGCGCCACGGTGCGCATGGCCGCCGACGCAAACGCTGCCTGCAGCGGCGGCTGCTTGAGATCGAGCATCTGTATTGCCCACGGCGGCAGCAGCTGGATGCCCGCGTCCAGGAAGAGGCGTACCGCCGGGCGCAACCCCGGGCGCGGCGCCTGCCACGTCATCAACACCTCCACCACAGTGCGCGTGCGATCGCTGGCCACCAGCTCGGCGCGCATTGCATTCAGATAGGTTTGCACAGCCGCCCGCGATTTCGGCACGTCGCGCGCGCCGAGCATCTCGGCCACCAGCGCGGTCTCTTCGAAGTAACGATCCTGCTGGGCGCCGCCGAGGTTGCCGTCTACGTAGCGCAGATAGCCCGCCAGGAAGCTTGACATCTCAGCCACATGCACCCAGGTAAGCAGGTCTGGGTCGTTGGCTGAATATGGCCGGCCATCGGGCGCGATGCCCTGCACGCGGTCGTGGATGGTCTTCACGCGCTCGATGAGCGCCAGTGCATCATGCCGGCTGCCGTACGTGGTGCCGGCCACGAACTGTGCGGTGCGGCCCAGGCGCCCTTGCAGGTCTTCGCGGAAGTTGGAGTGGTCCCATACGCCGGCCAGCGCGCGGGGGTGCAGCGCCTGCAGCAACAGCGCGCTGATGCCGCCGGCCATCATCGCCGGGAAATCGGCATGCACCTTCCAGCAGACCGCGTCGGGGCCGAACAGCCCAGGGTCGCCCGGTGGCGAGGCAATGTCGAGGGTGAGGCTGCCGGTCGCGCGCGTAAGGCCGCGGACCTGGTTGGCGATGCGTTCGCGAATGGCGACGAGGGGCGAGGGCATGGTGCCGGAAGTGCCGGGAAGCACGAGGCGAAGAAGCATTCATTTTAGCGAGCCGCATCGGAGCACGCCTTGGCTGTCGTGATGACAGAACGCCGCATGGTCGATGTGCATCCGCAGGCCCATTTGTTGCGAGACTGTGGGCGTTAGCGCCTCCTAGAATGAAGACCAATTCCACAAGAACGCCGTTTATGACCTTGCATCGACATCCCGCCTGGCTGCGCCCCATTGCCCTGCTTGCGCTGGTGGCCGGCCTATGCCTGAGCCCCGCCTTGCGCGCGGCAGACAATGCGCAGGGCCTGCGCGACAAATATCAGAGCGTGGCGCCCCAGTTGGCTGACAACCCGTTCCACCGTCCGCTGGTGTTGGAATCCACCGAGACGCCCAACATGCTCCAGGGCGACATATACAGCGTGGTCGATTACCCGTTCGCTACGGTGAGCGGCGCGTTGAGTGACGCAACGCAAGGCCCCGGCAACTGGTGCGACGTGCTGATCCTCCACCTCAACATCAAGTATTGCCGCGCCGGGTCCGGGCCCCGTGGCACCGTGCTCGACGTGAATCTGGGCCGCAAGGTTGAGCAGAGCTTGTCCAGCAGCTATCGGCTGGAATTCAACTACCGCCCCGTTGCCAGCAGCGCGGGCTACTTCCGCGTGGAACTGAATGCTGAGTCCGGGCCGTTCAGCACGAAGGATTACCGCATCATGCTGGAGGCGATTCCGGCCCCGGCCGGCGGCAATCACACCTTTCTGCATCTGACGTACGCGTACGGTTACGGCACCGCAGGGCGGCTGGCCATGCGCACGTATCTGGGCACGGTCGGCAGCGACAAGGTGGGTTTTACAAAGACGGCAGAATCCTCAGCCGCCGCACCGGAATATGTGGGCGGTGTGCGTGGCCTGCTCGAGCGCAACACGATGCGCTACTACCTCGCCATCGATGCCTATCTGAAGGCGTTGTCGGCGCCGCCGGACAAGCGTTTGCAGCAGCGGCTGAACACGTGGTTCAACGCCACCGAGCAGTACCCGCGCCAGTTGCATGAAGTAGAGCGCCAGGACTACCTGCAGATGAAGCGCCACGAGACTGAGCGCCAGCAGACGGCGCAGTAGCGCTTCAGGCGGGACGGTAAACTTTGGCGAAGCGCTGCGCCTGGACGACGCCGTAGTCGCCGGGGGCGTATTGGAGCACCCAGTCGCCGGCCTGGCCGTGCAGCACGTCGCCGGCCTCGGAGCGCGCCATCGAGAACGCTTCGTTCATCTGCCTGGCAAGCACCACGCTCGGGCGGTTGCGATAAGCGCCTGCCTGCCCATGCGCGAGCGCCGCATCGGCAGGGGCGTACTTCGCATCGAAACGCTCGCGCGAGACCACCCAGCGGTCGCCCGTTGAACCGGTGATCAGCGCGTCGCCAGGGGCGTAGCGGTTGGGGCCTTCCAGACTCATCAGCTCGCCGGCTTCGGCGGCAAAGTCGACGTGGACGGTCTCGTCCTTGACGAAGGGTCGGGCGGCGGGGTCCGTGCGCAGGTCGACGTGTTGCAGCGTGGGCATGAGGTGACGCGAAAGCGATGAAAGCGAGGTCGGGCGAAAGGCCGTAAGCGTAGCGCAAATAGCACCGCTACAGCGTGGTGGGCTTGCCGTTGCGGTCGCGTTCGAACACCTTGTGGCGGATACGTAATGCCGTTTCTGAAGGAGATGCCTTACCGGTTTGGGCTCGACGACGTCGCGCACCACCATCACCTGTCGTCCGAGTTGATATCGTGGGGGGGGCGTGCTTCCGCGGTGGTCCGTAACGCGTTGTAGGCCCATGTAACCAACGGCGAGCGTTCGCGCGCACAATACCGCAGCTCAATTTTGCGGAGTGCGCATGCTGATCGATTGGTCCCTCATCGCCACGCGCGAGGCTGACACGCTTCACGACACGTTTGTCGATATGGAAGGCTGGGCGATGCCGCTGGATGCTGCCGCGCGGTCTGCCGACTACTTCCTGCTGAGCGCCGAAGCGCCATGCTGCGGCGGTTGCGTGCCGCGCAACCCTGCCACCAGCATCGAAGTGCTGGCAGCCGCCCCTTTGCCGGTGGGCGACATGACGCGCGTGCGTGGCCGGCTGATCCGTTTGCAGGACGACCCCGCGGGCTGGCGCTATCAATTGGTGGATGCATCTCTTGCACCCGTGCAATCTACTGCCAGATCGCCCCGCGTCAGCCGCCGCGTGTTTCTGGCCGCAGGTGCCGCAATGGGCTTGGCGGCCTGCGCGCCGGGACGCTTTGCCAATTACACCGACGCACCGTCCGACACAGCTTCCAAGTGGACACCGCCACCCGGCGCATTGACCATCGACATGCATTCCCACGCCGGGAGCGTCATCATCTCTCGCGACCCCAGGATCGGAGCCGATCGGCCGTTTTTGCCAGCGGCCGAGTCGATGCGCGCCGGGGGCATGAACGTCATTTGCCTGGCCATCGTGACGGACACCACGGTCGTGCACGTGGGCGCTGGCGGCCACCGCTTCGAGGCTTTTCGCAGTCCGGAGCCAGGTGAGCTGTATCGACTTGGCATGACGGAATTTGCCCGCGCACAGCGGCTGATCGAGCGCGAACAACTGCATGTGGTGACCGACGCCGCGTCGCTTGCCGCCATGGGCACGCAGGGGCCGAGCGTCATCATCGCGTCGGAAGGGGCAGATTTTCTGGAAGGCCGCATCGAGCGCGTGGACGACGCTTACACGCAGCACCGTCTGCGGCACCTGCAGCTCACGCATTACCGTGTGAACGAACTGGGCGATATCCAGACCGAGCCCCCAGTGCATGGCGGCTTGACCAATTTTGGCGCAGACGTGGTGCGCCGCTGCAATGCGCTGGGCATTGTGGTGGACGTAGCTCACGGCACGTATGACCTCGTCAGGCGTGCAGCGGCGACGACCACCAAACCGCTGGTGCTGTCGCACACGGCGTTGTCGGGAGCGCTCCGGGCGCGCAGCCGGTTGATTTCAGCCGACCATGCACGCGCGGTGGCGGACACTGGCGGCGTGATTGGCGTGTGGCCCAATGCGGCAGATTTCCCCAATCTCGATGCCATGGCGATGGGCATCAAGCGCATGGCCGATGTGGTGGGCGTGGCGCACGTGGGGCTGGGCACCGACATGCTCGGTTTTATCCGGCCGCCGGTGTTCACCAGTTATGCGCAATTGCCGGCGCTGGCCGCGGCGCTGCAGAAAGCTGGATTCACGGCAGTGGAAGTTGGCCAGATTCTGGGCGGAAATTACCGGCGCGTCTTTGAGGCGACGGTGGGTTGAACGAGGCCCGCAAGGCAGGCAAACCTTGCGGGCCCGATCACCGCACTTCCCCGTGTGCCCTGCGCGTTAGCGGTCGTACTCGACCGACGTGGTGAAGTTCAGATCCAGCGGGTCTGCCCACGACATGTTGGTGAACGACATGTCCTGCGCGCCCGTCCAGCCCGTCACGGCGGGGAAGGCCACACCCTGATCACCCGCCACATTCACGGTGAGCGTGGTCCCGGGCGCTGCCGGTGAGGCACGGCCCACACCGTTCACGAACACCGTCGACTGGCCCGACATCGTGGAACGGATCTGCACGTTGACGCGCTTCACGAAGGGCACGCCCGCCTTGGTCGTCCACGTGACGGGCAGCGTGGCGCCGCCTGCAAACGTTGATGCCGTGCCCGGAGTGAGGATGTCGCGCGTGGCCTGCGAGATGTCCTGCCACGTGTATTGGCGCAGCGCATCGGGCGAGGGCGACGGCGTGCGCAACCGCACCGTGTACGTCTTGGACGGCTGGCTCGTGACACCGCCCTGATAGATGGCGATCGTGTAGGCGCTGAACGGCGTGATGGTCGCCAGCTCCGATGCCGTCAGTTGCGGCTTGGCCCATGCCGTGTTATTGCGCGGTGCATCACCGGGCCATGTGAAGCTGCCCTGGTTGGCTGTGTCTTGTGCCACGCCTGCCAGGCGGAAGTTGTTGCGGCAGGAGCTTTGCTTGGCAAGCAGAGCGAGCTGCGCCGGAGTCTGGCTCGCGCCAACCTGCGCACGGATATTCAGCGTGTCGCACGTGCCCGAAGACGGCTGCAGGAACACGCCATTGCGCAGACCGGGCCCGGTAACAATCGCAAAGTCGACCGGCGTGCCGGCCGCATCCGCGATGCCCACCTGCATGTTGATCGAATCGACAAACGCGTTGGTGCCCGTCATTGCGGTGGCGCTGTTCAGCCAATCCCACTTCTGCGCGTTGGCGTTGACTTTCGTGAGCACCGCGCGCTGATTGCCGACGATGCGCCAGCCGTTGTCGCCGCTGGCGCGAGAGGCAGGTTGTACCGCCACTTGCACATGCTGCTGCATGCCGTCGCGAAGGCCATCGGCGCGGGTCCAGGCGAGCTTGACCCACAGCGTGTCCCCGCTGCTGGATGCTATGCGGATGATCTCCGGCAGGCTGAAGCTGGCATTGTTCATCGCATCATCGGCGAACAGGCCTGGGTTGCCGCCGCCCGATGCCGGCCCGAATTCCTGGTCGGCCGTCATGCCGTTGTTCAGGTAGGCCGTCGGCACGCCGTTGATGAGCGCGCCGTTGGCCACGTCATCCACGAAGATTTGGCCGCAAACGGGCACGCTGCCGCCCGTGCGCGCCGCCCCCGTGGAGCCGGCAAAGCATTGGTTCAGCGCCGCTTGCAGCGCAGCCAGATCCGAGGCGGTCGGCAGGTTGGAGACGGGGTTGCCATTGATGGTCGCCACGCTGGGCAGGCTCGCCTTGTCGCTGGGCTGAGGAGCGACGCCCGGCCCGAGCTGCAATTGCGCAGGCGTATCGCTCGATGCGCCCGCTACGGAGCTGATCTGCACGCTGCCGTCCGGCAGCACGTTTACCTTCAGTTGATCGAGCAGGCGATCCAGCCCTGGAGCACCGGCCGTCAACGGCCCCGAGATCAGATCCACCCCGGTATTGCCGGTGGCGGCCAACAGGTCGGCCAGGGCAGCGGCATAGGCGGCCACCGTGCTTGAGACGGTTTGCGCGGTCACCTTGCTCTGCAGCAGGCCCGTGTTGCCCAGGAGCTTGCTGGGGTTATCGCCCACAATGGTGGCGGCAATGGCGTTTGTGATGGGCGTGATGTTGATCGTCTGCGTGCCGGCACTGGCGGACAGCGCGATCAGCGTGGCTTGCGAGTCGGCTACGTTGCCGGCCGCCGACAGCACGAACGGCGCGGCAAGGCCCGTGACCGTGCACTGGAAGGCGCCCGTAGTGGCGTTAGCGGGGCAGTCGACCGACTTGCCGCTCGCATCCATTAGCGTGACTGTGGCCCCTTGCATGGCTGCACCCGTGGCAGCGACCCCGCTGACGGTCTGTGCTGCCGGAACGTTGGTGCCCGGCGCTGTGCTGGCGTTGCTACCGGAATCGCCGCCGCCGCAAGCCGACAGCGCAAGCGTGGCGAGTGCGATGGAAATGGGGGTGAGTTTCATGGAGTCCTCCCTGGATCGTGGGTGCGCCGTGCATGCGACGCCGTTATTCGGCACGGAGATTCTCGAAGCACGCCCCAGGCGCCCGCATCATTCATTTGGAGGAAAGCGTCGCCAAATGAACGATGTTGACCGACGCACACACGTGCTACGTTTGAGCGCACAACATGTCCGCCGCCACCCAGTTTTCCCGGGGTGAGCATGGCAGACGCCAAGGCCAGACAGCCATCCTTCGGGGGAGGGACGCGTGCTCAAAGACCAGCTCATCGGTGATCTGTACGAAGCTGCGGTAACGCAGGAAGGGTTTCTGGACGTGTTCCAGGGCGTGACGGAATCGCTTGGTGCCGACCTGTTCCACATGTTCAGTTGGGACGCCGTGCGCAATGCGCCTCAACTTTCGGTCTACTCCCCGAAGCGGGGGCTGGACGACACCATCGGGCTGTATGACAGGTACTACGGTGCACTGGACCCCCGCCGCGGTTTTGTCGAACGTGCGGGTGTGCGCGAGTTTGCGTTCTGCCAGGATTACCTGTCCGATGCGTATGTTGAGCGCAGCGAGTTCTTCCAGGACTACCAGATTCCGGCGGGCTTCCGTTACCTGATGGGCGTGCGCCTGGAGCGCCCCGGCAGCAGCGACATCCTGCTCGGCATGTTGCGCGCACACGGCCGGACGCCCTTTTCCGACGAGGATCGTTTCAACGCGGCCGGCATGACCGACCACCTGCAGCGCACGATCAACCTCTGGCGGGATACACGCGTGCTGCATCGCGATGCAGCACTCGGCGCCGAACTGATGGAGCAGCTTGGCCTGGCCGTATTCGCGCTCGGGCGGGACCAGCGCGTGTTGTTTGCCAATGCGCAAGCCGAAGCGTTGCTGCGCGCATCGACTTGCCTGCGGCTGGAGCACGGTCGGCTGATAGCCGCGTTTGCTGCCGACAACGATGGCCTGCAAGCCGCGCTGGCGCGGGTGACAAAGTCACGCAAGGGCGAGAGCTTTGCTGTGCGGCCGGCGCTTGGGGCGCCACACGAGATCTTTCTCGGCATCTCGCAATTGCCCGTCAATGCCGCGCATGCCGCGTTTGGGGATGCCGCCATGCTGGTCACGGCCCGGCGCAAGGGCGATGCGGCGCCGGTGACAGCCATGCAGTTGCGCCAGGCGTTCGGTCTGTCAGCGGCAGAGGCGGCGGTGGGCGAAGCGCTGATCGCCGGCAAGACGCCTGACGAATATGCGGCCAACGCCAACGTCGCCATGTCCACCGTGCGTTCGCAGCTACGGGCTATCTTTGAAAAGACCTGCACGCGCTCGCAGGCGGAGGCCGTGGGCGCAATGCTGTGGGTGCTGTCGCAGCGCAGGCCGCAAGGCTAGACGGCTGTCAGGAAAATACCGGACGGAAGAAGCTGCGCTCATAGCTGACGATGCAGCCGGTCTCTTCGGCGTACTGGAAGGCCGCCATGCAATCCGGGTCGGTCTTGGCACGCTCCCGATAGACCTCGTAGGCCGCCAGACTCGGGAACGAGAATAAGGCCAGCGCGACGTTGTTCGCCCCTTCCGATGGGAGAAAGTAGCCGTGGTGCTGGCCGCCGAATTTCTCGACGAGCGGAATCCACATCTTTCCGTAGGCTTCGAATTCGACAAGCCGTGCCGGGTTGATGATGTAGCGGAGGTAGCAGGTGATCATGGCGCGTGTGGTGAGGTCGTGAGCGCACCAGCCTAACCGTCCGCCCGCAGTCCGGTCAATGCCGCATGCGGGCGGCGTGTTCAGTAGTAGCGCAGCTCCGTCGCCTTGCCGTGGAATACCTTGTACGAGTAGATCGTGTAGCCGACGATGGTCGGCAGCACAATCGCCACGCCCACCAGCATGAACTCCAGCGATTCCGGCGCGCTGGCCGCTTGCCAGATGTCGAGCCGGTCCACCACGAGATACGGAAAGAGGCTGTAGGCCAGGCCGTTGAAGGCCAGCAGAAAGATGGCGCCGGTGCCGACGAACGGCGCCCAGATCAGATGTTCATCGCCCTTGGCAATCTGCTGCGGCAGGCGGCGCAGTACCCAGTCGATCAGCAGGAACAGCACGATGGTCACCAGCGGCACGGGCGCCAGCAGGATGATGTTCGGCAGCGCAAACCACTTGTCGAACACGCGTGTGCTGACCCATGGCGTCGCCAGCGACACGGCGGCCACGCCCAGCGCGGTGAACCACAGGCTGCCGCGTGCCCACTGCACCGCGCGCAATTGCAGCGCGCCTTCCGTCTTCATGATGAGCCACGTTGCGCCTAGCAGCAGGTAGCCGGCAATGAGGCCGCCCGCCGTGCAGATCGCAAAGACGACGTTGGCGGCGTCGTACTGGAAGCCCGTGATGTACAGCCCGAGCATGAGGCCCTGCGCAGCGGTGGCGATGACGGAGCCCGCATAGAACGCGCGGTTCCACCACGGCTTGTGGTGCGCGCGCGCCTTGACGCGAAAATCGAATGCCACACCACGCAGGATGAGGCCGAACAGCATCAGCGCCACCGGCAGATACAGCGCGCCCAGGATCTCTCCATGTGCGGCGGGAAACGCCACCAGCAGCAGCCCGACCCCGAGCACGAGCCAGGTTTCGTTGGCGTCCCAGAACGGGCCGATCGAGGCGATCATGGTGTCTTTCTCGGCGTCGTCGGCGCGGCGCAGCAGGATGCCGACGCCCAGGTCATAGCCGTCGAGCACGACGTAGGCCAGCACGGCAATCCCCATCAGGGCCATAAAGACCACCGGCAGCCAGCCGGCGGGTTGGGTGAGGTCAGGGATGGTGCTCATGCGTGGCTCGCGAGGGTCGCAGAAAATTGAGAGGTGTGCTTGCCGGGAATGTCGGCGTCCGTCGGGTCGATGGCGCCACCGGCCTTGCGGGCCAGATAGAAGACCACGCCGATGTAGGAGGCGATGAGGAACGCGTACAACGCGAGATACATCGCCAGCGTGCTGCCGATCATCCGCGCGGGCACGGAAGACGCAGCCTGCGCGGTGGTCAGCACGCCATAGACAAGCCACGGCTGGCGGCCAATCTCGGTCACGTACCAGCCGGCCACCACGGCCGCCCAGCCCGAGAACGTCATGGCGACGAGCGCGCGTGCCAGCCAGTTCGGCAGTTCGCCATTGCGGCGAAGGCGCCAGGCGCTGGTCCATGACACTGCCAGCATCAGCAGCCCCACGCCCACCATCAGGCGGAAGGCAAAGAACACCGGCAGCACGGGCGGATGCTGGTCGAACTGGTCGAGCCCTCGCACTTCGCCATCAAGCGAATGCGTGAGATACAGCGACGCCAGCTTCGGCACCGCGATCTCATAGCGGTTGCTGCGCGAAGCCGCATCGGGAATACCGAACAGCACGGCGGGCACGCCGCGTTCGGTTTGCCAGATGCCTTCCATCGCGGCCAGCTTGGCCGGTTGATGCTCCAGTGTGTTGAGACCGTGCGCATCGCCGGCGGCAATCTGCAGCGGGATCAACATGGCGGCAAGCACCACGCCGGTCTTGAGCGCCGCACGCACATCGCCACCGTGGTCGTTGCGCAGCCAGCGGTAGGCCGATACGCCGGCCAAGAGGAACGACACCGTCAGGCCCGACGCCAGCAGCATGTGCGTGAACCGGTACGGAAACGACGGGTTGAAGATGATCGCCAGCCAGCTTTGCGGATGCGCGCGGCCGTCGATCATCACGTAGCCGGCGGGCGTCTGCATCCACGAGTTGAGCGCGATGATCCAGAACACCGAAATGGTCGTGCCGAGCGCCACCAGGAACGTCGCGAATGTGTGGATGCGCGGGCTTACGCGGCCCGTGCCGAACAGCATGATCCCGAGGAAGCTGGCCTCCAGAAAGAACGCCGTCAGCACCTCATACGCCAGCAGCGGCCCGGCGATGTTGCCGACGGTATTCATGTAGCCCGGCCAGTTCGTGCCGAACTGAAAGCTCATCGTCACGCCGGACACCACGCCCAGCGCGAATGTCAATGCAAAGACCTTCACCCAAAGGCGATAAGCGGCCATCCACGCTTCGTCACCGGTCTTCCGATAGCGCAGCTTGAAGAACAGCAGCACCCACGCAAGCGCGATGCTGATGGTGGGAAAGAGGATGTGGAACGTGATGTTGGCGCCAAACTGGATGCGCGCCAGGACAACGGGATCGAGCGACATGATTTTTCTGGATACGGGCTACTTCGATTTGCCGCCAACGACGACGGCAAGCTTGTTCTTCATTTCCAGCAGCTTGTGCACCTTGGCACCCATCTTCATGAGTTGCTGCAACGATTCGGCGTCGAGCTTCTGCACGTCGTCAAACCAGGTGGTCATGAGCGTGATGAGCTGATACATCTCTTTCATGCGCGCCTGGGCGTGGCGGTCGTCCGGGTCGGTCGGGGATTCGAGCATCACGTCGCGCAGCAGCGAGAGCGTGGGGTCGATCTCGCGCTTGCGGCGCTCTTCGGCCAGTGTGCGGAAGATGGTCCAGATGTCGTCCGGGGCGGAGAAGTATTCGCGCCGGTCGCCCGGCTTGTGCGACAGCCGCACGAGCTTCCAAGACTCCAGCTCTTTCAGCCCGATGCTCACGTTCGAACGGGAGAAGCCCAATGCCTCGGCGATCTCGTCCGCGTTGATCGGCTCGCGCGCGGCGTAGAGCAGCGCGTAGATCTGCCCGACGGTGCGATTGATGCCCCAGCGGCTGCCCATCTCGCCGAAATGCAGGACGAAGCGCTGTTTCAAGGGGGAGAGTTGCATTGTTTTGATCTTTCTCAATTTTTAGGAATTTCTGAAAGTTTAGCCTCCGTTGCCGCCCTTGGGATGTGACGCGCTGTCGCGGCGGGCGTGGGACGCTGCCCGCGGCCGAAGATGCTCCGAGTGTGAGATTGATTCACAAGAAAACGTGTGTCGCTTCAATATCACGCTTTTATCTTATTTATCCGCCAATAATTAACGCAGATAAGGTATTGCCGGACTGGGCGTACGACATTCGTTCGCATCGTTTGCTGAGAATGACGAGCAAGAGCGCGGGCAAAGCAGATAAGAATCATTTTCAATGAAGCAGTATCTGCTCGGGCAGGTGTATGGCTGTGGGCTGCAGAATAGGGTTATCGGGTCTTAATAAATCCAGCTATGTGCCGATAATCCCTTGCGAAGTAAATCAGCAAAGGAGAATCCCCATGCGTGTCAACGAACCTGTTACCCAGCACGAATACGAGTTCCCGGACAACGCCACGCTCATGTCGACCACCGACACCCAAAGCTACATCGCCTATGCGAATGCAGCGTTTGTGGAGGTGAGCGGTTTTTCCCGCGAAGAGATCGAGGGCCAGCCACATAACATCGTGCGTCACCCCGATATGCCAACCGAGGCATTTGCCGATATGTGGGCCACGCTCAAGGCGGGGCAGCCATGGACGGCGCTGGTGAAGAACCGCCGCAAGAATGGCGATCATTATTGGGTGCGTGCCAACGCCACGCCCGTGGTGCGTAACGGACGGGTCAGCGGCTATATGTCGGTGCGCACCAAGCCCACGCGCGAGGAAATCGCCGCGGCCGAAGTGCTCTACAAGGATTTCCGCACTGGTCAGGCGGGCAGCCGCAAGTTTCACAAGGGCCTGATCGTGCGAACGGGCTTGATGGCCTGGCGTTCGGTGTTCCAGCTGATGCCGGTGCGCTGGCGCATACGGCTCACCTTTCTCACATTGCTGCCCGCGCTGCTGGCGGTAGCGTGGGCGTTTGGCCTCTCCGGCGCGGCGCTCGGTGGTTTTGCCGGCGCGTTGCTCGTGGCCTTGGCGCTGGCGTCGTGGTCATTGAAGGTGCAGATCGCCACGCCACTCGAAAAGCTGCAGGAGCTGGCGCTGAGCGTGGCCTCGGGGGAGAGCCGGAAAGTCGCCATCGCAGACCGCGTGGACGAGATCGGCATGACGTTGCGCACGGTCAGCCAGCTCGGGCTGATGTTCCGCTGGTTGATCGATGATGTGGCCGAGCAGGTCGTCAACGTGCAGTCGGCCAGCCAGGAGATCGCTGAGGGCAACGGCAACATCAACACCCGCACCGAGCAGGCTGCTGCGAGCCTGGAAGAAACCTCCAGCTCGATGACGCAGATGACGGCCACGGTGGCCAGCAATGCAGAGACGGCGGGGCAGGCGAATACGCTGTCGGGCGCGGCCACGCAGGCGGCGGTCAACGGCGGCCGTGCCATGGAGCAGGTGGTGGCCACCATGAGCGCCATCACGCAAAGTGCCAAGCAGATTGCCGACATCATCGGCGTGATCGACAGCATTGCCTTTCAGACTAACATCCTGGCACTCAATGCCGCCGTGGAAGCCGCGCGTGCTGGCGAACAAGGGCGGGGCTTTGCTGTCGTGGCGGGCGAGGTGCGCGCGCTTGCGCAGCGCAGCGCCGGCGCTGCCAAGGAGATCAAGGAGCTGATCGGCACCAGCGTTGACAAGGTCGAATCCGGCGCGCGGCTGGTGGACGATGCAGGCAAGACCATGGACGACATCGTCGAGCAGGTCAAAAAGGTCTCCGCCATGATCGCCGACATCAGCCTGGCGACGGCGCAGCAGACCGACGGCATCACGCAGGTCAGTCAGGCGGTCAACCATCTGGATCAGGTCACGCAGGAGAACGCCACGCTGGTGGGCCAGAGCGCGGCGGCGGCCGAGGGCCTGCGCATTCAGGCCACGCGCCTGGTAGAGGCGGTCAACGTGTTCCGTTGAGCACGATGCAATTGCAAAAACCGTGTGAGCACCACATCGCGATTGTGCGGTCTTCGCCTACTATGCCTGTGCGGTAACGTCCCTCAAAACGCACATTCTTTGGAGCGCGAACATGGCCTCACACGGTTTGATTGCTTGGCTGATCATCGGCGCGGTGGCGGGTTGGCTGGCCGGCATCCTGGTCAAGGGCGGCGGTTTCGGCATCTTTGTCGACATCGTGGTCGGCATCGTCGGTGCGTTCATCGGCGGATGGCTTGCGGGGGTGCTGGGCATCTCGCTGGGTGGCGGGTGGATCGGCTCGATCATCACGGCGGTGATCGGCGCGGTGATCCTGCTGTTCATCATCCGGCTCATCAAGCGCGCATAGCGCAAGGCAGCACCAGTCCCACGAACGGCGGTGGATGGCAGAGTCATCCAACCGCCGGATTTCAACATGCATCCCATCACCTAGACTGGTTGAACCAAGGGCAGCCGTGCCGCGCCACAAGCGCCGGCCCGGCAGGTACACGCTAACCCAGCGAGGCCACCATGTCTGACCAGCTCACCACCGCACCGCAAGAACTCTACGAAGGGTTCGAGATTCACGTGTCGCCCAGCCCCATCCGGGCCGACAGTGGTTGTTACACCTACACCGGCTACGTTTGTCACCCCGGCGCGAATCCTCAACAGCCGGGACGCGCCGTGCCATTCCATGCTGACGGCAACGACAGTTTCGGCAGCCCAGAAGCGGCCGTGGAAGACGCCGTCCATGTGGCGCGCAGCATCATCGACGGCACGCACCCAGATCTGTCGGTGCTGTCCATCGTGACGAACGGCTACTGACGCCGATACCTGCCGATACCAGCGTCGGCGGCTTCCCTTCCGATCAGTCCTGCACGTGATGCTCTGGTCGCCATTGGCGGCGGCCGACGCATTTGCTGTGCCGCACCATCACGAATCGTATCTGCACCGAAACCGTGCGATGCGGTGCTCGCGCATGAGGCACGCGCGCCGGCCGGTTCTTGGTCAATTTCCCGCAAACGCAGACAGCACAAGGCTTTGCCCGCCTGGCATACCTGTTGCATAGCACCATTGCGCGGGTCAAAGGCGATTCGTGCTCTTCGTGGTGAAGGCCCTGGTGCTCAGGGCTACTTGGACAACGGCGTCCCAGACCTTGGCTAATGCAGCCGGGCTCTTGGACGCCTTTCTTTTTTTTTGGCCCCTGATTGGGATTCGACATGACCGGCAAAGCCACCCGAATCGATCTGTTCAGCCTGCGCACGCCGCAGATGCGCGCCTTTCATCTGACGTGGCTGGCGTTCTTCGTCTGCTTCTACGCGTGGTTTGCCTGCGCACCCCTCATGCCGGTGCTCAAGGGCGAGTTCCACCTCACGCCCGGGCAGATTGCCAACATCAACATCGCCGCCGTGGCGGTGACGATTCTGGTGCGACTGATCGTCGGCCCGCTGTGCGACCGCTTCGGTCCGCGCAAGACCTATACCGGCCTGCTTGCGCTGGGTGCGATCCCGGTGCTGGGCGTGGCGCTCGCGCAGAGCTACGAAGCGTTCCTGTTCTTCCGCCTGGCGATCGGCGCGGTTGGCGCGAGCTTCGTCATCACGCAGTACCACACGTCCGTCATGTTCGCGCCCAACGTGGTGGGCACGGCCAATGCGGCTTCCGCTGGCTGGGGCAATGCTGGCGGAGGCGTGGCGCAAGGCACGATGCCGCTGCTGCTGACGGCCATCGTGATGATGGGTGCCACGCAGAGCCTGGGCTGGCGCGTGGCGATGATCGTGCCGGGCGCGGCCATGCTGATCGTCGCAGCGCTCTACTGGCGTTACACGCAGGACTGCCCCGAAGGCAACTTCAGTGATCTGCGTGCCGCAGGCAAGACGATCGACGGCGGCAAGAAGGGCGGCTGGGGCAGCTTCGTGGCGGCTGCTGGTAACTATCGCGTGTGGCTGCTGTTCATCACCTACGGCGCGTGCTTTGGCGTGGAAATCTTCATCCACAACATCGCCGCCACCTACTACGTCGACCACTTTGGCTTGTCGCTGTCGGCAGCCGGCATGGCGGCGGCGAGCTTCGGCCTGCTGGCGCTGTTTGCCCGGGCACTCGGCGGCATCGTGTCGGACCGCGTGGCCGCCAAGCGTGGCCTGGATGCGCGTACCCAACTGCTGTGCGTGCTGATGGTGGGCGAGGGCCTGGGCCTGTTCGGCTTTGCCCACGCAGGCAGCGTCACGGTGGCCATCCTGGCGATGCTCGGCTTTGGCCTGTTCACCCACATGGCATGCGGCGCGACGTATGCGCTGGTGCCGTTCATTGACCGTCGCGCGCTGGGCGGCGTGGCCGGCATCATCGGCGCGGGCGGCAACGCCGGCGCGGTGGCGGCGGGCTTCCTGCTCAAGGGTATGGCCGATACGCAGGCCACGCTGTCCATCCTCGGCGTGCTGGTGGCGCTGTCGGCCATCTGCGCCGTCGCCGTGCGTTTCTCGGCCGAGCACAAGGCACGCGAACAAGCGCTGTACGACAACACGCTGGCCGCCGCCGGCAACGCCTGAAAGAGGACATCACCATGACCATGAAGATCGTCGTCATTGGCCACGGAATGGTGGGCCACAAGTTTCTGGAAAGCCTGCTGCATGCGCCGGGCCATCACCTTGAGGTGACGGTGCTGTGCGAAGAGCCACGCCCCGCATACGACCGCGTGCACCTGTCGGAATTCTTCACGGGCAAGACGGCGGAAGATCTCTCGCTTGTGGCCCCGGGCTTTTTCGACCGCGATGATGTGGTGCTCAAGCTCAACGCCCGCGCCACGGCCATCGACATCACCGCCAAAACCGTGACGGCCTCCACCGGCGAAGTGCTGCCATACGACAAGCTCGTCATCGCGTCGGGCTCGTCGCCGTTTGTGCCGCCCGTGCCAGGCAAGGACCGCAAAGACTGCTTCGTCTATCGCACCATCGAAGACCTCGAAGCGATGGCTGAATGCGGCCAGCGCGCCAAGACCGGCGTTGTCATCGGCGGTGGCCTGCTGGGGCTGGAATGCGCCAAGGCGCTGCGCGACATGAACCTGCAAACGCACGTGGTGGAGTTTGCCGGCCGCCTGATGGCCATGCAGGTGGACGATGGCGGCGGCCGCATGCTGCGCCGGAAGATTGAAGATCTTGGCGTGACCGTCCACACACAGAAGAACACCTCGGAGATCGTCGACGGCGAAACGGCGACACATCGCCTGAACTTTGCCGACGGTACGCACCTGGAAGCCGATATGGTCGTCTTCTCGGCCGGCATCCGTCCGCGCGATGAACTGGCGCGCGCCTGCGGGCTGGAAGTGGGCGAGCGCGGCGGCATCGTGATCGACTCCGAGTGCCGTACCTCCGCGCCCGACGTGTACGCGATTGGCGAATGCGCGCTGTGGGGCGGCAAGGTCTACGGGCTGGTTGCGCCGGGTTATGAGATGGCACGCATCACCGCCAAGCAGATCCTGGCGGCGGACGACGCGGCAGAGTTCAGCGGCGCCGACATGAGCACCAAGCTCAAGCTGATGGGCGTGGACGTGGCCAGCCTGGGCGATGCGCAGGGCGTGACGCCGGGTAGCCGCAGCGTGCAGTTCACCGACGAGCGCAAGCAGATCTACAAGAAGCTGGTGGTGTCGGAAGACGGCAAGTACCTGCTGGGCGGTGTGCTGGTGGGGGATGCGGCCGAATACGGCACGCTGCTGCAGATGATGCTCAACCGCATCGAGCTGCCGGAAGCACCGGAATTCCTGATCCTCCCGCAGGCCGATGGCAATGCGCGCCCGGCACTGGGCGTGGATGCGCTGCCGGATAGCGCGCAGATCTGCTCGTGCAACGACGTATCGAAGGGCGCGCTGTGTCAGGCCGTGTGTGCCGGCGCCACCACCGTGGGCGCGCTCAAGGACGCCACCAAGGCCGGCACCTCGTGCGGCGGCTGCGTGCCGCTCATGACGCAGGTGATGAAGGCCGAGATGAAGAAGCAGGGCCTGGCCGTCAACAACCACATCTGCGAGCACTTTCCGTATTCGCGTCAGGAGCTGTATCACCTGGTGCGCGTGGGCCGCATCGAGTCGTTCGAGGCGCTGCTGGAAGCGCACGGCAGCGGCATGGGCTGCGACATCTGCAAGCCCGCCGTGGCGAGCATCCTCGCTTCGTGCTGGAACGACTTCGTGCTCAAGAAAGAGCACGCCAGCCTGCAGGATTCCAACGACTACTTCCTCGCCAACATCCAGAAGGACGGGACGTACTCCGTGGTGCCGCGCATGCCCGGCGGCGAGGTCACGGCAGACGGCCTGATCGCCGTGGGCCAGGTCGCCAAGAAGTACGGCCTGTACACCAAGATCACGGGCGGCCAGCGTGTCGACCTGTTCGGCGCGCGCGTCGAGCAACTGCCGCTGATCTGGGAAGAGCTGATCGCGGCAGGCTTTGAGTCGGGCCATGCCTATGGCAAATCGCTGCGCACGGTGAAGTCGTGCGTGGGTTCCACCTGGTGCCGCTATGGCGTGGGCGATTCGGTGGGTTTTGCGGTGGCGCTGGAGAACCGCTACAAGGGCCTGCGCTCGCCGCACAAGCTGAAGTTTGGCGTGTCGGGGTGCACGCGTGAATGCGCCGAGGCGCAAGGCAAGGACGTTGGCATCATCGCCACCGAGAAGGGCTGGAACCTGTATGTGTGCGGCAACGGCGGCATGAAGCCCCGCCATGCCGAACTGCTGGCGGCAGACCTCGACCAGGAAACGCTCATCAAGTATGTCGACCGTTTCCTGATGTTCTACGTGCGCACGGCTGATCGCCTGCAACGCACCAGCACATGGCGCGACAACCTCGAAGGCGGTCTCGACTATCTGAAGGATGTGGTGATCAACGACAAGCTGGGCATCGTGGCCGAACTCGAAGCCGAGATGCAGCACGTGGTCGACACCTATCAAGACGAGTGGAAGACGGCCGTGACCAACCCCGACGTGCGCAAGCGCTTCCGCCACTTCGTCAACAGCGAGGCGAAGGACGCGAATGTGGTCTTCGTCGAGGAGCGCGGCCAGATCCGCCCGGCGACGGTGGAGGAGCGTGCGAAGACGCGGCCCGTGCGCATTCCTGTTGTTGCTGAAGCCGCTTGAGCCTGATAGAGGAAGAGGAGGACGTCATGCAAGCATCCCGTTGGACCCCGGTCTGTGCCCTGGACGACATCGTTCCCAACACCGGCGTTTGCGCGCTGGTGGACGGTGACCAGGTTGCCGTGTTCCGTGTGGGCGGCAACACGCCGCAAAGCGTGTACGCCATCGGCAACTACGACCCGAACTCCGCCGCCGCCGTGCTGTCGCGCGGGCTGGTCGGCAACCTGGGCGAGCGCATCGTCGTCGCGTCGCCGATCTACAAGCAGCATTTCGACCTGACCACGGGCGAGTGCCTCGAAGCGCCGGCCAACTCCGTGCATGCCTACGCAACCAAGGTGGAAGACGGCAAGGTGTGGGTAGCGGCATGAGCTGCAAGCCGTAAGCCGGGGGCCGTGGCCGCCGGCACTGAGTGAATCCAATGACCGACAACCTTCAGGAGAAGGCAGCATGAACGCCAAGACCGTACGCCCCAAGCTGGTCGTCATCGGCAACGGCATGGCCGGCATGCGCACGGTCGAAGAGTTGCTCAAGCTCGCGCCGGACCTGTACGACGTGACCGTATTTGGCGAAGAGCCGCACGGCAACTACAACCGCATCCTGCTCTCGCCGGTGCTGGCGGGAGAGAAGCAGGTTGACGACATCATGCTCAACACGCGCGAGTGGTACGACCAGAATCACATCACGCTGCACGCCGGCGACCCGGTGGTCGCCATCGACCGCCCGCGCCGCACGCTGCGCTCGCGCGACGGCGTGGAGATGCGCTACGACCGCCTGCTGATCGCCACGGGCTCGCGGCCGTTCATCCTGCCGGTGCCGGGGCACCTGCTGCCCGGCGTGATCGCCTTTCGCGACATTCAGGATGTGGAGACGATGCTGGAAGCGGCCCGCAACCACCGTCACGCGGTCGTCATCGGCGGTGGTTTGCTTGGGCTTGAGGCCGCGAACGGCCTGATGCGCCAGGGCATGGAGGTGACCGTGGTGCACCTGCCCGACAGCCTGATGGAGCGCCAGCTCGACAAGCCGGCCGCCAAGCTGTTGCAGAAGGCGCTGGAAGCCAAGGGCCTGCGCTTCCTGCTGGGCGCACACACGGCGGAGCTGCTGGGCACCGACCGCGTGACCGCTGTGCGCTTCAAGGACGGCACCGAGATCCCCGCCGACCTCGTCGTCATGACTGCCGGCGTACGCCCGAACATCGAGCTTGCCAAGGCCGCCGGCCTGCATTGCGAACGCGCCATCATCGTTGACGACACGCTGCAGACCTACGACCCGCGCATCTACGCCGTGGGCGAATGCGTGCAACACCGCAGCGCAACGTTCGGCCTCGTCGCGCCCATCTGGGACCAGGCCCGCGTGTGTGCCGCGCACCTGGCCGGCGCCGGGCACCGCCGCTATGTCCAGCAGGCCACCGCGACCAAGTTGAAGGTCACGGGCGTGGACTTGTATTCCGCGGGCGATTTCATCGGCGGCGACGGCACCGAAGACATCGTGCTGCGTGACCCGCGCCGCGGCGTCTACAAGCGGCTCGTCCTGAAGGAAGACCGCATCGTCGGCGCGGTGCTGTACGGCGATGTGGCCGACGGCCCGTGGTACTTCGACATGATCCAGCGCCAGACCCCGATCACACCGATTCGCCAGCGCCTGTTGTTTGGCCGCGCGCTGTGCGAAGCCGAAGCCGCGTAATGAACACCGGCAAGACGCGAAACCGGCGACACCCTTTGCATGCCGTTGGTGTGGCCTTTGACTTATCTGCCCTAGATGGCGCCTTGAATTTCTGTAAGCGGGCGGAAAAAGGAAGGAGGCTTGTTTGAGCGAAGCGAGTTTGCCTCCTTCCCCGTCCGCTTACGGAAATTCAAGGGGAAGTCGCCATCTCGGGCGCGCCTTTCTTTGCTTACTTTCTTTGGCAAGACAAAGAAAGTGAGTCGCCCCCGGCAGGGGGTGAAACCAGGGATGCACCAATCACGCAAAGCAATACAGAGATGACGATGACAACCATCCCCATTCACCCAGTAACGGACGCCGTGCGCACCACCTGCCCCTACTGCGGCGTCGGCTGCGGCGTGCTCGCGACCCCACAGGCGGATGGCAGCATCGGCATTGCCGGGGACCCGGCGCATCCGTCCAACGCCGGGCGCCTGTGCGTGAAAGGCTCGGCCCTGGGCGAGACCGTGAGCCTGGACGGCCGTCTGCTCTTCCCAGCCATGCGCAAGCGTTCCCGCGACGCTGGCGCTCCGCAACTGGCCAAACCTGCGCCATTACAGCGCGTCTCGTGGGATACCGCGCTCGACGCTGTCGCGCAAGGCTTTCGCCGCATCGCCGAAGAGCACGGCCCGGATTCCGTCGCGCTCTACGTCTCCGGCCAGTTGCTGACCGAGGATTACTACGTCGCCAACAAGCTGATGAAGGGCTTTATCGGCACGGCAAATATCGATACCAACTCGCGGCTGTGCATGTCGTCGGCCGTGGCGGGGCACAAGCGCGCGTTTGGCGAAGACCTCGTGCCCGTCTGCTATGACGATCTGGAAACGGCAGACCTCGTCGTGCTGGTCGGCTCCAACACGGCGTGGTGCCATCCGATCCTGTTCCAGCGCATCGTGCGCGCCAAGGAAGCGCGGCCCGAGATGAAGGTGGTGGTGGTCGACCCGCGCCACACGGCCACGTGCGAACTGGCCGATCTGCATCTGCCCATCAAGCCCGGCACCGATGTATGGCTGTTCAATGGCCTGCTGTCGTTCCTCTCGCGGCGCGGTGTGGTGGACCGTAATTTCGTCACGCAGCACACCAACGGCCCCGATGCCGCCCTGGAAGCGGCCGGCACAGAGAGCCACGACGTTGAAGCCGTCGCCAAGGCCTGCAAGCTCAAGCTCGACGATCTGCTCACCTTCTACAGCTGGTTTGCCGACACCGAGCGCACCATCACCGCGTTTTCGATGGGCGTCAACCAATCGACGGCGGGCACGGACAAGGTCAACAGCATCATCAACTGCCACTTGCTCACGGGGCGCATCGGCCGCGCTGGCATGGGGCCGTTTTCGATTACCGGCCAGCCGAATGCGATGGGCGGGCGCGAAGTGGGCGGTCTGGCCAACATGCTGGCCGCGCACATGGAGCTGAACGAGCCGTCGCATCGCGACCTCGTGCAGACGTTCTGGGGCGCACCGCGCATGGCCGACAAGGTGGGCCTCAAGGCGGTCGACCTGTTCAATGCCATTGAAGACGGGCGCGTCAAGGCCGTGTGGATCATGGGGACCAACCCCGTGGTCAGCCTGCCCGATGCGGACCAGGCGCGCCGTGCACTGGCCAAGTGCGAACTCGTCGTCGCTTCCGACATCGTTGAGGCTACCGACACGACCGTGCTGGCCGACATCCTGTTGCCTGCGCTGGGCTGGGGAGAGAAAGACGGCACCGTGACGAACTCCGAACGCCGCATCTCGCGCCAGCGCGCCTTCCTGCCGCCCCCCGGCGAGGCGCGCGCCGACTGGGACATCGTCGCCGACGTTGCCCGCCGCATGGGCTACGATGGTTTCGACTTCAAGAGCGCGGGCGATGTGTTTGACGAACACGCGCGCCTGTCCGCCTACGCCAACGATGCGAGCGGCACGCGTCGCGCCTTCCACCTCGGCGGCCTGACAGGGTTCGATACCGATGCATACGAAGGCATGTCGCCGGTGCAATGGCCTATCGCAACGTCCGGCAACAGCGAAGCGCGCCTCTTCAGCGATGGCCGTTTCGCCCACGCCGATGGCCGCGCGCGTTTCGTGCCGACGCCCGCCCGTGCGCCCGCGCATGCGGCGGATGGCGAATATCCGCTCATCCTCAACACGGGCCGTGTGCGCGACCAATGGCACACCATGACGCGTACGGGCCGCGCGCCCAAGCTGGCTGACCACGTGCCCGAACCGTTTGTCGATCTGCACCCGCACGATGCGCTGCTGGCCGGCGTGCGTGAAGGTGGCCTGGCACGCGTGTCGTCACGCTGGGGCAGTGTGGTGGCGCGTGTGCGCATGACGGGCGGCATCGCGCGTGGCAGCGTCTTCGTGCCGATCCACTGGAACGGCCAGTTTGCATCTGATGCGCGCGTGGGTGCGGTCGTCAATCCGGTGGTCGACCCGGTGTCTGGCGAGCCGGAGTTCAAGCACACACCGGTGATGGTCGAGCCGTTCGATGTGGCATGGCACGGCTTTGTGCTCTCGCGCCGCGCGCTCGACACCGACGATGCAACGTGGTGGACGCGCATTCAAGGCAAGCAGTTCGTGCGCTATGAACTGGCCGGCCGCCAGCAGCTTGGTTCCGTGCACGATTGGGCGCGCGCGCTGCTGGGCGTAACCGACCCACACGCCGACTGGCTCGAATACGAAGACACCACTGCGCGTGTCTATCGCGCTGTGCACGTGGTGGATGACCGCATCGAAGCCTGCGTGTTTTTGTCACCGCGTCCGGATCTGCCGTCGCGCAACTGGCTCGCGGGCCTGTTCGCGCAAGAGCGTCTCGAAGACCTCGACCGTGCGGGCGTGCTGCTCGGCCAGCCGATCGAAGCGGGTGTCGATGTGGGGCCGACCGTCTGCTCGTGCTTTGGCGTAGGCCGCAACACCATCTGCGATGCCATCCGCACCAAGGGCCTGCAAACCACCGGCGAGATCACGACGTGCCTGAAGGCGGGCGGCAATTGCGGCTCGTGCGTGCCGGAACTCAAACGGCTGCTTGTGGAGGCGCGCGTGCAGCAGGCGGCGTGACCTTTGCGTCGCGTTACACGCAATATTGCTTTTATGCCCGGGTAATATTGACATCCAATTAAACCCGGGTAGAATGCGTTCCTGTTGAAACTTCAGCAGGAGCGCTTCTCATGGATGCCGCAACAATCCACGCGTGCACGGCCTTTGCCGGCACCCAACGCCTGGCCGGCGGACCCGTCCGCGATGTCGCACGCGCCGTCAAAACGCACCTTGATGCACACCCCGAATCGCAGGTCCTGGTGTTCGACAACACGAGCGCGCACCCGGTGGAATTCGATTTGCGCGGCACGGTTGAAGACGTGGTTGCGCGCATCGATCAAGCCGCCCCATCTGCCGCTGAACCTGCTGAATCTGCAAGCCGCCCGCGTGGCCCTGGCCGCCCCAAGCTGGGCGTGATTGCCCGCGAGGTGACCTTGCTGCCGCGCCACTGGGATTGGCTGGCCGCGCAGCCGGGCGGGGCGTCGGTTACGCTGCGCAAGCTGGTGGAAGATGCGCGCCGCGCTGCCGAAGGGGCCGACCGCCGCCGAACTGCGCAAGAGGCGGCCTACCGCTTCATGTCAGCCATGGCGGGCAACGCCGCGGGCTTTGAAGAGGCCACGCGCGCCTTGTTTGCCGCAGATGCCGCGGCGTTCGAATCCCTCACACACACCTGGCCCGCCGACGTGCGCGACTTTGCGCGCGAACTGGCGAGCCGGGCCTTCAATCCTCAACAGGAGGCTGCATGACAGCGCCTGCTGCTCGCCCGTTGTGGCGAACATTCATTGCATTCCTCGGCCCGCTGATCCTGGCCAACATCCTGCAATCGTTGTCGGGCACGCTCAACAACGTCTATGTGGGGCACATGCTCGGCGTGAAGGCACTCGCCGCGGTGTCGGCGTTTTTCCCGATCCTGTTCTTCTTCATCGCTTTCATCATCGGACTCGGGTCTGGTGCGGCGGTGCTGATCGGGCAGGCGTGGGGCGCCAAGAAGCCCGAGGCGGTCAAGACCGTCGCCGGGACAACGTTGTCGGTGGGCTTCATCGTCGGGCTGGCGGTGGCGCTGCTGGGCGGCCCGTTCGCCAACGCGCTGCTGGGGTGGCTCGGCACGCCCGCCGACATCCTGCAGGACGCCACGCTCTACGCCAGCGTCATGCTCTATGCCATGCCAGGCCTGTTCGTCTACCTGCTGGCTACGGCGATGATGCGGGGCGTGGGCGACACGCGCACGCCGTTGCGCACCCTCGCGCTGTCGACGTCGATCGGGCTGGTGCTGACGCCGACCTTCATTCGGGGCTGGTTCGGCTTGCCGCAACTGGGCGTCGCAAGCGGCGCCGCGGCGACCATCATTTCGTTCACGATCGCGCTGGTGTGGCTCGCATTCTTCCTGCGCCGCCGCAATCATCCGCTCGCCCCCGATGCCGTGCTGGCGCGGCACCTCTGGGTCGATGTTGGTGTGCTCAAGACCGTGCTGAAGATTGGCGTGCCGACGGGCGTGCAGCTTGTGGTGATCTCGATTGCCGAGCTGGCGCTGCTGTCATTCGTCAACGGCTTTGGCTCCGATGCGACGGCCGCGTACGGCGCCGGCACGCAGATCATCAGCTACGTGCAGTTTCCGGCCATGTCGATCGCGATCACGGCGTCGATCCTCGGTGCGCAAGCCATCGGCTCGGGCAATACAGAGCGGCTCGACGCCATCACGCGCACCGGCTTGTGGCTGAACGTGGCCATTACCGGCGTGCTGGTGGTGATGGCGTTGCTGTTCTCGCGCGCTGTCATCGGCTGGTTCACCACGAACACGGAGGTGATGAGCCTTGCCCAGAGCCTGCTGCATATCTCGCTGTGGAGCTCGGTCATCTTCGGCATGGCGAGCGTCTTCTCGGGCGTGATGCGCTCAAGCGGCACGGTGATGGCGCCCACGGCCATTTCCATCCTCGCCATTGCGGCGGTGGAAGTGCCGGTGGCCTGGGTGCTGAGCCGGCATATCGGCACCGATGGCATCTGGGCTGCGTACCCGGCCGCCTTCCTCGCCATGTTCGTGATGCAGGGGCTGTATTACGCGCTCGTGTGGCGCCGCCGGGCGCAGCGGTTCGGCATCCGCCGGATGGTTTGACGACATCCCCGCCGGCAGCCGCCGTGCTGCCGGCGGGGAACGCGCGTGAGGCTTACGCCGTGCTCTCGCGCAAGGCCTTCTTGTTGATCTTGCCGACGCTCGTTTTGGGGATCTCTGCAACGAAGGCGATACGGTCCAGCTCTGGCACGGCGTATTTGCTGATGCGTTTGGCCTCGGCGTGTGCCAGCAGGCAATCGCGGATAGCCTCCGCCTTCAGGCGCGCCCCTGGCTTGCCAACGACAAACGCCATCGGGCGTTCTCCCCATTTGGCGTCGCGCACACCGATCACGGCGCTCTCCTGCACGCCCGGTACCTGGGCAATCAGGCTTTCCACTTCAATGGACGACACCCACTCGCCGCCGGTCTTGATGACGTCCTTGATGCGGTCGACGATCTGCACGAAACCATCGGGCGTCATGACGGCGATGTCCTGCGTGTGAAGGTAGCCGCCCGCCCACAGCTCTTCCGACGCTTCCGGCTTGTTGAAATAGGCCTGCGTGAGGTAGGGCGTGCGCAAAACGATCTCGCCCTGGTGCTTGCCGTCGTGCGGCACATCGCGCAATTGTTCGTCGACGATGCGCAGTTCGGCCAGCGGCACGGGGCGCCCTGTGGCACAGCGCATTCGAATCTCATCCCGCCGGTCTGCGGGCTTGCGGCCCGGCGGCAGTTGCGCGAGCGCCACCACGGGGCCGGTTTCGGACATGCCATAACCGGCGAACACGTCAATGCCGCGATCAAGCGCCGCCTCGCAGAGCGCCGGAGACAACGCCGAGCCGCCAATGAGGACCTTCCATCCCGACAGATCATGCATGCCGCCTTCCGATGCCTGCAGCAGCATCTGCAGCAAGGTCGGCACGCAATGCGAGAAGGTCACCCGCTCGGCGCCATGCAGCTTGAGGAGCAGGTCAGCTGCGTAGCGGCCCGGCAGCACGATCTTCAAGCCCAGCATGACGGCGATGTACGGCATGCCCCAGGCCAGCACATGGAACATCGGCGTGATCGGCATGTACACGTCTTCGCGGTGCAGGCGCTGGCCATCGCGCGGTGCGCACAGCGTCGTGGCAGTTGCCATGGTGTGCAGCACGATGTCGCGGTGGCTGTAGCTCACGCCTTTCGGGGCACCCGTCGTGCCGGTCGTATAGAACGTTGCGGCCCGCGTGCGTTCATCGAAGTCGGCAAATGCGAAGTCGGGCGAGGCATGGGCGAGCAGCGCTTCGTATTCGCCTGCCACCGGCAGCGGGGTGTGCGGCATGGGGGCGTTGTCGGCCAGCACGACAACGTGGCGCACGCTCGTCAGGCCGTCCCAGATCTCTTCCAGCAGTGGCACGAAGTCGGCTTGCACGAGCACGACTTCGGCCCGCGCATCGTTGAGCGTGTAGAGGATCTGCTGAGCTGACAGCCGCACGTTCACGGTGAACAGCGTCGCGCCCATCATCGGCACGCCGAAGTAACACTCGAGGTAGCGGTGGCTGTCCCAATCCAAGACGGCCACGGTCGAGCCGTACTGAACCGCCAGTGTGTTCAGTGCCGACGCAAGCCGGCCGATGCGTTCGCGAAACGTGCGATAGCTGTAGCGCAGCGCACCGCGATAGGTGATTTCCTGCTCGCCGTAGAGGCATTGCGCATTGGTCAGCAGGCGCTTGACGAGCAGCGGATAGGTGTACGCCGAAGGTGTCGGGGTGATGAGGTTCGCGTGCATGATCGGGAAGGCGTTGTTCGGTATGCAGGTTCGTACGGGCGTGGCGGTTCAGGCAGCGTCTTCCAGCTGGATGACGATGTGCCCGTCGGTCTCGTGAATGGCGTAGGTCTTCAGACACAGGCCACCGGCGCCGGGCATGCAGCCGGTGGCGAGATCGAAGCGCAGGCCGTGCGCCGGACACTGCAATACGTTGCCATCAAGGCGCCCCGAGGCCAGCGAAGCCCCGTTGTGCGGGCAACTGTTGTCGACGGCATGAAGCCGGCCTTCGATGTTGAGCAGGACGATGCTGCGACCGTTGACGAGGACGAGCTTGCGGTCTCCGGCGCCTAGTTCGCCGGACAAGGCCACGGTGACATTGGATGCCATGGTGTTCACTGCGCTTCCTCTTGCGATTGCAGTGGCGATTGCGACAGCGCGTTCTGCATGGCGCGCACGAGCGTGCTTGCCGGATGCGCACCCGAGAGCGCGACGTTCGAGTTGAAGATGAAATGCGGCACCCCGGAAACGGTCACGCCGCGACCGATTGGCTTGCAGACGCTGGGTGGGCCCGCATCGAGCGCCATCGCCCGGGCGATGGTGTGCTCGACCTCCAGGCGTTGCAGCACGTCTTCGTTACCGATGTCTGCGCCTTCCACAAAATAGGCGCTGAAGATGCGTTCGATAAGCTGGGCCGGCTGTCCGCCCGCGTCGACCCGGCGATATTTCCGAACTACACCGTGCGCGCGCTCGGTATTGGGCAGGACGTTGATGCGCGTGAAATCGAAGTCGATGCCGGCGGCTTGCCCGGCGCACTGCACCTCAGCGCGCCGCATCGAAACGGCAGTGGGGCTGCCGAGGCGGCCGAGGTAGAACGCCTGGTAGGGCAGCCCTTCGGCCGGGGTGTCCGGCAACAGCGGATACGGACGCCATCGCACCTTGGTCTTCACCTCCGGATGCAGCGTTGCGAACGTGCGCAGCGCGCTGGCCAGATGGCGCGTACCGATCCAGCACCACGGGCAGATGAAGTCGAAGAAGACATCGATCGTGAGCGTTGCGCGCCGACCGTTCGCGCCGGCCGGCATTTCCCGCACGGGTGGGTCAAACGAGTTCATGGATCAGCGCTTCCGCCATGGGCCAGGGGCCAAATCCCGCGGCGGGGTTCAAATGGCCGACACCTCCCAGATCGACCAGGCGGCTGCCCCAGTCGACGGCCATGGCGGTTACGCGCTCGAACGACGCCAGCGGATCGTTCCGGCTGGCCGCGACGATGCTCGGAAACGGCAACGGGCGCCGCGGGCAGGGCAGCCAGCCATTTTTCTGCAGCACGTCCTGCGTGGGGTAGCCCGACGGCAACTGCGTCTCGAGATCGGCCGGGGTGGCCAGCAGTGCGCCGTGGATCTTGCGCGCGTGCCGTTTCGCCCAGTGCACGGTGATCATCACGCCCGCGCTATGCGCCACCAGGATCACCGGCCCGTCGATGGCGGTGATGGCTTTGTCCAATGCTGCCACCCGTGCCGCGCAGCTCAGCCGGTCGACTTCCAGCGGTGGGACTGACGCAGCCTTGTGGCCTGCGGCCTGGAGTTTGGCTTCGAGCAACGTCTGCCAGTGTTCGGCCACGTGGTCGCGCAGGCCGGGCACCATGAGGATGGTGGGAGAAGTGTTGGACAACGTCATGATGAAATGCCATGAAGAAAAAACGAGGAGGTCACCCTCCTCGAATGCCGACCGGGGAGACGGCGGAGCCCGCCTCCCGAGGTGCTTTTGGGTACCGGCCGCTCAGAACTTGTGGCGGATGCCGACAGCCGCGCCGAGCATGCTGGTCTTTCCGGCACCCAGGCCGTAGCCGGTGGCGTTGAGGTCTACCGTGGCCTGGTCGAGCGCCAGGCCCGCGTTGCGCGCATAGGCCGTGGTCAGGTACAGGTCGGTGCGCTTGGAAAGCGTGTAGTCGGCAATGAACGCGAGCTGCCACGGGTTGGCCTGCGTGGACGGCGCGCTGTTGATGGTCTTGATCTTCTGGTACGAGTATTCGAGCGAGAGCATCACGGCGTTCGTCGCCTGATAGTTCACGCCGGCCCAGAAGTAATCGTCGCGCAGCGCCACGCTGCCGTTGGCGTTCTTGTTCTGGCCCCAGCGGTAGCCGCCCATGATCTTGAGCACGTCGCCAAAGAGGTAGCTGCCCGCCAGCGCTGCCTTGCGCACCGTGCCGGAGCTGAATGCGCCGCCACCGAGCGGGGTGCTCGGGTTGTACTGGTCATATGCAAACGTGGCGCCCAGCGGCCCGCCCGAGTAAGCCAACCCCGCGCCATAGCCGCTGTCGCGCCGTGCCTGGCCCGGCACTTCGCCGTTGCCGCCGCCCGTTGGGTTGGCGCTCGGCGCGCCGGTGCCGAACGACCAATGGGCCTGCGCAGTCACTGGGCCGAAGTTGCCGGTGTACATGGCCGTGTTGTCGGAGCGAAAATTCACGCCGGTCTGTACGGCCGCCGGTTCGTACTGCGTGGAATACGCCATCGGCTCGAAGTTGGCCAGCAACTGGAACAGCGTCGTGTACTGGCGGCCGAAGGTGAACTGCCCGATCGTGCTGCTCTTGAGCCCAACGTAGGCCTGACGCCCGAACAGCCGACCGCCTTGTTGCGATTGGCCCGTGTCGCTGGCAAAGCCGCTTTCGAGCACGAACAGCGCGCTCAGTCCGCCGCCAAGATCCTCCACGCCGCGCAGGCCCCAGCGCGAGCCTGATAGCCCACCGCTTTGCATGGACACGCGATTGCCCGAGCTGCCCGGCGTGGCGCCCGCCAGGTTGGTCGCGTATTCGATATTGGTATCCACCACGCCGTACAGCGTGACGCCGGATTGCGCGCAGGCCGCGCCGGCGCAGGCCAGCAGTGCCGCAGGGGCGATGTGCTTCGTCTTCATGTTGCAGGGTCTCCTCTTGGTGTTGTCGCCGACGGGTCCGATGTGTCCCGACGGTCGTTAGAACGGCTTGCCGCCGATGATGCCGGCGCGTTCCATCTTGCGATGGCACGGCGCGTAATCCATGACCGCGTAGTGCTGCGTGGCGGTGTTGTCCCAGATCGCCACGCTGTTCGGCTTCCAGCGCCAGCGCACCTGGTATTCAGGAATGTAGGCCTGGCTGATGAGGTAGCGCAGCAGTTCAGACGCGCCGCCGGTAGCGTCCTGCCCAAAACGCACGCGCGCGGGTGTGTGGTAGTTCGTGAAGTGCGTCGTGAAGCCGTTCACGTACAGCACCTTTTCGTCGGTCTCGGGGTGTGTGCGCACCACGGGATGTTCCGGATCGGGGTACTGCGCCTTGAGTGCGAGACGCTTTTCGATCGGCATGACCGCGCCAAAGCTGGCTTCGATGCTGTGGCGGGCACGCAGGCCGGCAATGTCGCGCTTGACGTCGTCGGGCAGCTTCTCGTACGCCAGCACCATGTTGGCCCACATGGTGTCGCCGCCAACGGGCGGGCATTCCACGCAGCGCAGCACGGCACCAAACTGTGGTGCCTCGCGCCACGTGGTGTCGGCGTGCCAGCAGTTTTCGTAGCGGTCGTTCGGGTGTTCGGGCGTCTTGTAGATGCGCACGAGGCCCGGGTGCTCCGGGTCGCTGCCGGCGACGGGGTGGTCTTCCAGCTCGCCGAAGCGGCTGGCGAATGCGACGTGCTGCGCGCGGCTCAAGTCCTGATCGCGCAGGAAGATCACGCGGTGCTTGAGCAGCGCTGTGCGGATTTCGCCAAACAGGCCTTCGTCTTCGATCGCGTCAGCCAGTTGCACGCCGGTCAGCTCGGCACCCAGGGCGTTGGTCAGTTGTTCGATACGCACGACGGTCCCCTCAGATGACGAAGACGGACGAGCCCGTCGTCTTGCGCGATTCCAGATCGCGGTGTGCCTGCACGGCGTCTTCCAATGCGTAGCGCTGATGGATCTCGATCCTGATGCGGCCAGCCGCCACGTGGTCAAACAGCTCGCCGGCAAGTTCGGCTTTCTCGGCTGGTTCAGCGATGTAATCGGCCAGGGCCGGACGCGTGAGGTAAAGCGATCCCTTCATCGCCAGCAGCTGCGGGTTGAACGGCGGGATCGGCCCCGACGCCGTGCCGACGCACACCATCAGGCCGCGTCGCTTGAGCGAATCGAGCGAGGCATCGAAGGTGGCCTTGCCCACGCTGTCGAACACCACGTTCACGCCCACGCCATCGGTGAGTTCGCGCACGCGCTTTGCAACGTCTTCGTGCGCGTAGTTGATGACGTGGTCGCAACCATGTGCGCGGGCGATGTCCGCCTTGGCTTCGCTCGATACCGTGCCAATCACGGTCAGCCCAAGCAACTTGGCCCACTGCGAGACGATGAGCCCCACACCGCCGGCGGCCGCATGCAGCAGGATCGTGTTGCCCTTCGCAAACGGGTAGATGCGGCGCAGCAGGTAGGCCGACGTCAGGCCCCGCATGGTCATGGCGGCGGCGGTTTCGCAGGCAATGGCGGCGGGCAGCTTGATCAGCGGTGCGGCCGGGATCAGTCGCTCGGTGCTGTATGCGCCCAGCGTGTTGATGAAGCCGGTGTAGGTCACGCGGTCGCCCACGGCGACGTTGCTCACGCCATCACCCACGGCTTCAACGATGCCTGCCGCTTCAACGCCCATGCCGGCGGGGCGGGGTACGGGGTAGAGCCCCGAGCGGAAGTACGTATCGGCAAAGTTCAGGCCGACGGCCTCGTGGCGCAGACGGACCTGCCCCGGGCCGGGCTTGCCGACTTCGACGGTCTCGCAGCGCAAGACCTCGGGGCCGCCGGTTTCATGAAAGCGGACTGCGGTTGCCATGGGTATCTCCTTGGTTCTTTTCGGATGTTCGGGGTGCGCGCCGCCCGCGCGCCTCGCTTAGGAGACGCGGTCAAAGCGGAGAGGGGATGGGTGCCTTGAGGGCGGCGCGCGGTTAGCGGAGCAAGGCCGTCATGCGGAAGCCACGGCAGTGGGTGCGGAGGCGGGTGCTGCGTCGATCGGCACGTTGGCCACGCGCTTGAGTTCCGCTTCGTAGCTGCGTGCCGCCAGCAGGAAGCAGCCCGCTGCCACCACACCGAAGATCGGCATCACGGCCAGGGCGGTTTGCAGGCCCCATGCATCGGACATGGCGCCGCCCACAAACGGCCCGATGGCCAGGCCGAACAGGTTCTGGAACAGTGACAGCACCGCGGCGCCCGTTGAGCGCACGCCGGGGTGCACCACGTCGAACACCACGCTGGAAGCCGGCGCGACCGTGCACGTCATCAAGAAGCCGCCAAAGGCGATCATGAGGAACTGCTGGTTGGCCGGCATGGTGGTACCGAACGCCGTCATGAACACGAGCAGCGTGACCACGGCCAGCACCGCCACGGCAATCAGCCGGTTGCGCTGGCGGCGTGCTGCAACCACATCGGCCACCACACCCCACACGAAGGCGCCCAGCGCGCCGCACAGCACCACCAGCGCGGCTTGCATGGCGGCACGGTCCGGCGGCGTGCCGTGATAGCGATTCAGGTAGCTCGGCAGCCACGACCAGATGGTCGACACGACGATCAGCTGGAAGGCAGCGCCCAGGCAAGTCCACCACAGGGTGCGCGAGCTGGTGAGCGCGCCTGCCACGCGCTGCAGGAGCGTGCCAGCGGGCTGCCGCGCTTGCGTGCTACCCGGTGCCATCGCCACCGTTTTGTAGTCCGGCACGAACACATAGAGCAGTGCCAGCAGCAGGCCTGGGACACCCACCACGCCAAACGCCGCCTGCCAGCCCCAGCGCGCTGCGATCACGCCACCGAGCAACACGCCCAACACCGACCCGACGGATGCCGCGGCAAAGAAGGCGCCCATCAACGTGGCGCGCAGGCGCTTGGGAAACAGGCTGGCAATGAGCGCCGCGCCCACCGAGCCGTAGCCGGTTTCACCCACGCCCACGATGGCGCGCGCGGTGAAGAGCTGTCCGTAATTGCGCGTGAACATGCAGGAGATCGTTGCCAGGCTCCATACCGTGGCCATCACGACGATGCTCTTGACGCGGCTGAAGCGGTCGGCCAGCAGCGCTACCGGCAAGCCGCCCACCGCCACCACGATCGAGATGACCGAGACGAGCGCGCCAAGTTGCTTGTCGGACAGCGCCCAGGCTGTCTTCAGATGCGGGAACAGCGACACGATGACTTGCCGGTCGATGTAATCGAACAGCATCAGTGCAAAGGTCATCGCAAATGCAAACCACGCCTGGGGGCGGCTGACGAGGTAACCGTCTTCGTGGTCTGCGCGCAGGTCGGCGGCATGCAGATTCATGGTTGTCTCCGAGTGGCGGCGCTTGCGTTGAGCGCCGCCTGTGTTGGCCCGGTGATACTGCGGCTTCTAGTTTAGGCCGCGCGCAGCGGCAGGTTTTTCACGTTCGGGGCACGGTTGGGGGACATGCCGTTCTTCGCCAGCGTTTCTTCCACGCTGTCATATTGCACACCGATGCGGTAGATGGCGCGGGCTTCCTTGCCGCTGGCAATCTCGCGGCCCAGTTCATGCGCCACGCGCACGCACTGCTTGATCTGCTGTACGGATGTCATGCGGTTGCCGTGCTGATCGATGATCGTGTCTTCAATGCCGCAGCGCGGGTGCAGGCCCATTGCCATGGCCATCATGTTGAAGGGCAGCACGTTCTTGAGCAGCGACTCGGCCGTCAGCGTGCAGCCATCCGGCGCGCGGTGGATGAAGTTGAAGAAGTTGAACGGGTTGGGGCCGTCGAAGCCGCCGCCAATGCCGATCCACGTCAGGTTGAGCGGGCCCTTGTAGACGCCTTTGCGCACCACCCGTTCGAGCGTTTCCAGCGCGTGAATGCCAGTCAGCTGAAAGTGCGGTTGCACGCCGGCGGCCTGCAGACGGCGCAGGTGCTCCTCCAGCCAGGCGGGGCCGGCGGGCACGGTCATTTCCGCATAGGCCGCGGCCAGCGCCGGGTTGGCCAGCGACGTGCCTTCCAGATACGCCGGATACAGCAGCTCCATGATGTTCATCTGCGTGGTGTTGACCGCCACCGTCACCTGGTCGGGCGACGGCGTCAGGTCGGCCAGCATGTGGCGGGTGTCGTCCGACAGCCACTTGGCGGCTTGCCCTTCGTCTTCCGGCGCAAACGAAATTGAGCCGCCCACCTGGATGATCATGTCGGGCACCGCCGCGCGCACGCCGGCAATCAGCTCGTTGAATTTCGACAGCCGCTTGGAGCCCTTGCCGTCCAGCTCGCGCACATGCAGGTGCAGGACCGTGGCGCCAGCGTTGTAGCAATCGACGGCCTTCTGCACCTGTTCTTCCATCGTCACCGGAATGTCTTCAGGAAAGTCTTCCGGCATCCATTCCGGGCCGTACGGCGCAACGGTAATGACGACCTTGTCCTGGTTTTCCGGGTGCAGCGAATCATCGAGGAATTGCATGTTGGGGGGCTCCTGTAGGGGATGTCTCGGCTGGACTTCACTATAGGGAAGCGGTAGCTTTGAATTTCTCAATTGGCGCCAAGTTTTTCTCTTTAGGCGCCATTCCGTGTAAACACCAAGACGGTTCAAAGCCCACAGAAACCTATGGAAACGATGGTGCGTGCCCGGTCGCTCAACGGTTACTTCCAGGTCGTGCGGCGGCTCGCTTTCAACCCGCAGGAGGCACTGCGTCAGGTGGGGCTGGATCCGGCCAGACTGACCGATCCCGAGCAGCTCGTCTCGGTCGTGGCGACATGCCAGTTGATGGAGATCACCGCCGTCAACGCCCCGTGCCCGACGCTCGGGCTGCTGATGGCCGAGGCGCGTCAGGAACTGGATTTCGGTGTGCTCGGGTTGTTGCTGGCGCACAAGCGAACGCTGCGCGAAGCGCTGCAGGCCATCATCCAGTACCGCCACCTGCTGAACGAGGCGCTGGCGATCTACCTGGAATCCGACGGCGACATGGTGGTCATTCGCGAAGAGGTCATCACCGAGACGCCCGTGCCGCTGCGGCAGGCCAACGAGCTGGCCGTTGGCGTGCTCGCCCGGACGTGCAGTGCGCTGCTGGGCGTGCACTGGAAGCCGCGCAGCATTCACTTCTCGCATACCGCCCCCGGTGACCTCAGCTTGCACAGGCGCGTGTTCGGCTGCCCGATTGTGTTCGGCAGCGACTTCAACGGCATCGTCTGTTCGGCTGCCGATCTGGACAGGCCCAATCCCGCTGCGGATCCGGCGCTCGTACGCTATGCGGAAAGCCTTGCGGAGCCGCTCAATGTATCGGCGCAGGAGGCGGTGGTGCAGGATGTGCGCCGTGCGATCTACCTGCTGCTGCCGCTGGAGCGTGCGTCTGTCGAGCAGGTGGCGGACCACCTCCACCTGAGCGTGCGGACCTTGCAACGGCAGCTAGAACTGGCCGGCATGACGTTCTCTGACCTGGTGGAAGAGGTGCGGCACAACCTTGCCGTCCGCTACATGGCCAACCCCAGCTATCGGATCGGGCGGGTGGCTGCGCTGCTCGGCTATACGCGGCAGGCGTCGTTCACGCGCTGGTTCATCGCCCACTTTGGCATGACGCCGCGTGCGTGGCGCGATGCCCAGCGCGGTGACCGGACTGGCGATGCGGCTCAGGCAGGTTCGAGCCCGGCCGACGTATCGTCCGCACGCGGCTGACGCGCCAGGCGCACCGCCGGCGATTGCAGAATGCACAGCAACTGCAGTGCAAAGCCCGCCACCGCCATCAGCAGGCACGCCCCCGCACCAGCGTGTGCGGCAACCCACGCGGCCATTGCCGCGCCCACCGGCCGAGCGCCATACGACATCACATTCACTGCGGATACACGCGCCAGCAGCGCGGGCGGCGTCACCGTTTGCCGAAGCGTGGTGGTGCTCACCACCCAAAGAATCGGCCCGCAACCCAGCAGGAAGAAGCCGGCCTGTGCCAGCGCCGGCCACGGCTGCCAGAGGGTGGCCGCAAGCAGCACACCGCCCGCCAGTCCGCACACGGGGCCAGTCGCCACCACATGACCGAAGCGCCAACGCGCGAGAATGCGCGCGGCGAGCAGCGCGCCGACCACCATGCCCGCGCCGTACATGCCGAGCGTCAGCCCGATCGCCTGCGCAGAGAGGTTCAAGCGATGCGCCGCATACGGAACGAAGATGGCAAACACCATGAAGAACGCCATGGTGAAGAGGCATTGCGTGATGAACACCGGCCGCAGCAGCGGGTGATGAAACACGAAGCGGGCGCCTTCGGCGATGTCCCGCAGCGGGTGCGCCGCGCGCCGTGCCACGGGCTCCGGAGCCGTCACACCTGCCAGCAGTGCCGCAGCCATGGCGGACAACGCCGCCGCCAGCGCGAATGCTGTCATCGAGCCGGTCCAGCCGATCAACGCGCCGCCGATGGCCGGCCCGCACGCAAATGCAATCGTACGCGCCAGCTCGATGCGGCCGTTTGCGCGCGCAAGCATCGCTGCCGGCACGAGCGAGGGCACCAGCGCTGGCGCCGCCACGCTGAACACCACCGTGCCGCACACGGCAATAAAGCCCAGCACCCCCAGCGTAGCCAGGTTCAGCCGCCCTGCCACCAGCAGGCCCGCCACAACAAACAACGCCAGCGCGCGCACCGCCTCTGCGCCGGCCATCAATGCGCGTTTGGGCCAACGGTCCGCCAGCATGCCCACCGGAATGGCAAACAGCACGAACGGCAGCGTGAGGGCCACTTGCAGCCAACTCGCTGTGCTGGCGTCGGCATGCAGGGTAAGCACCGCAACCATTGGCATGGCGGCCAGCGCAATCTGTTCGGCCGACTGCGCGGCCAGGTTGGAGCCCGCCAGCCGGTTGAAGCCCGGCGGCAGGCGGTCGACAGCAGAGTCATGGGGATCGGACATCGCACACTCCTGAAAATGTTCACTTCAGGGTAGGGATGGCGATGCGTGGAAGCGCTCCGCTTCTTGCGGGCGAATTCGCGGCGTGACTACAGGATGGGAGCGAACAGCTTGGCCACGTGCATGATCACGCGGCGCAGCGGGTGTGCACGTTCGTATTCGTCGCGGCCAACGCGGGCGGCTTCGGCAAAGTCGACTTCGAGCATCTGTGCGACGTCATTGGCGAAGCGCGGGTCGGCGGTCATGATCATCAACTCGAAGTTCAGGCGGAACGAGCGGTTGTCGAGGTTGGCACTGCCCACGGCGGCAGCTTCGTCGTCGATCAGCACGACCTTCTGGTGCAGGAAGCCGGGCAGGTAGCGGTAGATTTTCACGCCTGCGCGAATCGCCTGATATGCGTACAGCGTGGAGGCCAGGAACACCATGTGATGGTCCGGCCGCGAAGGGATCAGGATGCGCACATCAACCCCGCGCAGCACGGCCAGGCGTAGCGCGGCAAACACGGCTTCGTCTGGTATGAAGTACGGCGACGTAATCCACAGCCGCTTGCGCGCCGACTGAATGGCTTCCATGAAGAACAGCGAGCAGGTTTCCTGCTTGTCCGCCGGGCCGCTTGCGACCACCTGGCAGACCATGTCTTCTTCGGGCCGCAGTTCGGGCACGATCAGTTGCGGCACTTCGCGGGCAGCCCAGTACCAGTCTTCGGCAAAGGTGAGCTGCAAGTCCATCACCGCGGCACCGACAATCTCGATATGCGTGTCGCGCCACGGTGCAAGCGGCGGCTTTTCCCCCATGTATTCGTTGCCGACGTTGTGGCCGCCAACGTAAGCGCGCTCGCCATCCACCACCACGAGCTTGCGGTGGTTGCGGAAGTTGAGCTGGAAACGGTTGACGAACCCGGCGTGCGTGGAGAACGGCTTGGCCAGCACGCCGCCTTCAATGAGGCGCTGCACATAGCGGCGGGGCAGCGCGTGGCAGCCGATGCTATCGAAGAGAAAGTACACCCGCACCCCGGCACGTGCGCGCTCGAGCAGCAGTTCGGCCAGGCGGCGGCCGAGCGTGTCGTCATGCACGATGAAGAACTGTACGATCAGCACGCGCCGCGCCTGTGCAATCGCCGCAAAGATGGCATCGAAGGTTTCCGCGCCGTTGATGAGCAGACGCACGCGGTTGCGCGCCAGGCACGGCGTGCCGGTCAGGCGAGGCAAGGCCTGCATGCAGGTGTGCTGCGGGGCGACCACGCTGGATTCATGGTCGCGCAGGCGGCGCCAGTCGTCGGAGAGGGTAATTTCGCGCAGGCGGGCGTTGTGAAAGCGTCGCGCATCCACATAGCCGGCAAAGGTGCTTCGCCCGAAGATCAGATAGGGGATCAGCGTGAATTCGGGCAGCGTGACGAGCGAAATGGCCCACGCGATGGCACCCTGTGACGTGCGCACGGTCAGCACGGCATGCATGGCCGCGAGCACGCCCACGCAGTGCACAAAAAAGAGGAAAGTGGCAAATGCCGTGGTGTTGGTCAGCATTGAAGGCAGCAGGGGGGGGAACAGCACACCGTTGGGCATTTTGACACGCCCGGGGTGGCGTCGGACAAACACGGATACTGCCCCGGCTGATATCTCGCGTAGTCTGACCGTGGCGTCGGTTCAGGCACGCCGCATGCTTGTGTGAAGTCAACGTCCTCTCGACCTGCCGTACCCAACACGACATCGAACATGCAAGGGCACCCGAGGAACCTCCCGATCGCGTATCTGCGCGCCTGGTTTGCGTGTCTGGCCATCGCGCTGGTGACGGGCTGCGCAAGCCTGCCCGACCACGTCGATCGCCCCGTGACAACGGCGCTGCCCAATGCCGAATCGGCCACCTCGCTCGGGCGCCTGGCGCAGTCGAATGCGCCCTCGGCGGATGTGTCCGGCTTTCGGCTGATCCCGTCGGGCGAAGAGGCCTATGCCACGTTGCTCACGCTGGCCGACCGGGCCGAGCGTACGCTGGACTTGCAGTACTTCATCATTGCCAGCGACAACAGCGTGCGCGAACTGATGCGCCATGTGCGGGCCGCTGCCGACCGCGGTGTGCGCGTGCGCATGCTCGTCGACGATCTGCACAGCGATGGGCGCGATCTCGCTTTTCTGAAATTCTCGTCACACAAGAATATCGACGTACGCCTGTTCAACCCGTTTCCAGGCGGGCGGATGTCGAACGTCACACGGTACTTGAGCGGCGCGGCTGAGTTCCGCCGCGTCAATCGGCGCATGCACAACAAGGCTTTCATTGCTGACAACGCGCTGGCTGTAACGGGCGGGCGCAATCTTGGCGCTGAATATTTCACGCAGAACCAGACCACCAACTTCGTCGATCTGGACGTGCTGGCCGCAGGGCCGGCGGTGCGTCAGCTGTCGTCGGCGTTCGATGCGTACTGGAACAGCGAATTCTCCTATCCGGTGCAGGCACTGGCGCCCGAGCCTAGCAAGGCGCATCCGCCCGAGCCGAAGGAGGGCAACTATCCGCCGCCGGTGACGATGCCGCATCGCCCGGAAGGGCCGCCGCAGCATATCGATGTGCCGACCCGGCCGATCGACATGGGCTCCGGTTCCGCCACGCCGGCATCCGATCAGACGATCTCGCAGCTCGAGCAACGCCGCAACCAGACCGATCTCGCCAGCCCGGCGCCGGAGCAGCCCTTGCCGCTCAAGCCCGCTCCGCGCGATTGGTTCCTGGCCGATCAGATCGCCCGTGGCCGCCTGCGCCTGGAGTGGGCCCCCGCGCAAGTGATCGTCGATCGTCCGGCCAAGGTATCGGGTGACGAGGTGGAACCTGGCGGCGAGCGTCTTGCCCAGACTTTGCTGCGTTTGATTGACGAGGCCAAGCGCGAGGTGGTGCTGATTTCGCCGTACTTCGTGCCGGGCAAGCGCGGCGTCGAGGTGGCCAAGCGCCTGCAGGATCGGGGCGTGCGGTTGCGTGTGCTGACCAACTCGCTGGCAGCGACCGACGCGCCCATCGTGCATGTGGGCTACGCGAAATATCGCGGGGCGCTGATCGACGACGGTGTCGAACTGTACGAACTGCGCCCGACGCTGGGCGATCGCCCGAAGATGATCGGCACGTTCCGGTCGTCGCAGGCGAGCCTGCATGTGAAATCGATCGTGGTGGACCGCACCACGCTGTTTGTCGGCTCGATGAACATCGACCCACGCTCCATCGGCCTGAATACCGAAACGGGGTTGATCATCCGCAGCCCGGTGCTGTCGGATGCGGTCGCCAAGCTGTTTGACGAGTCGGTGCGCGACAGCGCCTACCGGGTGACCAACGACGACGGCCATCTGCGCTGGACCACCCACGAGAACGGCAAGGAGGTCGTTGTCGATCACGAACCGGAAGTGGGCCTGGGCCGCCGGACGTGGATCCAGATGTTGGCGCCGTTTACCCCGGAAGAGCTGCTGTAGCGGCTCCAAAAGAAAAACGCCGCGAACTTGCGGCGTTTCTTAACTCAAGCCAGGGGCTCCCCCGGCTGTCCCTTCATTACATCTTCTGCTTGGTGTTGTCAGCAGCGTTTTCCAGCTTCTGGCCGCCCGTCTGAATATCCTTGCCCATGCCGGCCATTGTGTTGCAGCCTGCCAGGACGACGCAGCCCAGGGCCAGCAGCGCGATCAGTTTCTTCATCTCGATCCCCTAGTGAGCCGTGCGGTATCCCGCACGATGTTTGCGTAATTGCCACCCCAACGGTGGCGCAACCCGCATTTTAGTGCCACCTCGCGCACGCGGGGTGCGTCGGCCGCATCTTTTTTACTCCTTGCATATCACTTGCGGCGCATTCCGGACATTCGTGGTGATGCCCTCTATTTCTGGCGTCGCCTGCCGTTAGCACCTTTGGGAGTGAACAGGGTGCCTGAAGAGGGGCGCCGGAAGAGGATCTCGGCGCCGCACGGCCCAACCATGCAGGGGAAAACATATGTGGAAGTGGATGGATACGAGCATTCGCACGCGGCTGACGTTCCTGGTCGCGGTATTTGCAGTCATGATCGCCGTGGTGGGTTTTGCCGGTATCACGACTGGCCGGGCCACCAATGAAGATTTGCGCGCCGTGTATCTGGAAGATGCCAAGGGCCTGGACCTGCTGGCAAAAGACACTATCAACCTGCTGTGGGCGCGCATCCACCTGACCAATTTCGATGCGGTCTCGTCGCCTGAAGAGCTCAAGAAGCTGCTGTCCGATGCGCACACGATGGTCAACACAGCCAACGATGCCTGGGCGCAGTTCATGAAGCTGCCGATTGCCGATGCGGATCGCGCCCAACTGCAAGCCGCCGACGCGGCACGCACCAAGTTCGTCAAGACGGCGCTGGAGCCGGCCATTGCCGCCCTTGAGCGCAGTGACCTCACCACGTACCGTGAGCTGAACACGAACCTGGTGCCGAAGCTCTTTGTCGACTACGACTCGGCGCTCGGCCCCCTGGTCGGGGCGCGCTTCAAGTACGGCCAGCAACGCTTTGATCATTCCCAATCGCGCTATGCGATGAGCATCTGGATTTCGGGTGGTTTGCTGGCCGCCGCGCTGGTGCTGTCGGTGGTGGCGCGCGGCGTGCTTGGCCGCACGGTGGTGCAGCCGCTGGAGCGCGCCATTCAGGTGTTCGAGCGCATGGCATCGGGCGACCTCGCCACGCGTATGGAAGGCCAGACCGCCGCCGGCCGCCGCGACGAAACTGCACGCCTGATGCACGCCGTATCGTCCATGCAAACGAGCCTGCAGCAGATCATCGGGCAGGTGCGCACGGGCTCGGATTCGATCGCCAGCGCCACCAAGCAGATCGCCGCGGGCAATGCCGACCTGTCGCAGCGTACAGAGCAACAGGCTTCGTCGCTGGAAGAAACGGCGTCGAGCATGGAAGAGTTGACGAGCATCGTGAAGCAGAACGCCGACAACGCGCGTCAGGCAAGCACGCTGGCCGTCAATGCGTCAGATATTGCGGTCAAGGGCGGGGAAGTCGTAGGCCGCGTGGTGGACACGATGGCCGGCATCAACGAAAGCAGCCGAAAAATTGCCGACATCATCGGCGTGATCGAGGGCATTGCGTTCCAGACCAACATCCTCGCGTTGAATGCCGCGGTGGAAGCCGCACGCGCGGGCGAGCAGGGCCGAGGCTTTGCTGTTGTTGCCGGTGAAGTGCGCAGCCTTGCACAGCGCAGCGCCACGGCTGCCAAGGAGATCAAAGAGCTGATTGGCGATTCGGTGGGCCGCGTGCAAAACGGGTCGACTCTGGTGGCTGAAGCCGGCACGGTGATCGACGAGGTGGTGGTGGCCGTGCGCCGCGTGACCGACATCATGGGCGAGATCAGCGCTGCGTCGGAAGAGCAGAGCAGCGGCATCGAACAGGTCAACCAGGCCGTCACACAGATGGATCAGGTGACGCAGCAGAATGCAGCGCTGGTCGAACAGGCTGCGGCTGCGGCGGAATCGCTGGAAGAGCAGGCTGAAGCGCTGCGCAGCGCGGTGGCGGTCTTCCGCGTCGAGCACGTTTAAACCGCTCAGACACACTCAATAGCGCCCTTCCGCTTTGCAGGCGGGAGGGCGTTTTCTTTTACGGCATCAGATCGCGTGCGCGCTCGGCGATCACGTCTTGGGTGTCGTCGATCCAGCGGGCAGGGAAGGGCTGCGAGAGCAGGTAGCCCTGGATGACGTCGCACCGGCAGGCACGCAAGGCATGGAGCTGCGCGGCGGTTTCCACGCGCGTGGCGGTGACGGGCACGCCCGCGCCATGCGCGGCAGTCACCAGGCGTTGCAACACCGCGTGATCGCTCGCGTTGGTCACTGCGTTGACGATGGCCTGATCGAGCTTGACCTGATCGGGGCGGAACGTTGCCAGGCAATCAAGGCTGTGCGCGGTGGCACCAAAATCTTCCACAGCCACGCGTGCACCGCAGGCGTGCAGGGCTTCCACGGCCTTTTGCGCGGAGCCGTTGGCACGGTGCAGCGTGTGTTCCGATATTTCGAAGACCAGGCGTGTGGTCGGCACCGCGTGGCGTGCGGCAATCTCGCGCACGACGTCGCTCAATTGCGGATCGAGCAGCTGCGCAAGCGACAAATTGACGGCTGCATGCACGCCCGGCTGGTGCCGGCTGTTGCGTCCCGCGCGCTGGGATTCCTCACGCAGCAGCCCGGCCAGCATCTGGGCGGCGTTGTCGAGCACCCAGTGGCCCACCTCGCGAATGTCGCCCGTCTGCTCCAGGATCGGCAGAAAATCGGCAGGCGCCACGACGCCCAGTTCCGGTGAAATCCAGCGCAGCAAAAATTCGTAGCCAACGATCCGGCCGTCGGTCAGGCTCAGTTGCGGCTGCAGGTTCAGGCTGAACTGGCGGCGCGCTAGCGCATGGCGCAGCCGCGCGGCCAGGCGTGGATGCTCGGCTGCGGCGTCGTATCCGTCAATGGCGGCGGTGTGGCCGCCTGAGATCGGAGGCATGGCCGCCGGTGCATACAGCGCCGGGCTTTGTTCGGCACCGTGCTGAACCCCGTAGAGCGCCCGGTCGGCCTGTTCAATCAGCCGCGCTGCATCGGAAGGCATGGTCTCGAAAAGCGTCATGCCGATGCTGCACGAGCAGACGAGTTCGTAACCATGCGTGATGAAAGGTCGCGTGAGTGCCGCGGAAATCCGCCGCGCGAGGTCGTGCACGTCTTGTGCCGAGACGAAATCTGCGCAGGCAACGGCAAAGGTCTCAGGGCCGACGCGCCCGACGATGGGTGCGATGCCATCCGCCGGCGGCACGCTCAACGCTTCAAGCCGCGATGCACATTCGACGATGACCTCTCGCGCGGCCAGGGGCCCGAGCGTGTTGGTCGCCTCGGCAAAATGGTCGAAGCCGATCAGCAACAGTGCGCCAACTGCGTCCTGGCGCGTGGATTGCGGCATGGCAGCCAGTAGCCGGACGAATTGTTCGCGGTCCGGCAATCCGGAGATCGGATCCAGACTCGATGGCGCGGCAGACCTTGCGCGGCTCATAAATGGGGATCGTCCTGCAAATGCCTTTAAAACGGAAATACGTGCACTCGGCGCACTTTCAATTGTATAGCTTTGTCACAAAAACGCGTACGGCATCATAAGCTGAAAACCGGCCGTGGTGGCCGCTTCCGGGCATGTTTTCGGGTCGGTCCGGTAGGCAGTTTTAACGTTTAACAGCAATGAATTCTGAACAAAGAAAATTGAATATCAGGTCTGTCTGCACGTTACACCATACGCTGGCCGCCCCAAAGCAACTGTTCATAGATAAAGCACTGCAGCAGCATCTTTTGAGCAGCGACCAACTCGATGAATTCCACGCCGTATTGATAAACGTTGGGCAGGTCGGCCGGCTTCTCACTGCGCACCAGGGCCGCGGCCACCAGCTCGGAGTGGTAGTCGCGCGTCTTCACGCGAAAGCGCAGACGCGCCGGCGCGCCGCTCACTTCCAGCCGATGCGCGGAGCGGAATGACGCGCCCGTGGTGCTGATGTCGGAAATATGGATCATGCGCGGCGGGTCGCCGCTCACCAGCATCTTGCCGACCACGTTGGCACGCACGCGCAGCGATTTGCGCAACGTGCGGTTCTTGATCCGCCGCGGCGGTGACAACACGACGTATTCGAACGGGATGCGGCACACCCCCATCACCGTGCATTCGAAACTGGCAATGCCCTCGCCCGAGAAGGCGTGGACTTCCACCAGCTCGTCCTTGACCGGCATGACCGTGCGGCCGTTGTCGGTGGGCATGGTGATGAGCAGATGGCGTTGCGGGCTGTAACCCATCACGCGCGCGGCACCCTTGGTCTGGCCGGCGCCCGCGGTCAGGCGCACGGTCAGCATGCCGCCGGGGCGCAGGCCCAGCAGCTCCATGGCGATCGTGCGTTCGCCGTCAGGGTCGTCGCCCATGTCGGGGAACATCGTGTTCGGGAACTGCGTATTTGCAAACGCGGGCGCAGGCGCGGGCGTTCCGTCGGCCAGGCGATGCGGGCGGTGCAGCGTGCACAGCAGGTCGATCTCCTCCGGGGAGTGGATGACGTCGCCCTTCGGGACGAGCAACTGCCCGTCGGCGTCAAGCATCGGCCACGGCAGGGGGATCGCAAGCGGAATGTCGAGAGGTTGAAGTTCGAGCATGGCAATAGGGGAGCCAACAGCCGCGCAAGGCCCCACCGGTTTTATACGGCCAAATGTTGCATAACTTTAAGCGCACTTATTGTGCGGGGTGCGTGGCACGCTAGTTGCGGCCCCGCAGCCATGATCGAGCACAATATCGGTTCCAAAGCGGATGGGGTGAGCACGCGCATGGCGTCTCGGCAGCATTTCTGGGCGGCGGTGGAGCAGTTTGCGCGCTATGTCGTGATCGGCGGGGGCGCGACGCTGGCGCACTATGTGGTGCTCTTCGGGCTGGTGCAGGTGGGGGTGTCGCCGTGGCGCGCGTCGGTGGTGGGCAGCGTGATCGGCGCCACGCTCAACTACTTCATCAGCCGGCAGGCTGTCTTCAACAGCACACGCGGGCACGTCGGCGCGATGGTGCGGTTCGGCTTGGTGGCCTTTCTGGCGCTGGGTTGTAACGCGACCATCATGGCCATCGGCCTGGGGATTGGCCTGTATTACCTGATCGCGCAGGTGTTCGCCTCGGCCATCACGGCCATCTTCAACTTCCTGGTGCACCGTTACTGGACGTTTCGTGACGCCGATGCGGTCGGTGCGCCAACTGAGCCGCAGCCGGCCATCGTGCCAGAGCGGCCCACGCACAACGGGCCCTGAGCGGTTCGGCCGGCGTTAATGCCGGCTTGCCACGCTGTGCAGGCCAGCCGTGGTTTCCGTAACAAACGTCACTTCGCCGATGCCGTCGGCAGGCGGGGTGGGGGCATCGTCACGCAAGCGCTCCACCACGAGGTGTACATCGATGACATCGGCCACTCCGGATGCCTCCAGCGACACAAGTGCGGCCAGCTGCGCAATCGCAAACGTATCCGCGAGCAGCGGCGTATCGTCGTGGAGATCGCCGGCAACGCGTGCGGGTGAGGAGTTGCCCGCCGCGCGCGTACGCTGCTGTGCCGTCTCACGTGCGCGATAGGCAAAGTAGGCGTCGGCAAAGTGCACGCGGTGCGCGTCGAATACGCGCACGGCGGCGGTAAGGGCATCGTCCACCCAGGCTGGATCGACTGACGCCGTGCCGGGCTCCGTCCCTTCGGGTAGGCCCGCGAGCTTGAGCGCATATCGATGCGTCTGGGTGCCGGGGGCGACAAAACTCAATTCCATACAACCTCCCACAACCGCGTGCGCTTGTGCCGCGGCTCGCCATGTTTGAATTCGCCCCCCCGAGCGATATTGAAGAATAGTAACGGAGCCGGCCGTTTGCGCGTTTCGTCCTTCCGGATGAGGTCGAGCGGCCTTGTCTTCACCTTAAGACATTCACAATGTGGAGATTGGGTGCCACCTGCGTGGCAAACGGTTGCGTGGCGGCAGCGTCTACGCGACCTAACCGAACGGCTAACTGCTTCGCCCAGGGGGGCCGTGTACAGTGATCAGATGTCTGGCGACGCCGGGCAACTGTCGACAATCGACGTCGACAAACGCAGACGGGAATGACGCGGGGCGCGTTTCCTTCGCGTCATCTCGCGCACGAGGGGACCCAAAGCGCGCACGCGGTCCATGTCCCCTCGCGGGAAGGGATTGCCCCGTTAACTCGCGGCTTCTATAGTCCGCCTCGATTCGTGCGCTTGCAACGCACCAAGGTCTGTCACGCAGACCACGAGACCGGTTACGGGGATCACGCCAGCCGCCACCGCGCGCGCCTAACGCAGACATTGCGTCATGGGCCCCGGCGGCGCGATGGCCACCATGTCAGCCACGCCCCCGGGACTGCCGCATTCGCGAAACAGCATCGCCATGCTTGAGGACCACCACTTGTACAAGGCTGCGATCGAACATTCGCCGATAGGAATCGGCCTGTGCGCGCCGGAGGGTCGCTTCCTCGACGTGAACCGTGCGCTGTGCGCGCTGACCGGCCACGAAGCACAGGCGCTGCGCGCGCGCGATCTGTTCGACCTGTGCCACCCTGACCACACTGAACGTACGCGACATGGCGTTGAATCGCTGCTCGCCGGTCAGCGCGATGCGCTGTCGATGGAAACGCGCCTGGTGCGCCAGGACGGCACCACCGTGTGGGTGCAGACCGACGTAGCGGTGGCACGCGATGACGGCAACGAGCACCTTGTCGTGCAGATGCAGGACGTGACTGCGCGGCGCCTGGCGCTGGAATCGCTGCGCGCGTCGGAGCAACGGCTGGCCTATGTGCTGGACGGCGCGGGGCTGGGTACGTTCGACTGGTCCACGCGTGCGCGGCATGTGTCGTTCAACCGCCGGACGGCCGACATGCTCGGCTACGAGCCGGCGGACCTGCCCAACGATCCGGATGCATGGTTCGCCATGGTGCATCCGCAAGATGCCGCTTTGAGCGCGCGACGCATTTATCGCCATATGCGCGGCGATGCCGACAGCTTTGAAGTCGAACAGCGCATGCGCGCGCGCCATGGTCAGTGGATCTGGGTGGCCGCGCGCGGTCGTGTGACCGAGCGCGATGCCCGGGGCATGGCCACCCGCGTGAGCGGCACGCTGCTCGACGTGACACAGCGGCGCACGGCGCTGGACCGAGCGCACCACCTCGCGCTGCACGATCCGCTGACGGACCTGCCCAATGCACGTTTGTTGCGCGATCGCCTGTTCGTCGCCATTCAGGCGGCACGTCGCGCGCGCGGCCAGGTTGCGGTCGTGTTCATCGATCTCGATCGCTTCAAGCCCGTCAACGATGAATACGGCCACGGGGTTGGCGATCTCGTCCTGAAGGCTACGGCCATGCGGCTGCGCAGCGGGTTGCGTGCCTCGGACACGGTGGCGCGCCTGGGCGGCGACGAGTTTGTCGCCGTGCTTACGCATTGCGCCACGCGCGACGATGTGACGCTAACCGTGGAACGCCTGATCGAACAATTGCAGACGCCGTTCCGTGTGGAAGGCCATGTGCTGTCGATGGGTGTGAGCGCCGGCGTGGCGCTGTATCCGACCGACGGGCATGACGCGCAGACGCTCATCCGCAATGCTGACGCTGCGATGTATGAGGTCAAACGTGCCGGCGGCAACGGCCTGGGTTTCCACGCCTCGCTCAATTACGAGCGGCTGATGGGCATGCGATCGCGCGATCGCAATCTCGACGGAGACGCCGACGCGCGTTAATACACCACCGTACGCCAAAAGAAAACGGCCCGCCGCATGGCAGGCCGTCTTTCTTCAAGCGTCGCAAACGTTCGGGCTTTAGAACGTGTACCGCAAGTACAGCTCGTTCAGATCCGTGCCCGGGTTGGGGCGCTTGATCGACGCGTTTGACAGGTGTTCGAAGCGGTAGCCCATCTGGAATTGCTGCTTGCTGCCGAAGGCCACACCCACGCCGATCATGTCGGAGAACTGGAAGGCCGTGCTGAAATAGTGCTCGTTGGACGTGCTGACGTGCGACAGCAAGCGCGGGCCGACGCCGGCCTCGATGAACGGTACCCATGAGCCGCCGCGCTTTTCAAGGCGGAACAGCGGCGTCACGCCGAATTCTGTGATGTTTTGGCGGTTGGTGCCCTTCGTCGAGCGCCATTGGCCCAGCGCCACTTCCCAATCCAGGTTCACGAACCAGCCTTGCGGATTGCCCCAGTGGAAGCCCGAATCGAAGTCGAGGTCGACGCCGTATTTCTCGATGCCGTGCTTGTTGTCTTTGCCGTAGATGGCGCGCACGGACGGGTCAGCTTGGGCAGGCAGAGCGGCGAACAGCGTGGCGGCGCCCAGGGCGGTGGCCAGCAGCTTGGCAGAACGGGGAAGCGCGGATCGGATCATCAGAGAGAGCGGAGTCAGTTGAGCGGCGCGCGTGAATCGGGGCAACTGCGTCGGCAACCACGCGCGCGGCGGACATGGCGGCAGGCAAACAGACGGTCGGGATGGCACCGGGCGGGCTTGCAAGGCATCGGGCGACGCAATTTGCGCGCCCGTTGCCGCGTCAGCCGGCCCGGATGATCGGGGCGGTCTGAAATAAATTCCGACGATTATAGGGGGAACTATCCGACAGCGTGCGGGCTTACGCACAAGGGGCCATTGCCGGTGGCGAAACGCCGTCGGCCACCGGCAACGGGAGGAGGGTTATTGCGCGGCCGACGCGGACGCGGGCTGCAGCGCCGCCTGGCCAACCACCGGCACTTCGCCGTGCCACCCGCCGCCCAGCGCCTTGACCAGCAGCACCGCTGCCGAATACTGCTTGCCCTGCAGCGTGAGCAGGGTTCGCTCGGCATTGTAGGCCGTGGCTTGCGCGGTGATGACTTCCAGGAAGCTCACCGTGCCGGCGCGATAGCGGTTCAGATTGAGTTGCGCAGCTTCCTGCGCGGCTTTGACGGCATCGGCCTGTACGCCAAATTCCTGCGTCTGCCACCGAAGGGCGGCAAGGTTGTCTTCGACATCCTGAAACGCGCCCAGCACGGTCTGGCGGTACGTGGCGACCGACGCATCGTAAGCAGCGCCGGCCTTGTCGACGGCGGCTGCACGCGCGCCGCCATCAAAGAGCGTGGCGGCCAGCGTCGGGCCGATCGACCAGACGCGGCTCGGCAGCGTTGCCAGGCGCGTGAGCGTGTTGGCTGCCAAACCGGCCGATGCGCCCAGCGTGAGCGTCGGGAAGTATGCCGCCTTGGCCACGCCGATCTGCGCGTTGGCAGCGGCCATGCGGCGCTCGGCGGCGGCGATGTCTGGGCGGCGTTCCAGCACGGCCGATGGCACTTCCAGCGGAATGGCGGGCAGGGCGGGCAAGTCGGCCGCGCTGGCAGCGGTGGCCGGGGCCAGCGAGAATTCCGCCGGCGGTTTGCCGATCAGCACCGCAATGGCGTGCTCAAGCTGCGCGCGGGTGACTTCGGTATCCAGCAGCAGCGCCTGCGACTGCTTGAGCTGCGTCTGCGCGGTCAGCACATCGGAGCGCTGTGCCACGCCCACTGCGTACTGGTTTTGCGTGAGCTTCAGGAAGCGCTCGTAATCTGCAACCGTGCGTTGCAGGACGGCCTTCTGGGTATCCGTGACACGCAATTGAAAATAGTTCTGCGCAAGCGTCGCCTGGGCCGACAGCAAAGCGGACGATAAATCGCCTGCGCTGGCTTGCGCGCTAGCCTTGTTCGACTCAACCGATCGGCGGATGCGGCCCCACAGGTCCAGCTCCCAACTGGCGTTGAGCGACAGGCTTTGCGAGTTCAGCAGGCTGGGGTTGCCGGTCGACAGGCTGCCATCGGGGTTGACCGAGGTGCGCACTGAACGGCTCCGCGTGGCCGATGCACTGGCTCCCAGCGTCGGGAAGAACGAAGCCTGCGCCGATTGCACCAGCGCCTGGGCCTGGCGGTACTGGGCCTCCGCCACCAGGATGTTCTGGTTGGCGGCGGCCACCTGTTCTTCCAGCGCGTTCAGTTGCGGGTCGTTGAAGATCTCCCACCACTTGCCGCGAGCAATAGCGTCGCTCGGGTCGGCGACTTTCCAGTCGCCGGCTTCCTTGTATTGCTGCGGTACTTCGGCGTCGGGGCGCTTGTAGTCGGGCCCGACCGCGCAGGCCGAGACGAGCGCGCACGCGGCCAACGCGAGCAGCGAGGTACGAAGGGCTTGAGTGCCTCTTGTCATGTTCAGCTTCCTTGCGAATCCAATGCGGGCAGCGGTGCGTCCTTGCTGCGGCCGGCGCGACGCAGACGCAATCGGTCGAGCGCCAGGTAGACCACCGGTGTGGTGTAGAGCGTGAGGATCTGGCTGACCAGCAGCCCCCCGACGATGGAGATGCCCAGCGGCGTGCGCAGCTCCGCACCGTCGCCACGGCCAAGTGCCAGGGGCAGGGCGCCCAGCAGCGCGGCCATCGTCGTCATCAAGATCGGCCGGAAGCGCAACACGCAGGCGTGGAAGATCGCATCCGCCGGGCTCATGCCCTGGCTGCGCTCCGCCTCCAGCGCGAAGTCAATCATCATGATCGCATTCTTCTTGACGATACCGATGAGCAGAATCACGCCGATCAACGCGATGATCGAAAAATCCGTGTCTGTGATGATCAGCGCCAGCAGCGCGCCCACACCGGCCGAGGGCAGCGTCGACAGAATCGTGATCGGGTGCACGTAGCTCTCGTACAGCACGCCCAGGACGATGTAGATGGTGATGAGCGCAAACAGGATCAGCACCGGCTGGCTCGAGAGCGAATCCTGGAACGCCTTGGCGGTGCCCTGGAAGCTGCCATGCACGGAGGATGGCACGCCGATGCGGTTCATCGCGTCCTGGATGTCCTGTGTGGCACCCGACAGCGATGCCCCCGGCGCCAGGTTGAACGAGATCGTGCTCGCCGCGAACTGGCCCTGGTGGTTGACCGCCAGCGCCGTGTTGGTGGGCTCGTAATGCGAGAAGGTCGACAGCGGCACCTGCGCGCCCGTCGATGTGATGAGGTAAATGTCCCGCAGGCCGTCGGGGTTCTGCCAGTACTGCGGCGCGGCTTCCATCACAACACGGTACTGGTTGAGCGGGTTGTAGATGGTCGACACCTGGCGCTGTCCGAACGCGTTGTTCAGCGCGTTGTCGACATCGCTCGGGTTGATGCCGAGCGACTTTGCCTTGTCGCGGTCAATGACGAGGGACGTCTGCAAGCCCTTGTCCTGCGTATCGGTGTTGACGTCTGTCAGCGATTTCACCTGCGTGAGGGCCTGCTTGATCTTCGGGTCCCACGCGCGCAGCTCGTTCAGGTCATCGGCCTGCAACGTGTATTGGTACTGCGCATTGCTGGCCCGGCCGCCCACGCGGATGTCCTGTACCGATTGCAGGAACAGGCTCGCGCCTGGCTCGCGTGCCAGCTTGCCCCGCAGCCGATTGATCACCTGATCGGCAGAGAGCTTTCGCTCGGCCAATGGCTTGAGCTGGATGAACATGAAGCCGCTGTTCCGCTGGCTGCCGCCCGTGAAGCCGACCACGTTTTCAACCGCAGGGTCCTGCTGGATGATGTGGATGAAGTCGGTCACCTTCGTGCGCATGGCCTGGAACGAGATGGCCTGGTCCGCCTGGATGTTGCCGATCACGCGGCCTGTGTCCTGCTGCGGAAAGAATCCCTTGGGCACGATGACGTACAGATAGACGTTCAGGCAGATCGTCGCCAACAGGATCAGCAGCGTGAGCCAGCTGTGCCGCAGCGCCCACGCCAGCGAGTTGCGGTAGATGTCGAGCAGGAAGGTGAAGAAGCCTTCAGTCTTGCGGTGGAACCAGCCATGCTCTTCCTCGGCGGCGGGCTTGAGCAAGCGCGCGCACATCATCGGCGTGGTGGTGAGCGACACCACCAGCGACACCAGGATGGCCACCGACAGCGTCACCGCAAACTCACGGAACAGCCGCCCGACGATGCCGCCCATCATCAGCAGCGGGATGAATACGGCAATCAGCGACAGGCTCATCGACACCACGGTGAAGCCGACCTCGCGCGCGCCCTTGAGCGCGGCCTGCATGGGCCGCATGCCGTTTTCGATGTGGCGCGAGACGTTTTCCAGCACGACGATGGCGTCGTCCACCACAAAGCCTGTCGCCACGGTCAACGCCATCAGCGAGAGGTTGTCGAGGCTGTAGCCGCAGAGGTACATCACCCCGAATGTGCCGATGAGCGAGACCGGCACGGCCACGCTCGGAATGAGCGTTGCCCGCACGTTGCGCAGGAACAAAAACACCACCATGATCACCAGCGCGATCGACAGCACCAGCGTGCGTTCGACATCCCTGAGCGAGGCGCGGATGGTGGGCGTGCGGTCCATCATCACATCGAGGTTGATCTGCGCGGGAATGGTATTGCGCAGGTACGGCAGGATGTCGTTGATGCGGTCGACCGTGTCGATGATGTTGGCGCCAGGCTGCCGGCTGATGATGAGCAGCACCGACGGCTTGCCGTTGGCTGAGCCGTAATTGCGGATGTCCTGAACGCTGTCGCTGACGTCTGCCACGTCGGCCAGCCGCACCGGCGAGCCGTTGCGCCAGGCGACGATGAGTGACTGGTATTCGGCAGCCTTCTTGGCCTGGTCGTTGGCGTAGATGGTCCAGACGCGTTCGCCGGATTCCATCATGCCTTTGGGCTTGTTCGCGTTGGTGCTGGCGATGACGGTGCGCACGGTCTCCATCGAGATGCCGTACTTGTTCAGCGCCATCGGGTTCAGCTCTACCCGCACCGCCGGCAGCGACGCACCGCCGATGGTGACCTGACCCACGCCGTTCACTTGCGACAGCTTCTGCGCGAGGATCGTCGAGGCCGCGTCGTACAGCTCCCCGCGCGACTTGGTGTCGGACGTCAGCCCCACGATCATGATAGGTGCATCGGCCGGATTGACCTTGCGATACGTCGGGTTGCTCGGCAAGCCCGAGGGCAGCAGGCTGCGCGACGCATTGATGGCGGCCTGCACGTCGCGTGCGGCGCCGTCGATGTCGCGCGACAGATCAAACTGCAGCGTGATCCGTGACGAACCGAGCGAGCTGGACGAGGTCATCTCGGTAATGCCCGCGATGCGGCCGAGCGAGCGTTCCAGAGGCGTTGCCACGGTAGCCGCCATGGTTTCAGGACTGGCACCCGGCAGCGATGCGTTGACCGAGATGGTCGGAAAGTCCACCTGCGGCAGCGGCGATACCGGCAGCAAGCGGAACGCTGCGATACCGGCCAACGCCACGCCGATGGTCAGCAGCGCCGTGGCAACAGGCCGGGCGATGAAGGTCGCGGACAGATTCATCGCGGTCCGCCAGACTGGTTGGGGCCCGCAGCGCCGTGGCGTCGGGCAGCGCGGCGAGCGCGCCAGTCACGCAGGCGTTCACCCAGGTTGTCGAAGGCCAGATAGATGACCGGCGTGGTGAACAGCGTCAGCACCTGACTGACCAGCAGGCCGCCCACCATCGTGATCCCCAGCGGCTGACGCAGCTCGGAGCCCACGCCGGTGCCCAGCATCAGCGGCAGGGCACCCAACAGGGCGGCCATCGTCGTCATCAGAATCGGGCGGAAGCGCAGCAGACATGCCTGGTAGATGGCGTCGCGCGGGGCCATGCCCTGTTCGCGCTCGGCCTCCAGCGCGAAGTCGATCATCATGATCGCGTTCTTCTTGACGATACCGATCAGCAGGATGATCCCGATGATGGCGATGATGCCCATGTCCTTGCCCGAAACCAGCAGCGACAGCAGGGCACCTACGCCGGCCGACGGCAGTGTCGACAGAATCGTCACCGGGTGGATCGTGCTTTCGTACAACACGCCCAGGACGATGTACATCGTGATGACAGCGGCCAGGATCAGCCACAACTGATTCGACAGCGACGCACGGAACGCCAGCGCCGCGCCCTGGAAACTGGTCTGCATGCTGGCCGGCAGACCGATTTCCTGTTCGACGGCATTGATCGTGTCGACCGCTGCACCCAGCGATGCATGCGGCGCCAGGTTGAACGAAATGGTGGCCGCCGGGAATTGCCCCTGGTGGTTCACTACCAGCGAGCCCGGTTGTTCTACCACCGTGGCAAACGCGCCCAACGGAATCTGTTGGCCACTGCTCGATGCCACGTGCAGGTCATACAACGATTGCGGCCCAAGCTGCATCTTCGGGTCCGTTTCGAGCACCACGCGGTATTGGTTCGATTGCGTGAAGATGGTCGAAACCAGGCGCTGGCCGTAGGCGCTGTACAGCACGCTGTCCACCGCCGCCATCGTGATGCCGTACACCGCCGCCTTGTCGCGGTCGACCTGTACGTAGGCACGCAAGCCGTTGTCCTGCAGGTCACTCGCCACGTCGCGCAGTTCGTTGGTCTGCTGCAGGCGTTCAACGAGTTTCGGCACCCACTTCGAAAGGTTGTTCGGGTCCGGATCTTCCACGGTGAACTGGTACTGCGTGCGGCTCACGCGGTCTTCAATCGTCAGGTCCTGCACCGGCTGCATGTATAGCGAGATACCCGCCACCTTGGCCAATTCGGGCTGCAGGCGCTGAATGATCTCGGTGGCGTCGGCGTCGCGTTTATCCTTCGGCTTGAGGTTGATCAGCATGCGGCCGCTGTTGAGCGTGGTGTTCACGCCATCCACGCCGATGAACGACGACAGGCTCTCGACCGCAGGGTCTTTGAGCACCACCTCGGCCAGCTTCTGCTGCCGCTCGGCCATGGCCGAGAACGAAATGGACTGAGACGCATCCGAAATGCCCTGGATCACGCCGGTGTCCTGCACCGGGAAGAAACCCTTGGGCACCACCACATAGAGCAGGGCCGTCAGGACCAGCGTGCCGATGGCCACCAGCAGCGTGGTCTTCTGCCGATCAAGCACCCATTGCAGCATGCGGCCGTACCGCGCGATGACGTTGTCGAAGAACGCGCCCGCAGCGTGATAGAAGCGCGATTGCTCAGCTTCGGGAATGTGCTTGAGCAGTCGTGCACACATCATCGGCGTGAGCGTGAGCGACACCACGGCCGAGATCAGGATCGACACTGCAAGCGTGATTGCAAACTCGCGGAACAGCCGCCCAACCACGTCGCCCATGAACAGCAGCGGAATCAGCACGGCGATGAGCGAGAACGTGAGCGAGATGATCGTGAAACCGATCTGCTTGGAGCCCTTGAGCGCGGCCTCCATTGGCGGGTCGCCCTCTTCGATGTAGCGGGCGATGTTTTCGATCATGACGATGGCATCGTCGACCACGAAGCCGGTGGCAATCGTGAGCGCCATCAGCGTGAGGTTGTTGATTGAAAAACCCGCCAGGTACATGACACCGAACGTACCCACCAGCGACAGTGGCACCGCCACCGCCGGAATGACCGTGGCCGGCACGTTACGCAGGAACAGGAAGATCACCATCACGACCAGCGCCACGGCAAGCATCAGTTCGAACTGCACATCCGATACCGAGGCGCGAATCGTGGTGGTGCGGTCGGTGAGCAGCGACACCTCAACGTTGCCGGGCAGCGTGTCCTTAAGTTGCGGCAACAACGCCTTGGCGCGATTCACCACCTCGATCACATTGGCGCCAGGCTGGCGCTGCACGTTCAGGATGATGGCGGGGGTGGTGTTGGACCACGCGGCCAGCTTGCGGTTTTCAGCGCCGTCAACGATCTGCGCCACATCGGTCAGGCGAATGGGCGCGCCGTTCTTGTAGGCGACGATCATCTTGCCGTACTCGGCGGCCGACTTGAGCTGGTCGTTGGCATCGATGGTGGAGGCGCGCATCGGGCCGTCGAAGCTGCCCTTGGCGCCGTTCACGTTGGCGGTGCCGATGGCAGTGCGGATGTCGTCGATCGACAGCCCGAGCGCCGCCAGCGCCGACGTGTTCGCCTGGATGCGTACGGCCGGCCGCTGCCCGCCGCTGATGCTGACCAGGCCAATGCCCGGCAACTGCGACAGCTTTTGCGCGATGCGCGTGTCGACCAGGTCTTCCAGCTTGGGCAACGGCATCGTGTTGGAGGTGATCGCCAGCGTGAGGATCGGCGCGTCGGCCGGGTTCACCTTGCTGTAGATCGGCGGCATCGGCAGGTCGTTCGGCAGCAGGTTGCCAGCGGCGTTGATGGCCGCCTGCACTTCCTGCTCGGCAATGTCGAGCGAGAGCGACAGGTCAAACTGCAGCGTGATGACCGAGGCGCCGCCCGAGCTGGACGACGTCATCTGCTTCAGGCCGGGCATCTGCCCGAACTGCCGCTCCAGCGGTGCCGTGATGGACGAGGTCATCACGTCGGGGCTGGCCCCCGGGTACAGCGTCGTCACCTGGATGGTCGGGTAATCGACCTCGGGCAGCGCGGAGAGCGGCAGCATCCGGTACGCCACCAGGCCCGAGAGCAGGATGGCGACCATCAACAGCGTGGTCGCCACGGGCCGGAGGATGAAGATTCGGGAGGGATTCATGCCAGCTCGGAACAGAAGACTTCGTCAGGCGCGTGCACGCAATGCACGACTCAGGGCTTACGGCTTGGCAGCCGGCGCACTTGCGGCGGGTGCCGAATCGCCACCCTGGCCACGGCGATGACGCCCGCCCTGATGGGGTTGGCCGGCGGCAGGGGCGCTTGCGGCTGCACCCGGCTGGATCACCTCGACCGGCGAGCCGTCGCGCAGCTTGTCGGCGCCGTCGATCACCACGCGCTCGCCCGGCTGCAGGCCTTGCGCAACCGACACGCGTTCCCCTTCGGTCACGCCCAGCTTCACCACGCGCAGCGCGACCTTGTTGTCGTCGCCCACCACGTAGACGAAGGTGCCCTGCGTGCCGCGCTGGATGGCGGCGCCCGGCACGATCACCACGTCGCGCAGCGTATCCACCCGCATGCGCACGTTCACGAACTGGTTCGGGAACAGCATGGCGTTCTGGTTCGGGAACTGCGCACGCAGCTTCACCGTACCGGTGGTGTTGTCGATGGTGTTATCTACCGTCATGAGCACGCCGCGCGCGAGCTGCGTGGTCTGGCCGCGGTCCCAGGCTTCCACCTGCAACTTGTCGCCGGACTGCAGGCGCGGCATGACCTTGGGCAGGTTGTCTTCAGGAATGGAATAGATGACGGTGATCGGGTCGATCTGCGTGATGACCACGATGCCGTTGGTGTCCGACGCATGAATGATGTTGCCCGGATCGACTTGGCGCAGGCCAACCCGGCCAGACACCGGCGCGGTGATGCGCGTGTAGGAAAGCTGCACGCGGGCGTTGTCGACGTTGCCCTGATCCAGCTTGACCGTGCCGTCGTACTGACGCACCAGCGCTGCCTGCGTATCCACCTGCTGCTTGGAGATCGAATCCTGCGAGAGCAGCGTCTGGTAGCGCTGCAGGTCGAGCTTGGCGTTTTGCAGCAGTGCCTGATCGCGCGCAAGCTGACCTTCCGCCTGGGCGAGCTGCGCCTGATAGGTGCGCGGGTCGACCTCGGCCAGCAGGTCGCCGGCCTTGACGGTCTGGCCCTCGGTAAACGCCAGGCGCACGAGCTGGCCGTCCACGCGCGTCTTGACCGTCACGTTGTTGACCGGCGTGACATTGCCCAGCGCCGACAGCACCACGTTGATGTCGCCCTTGACGGCCGTGCCGACCATCACGGGCATCGGCTTGCCGGCCATGGCCGCGCCGCGGCCACCGGGGCCACCTCGCCCACCGGGGCCGCCCGCGTTGCGGTACTTCGCGTGATAGACCGCATAGCCGATCAACACCAGGATGATGATCACCACCCAGATGCCCCAGCGGCGGCGCTTGCCACCTTCGCGCGGGGGCGGCAGCAGCGTCGAAGACACCTCGTTGGGCGTCTCTGTCCCCTCGTGCGTACGGCGGCCGGCGTCGTCAAACTGGCCGGGCTTCTGGTCCTTGGGATCGGACATGTTGGCGTTCCTGTTCTTAGCAATATGGGGACGAGCGCACATGATAGCTGGCGCCCGTGCCAGTTAAACCGCAGCTTAAAGGCAACGTCTTTGCGAAGAATGAGTCGCGCAGCGGGTTCTATTACGGCAGATTACAAACCCATCGCGGTGTTACCGGGCGAAACAATATGGTGAAAGTGCGCGCGATTCGTGGTGGCCACAATCGCTATCATGAGCACACCTTCCTGCGTCTACCAGACACTCCACCAGACAGATGAGCGGCACCAAGATCCTGGTCGTCGATGACGACGTCGAACTGCGCGACCTTCTGCGCGAATACCTGACCCAGCAGGGTTTTGCCGTTTCCGTGCTGCACGACGGCGATGGGCTGGGCGCCCGGCTCGAACGGGAGCGCCCGGCCCTTGTCGTGCTCGACCTGATGATGCCCAAGGTGGATGGCCTGTCCGCCCTGCGCGACCTGCGCGCTCGCAATGACGATGTGCCTGTCATCCTGCTCACGGCCCGCAGCGATGAGATCGATCGCATCATCGGCCTGGAAATCGGCGCCGACGACTATCTCGGCAAGCCGTTCTCGCCGCGCGAGCTGCTCGCCCGTATCAACGCGGTGCTGCGCCGGCGCCTTTCCGTGCCGGCCTCCGCACCGGAAGACCGCGACAGCTTCAGCTTCGGCCCGTTCAAGCTCAACTTCCGCATGCGCACGCTGTTTCGCGGCGACACCGCACTGTCGATCAGCGATACCGAATTCGCGCTGCTCAAGCTGCTGATCGGGCATGCGATGCAGGTGCTCACGCGCGAGCACATCGTCGAGCTGATGTACGGACCGGGCAGCGGTGTGTCCGATCGGGGCATCGACGTACAGATCTGGCGCCTGCGCCGCGTGCTGGAAGAGGACGCCCAGCGCCCGCGATACATCCAGACCGTGCGCGGCCGCGGCTACACCTTCGTGCCGGACGAGCGGGAAGAGGCCAATGAAGTTCAAGGCTAGATTCGACACGCTGTTCGGCCGGCTGGCGGTGCTGATCGTGGTGGTGCTTGTGCTGAGCCACTTCTCGTGGCTGGGCGTGCTGCGCGCCGAGCGCCGCGAGCGACAGTTCCAGGCTTCGGTAGATCAGATGGCGTTCCAGTTGCAGGCCTTCCAGGCAGCGATGGACGGCCATCTGCATGTGAAGCTGCCCGATCTCGTGACCGAAACCGATGAGCCGCCCTCGGGCGACGCGTCTTCGGCATCGGACAAGTCTGCGGAGTTGGTGCGACAACTGGCGCGCCGTTTGCCATCCGACACACAGTTGCGGCTCGAAGCAGGCCCCACGCCACGCGTGTTCGTGCGTTTTTCGCAGCGCAATAAGTGGATTGCCATGCCCCTGGTGTGGGTGCATGCGCCGCCCACCATCTCGGCTGTGGTGCCGGGCGTGATGGTGGTGCTGGCGATTGCCATCGCGTTCTCGCTGTTTGCGGCGTGGCAGATCCAGCGCCCCGTGCGCGAGCTGGCCGATGCTGCGGGTGCGCTGGCCCGGCGCCGCTACGTGGCACCGCTCAAGGAGCGCGGCCCGTATGAACTCCGCCAGTTGACCGACCAGTTCAACCATATGGCTGCTGACCTGTCGGCTGCCGACGAAGAGCGCAACACCATGCTGGCCGGCATTGCGCACGACCTGAAGACGCCGCTGTCGCGCTTGCGCCTGCGTGCCGAAATGCTGGCTGACCAGAAAGCCGGCGCCGGTATCGAACGCGATGTCGAATCCATGTCGGCCATCGTCGAGCAGTTCCTCGCCTATGCGCAGAGCGGCGACAGCGAGGCGCGCGAGGTGTCGGTCGACCGCCATCTGCGCGGCCTGGTGCAGCCCTTTGCCGAGCACGGCAAGCATGTCGCGCTCGATCTGCATGCTGGCGATCGCTTCCGCCTCAAGCCGACGCATCTTGAGCGCATCGTCGTCAATCTGCTCGACAACGCGTTCGCGTATGGCGCCGAGCCGGTGAACGTGCGCACCGCGGCGGACGAAACCGGCTATACGCTGACGGTGGAAGACCACGGTGCTGGCATCCCCGCTGCCGACTTTGACCGCGTCATGCGGCCTTTTGTGCGCCTGGATCCGGCGCGCGGCGGCAATGCGCATTGCGGGCTGGGGCTGGCAATCGTCGATCGGCTGGTGCGCCACCTGGGCGGGGATCTCGCGGTCGGCCCGTCGGCGGCGGACGCGCCGTCGCCGGGGTTTCGCGTCACCATGCGGTTTCCGGCCTCAACAGCGGCGGCTTGATCGCCCGATCGCCCGACTGATTGCCCGACTGACACACGGGCAAGCGATTGCGTGAGCTATCCTAGGCGAGGCAAGCACGCTTGTTGCGTGCGTTCACCAGAACTCCGGGAGGAAAACGCATGAATCGCGCTGTCTGTCTCGTCAAGGATGCCGGCCAAGCCCGCATAACCGCCGCCGTTGCCGCGTGTGTGCTGGCGATGGGTCTGGCGGCCTGCTCGTCGCCGATGCCTCCGTGGCAGCCGCCGCGCATGACCATCCAGCCTGCGCCACCGCCCGCACCCGCACCCGCACCCGCACCCGCACCCGCACCCGCACCCGCACCCGTTACGACGCTGCCGCCTTCACCGGCCGTGCAGCCGGTACAGCCGCAACCGCCGGCTTACGCGTCACCGCCCGCCGCGGACACCGAACCCCCGCGCGCAACGCCGGGCATGGCGAATCCGGCATCCACGTATTGTCTCCAGCGCGGCGGTCAACTTGAGTTTTCCACGCGTGCCAACGGGGCTGACGTTGGAACCTGCGTCAGCCCAGGCGGAGATGAATGCGAGGAATGGGCGTTCCTGCGCGGCAGTTGCACGTGGTAAGTGGCGGCAGTTGCCGCAGGCAATAAAAAGGGCCGCTGATGTTGCGGCCCTTTCGTTTGGAGGGTGCGATTGTTTGGAGATGCGTCTACCGCCGCGCCACCACCACCTTGTCGGCAGATTCCGCCACCAGGCGCATCGGCACGCCGGCGTCATGCAATTTCTGCCATGTCGTGCGACGCATGAATGCGTAGGCGGGAGGGCCATCGGTCCAACGCTTGATCCATTCGTCCGTGGTGGCAATGACCTTGCTCGGCTCCAAGCCGGCGCCCATCTCCAATTCGTCAAAGCCCGAGACCAGCGTCATCGGTCGACCTAGGTAGTAGATGGCCGTCTGATCTAGCCACTCGACCGAGTAGAAAGGGGTTTCGTCGGGAATCGGGCCCGTTGCGTTCAAGGTTTTTTCAATGACGTCGCGGGCGGACAGTGCATCGCGGAAGATCTCGCTGGCGTTGAGCACGCGGTCCCAGCAGAGCAGGGCCGAGATCGACAGCACGATCACGGCCACGGTGCGCTTCTGCCAGCGCAGCGCCATGAGAGCGGCCAGCGTACCGACGGCCAGCATGACCATCACCTCGCGCAACGCAGGCATGGCCACCGCAACCTGCTGGGCGGGCATTTTCGCGCCGGCCTTGGCGCCGATCATTGGCACCGCAAACCACAGGCCGACGGCGATCAGCAGATTGACGCCCAGCGACCACGCAACAGCGCGCGTGGGCATCTTCTCCAGCGCCAGGGCCAGCACAATCGCCAGTGCGGGGAAGGCCGGCACGATGTAGCCCGGCAGCTTCGAGTTGGATATCGAGAAGAACAGGAAAATCATTCCCGCCCACGCAATCGACCAGCGCATCAGGTCAAATTGTCGCGTGCCGACGAACAGATCCGCCACGCGCCCCATGCGCCGGCCGATGGCCGCAAACAGCAGCGGCGTCCACGGCAGCAGCCCAGCCAGGCCCACCGCTATGAAGTACCACCACTTGCCGCTGCGATGGTGCTCGTTGGTCAGGAAGCGCTCAAAATGCTCGTGGATGAAGAAGAAGTGGAAGAACTCCGGGTTGCGCTCCTGCACGACGACGAACCACGGCACCGTGGCGATCAGGTACAGCGCAAGGCCGGGTAGCCAATGCATGCGGCGGATCAGTGCCCAGTCGCGCGTCATCAGCAGGTAGGCCACGCCGATCAAGCCCGGGACGACCAGCCCGATCAAGCCCTTGGTGAGCGTCGCGCCCGCCAGCGCCAGCCAGACCACCAGCATCCACGCGAGCTGCCCGCGACGCGATGCACCGGGCCGCTGCGCCAGCGCGAAGCCGCACGCACCGACCGTCAGGAAAAAACCCACGCCCATGTCGAGGGTGATGACCTGCCCGAACAGCAGATACAGCAGCGACGAGGCGAGAATCGCCGCGCCCGTTGCCGCCGTGCGCCCACCGCGATAGGCCGCCAGCGTCCAGGCCGTCATCAGGATCCCACCCAGGCCGAACAGCACTGGCCACAGGCGCGCGCCCCAGGCATTGACGCCGAACGCCTGGAACGTGGCGGCCGTCGTCCAGTATTGCAGAGGCGGCTTCTCGAAGTATTTGAGATCGTTCAGGCGGGGCGTTACCCAGTCACCGGAAGCCACCATCTCGCGCGGGATCTCCGCATAGCGGCCTTCATCTGGCCGGAAGAGGGTGGATCGCTGGAACAGGTCGTCCGTCCACAGCGCGAGGAATACGGCGACGAGCGCGACGACAAGCAACGCCATCCATGGCGAGCGGCGGGAGGAGACTGGGCGGGATTCCATGCGGGGGGCGATAGCAAGCACGGTCGGAAAGGCTTGGATTCTAGTCGATGCAGGGTTAGCGGATCGTCAGCCTGGCTAAATGTCTTGCCCTGGCCTCTCGCATGCATGGATAAAGCCCCGGTCGACGCCTACCTCCACGAGTGCCTCGGCCGGAATCCGCGACGCACACTTTTCGCCGTTGGCCTTCAGCGCCTGTCTCCGTAACGACGGAATGCACGCTTTACGCCAGCAGTATTTGCCTGACTTATAGGCCGAATAAACATTCGCAATTTGACGCGCATTTTGCGATTGCCAGATAAAGACGGCTGAATGCGCCGAGCCGGTCGGCGTGCGTGCAAAGGAATGGAGACATGTTGAAGGTCAACGGGGCGCGGCTGTGGTCGAGCCTGATGGAAATGGCGGCGGTCGGTGCCACGCCAAAAGGCGGTGTGCGGCGCTTGGCGCTCACGGAAGAAGACGTGGCCGGCCGCGCGTTGTTCGCGCGCTGGTGCGAAGACGCGGGCATGACGCTCAGCACCGACCGCGTCGGCAATCTGTTTGCGCGCCGCGCCGGCAAATCGGCGCAAGCCCGCCCCGTGGCGAGCGGCAGCCATCTCGACACGCAGCCCGAAGGCGGGTGCTTCGATGGTGTCTACGGTGTGCTGGCCGCGCTGGAAGTCGTGCGCACGCTCAACGACGCGGGCATCGAAACCGATAAGCCCATCGAGATTGTTGTGTGGACCAACGAAGAGGGGGCACGCTTCACGCCCGCCATGTTGGGTTCTGCTGCATTTGCGGGCGTGATGCCGCTGGAACAGGCACTGGCCTCGCGCGATGGGCAAGGCGTTTCTGTGGCCGATGCGCTGGTGGCGAGCGGCTACGCAGGCGAACGCGCCATCCCCGGTACGCCGTTCGATGCGTATTTCGAGGCGCATATCGAGCAAGGGCCGATCCTGGAAGAGAACGGCGTGCCAATTGGCGTCGTCACGGGTGGGCAGGCGATCTGTTGGCTTGATGTGCGCGTGCAGGGCCAGGCGGCGCATGCGGGCACCACGCCAATGCGCTTCCGGCGCGATGCGATGTTCACGGCAGCGGAGATGGCCGCGTCGCTGGAAACGCTGGTCGAGATGTTTGCCCCGCACGGCTTGGTGACCATTGGCGAACTCGGCATCCTCAATGCTTCGCGCAACACCATCGCCGCCGATCTGACTTTCACGGTGGACTTGCGCCACCACGAAGATGCGCGCATCGCCGAGATGGAGTCGACGCTGCGGGAGCGCTTTGCCGACATTGCCGAGCGCCGTGGCCTAACCGTGCAGATCGACCAGCATTGGGGCAGCCCGGCCACGCCGTTCGACCCCGTTTGCGTGAAGGCGGTGGCCGATGCGGTGGAAGCCCTCGACTACCGGCATCAGCGCATCGTGAGCGGCGCGGGGCACGACGCCATCCACATCGCCAAGCATTGCCCGACGGCGATGATCTTCATCCCGTGCGTCAACGGTCTGAGCCACAACGAAGCCGAAGATGCGTTGCCCGAAGATGTGACGCGCGGCGCCGATGTGCTGCTGCACGCCATGTTGGCTCGGGCACAGAGAGCGAGCTAGCGGGATAGCGCTTTGCCCGACCCGTCAGTAGGGTCGAATCGTTGCAACCTGTTGCGGTAGCATTGCGCTTGCCGGCGATCCTGCCGGTTCAGTACGTCTTCAGGGCGGGGTGGAATTCCCCACCGGCGGTATGCGGACACATGTGTCCGTGAGCCCGCGAGCGCCTTCCATGCGCCTGCATGGGAGGGTCAGCAGATCCGGTGAGATGCCGGGGCCGACGGTCAGAGTCCGGATGGAAGAAGATGTGCGGAACAACACGCCCGTGCTACAGGCGCGCGCCTGGCCTTGTGCCGGGCTGCGCCGCTGTATGGCTCGCGCGTGTTTGTCTGCTTGCCCTGGAACGTCTTGTCGCCAATCTTGCGAGGAGCGTTTCCATGTTGTCCACTCAGCAATCCCCCGCGGTTCACCCGCCCGCATTGCCTGCCAGCAATGTGATTCTTGATGCCTTCGACGCCCGCTTCGACCCGGCCGACATGCCTGCGCGCATGGCCGCCGCCCTCGATGCCGTGCGCCTCGGCGTGCCCGTTGTCGTGCTCGACGATGCCGATCGCGAGAACGAGGCCGACCTCATCGTCGCTGCCGACAAGCTCACGCAGGCCAGCATGGCCATGCTGATTCGCGAGTGCAGCGGCATCGTCTGCCTGTGCCTGACGGCAGAGAAGAGCGCATCGCTCGGCTTGCGCCCGATGGTGGAAGACAACCGCAGCCAATACGGCACGGCGTTCACGGTGTCGATCGAGGCACGCACAGGCGTGAGCACCGGCGTATCGGCGGCGGATCGCATCACGACCATCCGCGCGGCCATCGCGGCAGATGCCGATACGCAATCGGTCGTCAGCCCGGGGCACGTGTTTCCGCTGGTGGCAAGGGAGGGCGGGGTGCTGGCGCGGCGTGGCCATACCGAAGGCTCGGTCGACCTGGCACGCTTGGCAGGCTTGCCGCCGGCCGCCGTGCTGTGCGAATTGATGCTGCCCGACGGCACCATGGCGCGCCGTGACGACGCGGTGCGCTTCGCCGATCAGCACAACCTGCCGGTGCTGACCATTGAAGACATCGTTCAATATCGGGAGCAGATGGAGCGCGCGGTCAGCTTCGTCTAAAGCCAAAGCCGGCCGCGCGAGAGAGGTGACGTTGATTACCGCTTGAGCGCGGCCGCTTCCTTGGCGAGTGCCGTGATGCCTGCCCAGTCGCCGGCCGCGACCTTGTCCTTGGGCACCATCCACGAGCCGCCGACACACACCACGTTGGGCAGGGCGAGGTACTCGGGCGCGCTTTGCGGTGTGATGCCGCCGGTCGGGCAGAAACGCACATCGCCAAACGGCCCGTAGATCGACTTGAGCATCGGGATGCCGCCAGCCGCTTCGGCCGGGAAGAACTTCAGCGTGGTCAGGCCGAACTCCAGCGCAGTGATCAGTTCTGAGGGCGTGATGATGCCCGGTAGCCAGTCCAGTCCCGACTCTGCCTGCGCCAGCGCGAGTGCCGTCGTGATGCCGGGCGACACGGCAAACACGGCTCCGGCATCGCGCGCCTGCACAAAGTGCTCCGGCCGCGTGAGCGTGCCGGCGCCGACGATGGCATCGCTGCCCAGGTCCTTCACCACCGCACGGATCACATCCAGCGCCACCGGCGTGCGCATCGTGATCTCGAACGTGCGGATACCGCCCTCGTACAGCGCGCGGCACACCTTGACGCCTTCATCGACAGATTGGAACTGCAGCACCGGGATGACCGGGCCGGCCTTGACGACGGAATCGATACCCACAACGTTCTCCTAGATCAACTTCAACGGAACAAGCTTAAACGACGGTCGCCAGCGCAAGCGTGAGCAGCAGCGCGACGATCGAGATGATGGTTTCCAGTACCGTCCACGTCTTGAAAGTCTGCGGCACGGTCAGGTTGAAATACTCCTTCACCAGCCAGAAGCCGCCGTCGTTCACGTGCGACAGGATCAGCGACCCGGCGCCGGTGGCCAGCACCATCAGCTCCGGCTTGACGGCGGCGCCCGAGGCTGCGGCGATCGGGGCGACGATGCCACAGGCGGTCGTCATGGCAACGGTGGCCGAACCGGTGGCAATACGGATGAGCACAGCCACCACCCAACCGAGCAGCAACGGCGACAGATGGGCATCGGTGGCGACAGCCACGATGGCCTTCGACACGCCCGAGTCACGCAGGATCTGACCGAAGCCGCCGCCTGCGCCCACCACCAGCGTGATCGTGGCGATCGGTGCCAGACACTCGTTGGTGAACTTGAGGATGGTCTCGCGATTGAAGCCCCGTGCCTTGCCGAACGTGTAGAAGCTGACGATAGCGGCAATCAGCAGGGCCATCACGGAGTTGCCGGCCAGCTTGAGGATGTCGTTCGCCAGCGTCTTGGGCGCGGCGATCAGGTCGGCCCAACTGCCGATCAGCATCAGCACCACCGGCAGCAGGATCGTGAACAGCGTCACGCCAAAGCCCGGCAGTTCGCGCTTCTGGTCGGATTCAACAAATTGTGCGGCCAGCGGGTTGTTCTCGTCCGGCTTGACGTAGCGCGAGACCAGCATCGCCCAAAGCGGACCGGCCAGGATGGCGGTCGGCAGACCGACGATCAGCGCATACATGATGGTCTTGCCGATGTCCGCCTGATAAGCCGTCACCGCCAGCAGCGCGGCCGGGTGCGGGGGGATCAGACCGTGCACCACCGACAGGCCGGCCACCATCGGCAGGCCGACCATCAGGATCGGCGTGCCCGTGCGCTTGGCCACGTTGAAGGCAATCGGGATCAGCAGCACGAAACCGACTTCAAAGAACACCGGCAGGCCGATGATGAACGCGACGACCATCATGGCCCAGTGCGCGTTCTTCTCGCCAAAGGCACTGATGAGCGTTTTGGCGATGCGCTCGGCGCCACCGGATTCCGCCATCATCTTGCCGAGCATCGTTCCAAGGCCCACCACCAGCGCAATGTGGCCGAGCGTGCCGCCCACGCCGGTTTCGAACGCCTTGACGATATTGCCCATCGGCATGCCGACCACCACGCCCAGCGCGAGCGAGACGACGATCAGCGTGACGAACGGGTTCAGTTTCTGAACAGCAATCAGGTAGATCAGCGCCACCACCGCCAGCGCGGCGGTCAGCAATAGCGAGTTGCCTTGCATCGGGACCATCTGGTTTCCTCCTCGGGAATATTCACGGCTCTTGTTTTGATGGGGGCCCCGTCGTGCAGGGCGCCCCTTTCTGGACTACGGATTACGGCTTCTTGTACGCCACGCAATCGACTTCGACCTTGCAGTCGATGACCATGCTCGACACCACGCACGCCCGCGCGGGCGGGTTGGCGCCGAAGTACTCCTTGAATACCTTGTTGAACGACTGGAAATCACGCGGATCATCCAGCCACACGCCGCAGCGCACGACGTGCTCGGGGCCGTAGCCCGCTTCAGCCAGGATGGCCAGCACGTTCTTGATGGTCTGGTGCGATTGCTCGACGATGCCGTTGCCGACAACCTCGCCGTTCACCATGGGCGTCTGGCCCGAGACAAACAGCCAGCCGTCTGCGCCGGCCGCGCGGGCAAAGGGCAGGTGCTGGCCACCGGTGCCGGTGCCGCCTTCAACGCCAATTCGGGTAATCGTCATCGCTACGTTCCTTCTTTCAAAACTCTCAAACAAACTCGGATTTCAGTGGACTTCCGGGGCTGCAACTGCCTGCGCACGCGGCCCGCGCCTAAGGAAGCGCCCGGCACGATGCGGCTGCACGGCGCCATCCTGATACGACAGATGGCCGTTGACCCACACTGCCGCAATACCCGCCGCGGGTTGCTGCGGATCGGTAAAGGTGGCGACATCGCGTACCGTTTCGGGGTCGAACAAAACGAGATCGGCCCAGTAGCCCTCGCGCACCAGGCCGCGTTCAGTCAGGCCGAAGCGCTCGGCCGACTGGCCTGTCATCTTGCGGATGGCGGCCGAAAGCGAGAGCAGCTTGCGCTCGCGGCTGTAGTAGCCGAGCACGCGCGGGAAGGCGCCCCACAGACGCGGATGTGGCTTCGGATCGTTCGGCAGGCCGTCTGATCCAATCACCGTGGCGGGGTGCGTGATGATGCGGTCCAGATCCTGCGCCGACATGTTGTGGTACACGGCGCCGGCCGGCTGCAGGCGGCGCGCGGCGTCCATCAGGTCGGTGCCCCACGCGGCGGCAATCTCCTTGAGCGTCTGTCCGGCCATGCCCGGCTCCGGCTCCGACCACGTGATGAAGATGTCGAATTCATCCGTCACCTGCTTCAAGTCCAGCGTGGACGAGCTTGCGGTGTACGGATAGCAGTCGCACCCCACGGGCTGATAGCGCTGCGCCCCTTCGATGGATTCCAGCACCTCGCCCGCGCGTCCCCAGTTGGCCGCGCCCGCGCACTTCAGGTGCGAGATCACGATCGGCACGCGCGCATGTTTGCCGACGCGGTACGCCTCGTCCATCGCATCGAGAATCGCGGCAAATTCGGTACGCAGATGCGTTGTGTAGATGGCGCCGGCCTCGGCCAGCGGCTCCGCCAGGCCCATCACTTCTTCGGTAGTGGAAGCAAAGGCGTTGGCGTAGGCCAGGCCGGTCGACAGGCCCAGTGCGCCGTGATCGAGTGCCTCGCGCAACTGTGCGCGCATGCCTTCGACTTCATCGGCAGTGGCAGGGCGGTCGAGGCGGTCCAGGTGATTGTTGCGCAGCGCAGTGTGGCCGATCAGCGCGGCCACGTTCACGGCCGGGTGTGCGTGCTCCACGGCTTCCACGTACGACGCAAAGGTCGGGTACGCAAATGCGCTGGCGGGCCCCAGCAGGTTCATCGGGTCGGGCGGTTCACCCTTGAGCGTGGCCGGCGACGCGCTGATGCCACAGTTGCCCACGATGACGGTCGTAATGCCCTGCGACACCTTGCACAGCATGTCGGGCGTGCGGATCACGTTGGTGTCGTCGTGCGTATGCACGTCGATGAAGCCGGGGGCAAGGACGCGGCCCTCGCCGGCGATTTCCGCATCCCCCAGCCAGGCGGTGGAGTCCGATGTGGCGATGGCGGCGATGCGACCGTCGGTGATGGCCACGTCGAACAGCGTGGCCTCGGGTTCGTGGCCGCTGCCGTCCACAATGCGGACCTGACGGATGACGGTGTCGTACTGCTGCATGTGCTGCTCCTGCTCAATCTCCGAGCGGCTGGCGATTGCCGCCGCCGCGATGCGCATCGAGCACGTACTTGATGCGCCGTAAGAGCTCCTTGCTGCGATCGGCCTGCTGCAATGCGACCTCGGTGGCCAGCAGGTCAATCATCATCATCATGGCGTAGCGCGATGACGACGGCTTGAAGATGAAATCGGTTTCCATGGCCTGGATCGGCAGCAAGACATCGGCCAGCGCAGCCAGCGGTGAGCCGATGGCCGTGATGGCGACGATCCGGGCGCCGTACTCGCGCGCGATGGTCACGCTGTCGATCACCTCCGGCACGTGGCCGGTCACGGAGAACACGACCACCACATCGTCCGGACTGAGCGTGGCCGCAACCATCCGCTGCAGCATCGAATCATGATAGGTGGTGACCGGCCGTCCCAAGCGGGCGAGGCGGTAGCGCATTTCGTCGGCCATGGTGGTCGAGCCGCCACCCATGCCGAATACGGCAATCATGCGCGCCGCCACCAACGCCACTGCCGCGGTGCGGAACGCCTCGGGCTGCACCAGCGCGCGGTTGGCCTCCAGCACATTGCTGATGTCGGCCAGGATGCCGTCGGCGCTCGAAGGTGGGCGGTCCGCGCCGCCATCCAGAAAGCGCTGGCCGACTGCGGCCGCCTGCGCTAGCTTGAGCTTGAGTTCACGCACGTCGCGGCAACCCATCGCCTTGGCAAAACGGGTGACGCTAGCCTCACTCACGCCGGCGCGCTCGGCGAGCGTCTGGATGCTGCCGGCGGCGGCTTCTGCAATGTCGCTCAGGACGGTCTGCGCGACCTTCTGCTCGGCGGGGCGCAGTTCAGCGGCACGCTGGGAGAGTCGGGTCACGATGTCCATCGGTTCACGCATGGGGTCGGGCTTAGGGTCTCGCATTCTGGCCCCCGGTAGTCGTCCGGATAGCGGCTTTGAGAGTGCTTTGGTACTTTGTAACAGGCTGGCCCGGAGAATAATTTCGCCGCTATCATTGTGTCAACCCGATGTTTACCCCCAAAGGAACGCGAGCCGATTCCCATGAGTGATACAAAGTACCAAGGAGATGCCAGCGCCGTCGTCAACCCGCTCGACAAGGGCTTGGGTGCGTTGGAGGCCGCATGCGCGCCGGAGCAGATTGCTGCCCAGCGCTGGAATGTATTGAACGAAGACCTGAACCTGCCTGCGGCAGTGCTTTCGCAATCGCGCGTGGAGCACAACTTGGCCTGGATGCAGCGCTTCGTGAGCGAATACGGTGCCAAGCTCGCCCCGCATGGCAAGACGACGATGGCCCCGCGCCTGTTCCAGCGTCAGTTGGCAGGCGGTGCATGGGGCATCACGCTCGCAACGGCGCACCAGACACGCATTGCGTATGCCCACGGCGTGCGTCGCGTGTTGATGGCCAACCAGTTGGTCGGTAAGCGCAACATGGCCATCCTGGCCGAGCTGCTGGCTGATCCGACGTTCGAGTTTTTCTGTCTGGTGGATGCGGCGGATCAGGTCGATCAGCTTGCCGCCTTCTTCGGCAAGGCGGGGCGCCCGATTCAGGTGCTGATCGAACTGGGCGTGCAGGGCGGCCGCACCGGCGTGCGCGACGACGCGCAACTTCAAACGGTGCTCGATGCGCTCACGCGTGCCAATGGCGCCGTCAAGCTCGCGGGCGTTGAAGTTTATGAAGGCGTGATCAAGGAAGAGGCGGATATCCGCGCGTTCCTGCAGCGCGCGGTAAAGGTGACGGAGGATCTGGCGAAGGCGGGTCGCTTGCAACGCACGCCTGCCGTGCTGACCGGCGCGGGATCGGCCTGGTACGACGTCGTGGCCGAAGAGTTCGCCAAAGCCAATATCGGCCAGCCGCTGGATGTCGTGCTGCGCCCGGGTTGCTACCTGACGCACGACGTGGGCATCTACCGTGCGGCGCAGGCTCGTATCGACGCCAACAACCCCATCGCGCACAAGATGCGTTCGAGCCTGCTACCGGCGCTCCAGCTTTGGGCCTATGTGCAATCCGTGCCCGAGGCTGAGCGCGCCATCATTGCAATGGGCAAGCGTGATGCCGCATTCGACGCGGGCCTGCCGCTGCCGGTGCTGCATTTCCGCCCGGGCGACAAGGCGCCGTCAGCCACACCCGCGCATTGGGAAGTCACCGGCATGATGGATCAGCACGCCTACCTTAAGATCGCCCCGGGTGACGACATCAAGGTGGGCGACATGATCGCCTTCGATATCTCGCACCCGTGCCTCACTTTCGACAAGTGGCGGCAGATTTCTGTCGTTGACGATGCGTACAACGTGGTCGACGTTGTGCAGACCTACTTCTGAGCGGGGGCGCCCATGGCAGACATCCTCGCCTATGGCGAAGCGCTGATCGAGTTCAACCAGGCGGATCCCGGCAGCACGTCGTGGAATTTCGGCTTCGGTGGCGACACGTCGAACTTCTGCATTGCTGCGGCACGGCAGGGCGCACGCACGGGCTACATCAGCGCGGTGGGTGCTGATCGATTCGGCCAGGCGCTGCGCGCGCTATGGCAGGACGAAGGCGTGGACCATACCTACGTGCACACTGATGCGCAGGCGCCCACAGGCCTGTACTTCGTTTCGCACGATGCGCGAGGTCACCATTTCGACTACCTGCGTGCAGGCTCTGCGGCAAGCCGTTTCCAGACGGCGCAACTGCCGCTGCAGGCCATTGCGGCGGCCAAGGCGTTTCACCTGTCGGGGATCAGCCTCGCGATCAGCGACACCGCGTGCGACGCGGGTTTGGCGGCGATGGCGCATGCGCGGGCGTCGGGTGTGTTGGTGTCGTTCGACACCAACCTGCGCTTGCGCCTGTGGCCGCTGGCGCGTGCCCGAGCCGTGATGCAGGAAGCCATGCGCACGTGCGATCTGTGCCTGCCGAGTTGGGATGACGTGACGGTGCTGCTCGATTGTCATGACCGTGACGGCATTGTCGATACGCTGCTCGGCTGGGGCGTGAAACTGGTGGCGCTCAAGATGGGCGCGGAAGGTTGCTACGTGGCCACGCCCGACGCGCGTACGCTGGTGCCGCGTCATACGGTCAATGCGATTGATGCGACCGGCGCGGGTGATTGCTTTGGCGGGTCGTTTGTGGCGCGGATTGTTGCCGGGGATTCGCCGGTAGAGGCGGCACGGTATGCCAATGTGGCGGCTGCGATTTCGACGACGGGGTATAGCGCTGTGGCGCCGATTCCGCGGGTGGAGGTTGTGCGGGCGGTGTTGGCGTCCACGCAGACTGCCTGAATGGATGTTGTTGGTGCGCTGGTGTTTCATCCCCTGCCGGGGCCGACTCACTTTCTTTGTCTTGCCAAAGAAAGTAAGCAAAGAAAGGCGCGCCCGAGATGGCAACTTCCCCTTGAATTTATGTCGCAGAGAGGGGAAGGGAAAAACTCGCTGCGCTCAGACAGTTTCCCTTCCTTTTTCCTCTCTGCAACAGAAATTCAAGGCGCCATCTAGGGCAGGGTACGGCCAAACCGTCGTGTGCCTGTGTTGGTGCCCAGCTGTGTTCTTGTTGGGTAAAGAAAAACGCCACCGCGTTATTGCGGTGGCGTTTTCTTTCTTGGTCATCGTGCGCTTACTTCCCAGGCACCAGATGCACGCGCGACTCGGTTGCCGCTTCCACCGCCTTGCGCGAATACAGCAGCGGAAAATACTCGCCCTTGAGCCACAGCGGTGCCAGGTCGCGATAGTGCGGGCTGTCGGGGTTGCCGGACTGGCCGGGCAGGTTGACGGCGCGCGAGTTGTCCCAGTTGCCGACGTCCACCACTGTGCGGAACGACGGGCCGTTGGTCTGCAGGAAATCGGTCGCGCGATATGTCGATTGGTTTGGCGTGTAGGGGCTGCCGCCTTCCGGCGTGGGGCCGACGTTGAGCTTGGCGCGCGTTGCCTCGTCGACGATGGCTGCGAACGGATGGGCGTTCAGGTTGTGGTGCAACTGGCCCCAGTTCCACGCTTGCGGGTTCGGGCCTTGGCGCTTGACCATATCGGTCCACGCATTTTTCAGGCTGTCGAGCAGGACGGCATCGCGCTTGGCTGCGGCTTGCTGCGGGTCTTCTCCGAACTTGCGTTCGCTGCCCTGCGGATGTTCCAGCGTGTCGAGCATGACGGCGGTATCGGGCGCGGCCATCGCTTCGGCCCCGGCCTTGGAAAGCACGGCATTCTTGAACGCGCGGCCAAGGTGATGCGTGAACCAGACCTCATGCAGCGCGGCCTGCGGAGAATCCGCCAGCATGGTCGCGTTCCAGCCCTTGAACAGATTGAGCGCGGCCTGCGTGTCGGCGTCGTTGGACGATAGCGGCGCCAGCAGGGCCATCAGTCTGCGCGCCGGGATCGACACCATGTCGTTCTGCAAGCGCATCGAATCTTCGATCGACACCTTGTCCAGTTTGGCCAGCACTTCGTCAATGCGTGCGTGGCGCGAGCCGTTGGTCCACTCGAAGCCGAGTTTTCGCTCCCGGTACGGATAATCCGGCGGCAGGTTCATCTCGTTGGAGGAGGTGAAATAGCCCGACTTCGGGTTGTAGCTGCTGGGCAGTTGATCGCCGCGCCAGAAGCCGGCCCATTCGAAGCGGCCGTCGCCGGGCACGGGCAGCAGGCCGTCCCAGTTCGGGCGGATGGGGGCGAGGCCGCCCGGCACCCAGCCGATGTTGCCCTTGGTGTCGGCATAGACCTGGTTTTCGGTGGGCGCGCCCCAGTTCATCATCGACTGCTTGAACTGCGCGAAGGTGCGTGCACGCATGTAGCCGACCGAGCCGAAATACGGCGACATGCCCGGCGACAGCCATGCCGAGCGCACCGCATACGCGCGGTGCTTCTCGGCATCGATGTAGATGACCGGGCCGTGCCGCGTGAAGGTCAGGTCGACGGGGCGGGACTCACCGCCGCGCACCTTCACGGTCTCGTGCAGCACGGTGAAGGGCTCCCAGCCGCCGTTGTAGCGGTATTCGCTGTTGTTGGCCGGATTCAACTCGTAGACGTAAAGGTCTTCCTGGTCGATGTTGAAGATGGTCAGGCCGAACGCGACGTGCCCGTTATGCCCGATCGACACGGCGGGCAGTGATGGCTCACCGGCGCCGATGATGTCCAGCGTGGGTGTGCTGACGTGGGCGATGTAGCGCAGGCTCGGTGCCGAATACGCGCGGTGCGGGTCGTTGGCCATCACGGCGCGGCCGGTGGTGGATTTGCCCGGCGCGATCACCCAGTTGTTGCTGCCCTCCATGGTCTCTTCAAGGTTGGCAGCGGCGGCCACGCGCGTGCCGTCGACGTCTACACCCTTGAGCGATTCGGGCGTGAGTTTCACGCCTTGCGTGGCCAGCGTGAAGACCTTCAGCAAGTCCTTCGGCAGGCATGGGTCGAGGCCTTCGGGCAACTGGGTTTGCCAGGCAGGCTGGAGGCCGAAGCGGATGGTGTCGTCGGCAAGGTTGGCTTTGCACGCCACGTTGGCACGAGCGACTTCCGATTGCAGATTGCGCGTCAGGCCATGGCTGCGGATGCGGACCACGTCTTCCGGCGCCCAGTGCGCGGGCGTGTAGTTCAGCTTGCGGAACTCGAACGGCATCTGCTCCGGATGCCTGGCCAGCCAGTCGACGTACGCGTTGATGCCGGCCACGAAGCGCGTGGCAATGCGCTGCGCATCGGGGCTGTAATGATTCCATTCGACCTGCATGTCACCGCGATAGAGGAACAGCCGCGTGGCGCGATCCTGTTCCACATATGCCGGGCCGAACACTTCCGAAAGCTGCCCCAGGCCACGGCGGCGCCACAAGTCAATCTGGAACAGGCGGTCGCGCGCCGCGTTGAAGCCTTGCGCGAAGAACCCGTCGTCTTCGCTCTTGGCGTAGATATGTGGCACGCCCCAGCGGTCGATCAGGATGTCGGCGGGCTTTTGCAGGCCGGGTACGGTAATAGTCTGGGTGGCCGCCTTGGACGCGTCTTTGGCAACCGCCTGCGCGGAAATGCCGAGCGCAACGGCAGACAACAGCATGGGAAGCGAACGGATAAGCATGGCGATGCAGTCTCCTCTCTGAGCCCCGAATGCCAGCGCAGCCCAAATGGGCACGGAGGATTCAGGCGTTTTTATGGATACGGCAGATAACCGCGAACGCGGCTGATGGGAAGGGCAAGCTGGCCGATCGAGCGAGCGGGTGCTGGCAACTGCTTGGGGAGAGATGCCCACCGATCGGCACAGACGGCTGAGTATGCGGATGCGCCGCCACTGGCGCCAATGACTTTTGTTCGGTCAACCATTCCGTCAAGGCATGGTTGACCATGTGTCACACCAGTGTCTCCGGCCCGGTCTTGCGATGCACATTGGCGGCGAGCACGTGGCCCAGCTCTCCCGGGAAGATCGGCTTGGTAATGACGGACTGGTAACCCGCTTCCTTCGCGGCCTTCAGGCGGATCGGGTCCGCAAACGCCGTCACGGCGATGGCGGGCAGTTCAGTCAGGCCGCGTTCGCGCACGGCCCGTACCAACTGCATGCCGTCCATGCCCGGCATGGCGAGATCGCTGACCAGCGCATCGAACGGGTAGGCGTTGGCGGCTGCCTGTTCCAGCGCATCGAGCGCGGCAGCCCCACTGGATACGGTAACAACCTCGGCGCCGTAGCGCTCCAGCATCAGCGCGATCACGCCGAGCGATTCGGGGTTGTCATCCACTGCCAGCACGCGGATCCCGTCCAGCGTCGGCATGCCCGTGCCCGCGACGAGGCCCGGCGTTCGGTTGGCCTGTTCGCCCGGTTGCGCTGCATGCAGCGGTAGCGACACGGCCATGGTGGTGCCACGGTCGGCACCGCTGCTGGCCGCGGTGATGCGGCCGTGGTGCAGCTCGACGAGCTGCTTGGCAATCGCCAGCCCGAGGCCGAGCCCGCCGTGGCGGCGCGTGCTCGACAGATCCGCCTGCTGGAAGCGGTCAAAGATATGCGGCAGGAAGGCCGGCTCGATGCCGATGCCGGTGTCGCGCACGGTGGCGACCACGCCTTCGGGCGCCGGATGTACCGAGAGCCGGATGTGCCCGCCCTCGGGCGTGAACTTGACGGCGTTGGCCAGCAGGTTCCAGAACACCTGCTTCAGGCGCCCGGCGTCGCCTTGCAGCATCGGCACCGGCAGGAACTCAGTCTCGATGGTGATGTTCTTCTGGCGCGCCATCGGTTCGATGGTCTCGCGCGCGCGCTCCAGCACGTCGGGCAGGTCCACGGGGCCGATCTCCAGCGGGACCTTGCCCGAGAGGATGGCCGACATGTCGAGCAAATCGTCGATCAGGTGGACTTGCGTGCGGGCGCTGCGCTCGATGGCTTCAATGCCGCGCTTGAACATCGCTTCATCGTAGGCGCGCATGTTCAGCAATTGCGCCCAGCCGAGCACCGCGTTGAGCGGCGTGCGCAGCTCGTGGCTGACGGTCGCCAGGAAATCGTCTTTCAGGCGGCTGGCGCGCTCGGCTTCTTCGCGGGCGCGGGATTCGGCTTCGAGCAACTGCGTGCGGCGGGCCTCTGCCTGGCGGCGCTCGCTGATGTCGATCACGGCGTTGGTCAGGCCGATGATCTCGCCCGTGTCGTCGCGCAGCGGCATGACCACCACGTCGTAGACCACCCGCTGCGTGTGGCGACGCCGGAAGGCAAATTCCACGCGCGTCGGTGTGCCGGTTGCGATGACGCGCTGGCCCGCCTCGGTCAGGCGCGATGCGGCGCGGCGTCCGAACACTTCGCGCACCGTCCGCCCCAGCAGCTGTTCGGGCTGCAGGCCGAACACGGGGTTGTGCACCCACGTGAAGTGCATCGTGTTGTCGACGTCGTAGAGCGAAATGGGCGAAGCCTGCAGAGCCGCCAGCAGGCGTTGCTGCGACAGGCGTTGCTGGGTTTCGGCCCGCGCGCGCCGTTCGGCCCCGGCGCGGGCTCGGCGCAACTGCTCACACAAGGCGCAGATGAGCAGCGCACCCACCCCAAACACCGTCATCTGGATTGGCGTGAGCGGCACGGCGGCGGGCCAGCTTTGCAGCGCGGCCAGTCCCATGAACAGCCCTGCATAGCAGACGATGGCCAGCATCCCCGGCCAGAAGCCGCCGTACCACGCGGCAATCGTCACCACCGGAAAAGCAAGGTAGAAGGGCAGGTGGATGCCCATCGCCGATTCGAGCAGCACCCGGCCGATCGTGCCGACAGCAGCCGCACCGATCGCCACCAGCCACGCCGATGGGCGAATGGCCGGCGCACCGTTGAACCCGCTGGTGCTGAAAGGCCCGGGATCCGGCAGCCGGGCAGCGCCGGCAGCGCGCGCGTCCGACGGGCGGGACGAAGAGGGCAGGATGGACGTCACAGTCGGGCGCAATACCGGGCGTGGAACAAGGCAGCCAAAGGTGACTCAGGATACGAATTGGCCACCGTCGATGCCATCGGGGTTTCGCTGACACGCTTGCAAGACACTGCCCGATTCTTGCTCAAGCTACCAGCGGCGCGAGTCTGCGGGTTTATCCCCCTGACGAGGGGTGTCCGGTGTGCTCGGGATGCGGATCGCGCATGCGGTCGCGGTGCGTCAGGGCCGGAAACAGCCGCATCCAGGCTGCCACCACCAAGAGCGTGCCCAGGCCACCAATCACCACCGAGGCCACGGGCCCCAGCAGCCCGGCCAACATGCCCGATTCGAATTCGCCCAACTGGTTGGACGCGCCCACGAACACTGAATTGACCGCGCTCACGCGCCCGCGCATGGCATCGGGCGTGTCGAGCTGCACCAGCGACGTCCGGATCACCACGCTGATCATGTCCGACGCGCCCAGCAGCACCAGCGCCAACATCGACACCGGCAGCCAGCGCGACACCCCGAACACCAGCGTTGCCAGCCCAAACACCGCCACGGCGGCAAACATCACCCGGCCAACGTGCCGATCCAGCGGGCGGTGCGCCAGGAAGAGTGCCATGCCCAGCGCTCCCACCGCCGGCGCCGAGCGCAGCAGCCCCAGCCCCCATGCGCCTGTGCCCAGGATGTCGCGCGCGTAGATCGGCAGCAGCGCCGTCGCCCCGCCCAGCAGCACGGCAAACAGGTCGAGCGAGATGGCGCCCAGCACCACCGGCCGCCCCTTGATGAAGGCGATGCCCGCAAACAGCGATTCGAGGCTCACCGGCGTGCTGACCGGCGCCGCGCGCTCCATCCGCACCCGCGCCAGCAATACGTGCGCGAGCAAAAAGAGCCCGGCTGCCGTGGCATACACCACCGGCGCGCCGGCCACGTACAGAAAGCCACCCAGCGCCGGCCCCAGGATGACGCCGGTCTGCCCGGCCGAACTGGACAGGGCCACCGCGCGCGGCAATGCCTGCAGGGGCACCAGCGTCGGCAATAACGCTTGCAGCGTCGGCGTCTCGAATGCACGCATTGCGCCAATGACGACCACGCACAGGAAGATGGGCTGCACGCCGGCGTGCCCATTGGCCGCCAAGACGGCCAGCGCGAGCGCAACCAGGGCTTCGACGGCCTGGCAGGCGCGCACGACGTACCGCCGGTCGTAGCGGTCCGCAATATGGCCGGAGGCCAGCACCAACACCACCGACGGCAGGAACTGCGCCAGCCCGACCAGCCCAAGCACATAGGCGCTGCGCGTCAGGTCGTAGATCTGCCAGCCGACGGCCACCCCGAACATCTGGTACGCGAACGTGGTGGATAGCCGAGCGAACCAGAACAGTCGGAAGGCGGGGTAGGAGAACGGCGCATCTGACGGCGTTTGCGCGGATGCGGAAGAGGAGGCGGGAGAAAGACCGGCGTCGCCAGACACGTTGGATGTGCGCCGGAGCCCGGCGATCAATGAAGGAGGCGGAAAAGAGGCGTGAAGCGTCCGTCATCGTAACGGAAGTCGCCCCTTTGTAGCCGCCCGCGCGGGTATGCGGCTTGCGGAACTGCCAGTACATCATTACAGGAGATTTCATGATGGCCACGCACCACGCCAGGTCGAAGCCGGCGGCCGCCAAATCATCGAAGGCCAAGGCGAAGAGCCGCCGCTGGTCGCGCCATGTGATGGAGACCAGCGACGCGCTGGACATCGAACCCGACATCTTCAAGGCGCGCAGCCCTGCGCGGATTGCGGCGTCGCTCAAGGCTTCGGCCGAGCACAGCCGGCGGCGCAAGGGGACGGCATTCCAGTCGGCCATGTCAATGCTGACGTTCTATATCAATCGGGCGGGGCACAACCTGGGCGCCGGGCGGCGCCGGATTCTGGAGCGTGCCAAGGATGCGCTGCGTGCCGAGTTCGGCCGCCCTGCGCACAGCACGGCCAAGGCCCGGCACTGATGAAAGTGCGGCGGCGCTCAGATGGTCAGCATGACGCTGAGCAGTTGGCGGGCGACTGCCTTGTAGTCGGCTTCGGCACCCTGCGGCGAATACGTGGACAGCGTCTTGCCGCGGTATTTGACCGTCACGATTCCGTTGCGGGTCGAATAGGTGGCTTCGATGCTCCGGCCGTTGCGCTCGAGATTGAAGGGGATGGTCTCTGCGACCAGTCGCGCGGTTTCCTGTGTCGCCCGCGGCGTCGGCGCTACGGCCGACAGCGGCGAGTATGAGGCGGGGGCTTGTTGTTCTGGGTGGCGCATGGCGCCTCCTCTTCGGGGAAACGGGTGTGCACTCCAACGCAGGTTCCGTACCAGCCCCGTCCAGCACGGACATGCCGTGCGACCGCCCGAAAAATGGCAGCTTAACCGCCATCAGGGGTTTGTCCCGCGCGCGGGTTTGACGCCACGCGTCGGTTCGTTGACGAGATTTGTCAGATTTGTAAACGCAATTAACCGCCAGGATTTTTTGGCCCCGTGCAAATCCGGGCTATCAAGGCGGAGGGACAGGTGTCATTCTGGTAAGTGCAATGGCGCGCGCATCGCATGCCAGCCGCATGCATATCGCGCCTTGCAGGCACCCTGCCGACGTTCCAACCATGCCAACAAGGAGGCGATATGGGTTCCCATACGTACAAGATGATCGAGCTGGTCGGCTCTTCACCCGACTCCAGCGATGCAGCCGTCCGCAACGCCATCGCGCGAGCGGGCGAGACGCTCAAGTATCTGGACTGGTTTGAAGTGCTGGAAACGCGCGGCCACCTGGTCGACGGCAGGATCGCCCACTGGCAGGTGACGATCAAGGTGGGCATGCGGCTCGAGACGCTGGAAAGCGAGAAGCCCGCAGGCAAGAAGAAGGGGAAATAGCGGGTAAAGAAAAGGCGGCCAGGATTGCTCCGGGCCGCCTTTTTCTCAGGACTGCGCTGCTGCTTTATTGCGCTTGCGTGAAGTCCAGCGCGTTGGTCAGGTCGCCCATCGGCTTGTTGCCGTTGGAGACGAGGGCCGCGTCACGTTGCTTGATACCCGGCAGCGTCGGCAGGTCGAAGCGGTGCGTGATCAGGCGCAGGACCGAAGCCGTGTCGTACTGGGTGTGGTCAACGAAACCCTTCTTGGCGAACGGCGAGACGATGATCGCCGGGATACGCGTGCCCGGGCCCCAACGGTCAGCCTTCGGCACCGTGGCGTGGTCGTAGAAGCCACCGTTTTCGTCATACGTCACGACGATCACCATGTTCTTCCACTGCGGGCTCTTCTGCAGTTGAGCGATCACGTTGGCGATGTGCGCGTCGCCGTCAGCCACGTTGGCATAGCCCGGGTGCTGGTTCAGGTTGCCTTGCGGCTTGTAGAACGTGACAGCGGGCAGCTTGCCGGCGGCTGCGTCTTGCAGGAAGGCGGCGTCGTAGTCGCGCAGGTGAGCAGCACGTTCAGCAGCGCCGGTCGCCGTCGCCGGGTCGAAGCGGCTGAAGTAGTTGAACGGCTGGTGGTGCGGCTGGAACTGGATCGAGCCGCTGTAGATCACGCTGCGCGTGGCGTTCGGAGCGTCGGCAAGGGCCGCGTTCCAGGCGCCGGCGTACCAGGCCCAGTCCACGCCACGTGCGGTCAGCAGGTCACCGATGTTGGTGGTGGACTGCTTCGGCAGGGTGGTGGCCTTGGTCGGATCGGCGTAGGCCGTGTTGCCGCTGGCCACGGCGTTGCCGGACGGCTGGTACGGCGGCTGCATCGTGTTGACGGCGTATGAGTTGCCGTTGCTGTCGACCGGCGTCAGGTTGCCGTCCTTCGTGGCGTTGCCATCATCGGCGGCGCCGGCGTACGAGGTCGGGGCACCAGCCATCACCGAGCTTGCAGCCGGAATGAGGGTCGGGCTGCCGTCTGCATTCGTCTTGACGTTGGCGATGCTATTGACCGCCGGCGACGCCTTTGCGTTCGGATAGATCGGTGCGCACGCGCAGATCAGGTATTGGTGGTTCAGGAACGAACCGCCGAAGGCGCCCATGAAGAAGTTGTCCGCCAGCGTGTATTGCTTGGCGATGTTCCACATGGCCATCTTGCTGCCGTCGTAGTAGCCCATGGTCAGGCCGCCGGCATCGGCAAAGGCGGCGAACTTGTCGTTCTTGCCGCCGTTGATCTGCATCTGGTTCTGGTAGAAGCGGTGCCAGAGGTCGCGCGTGATGACGTTCTGGCCGACCACCGTGCCCGTGCTGCCGAAGCCCGAGGCGCTGTCGATCTGGAACATCTGGTTGGGCATATTGGCGGTGGACGCCTGCGTGATCTGCACGCTTTGACCGGCTGCGGTCACGCCGCCCCAGGTGGGCGGCAGCGTCGGCAGCACGGAGCCGTCGAAGTCCTTCTGCGCAACAGCGGTGCCGGTCGAGGTGGGGTTCACGCCGGGGATGCCGTTGGCGCCCGGGAACAGGCCGTACAGGTTGTCGAAGCCGCGGTTTTCTGCGTAGATCACCACGATCGTCTTGACGTTGTTGGCCAGCGCCACGCGCTTGGCCACGCCGTCGCGCAGGCTCTTGCCGATGTCGCCGCCATTGGCAACGGCGTCGGCGATCAGATCGATGGCCTGGTCGATTTCAGCCTGCAGCGCAGCCTTCGTGCCGGCGTCGGCTTCCTTGTTGTGGTCTTCCAGCAGCTTGTCGACCGTCACGCCCAGGCGGGCGGCGAGTGCCGTCTTGGCAGCGTTGATATCGCCGCCGTTGCTGTCCATCAGCACAGCCAGTTCGGTCGAGATGGCGCTGACGACAGCGTTGGCGCCGGCCGGTGCGCGGAACACCAGCGGTCGCGTGATCGCCGTGTGTGCACCGGTGTCCGGATCGTTGCGGAAGGCGTCCGTGCCAATTTCAACGGTAACGGGGCCGGAGCCTGCCAGCGTGTAGGCGCCGTTCGCATCGGTATAGGTGCTGGTTTCACCCGAATCGCACTTGCCGTTGTTGTTGGCGTCGATACAGACCTTGGCATGCTCGAAGTAGCTGCCGGTCACCACGCCTGAGGTGGACGCGGAGGCAGTGCTGCTCGAATCACTGCCACCACAGGCAGACATGCTGGCCGCAACCAACGCGGTCAGCGGCAAAAGACGAAGCGCTCGGCTCATGATTTCCCTGGATTGTTGTGTGGGGGACGAAAGCGAGCGGGAGTCTGTGCTTCGTGTGTGACAAGTTGATGATGAAAACGCAGGCGTAGCCCCGATTTCGGCCCAGTTCAGCGTGATCACCAACATCAGGATGAGCAGCGGCACCACCGAACGTTTGAAGACATTTGCCACCATGGGACCTCTCCAAGGGCTGACGTGACACACGTTTGACGACATCAAAGTGTCATGGGAGCCATGCTAAGTTGCAAGGCTCCCAACATTTCGCTTATCGCAAATGCGCCGCCTTCTGCCTGTTGCAACTCATCGCGTGACCGCCGTTTCTGCGCTTGTGCTTGTTGGGCTGGCGGCCGGACTGAGCGGTTGCGGCCGCGGCGAAGCAGCGGTGGCCCATGCCGCAACCGTGGGAGCTTCGGCACCGGCAGCAGCGGCTGCTGCAGCAACATCCGCCAAGCCCGCAGCGGCGCCGGCATACGAAAAAGCCTTCTACACGATCATGGCCACGCGCCGCCCATCGGTGCCGGCGATGACGGCATTGGGCAAGGCGCTGTTTTTTGATCCTGCCCTGTCTGCTTCGAGCAAGCAGTCCTGCGCAAGCTGCCATAGCCCGACGCACGCCTACGGCCCGCCGAATGATCTGTCAGTGCAGCTGGGTGGCGCAGACATGCGCAAGACCGGCGTACGTGCCGCGCCGTCATTGCGCTATATCCAGAACGTGCCTGCGTTCACCGAGCATTTCTACGAGAACGACGGTAACGACTCGGAAGACCAGGGCCCGACCGGGGGCTACACCTGGGACGGCCGCGTGTCGTCCACACACGACCAGGCACGCATCCCGCTGTTGTCTGCGCACGAGATGGCCAACGGCACGCAGGCCGCCGTGGTGGCCAAGCTGCGCAATGGCCGCCATGCGCAGGCCTTCCGCCAAGTGTTTGGCAACGACATCCTGGACAACGAAGACACAGCCTTCCGCGCGGCGCTGATGGTGCTTGAGGTCTTCCAGCAGACGCCGTCCGAGTTCTATCCATATGACAGCAAATACGACGCGTTTTTGCGCAAACAGGTGAAGCTGTCGCCGCAGGAGATGCGCGGGCTGCAGGTCTTTGCCGATCCGGCCAAGGGCAACTGCGCGTCCTGCCATGTGAGCGCCATCAAACAGGACGGGGCGTTTCCGGCCTTCACCGATTTCGGTCACATTGCCGTGGGCGTACCGCGCAACCGCACGCTCGCAGCCAATGCCGATCCGAAGTTCTTCGATCTGGGCCTGTGCGGGCCTGACCGGACCGACCTGAAAGACCGCACCGACTATTGCGGCCGCTTCCGCACGCCGTCGCTGCGCAACGTGGCGCTGCGCAAAACGTTCTTCCACAACGGCGCCATCCATTCGCTGGAAGACGCGGTGCGCTTCTACGCCCAGCGCGACACCCAGCCGCAGAAGTGGTATCCGCGCAAGGCGGACGGCACGGTCGACAAGTTCGATGACCTGCCCGCCCAATACCGCGCCAACGTCAACATGGAACCGCCGTTTGGCGGCAAGCCCGGCGACAAGCCCGTGCTGTCCGAGGCCGACGTGCGCGACATCGTGGCCTTCCTCAAGACGCTTACCGACGGCTATCGGCCGGTGCGGGCAACGCAATCCGGCGCCCAAAGCGCCAGCCGCGTTGCACAGCGCTGAGCGCCAGGCTCCAAGCGCCGCGGCCCGTTTGTTGCAACACCTTGCGCGGGATTCGCGCAAGGCCGCGCGTGCGCTGCGGTTATCATCGGCGGATCGTCTTTCTGCTGTCTTCTATTTCCCGCTATGACCTGGCTTGCTGACCCGTCCATCTGGATTGGCCTGTTCACCCTGGTGGTGCTCGAGATTGTTCTCGGCATCGACAACCTCGTTTTCATTGCCATCCTGGTCAACAAGCTGCCGCCGGCGCTGCGCGACCGCGCCCGGATGATCGGGCTGGGCCTGGCTTTGCTGATGCGCATGGTGCTGTTGGCCGCCATGTCGTGGCTGATCGGGCTCACCAAGCCGTTGCTCACGCTGGGGCCGGTCGATCTGTCGGGCCGATCAATCATCCTGCTGCTGGGCGGTTTCTTCCTGCTGTTCAAGGCCACGTCCGAGTTGCACGAGCGTCTGGACGGCGAACCGCAGGACGAAAGCCACGGCACCGGTCACGGCAAGTTCTGGAATGTGATTGCGCAGGTGGTGATTCTCGATGCGGTGTTCTCCATCGACTCCGTCATCACCGCGGTGGGCATGGTCAACGACCTGCCCGTGATGATGGCGGCCGTGGTGATCGCCATGGGCGCCATGCTGTTTGCCTCGCGCCCGCTGACGGAGTTCGTCAACGCGCATCGCACGGTGGTGGTGCTGTGCCTGAGCTTCCTGCTGATGATCGGCTTCTCGCTCGTTGCCGAGGGCCTGGGCTTTCATATTCCGAAGGGCTATCTGTATGCGGCCATCGGTTTCTCGATCCTGATCGAGTTCTTCAACCAGGTGGCCCAGCGCAATACCGTGCGCTACGATCGCCGCCGCCCGCTGCGTGAGCGCACCGCCGATGCGGTGCTGAGCCTGCTGGGCGACCGCCGTGGCGCGCCGGCAGAGTCCGAATCGCACGAGACCGCCTCGCACGATGCTGGCCAGCCCGTGCCCGAGACCGTGTTCCGCCCCGAAGAGCGCAGCATGGTCAGCGGCGTGCTGGACTTGGCCGAGCGCTCGGTGCGCTCGATCATGACGCCGCGCCACGATATTTCGTGGGTGGATCTGGACGCCGATGCGGCCGTCACGCGCAAATTGCTGCTGGCCGTGCCGCATAACCAGTTTCCGGTCTGCCGTGGCGGCCTGGATGACCTCTTGGGTGTGGCGCGCGCCAAAGACCTGATGGGCGATCTCGACACCCGTGGCTCCATCGACGTAGACCGCAGCGTGAAGCCTGCGCTCAAGGTGTCCGACAACATCGGCATCCTGCGCCTGATGGATCAGCTCAAGCGTGCGCGCGGGCGCATGCTGGTGGTGACCGATCCGCTGGACGTAGTGCAAGGCGTGGTCACGCCCATCGACGTGCTCGAGGCCATTGCGGGCGAATTCCCTGATGAAGACGAACGCCTGGGCGTGGTGGAAGTCAGCGATGGCTGCTGGGAAGTGGCCGGCGAGGCTGACCTGCGCCAGCTCGAAGATGTCCTGCACGTCGACTGGCTGCTAGACGAAGGCGGCGGTGCCACGAGCCTGGGTGGCTACCTCTTCAACCAGTGGGACCGCCTGCCCGAAGTGGGCGACACGCTGGTGCGCCACGACCTCCGTTTCGTGATCCTTGAAGCCGGCAGCCGCCGCATCGTGCGCGTGCGCATCGAGCGTATGGAAGATGTGACAGCCCCCGAGGCTGAAGCTTAAGACGTCGTCGATGTGGCCGGCCGTGGTGCACGCGCCAGGCCAAGGCTAATCACGGCTGCCAGCACGCAAGCAATGCCACCCACCTGGCGCGCGCTGACGGCCTCGTCGAGCAGCGTTGCTGCAAATACCACGGCTGCCACAGGGGCCAGCGCGGTAAACAACGATGCCTCTGCACCGCTTACGCGCGCGGCCCCGGCATACCAGAGCACAAAACCACCGACGGTCGGCACGATGGCGTAATACGCCACGGCCATCAGCGCGTGTGTTGCCTGCGTCGATGCGTGCAACTGCCATGGCGCTTCCCAAAGCGCGGGCAGCAGCGCCGTCAGCAAGCCGAATGCACTCATCAGCGCCGACAGCGCAAGCGGCGGCACCGGCGTGCGCAGCCGCTTGTTGAGCAGGATGAAAAGCCCCTCGCACACCACGGCGCCCATCACCAGCAGGTTGCCGAGCAGCGGATGTGTCGCGCCGCCGCGCGGCTGCAGGGCGATGGCCAGCACGCCGGCGGTGGCCAGCCCAATCGCCCCGAGCACCGCGCGCCCGGGTCGTTCGCCCAGCAGCACGATCGCGATCAGCGCCGACATGACCGGCAGCGTGCCGATGATGACGCCCGCGTCTGCGGCCGACGTGTGCCGTAACCCGGAAATGAGCAGCGTCGTATAGCCCACGCTGCCGGCACCCGCCTGCACGAAAAGCAGTGCCCAATCCCGGCGTGCGAGCACGGGCCAGCGCGTGCGCGTCATGCGCATGATGAACAGGAACAGCGGCAGCGCCATCGCAAAGCGCAACGCTGTCGCCGTAAATGGCGGCAGGCCCGCCGCGATGATCTTGCTGGCCGCCACGGTGCTGCCCACCAGCACCATCGCCAGCGCAAGGTAGAGACAACCTTCAAGTCGATTGGACAGTTTTGGCATATCGCATCCTGCGTGTGTGGATGCCGCAGGATGGGCCCATGCGATGCGCGCGTCTTGAACGAAATTGCAGCGAGGGGAGGGTGAGGAAGATGTGGCTAGCGCGCCGCCGCTACCATGCCCGGCGATACGCCGTACTTGCGCACGAACTGCCGCGTCATGTGGCTTTGATCGGCAAAGCCGCAGGCGGCTGCTACGTCCGCCAAGGGCTGGCCTTGGGCGATCAGCCGGCGCGCCAGGGCCACGCGACGCTGCACCTGATAGGCGTGCGGCGTAAGACCGGTCACGCGGGCAAAACCGCGCAACACCTGGAAACGGCTCAGGCCCGTTTCGTGTGCGAGGTCGAGCAGGGAGATGGCCGCAGCCGGGTCATCGTCGATGCGGTTGCGGGCAAGCCGGATGGCGTCGGGGGCTGCGTCGGCGTGGTGGCTGGCGCGGTGGCTGGCGGCGTGCAGGGCGTCTGCCAATACGGACAGCAGCAGTTGCTCGCGCAGCAGTGCATCGCTTTGTGCGGCGGGCACCGTCATCTGCGCAAACAGCAGGCGCATGCGCGGGGCGAGGTCTGCGTCGTGGATGACCGGGCGGTCAAACTCAGCGTCGCCGCAGTGGCTGGGGTGCAGATCCGTCGCCAGTTCGGCGACCACGCCGGGGTCGAGGTAAAGCATGCGCCATGCGCGGCCGGCATCGCCGATTGGTGTGCCATCGTGCACTTCAAACGGATTGACCGTGATGACGTCGCCCGCGCCGGCTTCCACCATGCCGCGTCCGCTGAACGACTTCTGTGCCCCGCGATCGACGATGCCGATGCCGAACTGGCCATGCGTGTGGCGCGGGAAGGTGTGGCCGGAATCTGCGGCGACCGCTTCCACGCCGCGCATGGCGCAGCGACGCATCGAGAACGCGGGGTTGGCCGGCCGGCTGGGCAAGGGCGGTTCCTTGTAAGGGGATACGCGAATCTACGGGTGTGCAGCGTGGCAGCAGCATACGCTTTCTTCGCATTTCGCTCATTTTTTGCCCACAGGCGGTTGGTATGCTGGGGCTTTCTGCGGCAGCGCGCCCGGTAAGATGAGGCCGTGCCTGCTGCCGGGCAGCGCGGGAACCGCTCCCGCCGGCGGCGTCCGGCAGCCCCTGACTGATCCATGCGCCCGTCTTTCGGTATTACCTCCAAGCTGTTCGTTGCGTTGTTCATGCTGAGCATCGTTGTTGCGCTCGCCATGGGCGCGGCGGTGCGCTGGCGCTTTGACGCAAACTTTCTCGACTACGTGAACGCGCGCGAATCCGAGCGCATGGCCGTGCTCGCGCAGGGCGTGGAAGCCGCCTACACGCAGCACGGCAACTGGGATTTTCTGCGCAACGATCGCATGGCGTGGTTTCGCCTGCTGCGCCGCGAGGGTGCCCGGGCCCGCGCCAACGGCATGGGCGGCGACCGCTTCGACCTGCCACCAGGCCATCGCTTCGATCCACTGCCACCCGGCCCGGACCGCGGCATGGACAGAGACATGCCGCCGCCCGGCCCGCCTCCTGCCGGCAGCATGCCGCCGCATCCGCCCGGCGAGCCGCCCGTGCCGCACTCGCCGATCTGGCTGCTTGATGCGCAGCGCAACGTCATCATTGGCGACGGGCCACCGCTCGGGCCGAACGCCCGATGGCACGAACTGCACCACAACGGCCAGACCGTCGGCTGGCTGGCCATGCCGCCGCGCGTGCGGGTGCCCGAAGGCGCCGACCAGGCATTCCAGGCGCAGCAGCTGCGCGCTACGTGGATCATCGCGGGGCTGTCGGTCCTGCTGGCGGCGCTGGTGGCGGTGCTGCTCGCACGCGGTCTGCTGGCCCCGATGCGCCGGCTGACCGATGCCGCACGCCGCATGGCTGACGGCGACTACGCCACCCGTGTCGACGTGCATTCGCGCGATGAACTCGGCGAGTTGGCTGCAGATTTCAACCATCTTGCCGCCTCGCTGGAGGCCAACCAGAAGATGCGGCGTCAGCTCACGGCCGACATCTCGCACGAACTGCGCACGCCCCTGGCGGTGCTGCGCGGCGAACTGGAAGCACTGGAAGACGGCGTGCGCCCGCTGACGGCCACCTCGCTCGCGTCATTGCAGGCGGAGGTGTCGACGCTCAGCAAGCTCATCGACGATTTGTACGAGCTCTCGCTGGCCGATGTGGGCGCGCTCGCCTTCCACATGGAGCCGCTCGACCTGGCCGATACCGTGTGCAGCGCCGTGCAGGGCTTTACGTCACGCCTGATGGAAAAGGGCATTGCGCTGCAGCTGGACGTGCCAGCAGCGCCGTCGCATGCAACGATGGTCAAGGGCGACGCGCAGCGCCTGCGTCAGGTCATGCAGAACCTGCTGGAGAACACGCTGCGCTACACCGATGCCGGCGGCACGCTGCGCGTGCATGTCCATCAGGACGGTGACTGGCAGCAGATCGACGTGCAGGACAGCGCGCCGGGCGTGCCCGAGGCGATGCTGCCGCGCATCTTCGACCGCCTGTTCCGCGTGGATGCCTCACGCAGCCGGGCGCAGGGCGGGGCCGGTCTGGGCCTGAGCCTGTGCCAGACCATTGTCGCCGCACACGGCGGCACCATTGACGCCAGACATTCGCCGTTGGGCGGGCTGTGGATCGCCATTCGCCTGCCGATTCTTGATGTGCTTGATCCGCTAGCCGACCATGATTCTGATCATTGAAGACGAACCCAAGCTGGCCGCATTGATGACCGACTATCTGCGCGCCGCTCACTACGAGACTGAGTGGCTGGCCGATGGCACGCATGCCACGCAGCGCGTTCGCGAAACCTCACCCGAACTCGTGCTGCTCGACCTGATGCTGCCCGGTAAGGACGGCCTGGAAATCTGCCGTGAGGTGCGCGCCTTCAGCGAAGTGCCGATCGTCATGGTGACGGCGCGGGTGGAAGAAATCGACCGCCTGCTCGGCCTCGAGCTTGGCGCTGACGATTATGTCTGCAAGCCCTTCAGCCCGCGCGAACTGGTAGCGCGCATCAAGACCATCCTGCGCCGCGTACAGCGCGCCGGTGGCGTGCCGGAGAGCGCCTTGCAGATCGACGGTGCCGCCTATGCCGCCACGCTGCGCGGCCAGCGCCTCGACCTCACGCCGGTGGAATTTCGCCTGCTGGCAGCACTGGCGGGCGCTCCGGGGCGCATTCTGTCGCGCGCAAATCTGCTCGAGCAGATCTACGACGACCACCGCATCGTGACCGACCGCACGGTCGACACGCACATCAAGAATCTGCGCCGCAAAATGGAGCAGGTGAGCCCGGGCACGGACATGATCCATTCCGTCTATGGTGTGGGTTACCGCCTCGACGCCTGAGGTTCAAGAAAACTCCTCGGTTTGCCCACCTTTTGTGCAGGGTCGATGGCTACAGTGAACGTATGGCCGGCTTGCTCGGCCGACGATCTCATGAGGAGCTTCAACATGACCGCTGTGACTTCCCGCGTGGCAGGTTTTGCCGCCGGACTTTTGCTTTCGTGCGCCGCACTGGCCCAGACCGCCGGGCCCGGCGCTGTTCCGCTCTCGCCCATGCCACCCATGGCACCTCATGGTCCGGGCATGATGGAGCGCGGGCCAGGCATGGGCCCCGGCGGCCCGCGTGGCATGGGCCCGCATCATGGCGGCGCGCCCTTTCTGCGTGGCCTGAGGCTGAGCGAAGAGCAGCGCGACAAGATTTTCGCCATCGAATATGCGCAGATGCCGGATGCGCGAGAGCAGCGCAAGGCTATCGAGCATGCCCGGCGCGACTTGCACCAGATGGTGGCGTCAGGCCAGTATGACGAAGCGCGTGCACGTGCCCTGACTGAATCGCTCGGCCGCGCTGTTGCCCGCGAAGCGCAATTGCGCGCGCAGGCCGGCGCCAAGATCATGCAGGTGCTTACGCCGGAACAGCGCAAACAGGTGGGCGAGCGTGAAGCCCAGCGCGTGGCGGAACTCGAGTCCGGCGAAGGCGGGCCGGAACCGGTGCCGATGATGTAATTCGCGGCTGCCCAAAGATGGAATCGGTTCTCGGTCTGCAGCGGAGCCCGAGAACGGATTTCTAGCGGTAAACCACCACCGGCACGTGCGCGTAGGTCAGCACCTTGCGCGTCTCGTTGCCGATCAACAGTCGCCCCATCAGGCTGCGGTGCCCGTGCGATGCCATGAAGATGACGTCGCATGCGTGCCGCTTTGCCGCATCGAGGATGCCCAGATAGGGCTCGGCAAACTGCGACACATCGCTGTCGAACTGCACGCCTTCTTCGCGGGCGCGCTCTGCAATGCGGTCAATGCAGTCCTTCGCGTAGCCCTGCACCGTTTCCATGTAGTGCGCATGCGGACACTCGCCCACGCCGGCCGAATAGGCCATGTTGGGGAATTCTTCAATGCACGTGTAGGCGGTGAGACGGCAACCGGTGGCGCGCGCCAGCTTGAGCGCGCCGTCGATGGCCTTGCGGCACTGCTCGGAGCCGTCGGTCGGCAGGAGGATATGGGTAAACATGGCGGTCTCCATGGGGAACCCATCTCCACGTTACTGCGCGCACCGATGCGCCTCTATCGTGGAAAACGCTAGTCCAGCGCAGCTTTTCGGCTGATATGGAGAACCGGGCGATCGCGATGCACGGTCGTTCGCATATTGACGAGGCAGGCTACGGCCTAGCCCCGTGCCATGCCTGCCGGTAGCGCGACGGCGACGCGCCGAGCTGCAGCGCAAATCGCCGGCTGAAATGGCTGGCACTGGCAAAGCCGCAGCGCTCGGCAATCGTCGCCAGCGCAAGGGTGGTTGTGCGCAGCAGCGTTTGCGCGCGCGCCATGCGTTGCTGCATCACCCACTCATGCGGTGCGGCCCCGAATGACGCGCGAAACATCCGCGCGAAATGGAATTCCGACAGATTCGCTTCTGCCGCCAATTGCCCGAGTGACAGGGGCAGGTGCAGTTCTGCGTCGATGCGTGCCGCAATGCGCCGGCAAACGTGCGGCGCCAGCCCGCCGCGCACAGCCAGCGCCCGCGTGCGGCCCTGTGTCTGCACGAGATACGACAGCGTGTCATTGGCCAGCGCGTTGGCGCGCATGCGGTCGTCCAGGTCGGTCCAATCGAGCTGGGCGATGTTCGCGCAAGCCTGTGCGAGATGGGCGTCTTCAATGAAGGTGCGGTCGTGCAGCGTGAACAGGCGGGGCTCTGCGTCGAGCAGGCGCACAGCGTGACCAGCCAGCGCGTCGGGCGGGAAATACAGGTGAACGAAGCGCATGGGCTGCTCGATCACCCAGCTCGATTGGTGTTCAGCCGGCAGCATGCACACGCGCCCTGGCGCGCCGAACAGGTGCGGTAGATCTTGCCGGTGCGTGGTGTAGCCGCCTTGCAGATAGACCGACAGCGTGTGGTGCTCGGGCTGGATGTAGCGCGCCTCGTCGTGCTCGTTGCGCCAGATGGCGGCGGTCACGCCGTCGCCCAGATTCGTCACGCGCTCAAGCGATGCGCGCGAGCCGCGTGCAAGCGTGCCGAAGACGCTCGCGTCTGCGGTGACGCGAGGGTCCGCGGGCTGGGACGAAGGGGATGTGGGGGCAGGGCGCACGCGTTGATGTTACCAACGATGGCACCGCGATGCGATGCAAAGAGCAGGGGCGCTATCCGCCGCAGAGCTGGCGCGCCACCTCGCCTGCCAGGCCGACGGCGTCTACGCGTTGCCAGCCCGCATCATTGGCGAGCTGCCTTTCGCTGACGGTCAGCGCGCCTTGATACAGCTTGGCTTGCGACACCGAAAACTGCCGGCTGCGGCAATCGACGGTGTACAGAAAATCGGCCATGTCGCCGCGAAAGGCGCCGAACATGCGCTGCAGCGAACGCATGCCCGCACGGTTGGACGCTTCTACGCGCACCCATGCACTGACCGGGCCGCTGGGCATGCGCTGGATGCTGCCAACGTCAAGCGACGCGTAACTGTCCGGTTGATCGGGCAGCTGGATCCAGCGCTCCGCACCGGCCACCGGCATGGACAGCGCCGCCAGCGCTGCCAGCATGCCGGCCATGGCGCGGTGTGCGAAGGCGAAGGGTGTCATCGCGGCTTGCCGCCCGGTACGGGAATGGCAATCGAGTCGGAATGGCTGCAGGCCATCATCACGCCGGCCTTGTCGACGTCGATCATTACGGTGCCGGGCTTGTCGGCTGTGCTGGGCGTGGCCGCCAAGCTGCCCGACAGGCGCTGCATGATCGCCTGGCAGGTCGGGGCCGTGGAGGCAACAGTCGTGGATTTGGCTGTCTTGGCCGCCGGGATGGGGGTGGGCGCGGCGGCAGCAACAGCGGGTCGGGTCGGGGCAGGCGCGGTGCCGGCCGTGGGTGGCGTAGAAGCGTGCGCGCGGGGTAACGCAACAAGTGCGGCCAGCACGCTCACGGCAATCAACAACCGCGTGGTGCGCCGTGAAAGCGATCGATTGGGGGGAGACAGAGACGGCATGACAGTCCAGACACGTGCATCCAATTTGCGCCTGCTAGGTCACGGGGCAGACGCGCTCTTTCGACCAGTAACGGCACGCCGCGCGCGAACTTAACGCGGCAATCTGCCTCATGGGTCACTCCAGCGTGATTTTGCCTGCGCAAAATACTTCATGTGAACGACATAATCGGGCAGGTTGGAACATTCTCATCAATGTAGCGACCAACCAATATGCCGGGGAGATTTTTTCCGGCGTCGTCGGCATCGTGAAACGTACCGCACACAAGGCTCGCACATGCAGGCGATGTAAGCAGACGGGACAAGCAGCAACGGGGTTCATGCAGTGCCAAAAAAATGGGTCGGCGGAAATGAAAATGCGATGGAATATCCGGCCTTTTCCGCCCTTTGTTTTTCCAAGGGGACCACTATGATTCATAACATGGTGATGCGACGGAACTTTGCGTCGCTTGCCTCATGGGTCAGTTCTCCTCTCTGGAACAGATCGACACGGTCCAGAGATTTCAACCCGCGCCTCGTCAACTGAGCGCGGGTTTTTTCTTGGGTCATGCCAACGTAGGGTGGCCACCACACGCCCCTCAGGGGTATCACACGCTGCACCCTTCAGTTTTCCACCGGCGCGCCGTTGTGGTTAGGGGCGAGACACGTGTAGTCTGCCTCTCGCTTTCCCATTGCCGTCGCTGTTGCTGTTATCGCTCAAGCCATCGCATTGCCCATGACCCAGTTTCTTCCGGCGCAGGCCGGAGCCTCTCCTACAGACGTTGCGCCGCGCTCCGAGGCCGCGCAACGTCCGATGGCGGCCATGGCGGGGGCGATGACTGAACTGCGCGGTACCGATTTCGACGCGCTGTCCCGGCTGTCGTCCGACGCGGTATTGCTGACCGTGGACGGGCGGCTGGTGCGAGCCAACCCGGCCGCCGCCCGCTTGCTGGGCGCGCAAGATGCAGCGCAACTGACGGGCCTGCAACTCGCCGGCCTGATTCATCCCGATGACGTTGCCCAGGTGATTCCGCGCCTGGCAGGCATGGTGAGCAGCGGCCTTTCTGCCCAGCCGGTCGAACACCGTCTGGTGCGCGCCGACTACACGCATGTGCTGGTTGCCAGCGAAGCCGCTGCGTGCGAGCACGAAGGTCAGCCCGCCGTCATGCTCGTGCTGCGCGAGGCCGTGTCGCGCCATGCGCTGGAGCGCCACGCCGTACAGGCTCGCGCCGAAGCGCTGCATGCGCGCCGTCTGCTCGCTTCGGAGAACGCCGTGCTTGCGCAACTTGCCTCCAATGCGACGCTGTCGACCGTGCTGCGCCACCTGTGCCTGTACGTCGAGCAGGTCTATCCGAATGCCATGTCGGCGCTGTTGTTGCTGGACGCCGACTCCCAGACCATGAGTGTGGCCGCTGCGCCCACGCTGCCTGCGGCCTATGCCGCCACGCTGGAGAACACGCCCGTCGGTCCCGATGCCGGCGCATGCGGTTGTGCCGTGTACCTGGGTGACGCCGTCTTCATCGACAACATTGCGACCGACCCGCGCTGGCAACACGAGCGCACGGCAGCATTGGCAGCGGGCTTTGTCTCCGCATGGGCATTACCGATCCGCTCGTCGCGCGGCGACAAGCTTGGCGTGCTGGGGCTGTTCTATCGGCAACCGTGCATGCCCGCGGAAGAGGAGCAGCATTTCCTCGACGACGTTACGCACCTGGCGGGCGTTGCCATTCAGAAGGACAACGTCGAACGGGGCCTAGCCGAAAGCGAGGAGCGCTATCGGCTGGCGATCTCGAACCTGCACGAAGGCGTTGTCATCATGTCGCCGGACGGCGTGGTGCAGGCTGCCAACGCCAGCGCCGAGCGCATCTTGCGCGTGCGCCCGGGGCAGCTCGTCGGGCGAAACCGGCTCGACCCGATTCAACGCGTGGTGGACGAAGACGGTAAGGAAGTCGGTGCGACCATGATGCCGTCCGGGCAGGTGCTGCGCACTGGCGAACCCATCTTCGGCCGCGTGTACGGGCTGTTGCTCAAGACCGGTGAGCTGATGTGGGTGCGGCAGAACATCATCCCCATCCGTCGCCATGCCGAGCCGGCACCCAGCAGCGTGATGTTGTCGTTTGCCGATATCACCGATATCAAGCGCGCGGAGCAGCGCCTGCGCCATCTGGCGGCGCACGATGCGCTCACGGGGTTGACCAACCGCAGCTTCTTCATCGCGCACCTGGAAAGCACCATTGAGAGCGCCCGCGACGAGAGCCGCGAGCTGGCGTTGTTCTTCCTCGACCTCGACCGCTTCAAGAGCGTGAACGATACCGCCGGCCATGCCTGCGGCGACACGCTGTTGCAAAGCGCAGCCGCGCGCCTGACCGACTGCATCGGCCCCGGCGACGTGATCGCCCGTCTGGGCGGCGACGAGTTCGTCATCCTCATCGACCAGCGTGTCGAGGGAAAGCGCATAGCGTTGCTGGCCGAACGTCTGCTGCAGGCCATGCGCGAACCGTTCGACACCGTCAACGGGCGGTACTACCTGGGCGTGTCGATTGGCGTGGCGCTGTATCCGCACGACGGCATTTCGGGTTCCGACCTGCTGCGTTCGGCCGACGCCGCCATGTACCGCGCCAAGCAGAACGGCCGCAACCGTGCCCAGTTCTATACGGCCGAGCTCAACGCCCGGCTGCAACGCCGCTACATGCTGGAAAACGCGCTGCGCGATGCACGCGAGAACAACGAACTGCAGCTCGTCTATCAACCCAAGTACGACCTGGCCAGCCATCGCATCGTCGGGGCCGAGGCGCTGCTGCGCTGGAACAGCGCCAAGCTTGGGGCGATCTCGCCGGTGGAGTTCATCCCGGTGGCGGAAGAGACGGGCCTGATCGTGCCGATCGGCGCGTGGGTCTTACGGCGCGCCTGCGAACAGGCCGTGATCTGGTACGAGGCGCTGGGCTATGACTTCCGTATGGCGGTCAACCTGTCGGCGCGCCAGTTCCAGGCCGGCGACGTGGTCCCGATGATCGAGCAGACGCTGGCCGATACCGGCCTGCCGCCCACCGCGCTCGAAGTCGAAATTACTGAAAGCCTGCTGATGGGCGGTGCGGATGAAGTCCGCCCGATGTTCGATGCGCTCACCGCGCAGGGCATCCGGATCTCGATCGACGATTTCGGCACCGGGTATTCATCGCTGTCGTATCTGCAGCGCTTCCCGATCAGCAACGTGAAGATCGACCGCTCGTTCATCACCGGCATTCCGGGCGATCCGGATTCCGTGGCGCTGACGGAGGCCATCGTCGCCATGGCGCGCGCCCTGGGCATGACCGTCACCGCCGAAGGTGTGGAAGACGCCGACCAGGTGGAGTTCCTCGCCAAGGCGGGCTGCCAGGAAATCCAGGGTTATTACATCGGCAAGCCTGTCACGGCCGAAGGGTTCGATCGCTTGCTGCGGGCGCACCTGTCGGTGGTGGATGCCGGCGTGCGCGCCGCGCTGGGCTGACTGCCCGACCTGAATCGCATCTTTCCCGCCATTCACACCGGCGTTTCTGCCGTTCGTCGCAATCCGCTCCCGCGTGCGGGGGCCGGCACCTAAGCTGGCGTCATTCCAACAGGGAGACCGCCATGCTCGAATCGATCACCTCCATCGTCTCGCATACGCCCACCTGGGTGTTCGTGGTGTTTGCCGTGCTGATTGGCATCGGGATGCGTCAGATGCAGTCCCGCATCGTGTCGCGCCGCCGTCTGATCGTGCTGCCGCTGGTGGTGGCCGCGTATTCGCTTTACGGAGTGTCGATGGCAAGCCATGGCAGCCCGCTTGCGCTCACGATGTGGCTGGTGGCCGTTCTGGTGGCGTTCCTGTTGACATACATGTCGCCGCCCAACGGCGCCGTGTCTGAAACGGCCCGCACCGTTCGCGTGCCCGGAAGCTGGGTGCCGATGGTGGTGATCGTGGGCCTGTTCGCCGCCCGCTATGCCTACAACGTGATGCTGGCGATGCACCCGGAAGTCTCGCACTCTGCCAGCTTCATGGCGATGTTCAGCGCGCTGTTCGGCTTCCTGGGCGGTCTGCTGCTCTCGCGCTCGGTGCTGCTGCATGTGCGTACGCCGCGCCTGGCGGCGGCTTGAGCCAGCGAATCGGCGTTAACACGTTAACATCCTGCATGTTGCAATCTCCATCCAAGACGAGACGACATGCTGGAACTCGACGGCACCATCTGGCTGCGCGCCGGTGAAGACAATTGGGGCGGGCGCGGCCGAATCGAACTGCTGGCTGCCATCGGACAGACCGGCTCCATCACCGCAGGCGCAAAAGCCGTAGGTCTTTCCTACAAGGCCGCGTGGGACGCCATCGACACCATGAACAACCTGGCCGGCGAGCCGCTGGTGGTGCGCACCACGGGCGGCAAGGGCGGCGGTGGCAGTGTGCTGACGCCGCGCGCGCAACGGCTGATCGAGAGCTTCCGCGTGCTGGAAGCCGAGCACCGTCGCTTTGTCGATCGCCTGGATGCCGCCGCGCACGCTGCCAGCGAAGACGTCAACCTGCTACGCCGCCTCATGCTGCGCACGAGCGCGCGCAACACGCTGTTCGGCACGGTGGAATCGGTAGCGTCGGGTGCTGTCAATGATGTGGTGACGCTGCGCCTGCCCGGCGGGCAGGCGGTTGCCGCCACCATCACGCGGGAAAGCACGCGCGTGCTGGGGCTAGCGCCTGGGGTGCAGGCCGTGGCGCTCATCAAGGCGCCTGCCGTGATGCTGATGCGCGGCGCCGGCGAGTGGCGCGTCTCCGCAGAGAACCAATTGCCGTGCGTCGTTACGGAAATCCGCGATGGCGCGGTGCAGGCCGAAGTGCGCCTGAGCCTGCTGGACGCGAATGCCACGTCCGCGGGCGAGACCGTGCTGGTGGCCATGCTCTCGCGCACGGCTGTGGAAACCCTGGCACTGGCCGAAGGCGTGGAAGCGGTGGCGGTGTTCGAGGCATCGAGTGTGATTCTGGGATTGGCCTGAAGCGCCCATGACGCCCAAGACCTTGCTGATCGTCTACCACTCGATGACGGGCGGCGCGCGCCAGATGGCCGAGGCCGCGCAGGCGGGTGCCGCAGAAGAGGGCGGCGTTGCCGTGCGGTTGATGCACGCAACCCAAGCCGGCCCCGACGATGTGCTCGGGGCAGACGGCTATCTCTTCGCGACACCGGAAAACCTCGCGGCCATCAGCGGGCAGCTCAAGGATTTTTTCGACCGCTGCTATTACCCCGCGCTCGACCGTATCAACGGCCGGCCATACGCGTGCCTGATCTGTGCAGGCAGCGATGGCCTGAACGCGGTGCGCCAGATTGAGCGCATTGCCGCCGGCTGGCGGCTCAAGCCCGTGGCCGAGCCGATCATCGTCTGCACGCATGCGCAAACGCCCGAGGCCATCCTGGCCCCCAAGCAGATTGGCGCAGATGATCTGGAGCGCTGCCGCGTCCTGGGTCAGGCCGTGGCAACCGGGCTTGCGCTGGGCGTTTTCTAGCGCTTTACCACTGCCGTCAGATGTGGATACGGCGACAGCGGCGCCGCATCGTGTGCGCGCACGGCATCGGCCACGACGCGGCCATCGCGCAACTCGAATACGTGGTCTCCGAAGATCTCCACATCGGCCGGGTCGTGCGTGATCATCAGCATGGGTATCTGCAGCCGCGCTTGCAGGGCGGACAGCTCCGAACGCATGCGCGTGCGCAGTGCCGGGTCCAGTGCGGCAAAGGGCTCGTCCAACAGCAGCATGGAGGGCTCGGCGATCAGCGCGCGGGCAAGTGCCACACGCTGGCGCTGGCCGCCGGAAATCTGCGACGGGTAATTGGCGGCGACGGTGCCCAGCTCGAACGTGTCGATCCACTGCTGCACGCGTGGATCGCGTGTGCGGCGCGGCGGGTTGAACCACCCGCGCTTGAGCCCGAACGCAATGTTCTGCGCCACCGTCAGGTGGTTGAAGAGCGCGTAGTCCTGGAAGAGGTAGCCGACGCGGCGTTCCTGCGCGCTCAGGCTGATGCTCTCAGCGTGGTCGAACAGCGTGCGGCCGTTGAGCACGATGCGGCCGCGCTCGGGCGTCATGAGGCCCGCAATGGCGCGCAGCGTGAGGCTCTTGCCGGCGCCCGACGGGCCGTACAGCACCACGCGCCGGCTGTCCGAGCGCACGGCAACGTCGAGCGAGAACACGCGCGCTGCGCTGGTGAGCGTTTTCTGCACGACGAGATCGATCATGCCGCCGCTCATGCCAGTTGCTCCTGCAGGCTCGGCGCGCGCGCCTGCAGCAGGCGGCTGGCCACCACCAGTACCACGATGCAGGTGAGCGAGGTGATCAGCACCAGCGTGTTGGCCGTGGCGTCGTCGCCGGCCTGCACGGCTTCGTAGATGGCGACGGAAAGCGTCTGCGTACGGCCGGGCAGATTGCCGGCGATCATGAGCGTGGCACCAAACTCGCCCAATGCGCGCGCAAACGCCAGCAGAACGCCGGCGGCGATGCCGCGTGCGGCCAGCGGCAGCGTGACGCGGAAGAACACGGCGGCCTCCGGCAGGCCCAGTACACGCGCCGCGCTCTCCAATTGATGATCCACACCTTCAAAGGCGGCGCGCGCGGATTTCATGACCAGCGGAAACGCCACCACGGTGGAGGCGATCACCGCGCCCTGCCACGTAAAGACGAGCTGGAGACCCATGCTATCGAGCCAGCCGCCGACCGTGCCGCGCCGGCCCAGCAGCACCAGCAGGTAATAACCGAGCACCGTTGGCGGCAGCACCAGGGGCAGGGTCAGGACGGAATCGATGACGTCGCGCAGGCGGCTGCGCGTGCGCGCGAGCGCGTAGGCCGCGCCGACGCCCAGCAGGAGGTTCAGGACGGTCGCCCAGCCGGCCACCTTGAGTGAAAGCAGCAGAGGCGTCCAGATGGAAGCGGACATGCGGATAGTGTGCGAAGGTGCCACCGGCCGGCCGGATGATTCTCGCGAACCGAGAGGTGACGCGTTGGGTGCCGGCGACAGATTGGAAACGTTATCCGCAATATAGGGTTGGATATAACGCACGGTCAATCCTGACACAGTGATGCCCGGCATGCGGCAAGGGGCATGGACGCGCGGCCCCGCTGCCATTGTCAGAGGCGTGGTTTGCTGCATTGCGACATAAGCCGCGTCGATGGTGGGGCACTAAAAAGTTTTGTTGGACAACGTTGCCACCGGCTTGCAACAATGCGCCAAAACGTAGGCCGGACGTCGCTTTTCACGATCTGCGCCCAGCGGTGCTCAGGGTCACCGCGCAGCAAATGTCATCCCCCGGGGGGGAAACAGCCTTGGCCATGGCCGGAAACATTCCGGCGGCCAAGCAGGTGTTTCCAACATGACCGGAGGACGGCAATGGCCGCCGCACATCGCTCAGATGGTCTGCAGGCAGTACGTTTCCCCCGCGCCGAAGACCTGGCGCTGCTGATGGACATGCGCACCGCGCTCAAGGCAGCGGGCGCGCAGTCTGGCGTTTCCACCCACGCAAGCCCTTCCGTCCAGCTCGACCTGGATGCGCTGTCCGCGAAGGCGGACACCGCGCCGCTTCCAGGGCACGCCGATTCCCTGGCTGCGCGCACAGCCGCGGACGATGCCGCCAATGGCGACCGCTTTTTCGTACCGCTGCCGCCGGGCACGGACGTGATTTCCGTGGACGAGCACGCGCTGCTGTTCGAGCCCGCACCCGCGCAGCCGGGTCGACTGCGCCTGGCTGCCGAGCTGCAGGCCGCACGCGGGGTGGCCGAGCGCGCACGCATTGTGTCCGGGCTGATGGGGCTGATGGGTTTTTCTTCGCTCACCTACGCGCTGACCGAACGCCACGAAAATGCCCCGCCTACGGTGGCCATGCTCAAGAACTACGTGGCGCCGCGGTTCCTGCACCGCTACTGCGACGAACGTCTGTTCACCGTCGACCCACGCCTGCCTGCGGTGTTTGCCACGGGCATGCCGCTGGTGTGGGATCTGGCATCGCTCGCGCGGGGCCAGGCGCGCATGGAGCCGGCGATGCGCGCGCTGCTGCAGACGATGGACGAACACGGCTTGCGCAGCGGCGTGATGTTCAGCCTGGGCGCGGGCAAGGGCATGAACCATGCGATTGTCAGCCTCAGTTCGCCGCATGCGGGGCGGGAATGGATCAGCGACAGCGTGCTCGGCCAGTCGATCCTCTTTGGCATGGCGCTGCATCAGGTCTGGCGGGCGCCGCTGCAAACGTTCACGCGCAACACGCGCGTATCCGGTGAAGACGCACCGCTCACCGTCATGCAAAGCCGAGTGCTGACGTGCCTGGCCGCCGGCATGAGCGATAAGGAAATCGCCATCAAGCTGCACACCACAGCGCACAACGTTGATTACCACCTGCGCCTGATCCGCCGCCGCTACGGCGCGACCAACCGCGCTCAGTTGGCCTACATTGCGGGCCGCCTGAACCTGATCTGACCGGGATGGGGATGTGGAAGCTGCCGCGCGGCGCTCAGCGCGGCAGCGCCACGCAGCGCAGGCACGATGTGCCGTCGGCGCGATTACACGCAAGGATCATCACCTGCCGGCCGGTCTGGCCGGTGCACGCGCTGCCGGTCAGCACGCGTGGCTGCGCGGGCGCAGATACCGGGCGTGGCGCCCCGGGAGCGGGTGTACCGCCGCCGGCGGGCACGACCGGAATCGGCTCGATCCGTCCACGGGCGGCGTCGGGCACGATGGCCGGCACGTCCCCAGCATTAGCGACAACCTTCTGCACATAGCCGTGGCGGAAGCCGGTCTCGAAATTGCCGCTGTAATAGCAAGACAGCGCCGCGCGCAACGCCTGTTGCTGATCTCCATAGCGCGGCAATGAACGTGCAAAGCATTCAGCCAGGATGGTGCCGCCTGCGCGCAGGTTGCGGCAGGCGTCGAACGCGGTTTCCAGCGTCTCGCCAAAGCGCGCGAGGTTGTAGCGGTTGACCTGCCCGAGTCCCACGCTGAAGTTGTAGCCCTGGCGCTCCAGTGAACGCGCGGTGGCCACGGCTTCTTCCAGCGTGGCAGGCTGGCGCACGAGCCTGCCGCCCACCACGCCGATCGCATAGGGGTTGTAGGCAGACTCCGTGCGCACCAGCGCTTCCAGCGTGACGCGGTCAACGTGCGGCGCGCAGGTGGCGGCCAGCGTGGCAAAGGCGCGTGCATCAATACGCGGGCCTGCCACGGCAGACGTGGCTGCCATGCAAGCGCCAAACGCCATGGCGGCAATGATGAGAGCACTGGCACGCATGGTCGCCACCTCTATCGATAAGACAGCACGAGCCCGTGCACGAGCACCGACCAGCCATCGAGCATCACGAACAGCAGCAGCTTGAACGGTACCGAGATGGTGGTCGGCGCAATCATCTGCATCCCCAACGCCAGCAACAGGTTGGCCACCACCAGGTCGACCACCACGAAGATGATGTAAAGCACAAAGCCAACCTGGAACGCCTTGATCAGCTCGGTAAGGGTGAAGCTCGGCACGAGCACAGTCAGGTCGTCGTTCTTCAGGCCGGCGGCGCGCTCCTTGGGCCAGATGCTCGTGGCCGATTTGACGAAGAAATTGCGCTCCGATTCCAGCGTATGGGTCTGCAGGAATTTCTTCACCGGCGGCTGCGCGGCATCGAGGATGGCGATCACGTCATCCACGCTCATCTGGCTGCTCAGGTTGAAGTTGCGCCCGCGCAGGTTGTCGACCATGTCCATGCCGACCGGCGCCATGATGAACACCGTCAGGATCAGCGCGATGCCGTTGAGCACGATGTTGGGCGGCACCTGTTGAATGCCCAGCGCCGAGCGCAGCAGGCCAAACACCACCACCAGCTTGGTGTAGCTCGTGACCATGAGCGCGGCAAAGGGCGCGATGCCCAACGCCGCCACCACGGCAATCATCGCTACGGGATTGGGCAGGTTTCCCATGGTGCGTGTCGAGTGTGTCGATGCGTTGTTCTTGTTGAGGGAGAAGCGGGCCGGGCGTTATGCCTGCCCAGGTGCCGCCTGCCCGATGAAACGCGATACGCGCACGCCGAGCCGGTTGCCGACAGCAATCAGGTGGCCTTCACCCACCGGCATGCCATTGGCGAGGATGCGGATGACGGCCTGGTTGAGCGGCTGCGCCAGCTCCATCACCGTGCCGGGCCGCAGCGCGCGCAGCTCGGCTAGTGACAGGCGCCGCTCTTCCAGCTCGAAGGTGGTAACCAGTTCGATGTCGTCCAGGCTGTCGGTGGGAAGCGGGCGCGCCGTGGGCTCCGTGCCCGATGTAGCGGCGTTCGGGGCTGGGTTCTCGGTTGTCATTGGCTTTTCCTCCACGTTTTCCACGACGATGCGGTTGCCTTGCACTTGTCCGAACACACGCAGGTGCAGCCGCCCGCGCACGCGGGCAACGCAGCGCAATGCATCGCCAGCAGGAAGCCATTTTTCGATACGCACGATGTCGCCCAGCGCAATGCCGGCAAAGTCCCGGCGTGACAGAAAGGTGGCGCCCAGCTCGAAGCGCAGCGGCACGTGCGTGCCCATGAAGGCGGCCAGCGGTATGGGTTCCGCAGTCAGCTCTGTCGGACACAGTTCGGGCAGGACGTGCGGCGCGTCGAACAGCAGTCCGGCGCGCGCCAGCCATGGCGCGGCGCCGTCTTCGACGGGTGCGGCGTCGTGGCGGCTGATCATCAGCTGCAGGACGTCTGGCCGGTCCAGCCGGACCTCTGGCGATGCGGCCTCCGGCAACCATGTAAGCGCACGTCCGCTGCGTTGTTCGATACCCCGTGCGAGTGGCGCCAAGGCATCGGCGAGCACCGCGCAGCGCAAGGCTTGCGGCACGTGGGCGTCTGCGGCGTCGGCCAGCCATGCGCGCTCAGCGGCGGCATCGAGCAGCAGCCAGCCCGGCGCATCGCCCAACGTGAAGCGGTAGGCTTGTGCCGCGGCTTGTACGGCATGCGCTTCGCAACGCGCTTCGTAGGGCGTGCTGCCTACGGAAAACGGTAGTGCCGCGCGCGCCAGATACAGGCGCGACAGCGTACGCGCCAGCGCCTGGTCCACGGCCGAAAGCATGCGGGCGTCGAGCGTATTCATGTCATGAACATGCGCCCGGCCATATAGGCCAGCTGCACGCGGTTCTGTGCACCGTATTTCTTCTTGAGCTGACGCAGGTGATAGTCGACGTTGTGCGGCGACATGTTGAGCTGCTCGGCAATCGCCTTGTCCGATAACCCGCTGGTGATGAATTCCAGAATCTGACGCTGTACCTGGCTGAGCGCACGCGCGTGCGTGTCTTCATGCAACGGTTTTGCGTGCTGCATGAGAAATTCATGCAGGCCCAGCCCCACGGCATAGGCTTGGCCGACCACGTTGTCGGCAATCCAACCCTTGGCGTTATTGCCCGATCCAAAGCAGATGACGCTGTGCTCTAGGCTGCGTGGGCTCACGACACCGAAGCTGATGCCGCTGCGCAGGCCGGCACGTTCGGCGTCTTGCAGCAGGCGGTGCAGGCGGTCCGCATCCGCCGGTGCGGTGAGCGTGGCTCCAAGGTCCGCCAAGTCCCACACCAGGGGCCATTCGTAGCGCAACGCAAAGGCCAGCCGCGGGTCGACTTCAAAGTAGCGTTCGTCGACGTAGCGCTTGGGCCAGTTCGGCGGGGAATACGCACGGAAGTACAGCACCCGCGTAATCGATTCCCCAATGCGTGTCAGTCGGTAGTAACAGAGCCAGTCGAAGCCGATGCTGCGCAAGACGGCGCGCAGCAGCAATTGCCGTTCCTGCGCACCGTGCGCGGCCCGCAGATCCTGCGCGGTTTCAGAGAAGGACTCGGCGCGCGCCGTCGCACCCAGGCGGATCGATTCCGCATCGACCACGATGTGTTCTTCGCCAAACAGGATCGGCGCGCGGACATCGCCGGCACCCACATTCGAAGCATTCAACCGTGGCCTCTCGCGTGGCAAGTGAATGCACTTACTGTAGTGGCGCGCACACGCTGCGATGAACTACCGAAAAGCGTAGTCCACCCCGAAACTTCGTCAGAGATTGACCGCACGACTACGAGTTTCAGCGTTGAGCGGACAGGCCCCCCACTTCTACACTTTTCGAAAGGGAAGCGGGTGCTGAACGGCGCCGGTCTTCTACGGACATTCGTGGGCTATGACCCACACGGCCCAAAGGCGCTCCATGGCAAAGCCTCGCAATCTTGCTGCAGCGTTGGACGTTCCGCTCACCGGCTTGCGCTGGGCGCGGCTGGTGAACTACGACATTGCGATTGCCGTGTTCGTGGTGGCGGTCGTCGCGCTCTTTGTGCTGCCGTTACCCACCGTCGTGTTGGACGGGCTCATCTCGCTCAATCTGGCGGCCAGCATCGTGCTGCTGTGCGTGTCGATCTATCTGCCGTCGGCGCTTGCGTTCTCGTCGTTTCCGGCCGTGCTGCTGTTTACGACGCTGTTCCGGCTGTCGCTGAACATTGCGTCGTGCAAGCTGATCCTGCTGCAGGCCAATGCAGGTCACGTGATCGACACGTTCGGCAAGCTGGTGGTCGGCAACAACTTCGTCGTGGGCGGCGTGGTGTTCCTGGTGATCGCGGTGGTGCAGTTCATCGTGATCGCCAAGGGCTCGGAGCGCGTGGCGGAGGTCGGTGCGCGGTTTTCGCTGGATGCAATGCCCGGCAAGCAGATGAGTATCGACGCGGATCTGCGCGCCGGCATCATCACGTCGGACGAAGCCAAGCGCCGCCGTGAAGCGCTGGAGCAGGAATCGCAGCTGCACGGCGCAATGGACGGCGCAATGAAGTTCGTCAAGGGCGACGCCATTGCCGGCATCATCATCGCGGTCATCAACATCCTGGCCGGCATTGCCGTGGGCGCGTTGATGCACGGCATGTCGATTGGCGATGCGCTGCACCGGTACGCGATCCTGACGGTGGGCGACGGCATGGCTTCGCAGATTCCCTCGCTGCTGGTCTCCATTGCCGCCGGCATCGTCACCACCCGTGTGGCGACGCGCGACCGTGAAGCACGCCACCTTGGTCAGCAGATCGGCTCGCAGATCACTGCCCACCCGCGCGGCATGCTGATGGCCAGCGGCGTGCTGCTGGCGTTCCTGCTGGTGCCGGGGTTTCCGAAGTGGTCGTTCCTGCTGTTGGCCATCGGCACCGCGGCAGCCGCCTTCCTCCGCATGCGCCAGCGCCGGCAGGCGCCGCCGCTCGATCTGCTTGTGCTCGGCCCAGACGCACGGCGGTTGGCTGAACCCGAAGCAGGCTCGCCCGCGGAAGGCATTGCGGCACCCATTGCGGTGCGCCTGTCGGAAGACCTGCGCGGCGAGATCGAGCTCGTGGCCTTGCAGACCCGCCTGGCAGAAGCCAAGTCGCGCGTGCAGCGCAGGCTCGGCGCCGTATTCCCGCGCGTGCAGCTGAACTGGGATGCGGCCTTGCCCGCCCACAGTTACGCGCTGCTTGTGCAGGACGTGCTGGCCGCCGAGGGCACGCTGCCGGAGCGCGATGCGATTTCAGACACTGCCGTGCCCGCTGAAGACCGCCTGGCCGCCGAAGTCGAAACACTCATCGAACGCAACGCCGCTTCGCTCATCGGCATTCAGGAAACGCAGAACCTCATCCAGATCATGCGCCGCGAACACGGCGAGCTGGTGGCCGAACTCACGCGTCTGGTGCCCCCGCAGCGCATTACCGAAGTGCTGCGCCGGCTGGTGCAGGAGGGCGTGTCGATCCGCAACCTGCGCGCCATTTTCGAGAGCCTGATCACGTGGTCGCCCAAAGAGCCCGAAGACGTGATCGGCCTCGTGGAGTTGGTGCGCGTGGACTTGCACCGCCAGATCACCGAGCAGTTCTGCGGCACCAGCCGCGTGCTCGATGTGGTGCTGTTCGAACAATCCTTACAGGAGCGCATCGAGCAGGCCGTCGTGCACACCAAGCAGGGCAGCGTGCTGAGCCTCACACGTGACGCCAAGCAGGCGATTACCGACCAGGTGGTGAAGATCCTTGGCGGCACCCGCCCGCTGGAGAAAGACCGCCATGGCCGCCCGCTGGCGGTGATGGTGTCGCTCAACTGCCGGCGCTACGTCAAGACGATGCTGCAGCCGGTGTTTGGCGATCTGCCGGTGCTGTCGTACCAGGAGATCGACGAAGCCATCGAACTCAACACCGTGGGCTGGGTGACGAACCCCGCCTGAACGCAGAACACACAGAGCGCACGGAACACGCAAGGAGACAGACCCATGAACATGAGCGCCACCATTCTCGAAGCCACACGCCAGGGCTTGCTGCTGGTGCTGCTGGTCTCGTTGCCGGTGGTGGCGGTGGCGACGGTATCGGCGTTGCTGATTGCCATCGCGCAGGCAGTGACGCAGATCCAGGATCAGAGCATCGGGCTGTCGGTGCGGCTGATTGCGGTGATGGTGACCATCGTGGTGCTGGCGGGGTGGGGCGGACGCGAAGTGCTGCGTTTTGCCCGCATGGCACTCGATCAGGTGTTTTACGGCGGTGTGGCGCCTTTCTAGCGGGGGGATCGCGAGATGGCGCCGAACGAACAACAACATAACCGAGCGAGAACACGCGTGAACAAACGCTATCGATTCCTGCAGTGGAGTGCATCAGCGGCGTGCCTGTGGCTGCTGACGACGGCGGCCGTGGTGCAGGCCGCCGAGCTGCGCTGGCGCAACCGGTCGTACACGCTGGTGGCCGAAGGCAAGAAGGTGGGCGATTTCATCCGCGAGCTGGCGGCATCCCAGGGCGTGACGGCGGTGGTCGATCCAAAGGTGGAAGGCACCATCAACGGCAAGTTCTCGGGCCCGCCGGCCAGCACGCTCAACACCGTGTGCGCCACCTATGGGCTCACGTGGTACTACGACGGCTCGCTGATCTACGTAGACCGTGCGGACGATTCACAGACGCAGGTCTTCCCGATCCCAAAGGGCAGCGGCCCGGAGCTTGCGCAGATCCTGCGCGCCATGCAGATCACTGATCAGCGCTTTCCGCTCGTGGTGAGCGACAAGGAAAACACCGTCTACGCGTCCGGCCCGAAGCGCTATGTGGAACTCGTGCGCCAGGCCATTGCATCGATTGCCGATCCGTCACGCGGCATGGATCGCGCTGAGATTCGCGCATTCCCGCTCAAGTACGCCTGGGCGGGCGATGTGGAGATCAACCGGTCCGGTAAGCCCGTGACGATTCCCGGCATTGCCACCATGATGCGTCGGCTGCTGGGTGCGCCCAACCCGGGTGCCAGCAGCCCCGGCATGTCGCCCACGCGCGCCATGCGGCTGACTGGCCCGACGCGGCAGATGAAGCTCAGTTCCGGTGACAGCATCAACGTGCCGCGCATCGAGATTCCGCTGGCGGGCGCGCAAGGGGATTCCGGCTACGGCGCGCAGGCGCCGGCAGCATCGGGCGGCGGTGCACCGCCTGACCTCCCGCGTATCGAAGCCGACGCCGGCATCAATGCCGTGCTCATCCGCGACGTGCCCGAGCACATGGCGCAATACGAGCGCCTGATTGCCTCGCTCGATACCAAGCCGCGGCTGGTGGAGATCAACCTCACCATCATCGACATCAGCACCGATTCGCTCGACAGCCTGGGCGTGGATTGGCGCCTGCATACCACGCACGGCGATTTCCAATCCGGCAACGGCAACAATCCGCCGCTCACGTTCAATCTTGGCACCACGGAAGACGGCCAGACCGGCGCCACAACGCCGATCGGCATGGCGCTCACCGCATCGATTGGCGGCAGCCTGCGCAACTACCTGCTGGCGCGCATCAATGCGCTCACGCAGAGCGGCAACGCGCAACTGCAGGCCAAGCCGAAGGTGCTGGCACTCGACAACACCGAGGCCATCCTTGAAAACCTCATCCACTTCTACGTGCCGGTGTCGGGCTTTCAGGATGCATCGCTGTACGGCATCACGACGGGCACGAGCGTGAAAGTCACGCCGCTCATCGTCAACGAGGCCGGGCAGATGAGCGTGATGATGTCGATCGACATCGACGACGGCAACCTGACCAACGACCGCGTCTCGCAGCTGCCGGTGGTGCAGGAGCGCTCGATCGTGACCAAGGCGATGATCGAAGAGGGCAAGAGCCTGCTGATTGCCGGCTTTAACTCCGACAGCCTGAACAACACCAAGTCGGGCATTCCGATCCTGTCAGACGTGCCCTTCATCGGCAACCTGTTCAAGTACACCAACAAGACCGGCCAGCACATGGAGCGTTTCTATCTGCTGACCCCGCGCATCCTGACCGCCGCCAGCACCAACCCGAACGACGTGCCCGCCGTGTCGATCCCGGGCGTTGGCATGCCCGTGCCGGGATCGACCGATTGGAAACCGGGCCCGCTGCCCAACACGCCGGCACCCAACCAGCCGCCGGCCAGTGTCGGTGCCTTGCCCACGCCGCCTGTTTCGCGACTGCATGAACCAGCCAGCCACACAACCCTCGCCGCACTCGGATAAATCGCCCTGGAAGCTGTGCTTCCTGAGCGGGCCGCTGTACGGCAGATCGATGCCGCTGCGCATGGGCGCCAACGTGGTCGGTTCGGCGCCCAGCTGCGAAATCATCGTGCCCGACAGCAGCGTCGCCGCGCGCGAGTTGATGTTCGAGGTGGGCGGCATCGCGGTGTCCGCACGGCGGCTGGACGACGCCGAGCCGACGCTCAACGGCCAGCCGTTCGGCCAGACGCGCCGCAGCGTGGTGCCGGGCGATGTGATTGCCATGGGCGACATTCGCGTCGGCATCGAGAAGGTCGGGACGATCCGCATGCCGGCCGCCGCGGTGGAAGGCGCCGGTGCCGCAGTGCTGGCCGAACGCGTGCCGTCGTGGTTGCCCCTGGCCGCGGCGGTGTGGCTGTCACGAGTGTCCACCAAGGCCGGGCGCGGGCGGACGTGGCTGGTGGCAGGCATCGGCCTGTGGCTTGCGGTCTTACTGGCCGGTGGTGTGGTGGCGTTTGCCGGGCACGACGGCTGGTCGCTCTGGGGCCGCGACCCCGCAGCGCGTGCAGCGCAGGTCCGTCACGCATTGGGCGACCCGGCGGAGATCGTGGTGACGCCCGCGTCGGACGGCACGTCGCGCGTTTCCGGCTACGTGCCGACCGAGGCCGACCACCAGGCGCTGCTGAGCCGTGCGCGCGGGTTGTCGGATGTGTCGATCGGCGAGGTGTATGTGGTGAGCGATCTGCTGGCCGCCGCGCAGCAGTACTTCAGCGCAGGCGGCACAAGCGGTACGGCCGCGCTGAACGTGGCCTACGACGGACATGGCCGCATCGTGGTGAGCGGCACGGCCGATCGCGCGCAGGCGTGGCAGCGCATCCGCAACTACGCGCGCGACGCCAAGCCCGCCGTCGAAGTGGTCGACCACGTGGCCTGGGACGGCCCGCCACCGCCGAACATCGTGGCGGACACGCCGCGCGCCGATGGCCTGCCGGCCATTGTGAGCACGTATGAAGACGAAGACGGCACGCGTTTTGTGCAGACGCGCGATGGTCAGTTGTATTTCGAGGGCGCCCGGCTCAAGGGCGGCCTCCAGGTGAAGAGCATCGCTTCAGATGGTGTGGTGCTCGACCGCGGCGGGCAGTCGGTCACGTGGCCGATCCAGCCGCAAACACCGTAGCGCAGCGGGTCCCCCTTTCCCGCGCGTGGGGTGTGTCGTACGGCGGCCAGCCGGCAGATGCGAGGTCGGCTGCCACCGCAAGCAGTTGCTAGTGAAGTTGTTCGTTCCTTTTGACCCTTTTGACTGACATCCAGGAGAGCACCATGGCAGGTACACCCACCACCGGCGTCGACGGCGCCATCGGCAGCATCAACCAGTCCGGCGATGACCAGCTGAAGATCGCCACGGCAGTGCAGGCCGCTGCAGCCAAGGGCGCCGCCGCCAGCGGCATCATCGGCGCGGCCCAGTCGCTGAGCAATACGGCGGCATCGGCAGCCGGTGCCGTCCGCGACGGCGCACGCGCGAGCTGACGCGCAACCCCAGCGGCGGCGGGCCTGGCCTGCCGCCGCTTCACCGAATTCAGGAGGGCACGATGTCGATCGAAGCGAATGCGATTGCGGCCGTTGCCGCGACTCAGGCCGCACAGGCGCAGGCCGGCGGTGCTGCCGGCGCCAGCCAGGCCGCACAGGTAAGCCCCGCCGCGTATGCGGCCCAAGGGCCGGGGCAGGTCGAGCAGGGCATCGGCACTCCAGTTACGCAGGCCGCCATGCCCACGGAGGCACAGCAGTTCGGCGGCATGATGCGCCCGGTTGCTACCACGACGGTGCAGGCGGCCACGCTGCCGGCGCAACCGATTCCGATGGCCTCCAACGCAACGCCATCGCCGGTGCCGGATGTGTCGTTCTCGTTCACGCGGGGGCCTGGCGCAGACGGTGCGATGGGCCAGTGGCGCGACTACGGCCATGACCTCAACGAGCGTTACACCAGCATCAACAGCAAGCGGCAGGAGATGCTCGACTCGCTCGATAGCATGGACGTGACCATGACCATGGTGAAGCTGGCCGATTTCAGCTACTTCGCCTCGATGACGCTGGCTGAATACCAGATGGACATGAGCTTTGCGCAGGCCGCCAACGGCGTGAGCCACTCGCTGCTGAAGAACCAGGAAGGCTGACATGAACCGATTGCTGGGTGTGCTGATGGCGCTTGCCTGCCTCTTCGGCCTGGCTGGGTGCGAGCAGGAGCTGTACACCGGCCTGTCGGAGGTCGAGGTCAACGAGATGGTGGCCGCGCTGTCGTCAGCCGGCATCAGCGGACAGAAGCTCGTGCAGGACGGTCAGGGGCAGGAGGGCCGCACCTGGACGCTCACCGTTGACCAAGCCGACATGGGCCCTTCGCTGGCCGTGCTGCGTGCGCAGGGCCTGCCGCGCCCGCGCCTGGCATCGCTCGGCCAGGTGTTCCAGAAGCAGGGGCTGGTGGCCACGCCGGCCGAAGAGCGGGTGCGCTACATCTACGGAGTATCGCAGGAGCTGTCGCGCACGCTGCTGGATGTGGACGGCGTGATGCTGGCGCACGTGCATGTCGTCATTCCCGAGAATGATCCGCTGGCCGACAAGGCCAAGCCCGCATCGGCAGCCGTGTACATCCGCTATCGGCCCGGCGTGAATCTCACCGCCATGGCGCCGATGGTGAAGGACCTCGTCGCGCACAGCATTGAAGGGTTGAGCTACGACAACGTATCGCTGTTCCTGCAGGGCGCGCAGCCCGTGCCGGTGGATGTGCGAAAGGGCGCGGCGTTGCTGGGCACATTCAGCACGCGCAACCCGCTGGTGTGGTTGCTCGGCTTGCTGATCATCGCAGCGCTTGTTGTGACAGGTCTTGTGGCATGGCGGCGGGGCGTGTTCGACAACCTCAGCGGACGCAGGCCGGAGCGCGCGTCATGACCACCGATGCGCGCCTGGCAGCGCTGGTTGCCACGTTCAACCTGCGGCCGGATCGCTATATCGATGCGTCATGGCTGCCGGCGGACTGGCCCATTGCGCTGCGCGACCCCGCCCGTTACGGCGACGCAGGGCGCGCCGTGCTGGCGCGGGCGCTGCTGCAAGCCCATCGGTTGCAGGGCGAATGGGACTACGACTTTGCTGCCGTGGAAAAGCGCATCGCCCTGTTGCCAGCCGACGCGCTGGAGCGCCTGGCCGTGTGCTGCGGCCTTTGCCTGCATCGCCAGTGGCTGCGCGAGGGCGAAGTCCCGCGCAAGACACGGCAGGCCATCGATCTGGCGCTCGGCGCACCGCTGGTGGCATTCGCACTGGAGCGCATGCCGGCCTTCGAAGCCGTCGCCGAAACCCTGCAGGCGCAGCGTCAGCACCCCCGCCTGGCGGTGGAGACGCTGCGTGCCCGTGGGCGCCGGATACTGATCGATTTTTTGGTGCCCTTTGGCCCGGCCATCATCCGCCGGCTGCCTTTGAAGTTTCCGCGCAACGCGGTCGATGCCGATCGTCCGCCTTATTTGCTGGGTCGCACGCAACGCGCAGAACTGGGTGAGCTGCTGCGGCTGAGCTTGATTCCTGAACAGGTGCCGGCATGGGACTGGCTTTTCTGATTACCACCGACAAGCTGCAGATCCTGAGCGAGCGCAAGGTGCTCAAACAGCACGAGTATGCAGCGCTGCTCGACGCCACGAGCATCCTCGGCAACGCCCAGGAAGAGCGCGAGAGGATGCTGGAAGATGCCGAAGCCCATCGTCAGCAACAACTCAAGGCCGGCTACGACGAAGGCTATGAAAAGGGTGAACGCGAGGCCGCCACGCGGCTGTATGCCGATGCGCTTGCCAACGCGCGCGCGCTGGCGGCCATGAAGCAATTGATGGCGGAGCTCGTCACGCGCACCGTGCGCGAGCTGGTGGCTGATCTGCCGCGCGAGGCCATCTATGCCAAGGCCTTCGCGCGCATTGAAACACTGGTCGAACACGAGCCTGTGCTGACGGTGCGCATCGCCCCGCAGCAGGTGGCCGATCTGGAACGCGTGCTGGGAACCATGACCGACGGTACCCGCCGCGTGCGCGTGGTGCCCGATGCCAGCCTGTCGGAAGAGGCGCTGGTGGTGGAGACCGCATCCGGCGTGGTTGAAGCGGGCATCGACACGCAACTGGCGGCGCTGCACGCTGCACTGGTGGGGAACGAAACATGACCGAACCCGCCGTCAGCCACATCATCGACGCAGGCGATCTGGAACGCAGCCTGCGCGACGTGCTGGAGCGCGCCGACGGTATGGCTGCGGGCGTGCAGATGCGTGGGCGCATTCACCGTGCGGTGGGGCTCATGCTCAATGCATCGGGCATCCAGGCGCGGCTGGGCGAGGTGTGCGAATTGCGTACGCCCGGCGAGCGCAGCGTCTATGCGGAAGTCGTCGGCTTCGAGCGGCAGTCGACCTTGCTGACCCCGCTTGGGAGCGTGCACGGGTTGTCGGCCGCCACGGAGGTGATCCCGTCCGGCAGCGCGCACCGCTTTGGCGTGGGCGATGCGCTGCTTGGCCGCGTGCTCGATGGGCTGGGCGCGCCCATGGATGACGGCGGCCCGCTTTTCACCAACGAGCGTGTTTCCACGCACGCAGAGCCGCCGAGCCCGCTATCGCGCCGCCGCATCGACGCGCCGCTTTCCACAGGCGTGCGCGCCATCGACGCCATGCTCACGGTGGGCATCGGCCAGCGGCTGGGCATCTTCGCACCGTCGGGCGTGGGCAAGAGCACGCTGCTCGGCATGATTGCGCGCGGCGCGCAGAGCGACGTCAACGTCATCGCGCTGATTGGTGAGCGCGGGCGCGAAGTGCGTGAATTTCTGGAGCTGTGCCTGCCCGAGGCGACCCGCCGCAAGACGGTGCTGGTGGTGTCCACCTCCGACCGCCCGGCCATGGAGCGTGTGAAGTGCGCGCTGGTGGCTACCGCTGTGGCCGAGTACTTCCGAGATCGCGGCAAGAACGTGCTGCTGCTGGTCGATTCGCTCACGCGGTTTGCGCGGGCGCAGCGCGAGGTGGGCTTGGCGAGCGGCGAGCCGCCCACGCGGCGCAGTTTTCCGCCGTCGACATTCTCGGTGTTGCCGCAGTTGCTCGAGCGCGCAGGCGCCGGTGCACATGGCGTCATCACCGCGTTCTACACCGTGCTGGTGGAGGGCGATGAAGAGAGCGACCCGATTGCCGAAGAGGTGCGCTCCATCGTCGACGGGCACATCGTGCTCTCGCGCAAGCAGGCGCTGGCGGGACGCTATCCGGCCATCGACTTGCTGGCCAGCATCAGCCGCGTGATGCCGCAGGTGACCACGCCCGCGCACCGCGCCGCCGCGCAACGCGTGCGCGAGCTGCTGGCCAAATACCAGGAGATCGAATTGCTCGTGCAGATTGGCGAATACCGCGAGGGCAGCGATGCCTTGGGCGATACCGCATTGCACGCCCATGCCGCGCTCACGCGCTTCTTTGAGCAGGACGCCGATGCGCGTGTGAAGCTGGAGCGCACCGTGGCCGATCTCGAAGCCGTGGTGGGGGCGCTATGAGCGATGTGCTCCGCCAACTCGCCCGCGTGCGCGAGGCGCGCAAGCTCGGTGCCGTAGCGCGCGCTCAGAAGCAGGCCGCCTTGGTCGCGCAGGCCGCAGCGCAGAACGCGGCAGCGCAACTGGGGCTGCAGCAGACGGTATCGGCGCGATCTGCGCACGACGCCGCCATTGAGCAAGCCGTGCGTGAAGATGCGCGCAGTGCCGTCGCGCTGCTGTGCGGCGCCAATGCCGCGCGGCTGGCGCTGGATCGTGCCATCTTGGACGCGCATGTCGAATCGCAGCACACCGGCACGGCGCTGGCGGCCGAGCAGGTCGCGCAGGCCCGTGCGCAGCGGCATGTGGCCCGCGCCAACGCAAAATGCGAAGCGGTGGACCGTGCCGAGCAGCGCGTGGTGGCCGCCCGGCGCCAAGCGACCGAATGGCAGGAAGAAGACGCCGCGCTCGAAGCCCAGCTCGCGCGCCAGTTCGCCGGCCAGAAGACCACCGCCTGAGCCGATGCAAGGGTTCGATCCCCACTCCATGGAAGGCCTGTTCCGGCAGGCGCTGCTGGTAATGCCGCGTCTGCTGCCCATCATGTTTATCGTGCCGGTGTTCAGCGGACGGGTGGTGACGGGCATGGTGCGCAGCGGCTTGATTGCCATCCTCGCGGTGTTCGTGGCGCCGTCCATGGAGGGCGCGGCCATGAACGTGCAGGGCGGCGGGCTGTGGATGGCGCTCGCGCTCAAGGAAGCGCTGATCGGCGTTCTGCTCGGCATGGCGTTTGGCGCGCTGCTTTGGGCCATCGAGAACGTCGGCCACCTGATCGACTTCCAGACCGGCTCGGGCAACGCGTCCTTCTTCGATCCCGTGGCGGGGCACGAGAGCGGGCCGACCGCCAGCTTTCTCGGCTTCATGGCCGTCACGTTGTTCGTCACGGGCGGCGGACTGCACGTGATGCTTGGCGCGTTCTTCGAGTCGTACAAGCTTTGGCCGATCGAACGCATGCTGCCCAGCGCGTCGGTCGCGCTGGAGCAGTTTGCCGTGCACGAGGCCGATAGCGTGCTCGGCTGGACCCTCAAACTGGCCGCACCCGTGATCATCGTGCTGGTGGTGGCGGAGCTGGGTATCGGGCTGATCAACCGCTCTGTGCCGCAGCTGAACGTGTTCCTGTTTGCTCAGCCGGTGAAGAGCCTGCTGGCCGTGCTGATGATGGTGCTGTTCCTCGGCTTTGTCTTTGAATCGCTGCGCACCTTCCTGGCCGGCAACGGCGAGATGGTCTGGCTGTTGCGCGCGCTGCTGCACAGCCCCGGCGCATGAGCGAGAAACAGCACAAGCCTACCCAGCGCCGGCTGGAAGACGCACGGCGCGAAGGCGAAGTCGTTCGCAGTACGGACGTGACCAGCGCGCTTGTCTTTATCGGGATGCTCGTGCTGTTGTGGCAAGGCGGGCCGTGGTTGCTCGAACGCATGCGCGGCTTGCTGATACAAAACGTGACTGCCGTGGCGCAGGCCCGCGACCCGGCTGCGGCGGTGCGGCAGGCATTGGTATCGGCAGGGGCGGAATGGATTTTGTTGAGCGCAGCCGTGCTGGTGCTGGTGACCGTGCTGGCGGTGCTGGGCGCGTTTGCCCAGGTGGGCGGCATGTTCGCGCCCAAACGCCTGACGCCGCAAATGTCACGGCTCAATCCTGGGGAAGGCATCCAGCGCATGTTCTCGGTGCGCAACCTGATCGGCCTGGCCATCATGCTGTTCAAGGTGGCTTGCCTGGCGCTGACGCTGTTCGTCGTGATTCGCGGGTCATTGGCGTTGCCGCTGCAGGCGGGCTACGGGCGGCCTGCGGCCATCCTGGCCGTGGTGGCGCATCTGGTTCTTGTGCTGTTCGGCTGGGGGGCGGTGGTGTACGTGCTGATGGCTGCGCTCGACTACTGGCACGTGCGTTTCGAATTCTTCAAAAAGAACCGCATGTCTACCGAAGAACTGCGCCGTGAGCACCGCGAGTTGCAGGGCGATCCGCATATCGTGGGGCGCCGCCGCCAGCTTGCATTGGAGGTGCAATACAGCGCGCTGGAAGATCGCATGCGCATTGCCACTGCCATCGTGTTCAGTGCGCGGCACGCGGTGGCGCTGTATTACCCCGGCGATGGCACGTTGCCGATGGTGATCGCCAAGGGCAGCGGCGAGTCCGTGCAGCGCATCCGGCAGATGGCCGAATACCACCTCGTCCCGACCGCAGCCAACGCCGGCCTGGCGGAGCGCCTGCACGACACCGTACCGATGGATACCACCATTGACCGCACGCTGTTCCGCGACGTGGCCGCGCTGCTGCGCTGGGCTGAAGGTGCGGATGCGGTGGGTAACCCATACGTGTCGTCAACCTCCTGAACGCGCACAAAAAACAGCGGGCGCCTGACTGCTGCGCCCGCCGTAGGTGGCTTGCCTTTTCCGTTTATCCGATCCGCACGATGTCACCCGGGACGACAAGATCCGGATCCTGCCCCGTTGCGCCCTGTGTGTACGGATTGCCGTCCAGCGCGGCCCAGTCGAACTGGCTGTTCATCGGCGGCAGCTTGTCGAACGCGGCAAGCGTACGCGGCTCGGATGCCGGGCCCGTGGTGCCGAGCAGCTTGGCGGCATCGGCAGCGCTCAGTTGCCAGAGCGTGTCGCCAGGGCCAACGATCGCGTACTGCGGCGACGTGGCGGTGCCGATCGACGGTAACGCGTGCGGAGCGTTGGCGCGCAGCACGTCACCGCTCACGCCTTGCATGTCGGGCAGCGGGAACGCGGCAATGGGCTGATTGTTCTGATCCTGCCCGTTGCCATTGGCCTGCACTTGCGCAACGGCCGGCTTAGCCGCTTGGTTGGGCACGAACAGCTCGATGCCGAAGCGCGTGACCGCCGCCACACCCAGGATCACGCCGCCGGGCATCATGGGATTGCTTGGCAGGCGCTGGCCGACCTTGGGCATCAGGTCGCCGGCAATGCGCAGGGCGCCTGCCCCGAATGCCAGGTCCAACGCCGCCTTGGTGGCGCCCATGGCCGGGCTGTTCGTATGCATGAGCGCGTCGTTCATCGCCAGGGGCACGGAGCCGACCGTGTACAGCGACATCGTGAATGCCTGGGCACGGTTGAGCCACGGGCTCGTGTTGGTCGCCTTGTCGTTGAACGTGGCGCCCAGGCGGCCAGCAAAGTTGCGGCTGGATAGCGCCAGGTTGGCGCTCAGGAACAGCGCATTGCTCCAGAACGACGGTGTGTTCAGGTGGGCACCGTGCGTTGCAAACCAGTAGGCCGTGTTGCCGTTATTCAGCGCAAGCGTGAGCAGTTGCAGCGTGTCGTTGGCGCGGCCAATGGGGCTCTTCGGAGAGAGCAGTTTCGCCGGTGCGCTCGTGAGCGCTTGCAGGCGCTGCACGTCGCGGTCGGTCTGGGCGTCGGGGTTGTCTTTCTTGCTGAGCGCATCGGTGAGGGCGTCCGGGTTGGCCTGGAAGTGATCCAGCGCTTCACCGATGGCCGCGCGGTCTGTCTTTGAGAGCCCCCAGCGGCCCGCCTGATCGCGCACGTTGGCCTTGAGCCACGCCAGCGCCGAGGCGGAATCCTCGGTCCCCAGCTTGCCAAGCTGTTCGTTGATCGCGCGTGTCTTGTTGGCGCGCAGCGCCGCGATGCTGCCGCGATACATGAATGAAAGCGGACTCGTGACGGACGGGTCGAATACCGCGTGCGTAGCGGCGCTTCCGGTGAGTGTGGCGGAACTCGCAGCCGTGGAGAACGCCCCGGTGAGCGAGCCCGCGAAGATCCACCGGATCCACGGCTTGCGCTTGGGTTCTCCGGCGCTGGCGGCGCTGTTCGGCTCGGTGGGCGGGGTGCCGTTGCCATCGTCGCCGGCCTCGCCGGTCTTGATGGGCGGGGTGCTGGGCTCCGTGGGCTTGCTGTTGGAGGCTTGCGTGCCGGCGGCGGGCGTGTCCGGCGACGGACCGTCCGGACCCTTCGGCCCCGTCGCGTTTGCTGCCGCGGGTGGGGGCACGTCAGGTTTCTTGCCGGCGGCCAGATTGATCATCTGCACAACGGTCTGGTAGGTGTTGCTGTCGTGTCCGCCCACGGTGGGCTCGGCGCGGCCGGTGACGCCATCAACCGCCCCGGCGTTGGCACTGGCCAGGAGCGCATCCATGTGCTGCTGGTGCGTGCTGAGCAAATCCGTGCGGCCGGCGGCCTTCAGTGCAGATGCGGCAAGCCCGTGCGCGCCCCAGTTGGAGTTCGATGCGCTCACGTAGTGGTCGGCCGGTACCACCGAGCGGGGGTCGACCACGGTGCCGTCGGGCAGCGTCACCTGCGGGGCCGTGCGGCGCGTGTTGCCCATGCCGGCTTCATGCCCGCGCGAGCCTACACCGATGGTGGTCACGCCATCGGTCTTCCAGCCGGCTGCGACCACTTCGTCCAGCGGCACAGTCTGGTCAGTGACGTCATTGCCGTTCTGGTCGATATACCGGCCATCGGCGTTGCGACCGTGCACGTTGATGGAGACGATCGTGTCGGGCGACTCCTGGTTGATGAGGTCTTGCGCGGTGGTGCGTGCCGGCTCGCCGGGGGCCGCATCGAACGGGACGATGCTGTAGTCGTTGACCGCTGCGCCGCGTGCCTGAAGCGCGGCATCGAGTGTGGGCACCGCTTCGTGCGGGACCACATAGACGACCTGCTTGCCCGAGGCCTGCATGTCATGACCAAACACGGCAGCGCCGGCAATGCCGTCGGTGTCGACAGCGCCATGCGCATTGCGGGCGCCGGCCAGTACCAGGATGCGGTTGCTGTCCTGTAGCGCGGCGGCGGCGTTGTCGACCCCCTTTGGGTTTTCAATGCGCGCCATGTCGGGGTTGAACATCGCCATCACGGCGTTGCTGATGGGCGTGGGCTCCATGCGCGGGTTCGGCGGGATGGTGCCGTCCAGCGTCTTGCCGGGGCCGAACCTGCGCACGCGCTGCACGGGCACATTGAGGCGCTCCATCAGGTTCTGCACCGATTCGCTCACGGGCCCGGTCTTGCCCGAGGTAACCACGTACGGGTCGGTGGAATACGCCGCGCTCGGCGTGTGCCATTCGCTCTTCCCGATTTCGTTGAGCAGCGCTCTGGCCTGGTACTCCATCGGGTCGACCACGGGAATATCCATGCCGCGCTTCTGCAGCGAGGTCACGAGAAAATCCTTCATGGCCGGGTAGTGCGTGCAGCACAGCCACAGCGACGTGGTGTTCGGGTCGAGCTCCTCCACGTATTTGTCCGAGGCGGCTTGCAGCTCTGCCTTCACCGCCGGGTCATCGCTCTTGTGCTTGAGGTCGTTGACGAAATCCGCAAATTTGTGGGCTGCCACGGCCTGCGGGGTGATGTCGCCATTGGTCAGCTCGGCGACCCTGTTCTGGTATGCGCCGCTCTTGACGGTGCCCGCTGTGGCGATGACGGCCGGGCGGTCACCGCCGTGTTCGACCATGGCGCGCGAGGTCACGTCAATCAGGTTGATGACGGGCACATCCACGTTGTCCAGCGCTTTCGGGAACGCGGTACACGCGGTGTTGCACGCCATGGCCACCATGGCCGCCTTCAGGCGCTGTGCGGTCTGCAGGCCATTGCCCACCAGGCGGATAAGCGTGTCGGGGCTCTTGGGGCCGTAGGGCGCGTTGGCATGGTCCACCACCGGCACCATCTGCAGGTCTTCCCCCGTTGCGGCCTTGATGATTGCCAGCATGTTCTTGGCCGCGATCAGCCCGCCGTTGCTGGAGTCGAAGGCGGCAACGGTGAAGGGTTCGTTGGGCGTGGCCTCGTCAAACGTCTTGCCGTCGGGCATGTGGTTCATGGCGTTGCGCAACAGCACGAGCATGCCCTGGTGCACCTGCGAGGCGAAACCGTCGACGCTGGCTTCGCCCTTGCGGCTCACGCCATCCACCGCACCGGCATCCACCGAAGCCTTGATGGCCGCGTGCAGTTGCTCCGGCTTGGGCATGAGATCCAGCCGCCCCATGTTGCGCAGCATGTTGGCCAGGATGGCCTGCGCGCCAAAGTTGGAATTCCACGCCGTGACAGGAAAGTCCACCGGCACCGTCGAGGCAAAATCGACTGTGCTGCCGTCAGCCAGCGTGACCGGCGGAATCTTGCTGCGCAGGCTGCCCATGCCGGCTTCGTTGCCGCCGTCGCCCACGCCCACCGTAACGATGCCCTTGCGCTTGTTGGCTTCCAGAATGATCTGGTCTTTCGGCGCATTGACATCGGCAACCGAGATGCCGCGCATGTTCAGGTAGTCGCCGTCGGCATTGCGCGCCGGCAGCTCGATGGCCACCACGGCTTCGGGCTGCACGCGGTCGAGCAGTTCGTTGGCCGCATCGCGCGCGGGCTGGCCGCGCTTGGCATCGAACAGCTCGAGCTTGACGAGGTGGCCGCCCGGATAGGTATCGAGCACCGACTGGAGCACGGGCATGTTGGCCGAATCGGTGGCAACGGTGATGTCGTAGCCGGCCTGCGCGAGCGTGGCGGCTTTCTCGCCTGTGCCGACGGGGCCATCGGTTTCCGGCAGCATGCGGCCTGTTGTGGGGTCGCGTCCCACCGTAAAGCCCGTCACCATCAGGATGCGCTTGCCCATCAGCGCGGCGGCGGCGTCTTCGGTGCCGCCCTTGACGAAGAAGTTGCGGATGCCGCGGTCGATGAACATGGCCTGGATGCGGTCCACCGGCGACATGATGCGATCGGCCGTGCGCCCGAACACCGACGACTTGCCGCGATAGAGCTGCATGCGCTGGCGCCAGCTCATGCGCACGGGGTCTTTGATGTTGGCGGTATCGTGCGCGAACTCGGCCTTGCTCAGGATGAGTTGCCGCTGCTCATCGCTCATCTTCGAAAGCGCACTGGCCAGGCGCCGCACGCCAATGCCACGCGGATGACGGCCGGCGGTGGTCCCGCTGGTACGGTAATTTTCTGCGTCAAGCAGAAGGTCGGCATGCTGCGACAGCGCGTTCTGCGTGCCGGCGTCGAGTGCCTTTTGCGTGTCGGTAAAGTTCGTGAGCGTGACTTCCGGGTTGGCGAGGTCATCCAAAGCGCCGGGCAGCGGCCGCGAAGGGCGGGCAGGTCCCGTGTTGGTTGGATTGCTTTCGTCGCCGGGTGTGCCCGTTTTGCCGGGTTCCGTGGTTGGGTCGCCTGCGGTCTTGGGCTTGCCGGTGGCGGGGTCGATCGGGTCCGTGCCCGGCTTGCCTGTCGTGCCGTCCTTGCCTTCGGTGCCGGCCGTGGTGCCGCCCGGCTCGTTGGTCTTGCCGTTGGTTTGCGTGATGACCGGCTCGGTGGTCGGGTCGGTTGTGGGCCGGCCGGCGTTGGCCGGGTCGTTGGCAGCCACCGTGGTGGGCTCGGACACCATCTCGGTGGGCCTGTAGCGGTCGGCGTTGTTCTTCAGGGCGTTGAGCAGGCCGACGCGCTCCGTGCCTTGCGACAGGCCAACACGTTCGAGCATGCGCGTGGCGCCCACCTGGCCCAGGCCAAGACCCAGGAACATGATCGATTCGGCTTTCTGCTCGCCCGACATCCGGTCGCCGTACATCAGCAGGTCCTTGACCTGCGCGCCCGTCATGACGATGCCGCCGCCACCGGCCACCAAATCCGAAGCCGAGCGCGTGAGCGTGAACATCTTTGAGGCCGCCGCCGCTTCCGACAGCGCGGACACACCCTTGCCCGCCAGGCTGTACTCACCCGCTGCCGATGTGACGATGGCGAGCCAGTCGTTAAAGGCCTCGGGGTTGGTGGGCGACCACGAGCGTCCGTGGTCGGCTAGCGTGTTGAGGTGGTCGACCGACTCCCCAACGATCCACCCCGTGCCCACCGCCACCATGGCGCCGCCCACAATCGATGCGCCACCGAACGTGCCCACCGACAGGATCACCCCGCCCACCGCCGTGGCCACGCCGGCCACGATGTCGACAACGTGCCGGATCTTTTGCCCCGTTGTGGTGATGTGCGCACTGAAGTGATCGACGTCGGGAATGCCCTTGCTGTCGAGCGCCACAGTGCCTGCAAGGTTCTTCGGCACGTAGATCGTGCCGCCGTCAGACAGGGCGTTGTTATGGCGGTAGTCGTCGAGGTTTTCGTAGTCCCAGCCGCGATCGTCGATGTAGTGCGGCTTGCCCCCATTCTTGTCGGTGACTTCGAACAACGCCGTCGGCATCACGCCTGCGCTCTTGTCCACGTAGGCAATCGGAATGGCTTTCACGGTCGGGTTATCGCCACCCACCTCGTGGATCTTCTTGTTGACCTCGTCGATGATCTTGGTGCTGTTGCCGCTGGTGAACCACGCTGTGCCGGTGGTGCCGCTGCTTTGCGCGCCGGCGTTGTCAGCCTGGATCATCAGCGCGCCGCCGATGTAGTTCTTGAGCTGCGTGTCGGCATCAGGGCCAGTGAAAGACTGCGCCTTGTCGTTGTAGAGCGGTGTGTCCTTGCCAAAGGTGGCCTTGGACATCTGCCCGAAGATGTTCTTCAGCCCCGTGTTCTGGTCGGACTGGAACGTCTTGTAGTCGGCTTCCGCCTGCTTTTGCTGGACCTTCTCGTTGCCGCGGTCAAAGGCGCGTTGCAGCATGTCGGCGTTGGGCAAGTCCTTGCCGTGCTGCTGGATCAGCGCGTTGGTGACGGTGGCGCCGTTGCCGTCGCCCACGGCGTTCTGCACCGGCACCCACGACGGCATGCTCCCCCCCGAGCCGGAGGTCTGCATGCTGTACAGGAACGATTTGGCATTGGAGTCGGTGGTCAGCCAGTTGGCAACCTGCTGGGCGTGGTCGGTGCTTGGCTGGTCGCTGGCAAAGCGCGGCGAATCGGCCACGGCGGCCGTCAGGCTCAAGCCGCCGTAAAAGTCCGAGCCGTGGGGCACGAGTCCCGACGTGTCGGCGCCGGCGTTGCTCTGGAACCACTTGCCGTTGTCGTTGAAGCGATCTTCTACGGTGGTCAGCAGGTTGTTTGCCACCTCGGGTGGCGCCACCTTGGCCAGGTCCTTCATCCATTTGCCGACGGCGTCGTATTTGACCGTGCTGTCGGCCATCTTGCGATTGGCGTCCGGGTCGTCGGGGTTGTACTTGTAGACCTGGGTGAGGTCGCTGATCTGCTTGTTGAAGTAGTCGCTGTGTGCGTTGAAGAAGGGGGCGCCGGCCACCTGGTACAGATGGTCGCGCGCGTCGGGGTCGGCGCTGGTGACCGACACGTCGTTCATGTTGGTCGACAGGATCTTCAGCGCGCCCTGCGCATCGCCCGCCTTCATCTTGGCCGCGACCTGATCCTTGGTGTAGTTCACGCGCACGTCGTAGCTGGCTGCACCGATCTGCTCGTAGATCTGCTCGGCGTTCTTGTCATTGGCGTGCGGCCGCGCAAGCTGCACGCACGCAAACTGCACCGGATCGTTGGTGGCGAGCGCCTTGTCCTGCGCCGACAGCGTCGGGTCGTTCGGGTTGATGTGGTTGATCTGGTACTGGATCGCATCGGCTGTGGCGATGTTCCTGGCAAACGCGAGGCTGCCCTCGTCCCAATCGGGGTGGGCCTTTGCCAGCGCATCGGCGGCGTCGTTAGCCGCCTTCAGGTTATCGCCCGAGCCGAAGTTCTCGTAGCTTGAAAGCTCGCCGCCAATGGCGGTCTTGAAGTCCTGGATGGCCTTGTCCAGGTTGGCCTGCGCCGTGTTGATCGAGTCCTGCTTGTCTTCAGCAATGGTCCGATTGGTGACCTTGATGTTCTGCGCATCCTGCAGCTTGTCTTGCGCATCGAGCACGCCGTCGCGCGCTTCCGATGCGGTGCGCTGGCTCGGGTCTTGCTTCTCTACGGCGTCTTTTGCATCGTCGACGATCTTGTCGAGCCATTTGGCATCGGGATCGCGTTTCTTGATGGCGTCCGCTGCGTCTTCGATGGCTTTCTTCTCGCCGCCAGCGGGCGCTTCGTCGGCCTGCCGGCGCAACTCGTTCTGTACCGAGTTGATGACGTCCGAAAGCGGCTTGTCGAGCTTGGCCTGGGCGGCCTTGGAGTCGTCGCCGTTGTTGATGTAGTCGTTGACCGCCGTGTTGGCCGTCTGGATGGCCGCGTCGGTTTTGGTTTTGGCGTCGGCGGCGGCTTGTTTCTGCTCAGGGGTGGGTGGGGGCGGCGGACGGTAGTAGACGATGCGGCCGTTGATCTCGTCGATGGCGGGCATGGTGTTCTCCAGCGGCGCCCCATACGGGGTGGGCCTGATTGAAAGCAATCGGGTGATAGGGGCATTCTGGACGCCGCTTGCCGACGCAGCTATTGGCGAATTACGTAGTGCGGCGCCGGTGTGGGCGCGCCCGCGTTGTAGAAACTACGAGGTTCCGTGGCAGTTTTGGCCGAGCGTTGGTAAAAACCGCCGAGCACGCAAGCATGGGCGTGCGCCGCAGCACGAAAATCCGTAACCTGAGCGCGCTGCATGGGCCGATGGCGCAGCGAGTGCGCCGCAACCGGGCCGCATACAAAAACACGAGGGGCAGGGCATGAACCTACGTTTTCTGGAAACCTTTGTCTGGGTGGCGCGGCTGCGCAGCTTCCGCCTCACCGCAGACAAGCTGTTCACCACGCAGGCATCGATTTCTGCGCGCATTGCCGCGCTGGAAGAAGAGCTTGGCGTACGCCTGTTTGACCGTGACACACGCGGCGTGCAACTCACGCCCGATGGCCACAAGGTGCTGGAATATGCAGACCGCATGGTGAGTACGCTGCACCAGTTGCAGGCGGCGGTGGCACAGCGCCCGGGCTTTGAAGGGCGCGTGCGGGTCGGGGCGATGGACAGCGTCATCCATACGTGGCTCTCGCCGCTCATTGCGCGCACGGCCGAGATGTTTCCCGCGTTGGAGATCGAACTCGTGGCCGACAGCGCGATGCACCTCGTCGAGCAGCTACAGAAGGGCGCGCTCGACATTGCCTTCCAGACCGATCTGCTGCGCGCCGAAAGCGTGCGCAACGTGCAGCTCGCGCAGTACCCGATCCATTGGGTGGTGGCCACCAACTCGCGGTTGGCGCACCCATACGGCAGCCTGGGCGAACTTGCGCGCGAACGGCTCATCACCTTCGTGCGCAACTCCCGGCCGCATCAGGACATGCTCAACCTGCTGCACCTGAGCGGGGTGGAGTCACCGCGCGTGAACTGCGTCAATTCGGTGGCCGCCATGACGCGCCTGGTGGGCGATGGCTTTGGCGTGGGCGCGTTGCCCACCGTGCTGGTGCGCGACCGCATTGAGAGCGGCGCGTTGACGGTGCTGGAAGTGGAGCCGGCGTTGCCAGCCCTGCCGATCATCGCGTCGTGGCGCGCGGGGGCGGGCCTGGAGGTGCACGAAGCCATCGTCGGCCTGGCGCGCACGATGGCGCGTGAGTTCTGCCTCTCGGTCGGGCCGCGCTACGCCATTGCCGAGGAAGTCGAGCGCAACACGGAAGCCGCCTAAGCCAACGCAGCGTGCCGTGGCGCCAGCGTCAGAAGATCGAGCGGCCGGTCAGCGTCGTGAGCCACTCCAGCGCCTGCAGGCCGGCCAGCGAATTGCCGCTGACGTCCAGCCCCGGAGACCACACGCACACGCCAAATTCGCCCGGCAGCACGGCGACGATGCCGCCGCCCACGCCGCTCTTGGCAGGCAGCCCCACGCGATAGACGAAGTCGCCCGCCGCGTCGTAGGTGCCGCAGGTCAGCATCAGTGCAGAGAGGCGCTTGGCAGGGCTGGCACCGACGATGTGCTCACCGCTCCACGGCACAACGCCGCCGTTGGCGAGAAACAGCACGGCGCGCGCGAGGTCGGTGCAATCCATCTCGATGGCGCACTGCCGGCAGTACGCATCGATGACGGTTTCCACCGGCATGTGCAGGTTGCCGAAGCTCTTCATGAAATGGGCCATCGCGCGGTTGCGGTCGGCATGGGCCAGTTCGGATTCGGCCACGCGCCGCACGTAGTCGATGCGTGGGTTGTCGACCAGCCGTCGCATGAACTGCACCAGCGCGGTCTCGGCCTGCACGAAGCGGCGGCACAGCACGTCGGTCACGACCAGCGCACCGGCATTGATGAACGGGTTGCGCGGGATGCCGTTCTCGTATTCGAGCTGCACCAGCGAGTTGAAAGCATTGCCGGAGGGTTCGCGGCCGACGCGCTGCCAGAGCGTTTCGCCTTCGAGCTGGAAGGCCAGCGTGCAGGCAAACAGTTTGGACACGCTCTGGATCGAGAACGGCACATCCGCCTTGCCCACCGTGTAGACATCGCCGCCCAGGGTGACGATGGCCATGCCGAAATCCGTCGCACTGGCGCCGGCCAGCTCGGGGATGTAATCGGCAACCCGCCCCTGGCCGAGGTACGGCTGGATGTCGCGGTGGATGGTGTCCAGGATCGCTTGGTAGTCCATGTCAGGCCAGGAGGGCAAACGGTGGGGCGGCGATTTTACACGCGCGGGTGCTGCACCGGCCTCGGCAATCACCTTTTCCTATCGCCTGCAATCCGAAACTTTCGTTGGACCGCGTTTCATCACGCTTTCACAATCAGCCGCACAAACAACCTTATGGAAGAGCTTGCATGACGACGGCAGTGGAGACAGCCCAGGCAAAAAGAATGCCGGAACAACCGGCACCGATGCCCTTACCCGCCCGCACGGGTGCCAGCGTGGCCTACGCAAATCCGTATTCCGCCCGCCTGGCGGCGCGCTCGGGCGTGCTGCGTGGCCATACCAGCGGCCTGTGCGATGGCTATGTGCAGGCCAACATTGTGATGCTGCGCGATACGTGGGCCAACGAGTTCCTGCGCTTCTGCCAGCTCAATCCGAAGCCGTGCCCGCTGCTGGATGTGACCGAGCCCGGCGTGCCCGTATTTCGGCATCTGGGCCAGGACGTTGATGTGCGCCGCGACGTGCCGCGCTATCGCGTCTACCGCAACGGCGAGCTGGCCGAAGAGCCGGCCGACGTTGAAGCGCTGTGGACCGACGACATGGTTGCGTTTGCCATTGGCTGCTCCTTCTCGTTCGAGCACGCGTTGATGGAGGCGGGTGTGCCGCTGCGTCATATCGCCATGTCGCGCAACGTGGCGATGTATCGCACGTCGGTCGACACGATCGGTACGTCCCGCCTGGCGGGCAAGCTCGTGGTGTCGATGCGGCCGATGTCGGTGCCTAACGCCATACGCGCGATCGAGATCACCTCGCGCATGCCGCGTGCGCACGGCGCGCCGGTGCATTTTGGTGACCCTGCGGCCATCGGCATTGCTGATCTGGCGCAGCCCGATTGGGGGGATGCTGTGCCCGTGCAGCCTGGCGAGGTGGCGGTGTTCTGGGCCTGTGGCGTGACACCCCAGGCGGTGGTGCAGCAAGCGCGGCCCGAGCTGTGCATCACGCATGCGCCGGGGCACATGCTGATCACAGACCTGCGCACCGCAGCGCTGACCTGAGCACGCAGTCGCAAGAGCGAAAGAGCGAAAGACGGACGGGTACCGGGGTTCCAGCCGGCGCACGCAGAGGCGCTGGTTTATAGCAAGCAATAAGCGATAGCCGCATCGAGACAGCATCAGTAATAAGGAGGAAACACCATGACAACCGAAGCAACGGTTGCGCGAGCGCCCGCCGGGACGGACGCCACGGCCGCAGCCAATTCCGGCGGTTTGTTCCGCTGGTACCGAGAGATATCCACGCAGGAGCGGCGCACGTTCTGGAGCTGCAAGGTGGGCTACGCGCTCGACGCGATGGACACGCAGATCCTGAGCTTCGTCATCCCCACGTTGATCGGCGTGTGGGGCTTGTCCAAGGCCGATGCGGGGTTGATCGGCACATGCACGTTGCTGGCATCGGCGGCGGGTGGCTGGGTGGCTGGCATCCTGTCGGATCGCATCGGGCGCGTGCGCGCGTTGCAGATCACCATCCTGTGGTTTGCGGTGTTTACCTTCCTGTGCGGCCTCGCGCAGAACTACGAACAACTGCTGATTGCGCGCACGCTCATGGGCTTCGGCTTTGGCGGCGAATGGACGGCCGGCGCGGTGCTGATCGGCGAGGCCATCCGCTCGCAGGATCGCGGCAAGGCCGTTGGCATGGTGCAAGCGGGGTGGGCGCTGGGGTGGGGCGCATCGGCATTGCTGTATGCGTGGTTCTTCAGCGTGATGCCGCCCGAGACCGCATGGCGCGCGTTGTTCCTCGTGGGGATCGTGCCTGCCGTGTTCGTGTTCTTCCTGCGCCGACTGGTGAAAGAGCCGGAGGTGTTTCAGGAAGCCAAGTCACAAGCCGCCGAGCGCACGAGCTTCTTCGAGATTTTCTCTCCGCGGCTATTGAGCACCACGCTGCGTGCCGCTGTGCTGACCACCGGCGCGCAAGGCGGTTACTACGCCATCACCACGTGGCTGCCGACGTTCCTGAAAACCGAGCGCCATCTGACCGTGCTGGGCACCGGCGGCTATCTGGCCGTGGTGATCATTGGTTCGTACATCGGCTACCTGACCAGCGCGGTGCTGACCGACCGCCTGGGCCGCAAGCGCAACTTCATCCTGTTTGCGGTGGGCTCGATGGTGGTGGCGCTGGCCTACACGCAACTGGAGGTGACCGACAACACAATGCTGCTGCTCGGCCTGCCGCTGGGCTTCTTTGCCTCGGGCATCTTTGCCGGCATGGGCGCGTTCCTGACCGAGTTGTTCCCGACGGCGGTGCGCGGCTCGGGCCAGGGCTTTTGCTACAACGTGGGCCGGGCGGTTGGCGCGTGCTTTCCGTTCCTGATCGGGCAGGTGAGTGCGCATTCGTCCCTCGGGCATGCCATCGGCATCTTCGCGGCGGGCGCCTATGGGCTGCTCATCGTGGCGGCTCTCACGTTGCCGGAAACGCGCGGCCGAGAACTCGAATCGATTTAACTCCTGTGCTTCCCCCAAAAGTGCACAGCGCGCGGCGTTTGGAAGACGCCGCGCTTTTTTTTGTGCATCGATATGCCTCGGCGGTTTCAAGACACGCCGGACATGAAGCGCTGATCTATCCGCCGGTCAATCACGTTCAGGCAGTCGACCGAGGAAGGGCCCGCCGACAATCTGCAGACGCGCTTGGGGCCACGTTGAAGGTGTTCAGCGCGTGAATGCAGGGAGTCCGGCGCGCGCGGTTGGCGTTGGTTTTTTATCAATCGTTAATCTTGGCGTGGGCCTGCGCCAATCAAGTGCACGCATGCCGACTTGGCCCAGCGCAATTAGCCCGCGTTAAACCAGAATTCAATAACTTTCAGGCTCCAAGTAACGGAACGCTCATCTGAAAAACGCACGCTTCCACTAGCATGCGAGCCATCGCCTGTCGACAACGTATCGGCGGGCATGCCGGGGGGATTCCGGCTGAAGGCAACGAGTCTGCGTAGTTGGCCCGGCCGGTGCAAATCGCATAGAACGATGGGAGCGGGCCCATGAGTTTCACCTCTACCGGCAACGGCAAAGCGCCGTCCGGAAATTCCTTTTTGTCGACCCTGTCCGGCGGCGGATTGTCGCCAGGTACCGGCATGCTTGCGGATGCTGCCGGCATGCTCGGCAACGCGCCGGGGGCCGGTTTGATTGGCGGCGCGGCGCGCGCCGCGCAGTTGGCGCAGACGGGCATGTCGCTGCTTGGGCGCACGCCAGCCTCGATTGCCGATACCATCAACGGCATGCCCGGCGCGAAGTCTCGCCTGACGCAGGTCAGCCGCTTCGTGCGCATGGAGTCGCCACTCGGGCCCGACGTACTGCTGGTCAATGCGCTGGTGGTGGACGAGTACGTCAGCCGCCTGCCGGAAATCCATCTCGACCTGCTATCGCACCAGAGCGAAATTGAGATCGACAAGATCGTCGGGCAGCAGGTGTCGGTGTCGCTGGAACCCAAGTCCACCGGCGGCGTATTCAGCCAGCTGGCGGCCGGGCCGGAAATCGGCCAGCGCTACTTTCAGGGCTACGTTGCATCGTTCGGGCGAGTCGGGCACCCCGGCTCGGTCACGCGCTACGAGATGACGGTGGTGCCGTGGTTCTGGTTTCTCACGCGCTCGACGGACTGCCGCATCTTCCAGAACAAGACCGCGGAAGACATCCTCTCCGAGATCTTTGTCGAGCTCGGCTTTCACGATTTCGAGTTCAACCTGAAGTCGGAGCAGGCGCGGCTCGAATACGTCGTCATGTACCGGGAGTCCTACTTCAACTTCTGCGCCCGCCTGATGGAGCAGGAGGGCATGTTCTGGACGCACCGCTACGAGAAAGACCGGCACGTCCTCGTCATTGGCGACACCAACGACCTGTTCAAGCCGCTGACGCCTGTCGATACGATTCCGTACTACGGCGCCAGCGCCGCCAGCGAGCGCAACGGCATCGACCGGTGGGACGAGGCGTTCAACTTTCGCGTGGGCAAGATCACCTATCGGGATTTCAACTACGACACACCGTCGTCTCCGCTGATGCACGTGGAAGTGCCGACCACGCTCAAGAACCCGAACATCGGGGCCACCGAGCGCTACGAATACCATTCGCTGTACGACCACAGCGACGACGGCCGCCGGTACGCGCGCCATGCCATGGAAGCAGAAGAGGCGCAGGCGCATCGGTTCAAGGGTGCTGGCTTCGTGCAGGCCATGACCACGGCCGGGCGCTTCCGGCTGACCAACCACCCCGTCTCGGCCTACGACGACAAGGCCTTTGTTCTGCTGCACGTACGCCACCACGCCGTGAACGACTACACGAGCCAGGGCGCCGAGCAGCCGTACCGCAACAGCTTTACGTGCCTGCCCGTGGATGTGCCGTTCCGCCCCGAGCGCCGCACACCCAAGCCCTACATGTACGGTACGCAGGCGGCTGTGGTGGTCGGCCCCAAAGGTGAAGAGATCCATACCGACGGCAGCCGCGTCAAGGTGCATTTCTTCTGGGACCGGCGCGGCAAGATGGATGGCTCCGATTCCATCTGGGTGCGCGTGTCGCAGCCGTGGGCGGGCGCGGGTTGGGGCGGCGCGGCCATCCCGCGTATCGGCCAAGAGGTGATCGTCGCCTTCAACGAGGGCGACCCCGACAACCCGGTGATTGTCGGCCGCGTGTTCAACGGCGAGGCCGCCAACCCGTACCACGGCGACGGCGGCCAGACCATGGGCATCCGCAGCCAGACGCACAAGGGAGGTGGCTCCAACGAGCTGCGCTTCTCCGACGTGAATGGCGCGCAGGAAGTGTTCATGCACGCGCAGAAAGATATGAACACCGTGGTGCAAGACGCGCAGAGCACGCATGTGGTCAAGGGCGATCGGACGATCCTGGTGTCGACGGGCAACCATGCGACGGAGGTCTCTACCGGCAACCTGAGCGAAGCCGTCAAGGGCGACCACACCACGCTGGTTACCCAGGGCCACCACAAGACGCAGATCGACACCGGCAACATGGAAACGACCGTGAGCACGGGCGACAAAACGCTCACGGTATCGAAGGGCAACTACGAGACGACGGTGTCGGTGGGGGATCTGACGGACACGGTCACGCAAGGCAACACCACGCAGAAGTCGCCCGCCGGTGTGCACACGATCGAGGCCAAGGAACTGTGGATCAAGGTGGGCGGTGCCGGCGGGACGTCGATCCACATGACGGCCGATGCGATCGAGCTGCACAAGGGCTCATCCACGATCCGGCTGGATGCGGCCGAGATCAAGATCCAGGCACCCAATACCCATATCAACCCGGATAACGGCTGACACCATGTATCAGATGCAGGAAGGTTCCTTGTTGCTCCCACCGGACTGGATCGACAAGACGATGAATGTGTTCGTCTCCGCCTCGACCGGCACGGAGGGCGTGAGCTTTGTCGTCACGCGCGAGCGTCTGCCATGGGGCATGCAGTTTGGCGAGTACGCCGCCAGCGAGCTGCAAAAGCTCGCCAAGCAGGTGCCCGACTATGAAGCGGTGAGCAGCAGCGAAACCACGGTGTCCGGCCGCGCAGCGTATGCGCACGAATACAAATGGTCGAACAACGGCCGGCCACTGCAGCAGTTGCTGACGATGGTGGAGCACGGCAAGCAGGTGCTGATGCTCACCTTTACTGCGCCCGGTGTGCTGAGCGCCAGCCAGAAGACGCTGGTAGAAGGCGTGGTGCAGAGCCTGCGCCTGAACGAACCCGCCTGAGCGCAGCGCTGCCATGGCGGATCAAGATCCAAGCACACCGAGCACTCCCACCGGGCCGAGCGGCACCGCCGACGAGCGCTTGGCCGCGCTTCAGAACCTGGAAGACGGCGAGGCGAAAAAGCAGTCGCAGATGAAGTGGGTGGACGGCGCCAACTACGGCATGTTGGGCGCCGACGTTGGCTATGGCGCGTACGCCGCTGGCACCGCCGCAACCGCTGCGGGCGCGACCGGTGCGGCTGCGGCAGGTGCCGCAGCGCTGGCCGCCGTGCCCGCTGTGGTGGCACTGGGCGGTGCGTGGCTGCTTGGCAAGATTGGTGTCACCGGCGCCGTTGAGAAAGGCGCCGAATGGCTTGGCGACAAGCTGGGCTTGAGCATCGGAAAGGGCGATCCGCACCCGGCGTGCGTGGGTGACGACATCGCGCATTCATCGGGCTTCTGGGGCATGGTGGCCGGTCTCGCAATCGGGGTCGCCATTGGAGCCGCGGTTGCCGCGACGGTGGCGACCGGTGGGCTGGCCGGTGCGGTGATCGTGGGTGCCTGTATGGCAGGTGGCCTGAGCCTCGGAAGCGGTTTGGCCGCAGCCAGCCAGAGCATGGGCAGCAACTGCGGAAAGATCGCGTCTGGCTCAGGCAATGTCACCTTCGAAGGCAAAGCCGCGGCGCGTGTGACGGACATCATCGCTTGCGATAAGCACCCCGGGCCTGAGCCGCTGGTCGAAGGCAGTCTCACCATCACCGTCAATCAGTTGCCGCTTGTGCGCATCGGCCATTCGAGCCATTGCAGCGGCAAGGTGAACTCTGGGCGCAAGAGCGTCTTGATCGACAAGACCACCGGGCAGTTCGGGCCGAAGAACCCCGAGCTGACAGCCGGCGAGGAGTTCTTTGCGGGTCTCGTGGGTGGGCTGCTTGGGGCCAAACTGGGCGGCATGATCGGCGGCAAGGCGCCGGGAGAGCCGAACAAGTCGGCCGAACGTGATGGCGTCAAAGACGAAACCGCCACCAACTGCAAAGACCCAATCGACGTGGCGACCGGCGAGATGGTGGAGATCCGCACAGACGTGTCGATTCCCGGCGTTCTGCCTCTAGTGCTCACGCGGCGCTACCGCACGCGTTCGGATGACGAGGGCCTGCTTGGTCCAAGGTGGTCGACGAACTGGTCGCAGCGCTTGCGGTTGGATGAAGGCCGCCTCGTTCGTTTCTTCGATGGTGGTGGGCTCACGATCACCTTTGAGGCCCCCGATGCCGATCTCAACGGCATCAACTTGCGCGAACCACGTTATCGCCTGGAGGGCACGCGAACCGCACCTCGCGTCCTTGACGATGAAACGCGCCATATCCTGTGGTTTGCACCATTGGTCGACGGCGCCGTATCGCGCATCGAGCGTATCGAGGACTGGAGCGGCAATGCCATCGCGTTCGAGTACGACGCCCATGGCCGGCTGACCGAGCTGCGACACACGACGGGTTACGCGCTTGTGTTGACGTATCCGGGCGCGCTGCGCACGGTGTCCAGCATTACCTTGCTCGAAGAGTCGGGAGAGACACGACGTTTGGCCGACTACCTGTATGAAGGCGGCATGCTCGCGCAGGTGTCGAGTTTCCAGCATGGTGAGTTCCACTACACCTACGAGGCGCACGGCTGGATGACGAGCTGGCGCGACGCCGACCAGACAGAGGTTCGCTACGCCTACGACAGCTTCGGCCGCGTGGTCGAGACCGGCACACGCGAGGGTTACCACACCGGCCGCTTCGTCTATGAGGACGGCGTCACGCGTGTGCTCGATATCGATGGTGAATGGCTCTACGCCCACAACGCCGAAGGACTGGTCACACGCGAGGTGAACCCGCTTGGGCATGTGATTCAACGCGAGTGGCAACTTGGCCGATTGGCGTCTCAAACCGACCCGCTCGGGCGGCGCACCGATTTTGGATACGACACGCAGGGCCGGCTGGCCAGCATGGGCGATGCCGCCGGCGGCGCCACGCTGTTCAAGTACGACGCACAGCGTCGCCTTGCGGCTGTGGTGCAGCCAAACGGCGATCGCGTGGCAATGGAGTATGACGACAAGCATCGGCTGATGGCACGCACCGAACCAGATGGGCAGGTCAAACGCTATCGGTACGGTGAACGGGGTGAGCTTCTGCGGGCGGTCGAGGGAGAGCAGGAAACCCGCTTCGACTATGACGCACAGCTTCGGCTCATCAGCACGCGTTTGCCCACGGGCGCGAAGCAGGGCACACGCTTCGATGTGCTTGGGCGCCTGCTCGAAGAGGTCGATGCGCACGGCAACGTGACGCGTCACGACTACGCCGCCGGCGTGGACAATCCGCGCGGCAACCGGGCGCTGACCACACTGCCGGACCGCAGCATGCATCGCACCGCCTACAACGCAGAAGGGCTGGCGGTGGCGAACACCGATCCGCTGGGCCGGATCACGCGCCATACCTACGGTCCGTTCGATCTGCTGACAAGCACCACCGATGCCGCCGGCCATGCCACCCGCTTTGAGTACGATCATGCAACGCGGCCGGTGCGGATCGTCAATGCGCGCGGTGAGGTGTGGGAGTACCGCTACGACGCAGCTGGGCGGCTTGTCACCGAGATCGACTGGGGCGGCCGAGTCTCACACTATGAGCGCGATGCAGCCGGGCGGGTGGTCAAGAAGACGTGGCCGGACGGCGGTGTCTGGCTGTATCGATATGACGCGGGCGACCGGCCTGTGGCGATCGACGCGGGCGACGTCAAACTCGTCTACCGGTACGACGCGGCGGGGCGCATGACCGCTGCCGCGGTGCAAAGCGAGTCCACGCACGTCATCCGCTTCCGCTACGACAGCAGGGGCCGCCTGATCGAGGAGGATCAGCACGGCCAGCGCCTCCAACATGCCTACGACGCGCGGGGCCGGCGCGAGGCGCGCAAGACCGCGCATCGGGAAACACGCTATGAGTACGATGCGCTCGGCGCCCTGACGCAGGTTGGCGGCATGACCATCCAGCGGGATCTGCTTGGCCGCGAAACGGGTCGGCAGGCCGGTGAATTCATTCTGCAGCGGCAGTACGACGCCGTAGACCGCCTGCAGCGCCAGACGGCCGGCCCCCGTGCGGCCTTTGACGCGCTGCCGGTCAACCCTGTCGAAGCGCTGCAGAGCCTGACGCGTCAGCATTTCCGCTACGACGCTGCGGGGCAGCTGACCCAGATCGATACCGATGCAGACAGCTTCGTGTATACGCACGACGCGCGCGGACAGGTCACCGCCTTCGATAGCGTTCGGCAGCCCGCAGAGCACTATGCCTACGATGTATCCCGGAACATTGCCGCGCATGGCCGTAGAGGTCCCGTCGATCGACACGATTACCTAGCAGGTGGCTTGCCCGTTCAGGCGGGGCATATCCACTATCGCTACGACGCTCGCGGGCGCGTCGTCGAAAAGACCATCGAGCAACCCGGCGAACACCCTCGGACATGGCGTTACGCCTGGGACGGCCTGAACCGCCTGACCGAAGTTCACACGCCTGCCAACGAAACATGGATGTACCGCTACGACGCGTTCGGCCGGCGTATTGAGAAGACGCATGTCGAGACCGGGCGCGCGCAGCGCTTCCTGTGGGACGGTTACACGCTGGCTGAACGGTGCGAATGCGGCCGCGATGGGCAAACGGGCGCTGTCACGACCTGGCATTTCGAGCCAGAGAGCTTCGCACCGCTGGCGCAGGAATGCGGCGACCAGATGTACGCGATCTTCAACGCCCCCACCGGCCTGCCGCTGGAGATATACCGGGACACAGGTGAGAAGGTCTGGTCTGCCCGCTACAACCTGTGGGGCAGGCGGATCAGCGAAGAGGCACATGCTGCAGAAGCCGCCCCCGACACCAGTCTGCGTTTTGCGGGGCAGTGGGCAGACGAAGAGTCGGGGCTGCATTACAACCTGAACCGCTACTACGACCCCGACAGCGGCTGCTATCTCAGCATTGACCCGATCGCCATCCGCGGTGGGCACCGTACACAGGGCTATGTGCAGAACCCGTTGCGGGAGATGGATCCGCTTGGGTTGGCGGTGTGCGAACAACGCTATGCCAACTACAAGTCATTGCGTGAGATGGGGTTGTCAGTCGAGGATGCCGCTAAGCTTTCGAAGTCGTTGAACGGCAAGCCTCTTGAGATCAAGGTGGGCGATAACGGGGAGGTCTATGCAAAGCTGCCGGCACCCTCCAACCCGGATGTCTTGCGGTGGCAGCGAATGAACGGCGATGGCATGTCGAACCGCAGTAAATACATGGGTTCGACGCCTTCAAAGGATTCGCCGGTCGGGCGTGAAGTACAGGACCGGATGCGCAAGGAAGGCACATTGAAGGGGGAGGGCGACGGGCGGGAGGTTCTCGGTGCGGATGGAAAATGGTACCCAATCGATCAAACAGACATGGGCCACAAACAGTCGGCCGTGGATTATTGGAATACGGAAGGGCGCTACTATGGCCCTCGATCGCCAGAAGTGCGCGAATTCATGAACGATCCAAAGAACTACGAGTTGGAGCCTAAGAGTATCAACAGAAGTAACGGCGCGAAGATGGGTACGACCTATGACTCACCGGCAACGCCGGAGGAAAAGGCCGGCTATTTCAGCATTGACGACATTGATTAGAGCTAGAGCACACACAGCATGAGCAAGACACTTCCGGATGCGCTTTACGCGCAAATCACCGACCTCTGTAAGCAAGGCGACGAACTGGTAGAGCAGGGGAACCTCGACGCCGGCAAACAGCACTACATCGCCGCACTACGCCTGCTGCCCGACAACCCGCTCGACTGGGAAGCCGCCACTTGGATCTATGTCGCCATTGGCGACGTCCACTTCCGCACGAACAATTTCGACAAGGCGTTCAAGTGCTTCTACAACGCCGTGCAGTGTCCCAAGGGCTTGGGCAATCCGTACATCCATCTTCGCCTCGGCCAGCTTTACTACGAGCAGGGCAACTTCGACAAGGCGGCTGATGAACTGACCCGCGCCTATATGGGCGGCGGCTTGGACATCTTTCTCGAAGACGATCCCAAGTACCTCGAATTCCTGGAAACGAAGATCAAGCTCTGATAGGGGGCAAAAAGACGCAGCTGAACTGCCGGTCACGGGCCCTTATGGCTCGAACGTGGACCACCAACCGTCGAACGTGAACCTCTGCGGGCGGAATGCGAGCCTCAAACACTCGCATTCCGCAGTCGGAGGTCGAAATTTTCGACCTCCGACACCCGCCATCGAGCCTCAGACACTCGAGCGTCGGCCTCAACTGGACAACGTCGACGGTTTGAGGGCGGGGCTCGGGGCTCGGAGGTCCGATGGGGCGAATGTTTTTGGGCCGCGTTTGACCTTCCAAGGGTCGTGCGCCACTGTTTGATGGTCGCGCGCCGCTCTCGGACTGTGGAAATCGAATGTTTAGGACCCATGCGCGCACCGAAAACTGCGGCGCTCCGCAGTCTGCGGGGCAACGACGGTGGGTTAGGGGTCAGGTTTGCTTCCGAAAGGTTTGGTCTTCGCGCGCTGCGAAGCGGAATGCCCGGTGCGCGCACGGCCCTTGCGCTTCAGAGCCTGATAGACGGAATCGGAACTTGGAAGGCGCCTGCGCCGCTATAATCGGCCCGCTGCCGCACCAACGGCAGCCTGGTTTAGCGACCTGAAACACCAAGGCGGACGATTGCTGCATGCAGTCGCACTGCTGCTTCCGTTCGCGCCTACTTTGGCGGGCCGGATGGTGAGACCTTCGGGTCTACCGGTTTCCTTGGGACCGGGTCGCTAACACCATCGTCAGGCCCGCCACCCTCGTTTAGCGCCGAGATGGTGAGGCTCCTTCAATCCCAAGGAGGCTCCTATGCCGATTTCCGACGCGACGCGCCCCGCGTCCTACCCCTCTCCACCCGCACCACCGAGCCCAGCGCCCACGTCCTCCGACACAGGGCGGCTCACCAAGAACCGCACCTACCTGAACGGCGCCATCGCAGCGCAGGCGTATCTCAAGCGCACGCGCACCGCCATGTGCACACACGGCCAATGCCGGCCGGGCATGCTGCGCGAACAACTTCAGGTGTTCTCCACGCAGTCATTTCCACCGGCCTTCATCAAAGGCTTTGTGGATGCGATTGATGCCTACGTATCGATGTCGCTCGGCGGGCGCGATGTTGATCCGCAGACGTGGGACGTGTTAGCCGCCATAGAGCGGCGCGGCTACAGCCAGTAACAACAGATTGACGCATTCCCGTGACGGGCGGGAATGTCGCGCGGCGCTGCGCGAAGATGACATGACTGTGGATCGCAGGCAGTCCACAAAAAAAACGCGGCCGAAGCCGCGCAGATCTCGCTTTCCAGAGAGAGAGGAGAGAAATTCTTACTGCTGTGCCACCGTTGCGGGCTTGGCCGCATTGGCCGCATTGGCCGCGTTAGGCTGTACCGCCGGCGGCAGATCACCCCACCCACCGCCCAGTGCCTTGATGAGCCCCACCGTGGAGTTCACGCGGCTGCCGGCCAGTTGCACGCCGATGCGTTCGGCGGACAGCATGTTGCGCTCGGCATCGATCACGTCCAGGTAGTTGACCGAGCCCGCGTTGTAGCGCGTGCGGGACAGCTGCGCGGCGCGCGTGGAGGCGCGCACGGCGTCGTCCTGGGCCTTGGCCTGATCGGCCAGCAGGCGCAGTTCCGAGAGGTTGTCTTCCACCTCACGGAAGGCGACGAGCACGCTTTCGCGGTAGTTGGCAACGTTCTCTTCATACGCGGCACGCGCCTGCTTCACGCCGGCGCTGCGGGCGCCACCGTCGAAGATGGGCAGCGACAGCGCAGTGCCGACCAGCGGCCCGAGAATCCACGTGCGGCTGCCCCATTTGAGCAGGTCGCCGATGTCGTGCGACTCGTAGCCGAAGCCGCCCGTGAGTTGCAGTTGCGGGAAAAACGCCGCACGCGCCACGCCAATGCGCGCGTTGGCAGCAGCCATCGAGCGCTCGGCGGCGGCCACGTCGGGGCGGCGTTCCAGCAGGGCGGAGGGCAGGCCGGCCGGTACGCGCACTTCGGCCGATTGCAGCGGGTCTGCGCCCATCGTGAAATCAGCCGGTGCCTTGCCCAGCAGCGTTGCGAGCGCATGTTCCAGCACCGCGCGACGGCGTTGCACGCCGATGCGGTCGGAGCGTGCCGTGGCCAGTTCGGCATCGGCGCGGGCGACGTCCAGTTCGCCAATGTCGCCCGTGTTGAAGCGGCGCTGCACCAGCTTGAGCGCCTCTTCACGGCCGACCAGCGTGCGAGCCAGCAACGCCTCTTCTGCATCCAGCGTGCGCAGGCTGAAGTACGTCTGTGCCACGTCGGCCTGCAATGAGAGGCGGGCCGCGCGGTACAGCGCTTCGACGCGTTCGGCGTCGGCGCCGGCGGCATCGATGTTGTTGCGCACGCGGCCGAACAGGTCGACCTCATACGCCACCGTGGACTGCGCGCGCCAGTACGTCTGCGGCTGCACGGGCGCGCCGACCGGCAAGCCGGCCGATGCCGCCGAAGCCCGCTGGCGCGTCGGGCCGAAGCCCGCATCCAGTTCCGGGAACAGCGATGCACGGTTGGCCTGCACGAAGGCGCGCGCTTGCGTGACGCGTGCGGCGGCGGCGGCCAGCGTGGGGCTGGCTTCAGCGGCCTGCGCTTCGAGCTTGTCGAGCGTCGGATCGTTGAAGATCTTCCACCACGCGCCGTCGGCGGGCAGGGCGGGCTCGGCGGTCTTCCACTTGCCTTGCTCGTTTGCGGCCAGCGGTGCATCGGTCGCTTGCGCTGCTTCCTTGAAGGCGTTGGGCGTGCCAACGTCCGGCTTCTCGTAGGTCGGGGCGAGCGAGCAGGCCGCGAGGAACAGCGCGGCGGCCAGCGCCAGCGGTGTCCAGCGGCCGGCGCGCGTGGCCGGACCCGTTTGTTGTTGTGTCGACGCGTTCATAGCGATGTCTTGATGAGTGTTGACCTTAGTGCTGGGTCGACGGCACAGGCAGCGCGCCATCCAGGTCCAGATCACGATCGGGTGCATCTTCCGAGCGCTGGCCGCGGCGTGCCGCCAGCGTGCGCAGCAGCACGTAGAACACCGGCGTGAGGAACAGGCCGAACAGCGTCACGCCCAGCATCCCCGCGAACACGGCCACGCCCATGGCATGACGCATTTCCGCGCCGGCGCCGGTCGACACCACCAGGGGCACCACGCCCATGATGAAAGCGATCGACGTCATCAGGATCGGGCGCAGACGCAGGCGGCAAGCCTCGATGGCGGCTTCCACGATGGTGCGTCCTTGCAGCTCAAGCTCGCGCGCAAACTCCACGATCAGGATCGCGTTCTTGCACGCCAGCCCCACCAGCACCACCAGACCGATCTGCGTGAAGATGTTGTTGTCTCCATGCGAGAGCCAGACGCCCAGCATGGCGGCGAACAGGCTCATCGGCACGATCAGGATCACGGCCAGCGGCAGCGTCAGGCTTTCGTACTGCGCAGCCAGCACCAGGAACACCAGCAGCACGCAGATCGGGAAGATCCACACGGCCGAGTTGCCGGCCAGGATCTGCTGATACGTCAGATCCGTCCACTCGAAGCGCACGCCCTTGGGCAGCGTTTCATGCGCGATGCGTTCCACCGCCGCCTGCGCCTGGCCCGAAGAGAAGCCCGGCGCGGGGCCACCGTTGATGTCGGCAGCGGTGTAGCCGTTGTAGCGCACCACCATGTCCGGTCCGAAGCCTTGCGAGACCCGCAGCAGCGAAGACAGCGGAACCATGTCGCCGGCGGTGTTGCGCGTCTTCAACTGCAGGATGTCTTCTGCATGGGCGCGGAACGGCGCGTCTGCCTGCACCTTCACCTGATACGTGCGGCCGAAGCGGTTGAAGTCGTTCACGTACAGCGAGCCCAGGTACACCTGCATGGTGTCGAACACATCCGTGACCGGCACGCCAAGCTGCTTGGCCTTCACGCGGTCAAGGTCGGCATTCAACTGCGGCACGTTGATCTGGTAGCTCGAGAACGACGGGCCCAGTTCAGGTGTCTTGCGTGCCTTGGCCATGAAGGCCTGCGTGGCGGCAAAGAGTTGCTCGTAGCCGACCGAACCGCGGTCTTCCAGTTGCAGCTTGAAGCCACCCACCGTGCCGAGGCCTTGCACCGGCGGCGGCGGGAACACAGCAATGAAGGCGTCCTTGATCGCGCCGTACTGCTGGTTCAGTTGCCCCGCGATGGCGCCGCCCGACAGGTTGGGCGCCTTGCGCTCGTCAAACGGCTTGAGCGTGACGAACACGATGCCGGCGCTCGGACTGTTGGTGAAGCCGTTGATCGACAGGCCCGGGAACGCCACGGCGCTTTCCACGCCGGGGTGCTTGAGGGCGATGTCGGACATGCGGCGGATCACGTCTTCCGTGCGGTCAAGCGAGGCACCGTCCGGCAGTTGCGCGAAGCTCACCAGGTACTGCTTGTCCTGCATCGGCACGAAGCCGCCCGGCACCTTGTTGAACAGCAGCGCGGTTGCACCGATCAACGCCAGGTAGATACCGAGCATGACGGCCTTGCGACCGATCACGCGCGAGGTGCTGCGGCCATACGATTCCGATGCCGCACCAAACACGCGGTTGAACGGACGGAAGATCCAGCCCAGGCCCTTGTCCATCGTGCGGGCCAGCCAATCCTTCGGCGCATCGTGGCTCTTGAGCAGCAGGGCGGCCAGCGCCGGCGACAGCGTGAGCGAGTTGAAGGCCGAGATGACGGTCGAGATGGAGATGGTCAGCGCGAACTGCTTGTAGAACTGACCGGTCAGGCCCGTCATGAAGGCCAGCGGCACGAACACGGCAATCAGCGTCAGGGCAATGGCGATGATCGGGCCGCTCACCTCGCGCATGGCCTTGTACGTGGCCTCGCGTGGCGATAACCCTTCGGCGATGTTCCGCTCGACGTTTTCCACCACCACGATGGCATCGTCCACCACGATCCCGATCGCCAGCACCAGGCCGAACAGCGACAGCGCGTTGATCGAGAAGCCGAACATCAGCATCAGGCCAAACGTACCGATGATCGACACCGGCACCGCCAGCAGCGGAATGATCGACGCACGCCACGTTTGCAGGAACAGGATCACCACCAGCACCACAAGCGCAACCGCTTCCAGCAATGTATGCGTGACCGCTTCGATACTGGAGCGGACGAACTGCGTCGGGTCATAAACGATGCGGTAGTCGACGCCTTCGGGAAAGTCTTCCTTCAGCTCGGCCATCGTCTTGCGCACGTCATCCGAAATCTGCAGCGCGTTGGAGCCTGGCGCCTGGAAGATCGGAATGGCCACCGCCTGCTTGTTGTCCAGCAGCGAGCGCAGGCCGTATTCCGACGCAGCCAGCTCGATGCGGGCCACGTCACGCAGGTACGTGACAGCGCCATCGGGCGAACTCTTCAGGATGATGTCGCCGAATTCCTGTTCGGTCTTCAAGCGGCCCTGTGCGTTGACGGACAGTTGCAGGTCCGTGCCCGGCACCGACGGCGAGCCGCCGATCACGCCAGCTGCCACCTGCACGTTCTGGTCGCGGATGGCCTTGACCACTTCGTTGGCCGTCAGGCCGCGTTCGGCGACCTTGTTCGGGTCGAGCCACACGCGCATCGAGTAGTCACCCGAGCCGAACAGCTGCACCTGGCCTACGCCGCTGATCCGTGCAAGGCGATCCTTGACGTTGAGCACCGCGTAGTTGCGCAGGTACGTCATGTCGTAGCGGTCGTTGGGCGACAGCAAGTGCACCACCATCGTCAGGTCGGGGCTGCTCTTGACGGTGGTCACGCCCAGGCGTTGCACCACGTCGGGCAGACGCGGCAGCGCCTGCGACACGCGGTTCTGCACGAGCTGCTGCGCCTTGTCCGGGTCGGTACCCAGCTTGAAGGTGACCGTCGTGGTCAGGTTGCCGTCGCTGTTGGCCTGCGACTGCATGTAGAGCATGTTCTCGACGCCGTTGATCTGTTCTTCGAGCGGCGAGGCGACGGTCTCGGCAATCACCTTCGGGTTGGCGCCCGGGAACTGCGCGCGCACCACCACCGAAGGCGGCACGACCTCGGGGTACTCCGAGATCGGCAATCGCCAGATCGAGATGATCCCGATCAACAGGATCAGCGTGGATAACACGCCCGCAAAGATCGGGCGGTCCACGAAAAACTTAGAGAAGTTCATGGCTGTGAGCGATGAGGTTCAGTCGCAAATCAAGCGCGGTCGGCCGGCAGGCGTTGCGCGGTGGCGGCGGTCTTGGCGTTGGCGGGCTTGGCCTCGGCCTCGGCCTTGGCAGCAGGCGCAGCGGGTGCGTCGGCTTTGGCTTCGGTCGGTGCTGCGGGCGCTTCGGGTTGTGCACCCGGCAGCACCACGCGCTTGGTGACCAGGCTATCCATGGTGACCGTGTTGGGCGCCACGGCGTCGCCCGGGCGCACGCGCTGGATGCCGTTCACGACGATGCGCTCGCCGGCCTTCAGGCCCGACTTCACAACGCGCAGGCCGTCGATGGAGGCGCCCAGCACCACCGGGCGATAGCTCGTCTTGTTGGCCGCATCCACCACCAGGACGAACTTCTTGTCCTGGTCCGTGCCGATGGCCTTGTCCGTGATGAGGATGGCGTCGTGCGGTGCGCCGGTGCTCATGCGCACGCGGGCGTACAGGCCCGGCGTGAGGCGGCCATCGGCGTTGTCCAGCGTGGCGCGCACGCGGATCGTGCCCGAGCGCACATCCAGGCGGTTGTCGACGGACTGGATCACGCCTTCGCGCGTGTAGCCGTCTTCGTTGGCCAGCCCGATGTAGACCGGCGTCTTCGCGCCCTGCGCCGCCTTGGCGGAGTAGCGCAGGTAGCTTTGTTCATCCGCATCGAACGCCACGTACATCGGCGAGACCGACACCAGCGTGGTCAGCACCGGCGCAGCACCACCGGCGGAGACGATGTTGCCGACGGTAATTTCGGCGCGCGACACGCGACCCGCGACCGGCGCCACGATATGCGTGTACTCCAAATTCAGCTTGGCGGCTTCCAGCGCGGCGGCGGCGCCTTGCAGGTTGGCTTGCGCCTCGCGTGCGGCGTTTTCCTTCTCTTCAAACTCGCGGCGCGCGATGGCGTTGTCGGCCACCAGCTTCTGCGCACGGTCCAGCTCCGACGTGGTGTAGGCCACGCGGGATTTGGCGGCCGTCAGCGCGGCTTGCGTGCGGGCCACTTCGGCCGCGTAGGGGCGCGGGTCGATGGTGAACAGCGCGTCGCCCTTCTTGACGATGCTGCCGTCTTTGAAGTGGACGGCGGTGACGGTGCCGCTCACCAGCGGGCGGACTTCAACGCGTTGAACGGCTTCGATGCGGCCGGAAAATTCGTCCCATTCGGAAACGTTCTTGGCCAGCACCGGCGCCACATCCACCGGCGTGGCGGCAGGCGCGGCGGCCGGCTGCTGCGATGCGCCGGCACTGGAGACCAGACCGTAGGTGCCCACGGCTGCAACGCCGAGCACGGCGGCAACCGAAATGGCGAGTGTGCGTTTGGACAGGCTCATGATGACTCTCTCGATTTTGTTGGGTAAGCAAAGAGAAAAAGACTGGATAAAAGCGCGTTGGCCGCAGCGTAGAAATACGCGGGCGGCCTCGCACTCCGTTTCTTGTTGTATGGGTTCAGCCAGGCGTCTCCCCGGTCGGGTCAATGGAGGTGCGGTCCTTGCGGTCCGCACGCGGACGGCGTTTGCGAGGTGCTGCCGCCTGCCGCGTCATGCCGAGGTGCCAGCGCAGGAAGCACGTCATCTCGTCTTGCGCGACTGCGCTCATGGCAATCGAGTCATGGCAGGCTTCGTTCACACGCACGACCTGTGTGGCCACGCCCGCTTCAATCAGGCACGCGGCATAGCGCTCGGCTTCGGTGCGCAGCAGGTCTTGCGGCGCGGTGAGCAGCAGGGCAGGGGGCAGGCCCTGCAGGCGGCGCGATTCCACCGGCGCGGCGTATGGGTGCACGCGCTCCGTCGGGCGGGGCAGGTACTGGCGATAGCAATCGGCGCAGACTTCGGCCGAATTGTCGGCGTCGGCCAGGTGGTCGGGGCGCATGCGCGCCATGGTCGGATCGAGCATCGGCGCGATCAGGACTTGCGCACGCAGATTCGGGCCGCCACGGTCGCGCGCAATCATCGTCAGCGCCGCAGAGAGGTTGCCGCCGGCGTCATGCCCGGCCACTGCGATGCGGCGACGGTCGATGCCCCACGCGTTGGCATGGTCGGCCATGCAGCACAGCGCGGCGTACACATCTTCGGGTGCGGCAGGAAAGGGCGCGGCGGGTGCCAGCGAATAGCCGACCGTAACCACCACCGCCGGCAATGTGGCGGCCAGGTGGCGCGCCGGCGCATCGGCATCATCGATCGAGCCGCGCACGAAACCGCCGCCATGCAGATACAGTACGCCCGGGCGGCGCAGCGGCGCGGCGGCATCGTCGGCATGCGTTTCCGGGCGGAACACGCGCAGGCGGATGCGGCTGGCGTAGCCCTGCGTCCAATAATCTTCGGCCGTGACCTCACGCGGCAACGGCACCGCGCCAGCCGTTTCCTTGCACGCAGAAGCTTGCTCAGGCAGCGTCGATGCTGCGCCGCGCAAATTGTTATTCAGTGCAACATTTGCGGGGGCGGGCGTTGCGTACGGTCGTGCTGGACGAACAGCGGCCGATGCCGCATCGCTGGTGAGCGAACGATCCGAAACAACGAGGCGCGGTGGAGAAGAACCCATGATGTCAGGCGGGGCTTACCTTTGCGGATAACCCGGATATCGATGGGCTGAATGATGGTGATTAGACGAACGCGGATAAATGCCTATAATCAGACATCACTATTAGTTGCAGCCGAACAATCAATATTTACGGTTGTGCTACAAAGTGTCCTAGCTCGAGGCCGATCTTGTTGCACTGCGAAAACCCGTAGTCGCCGCCTTCCTGATCGCGCCGCATGCTCTGAGCGCGTGCATGCGCTCGAGCATGAGCATGAGCAGACCCCTTGATTCCACAGGTCCGGCGCATTGCCCGTTTTGATTCGGGCAGTGCGCCCGCCCCGTGGAGTCCGTCCCTAAGGAGCCGCAGATGGATCGCTTGCAGGCCATGCAGGTTTTCACGCGTGTCGTGGAAGCCAGCAGTTTCACCAAGGCTGCCGACAGCCTTCAGTTACCCCGCGCCACGGTGACGAACCTGGTGCAAAGCCTTGAGGCGCATCTCGGCGTGCGCCTGCTGCACCGGACCACGCGCCGTGTGAATGTCACCGCCGATGGCGCTGCGTATTACGAGCGCTGCGTGCGTCTGCTCGGCGATCTGGAGGAGACGGAGGCCGCGTTCTCGCAAAGCGCATCGGGGGCACGCGGCACCTTGCGCATCGACGTGCCTGCGTCGATTGGCAAACGGTTGCTTGTGCCGCGCATTCGCGATTTTCACGAGGCGTACCCCGATCTTCAGCTGGAGATCGGCATGAGCGATCGCACGGTCGACCTCGTGCAGGAAGGTGTGGATTGCGCCGTGCGCGGCGGCGAGTTGCAGGACTCCAGCCTGGTTGCGCGCCGCATCGGCCAGCTGTCGATGGTCAATTGCGCGTCGCCGGAATACCTTGCGCGCTTCGGCACGCCCAAGACGTTGGAAGACCTGCAGGACCACACGGCGGTGAATTACTTCTCTGCGCGCAACGGCCGCCGCATGGATTGGGATTTCGTGATCGACGGGCAGAAGCAAATCCACAAGGTGCGCAGCATGGTGTCGGTCAACGATGCCGAATCTGCGGTGGCGTGCGGCCTGCACGGCCTGGGTCTGCTGCAGACGTCGCGCTTCCTGGTGTACGAGCACCTGATGTCGGGCGCGCTGGTGGAGGTGCTGCCGGACCATATTTCCGAGCCGGTGCCCGTTTCGGTGGTGTATCCGCACAACCGGCACCTGTCGCCCAAGGTGCGGGTGTTCGTGGACTGGGTGGCGACGCTGTTTGCCGACCACCCGTGCCTGCAGCTCAAGGAACATCCGCGGCTGGAGATTGTTAGCGCCGCCTGAACAGTTATTTCTGCAAAGCCGCATTTATCAGACGGGAGCAACGATCTATTCTGCCCTCCAAGCGCAACAACGAGCGCAAACGAACAAGGAACAGATCATGAACTCCCGCCTCTTCTCCGCCTTCTCCCGCCGCGCTCTCCTGGCCATGGTGGCCACCGTGTCGGCTTCCGCCGCGCTGCTGTCGCAGCCCGCAACGGCTTCCATCCAGCCCAACTTCGATGCGCCGGCCGCTACGCAAGCGGGCCGCTTCGATCCGTACACGCAAGGCGCCGACCGCCAGGCCGATACCTACGGCTATCTGTCGTGGAAGAACGATCGCTTCGACCCATACAGCCAAGGCGCTGATCGCCAGGCGGATACGTATGGCTACCTGTCGTGGAATGGCGATGCGAGCTACCCGAATGGCGGCGCTGCCTCGCGCGCATAAACCGCGCACCAGTTGAATTTCTCCTCCTCCCTGTTTGCGGCGTGACTCTAGCGGTCACGCCGCATTTTTATTCGTCAAGCTCCGGCAGAACGCTTGCAGCGCGGCCGTGTGAGCGCGCCGATGTCGGGTTGGGAGTATCGTGGCAGGCATGCAAACTGTCGTCCTCACGTTCGATTCCAGTCTGACGCCGCTTCTTCCGATGGCGTTGCGCGGGCGTCCCGTTGTGCGCGCCTGGGCAGAGGGCGCCACGCTCAAGCACGCCATCGAGGCGCTTGGCGTGCCGCACACGGAGGTTGGGCAAGTCCTGGTGGATGGCGCACCCATGGGTCTGGAGGCCATGTTGCCCGGCCGGGGGCACGTTGCCGTCTCAGCCGTGGAGCCCCTGTTGCCGACCGCGCCGCTGCACTTTCTGTGCGACGCTCACTTGGGGGCCACGGCTCGGCTGCTGCGCATGGCGGGTTTTGACACCGCCTACGACAACAACTACGCCGACGCGGCCATCGAAGCGCTGGCCCTGGGCGAAGACTGGATCGTGCTCTCGCGTGACCGTGAGCTCCTCAAGCGGCGCGGCATCCGCCGGGGCGCATTCATCCGCGCGCGCGAGCCGCAGGCGCAGATGCGCGAAATCGTGACGCGCCTGCGGCTGGCCGATGTGGCCAGGCCGTTCTCACGCTGTCTTGAATGCAATGTGCCGCTGCGCATGCTGAGCGCCGAAGAGGCTTCCGCCAGCGTGCCGCCTCGCGTGCGCGAGCGCCAGCGCCTCTTTAGCACGTGCGATGTCTGCCGGCGTATCTATTGGCCCGGTTCGCACTGGGCACGCATGAATGCCGTACTGGCTGACATGCTGTCGCCCCAGCACTGCCATTCCTCAGACTTATCGGAAGCCTCCGAGCGTATGTCGCGCACTGGCAGCGCAGGCGCTTGACTACTGCGACGGCGCGTTGCGCAGATCGGCCACAAACCGCTCGCGCCAGATGGTGAGGTTGGCCGCGCGCAGCCGATCCATCATGTGGGCGTAGCGGGCTTTGCGTTCTTCCAGCGGCATCGTCAATGCGCGGTTCAGCGCCTCGGCCATGCCGCGCGTGTCATACGGGTTGACGATCAATGCGGCATCCAACTCGCGCGCCGCGCCGGCAAAGCGCGACAGCACCAGCACGCCCGGGTCTTCCGGGTCTTGCGCGGCCACGTATTCCTTGGCAACGAGGTTCATGCCATCACGCAGCGGCGTGACATAGCCGATCTGCGAGCTGCGGAAGAGCGCCATCAGCACGCGCCGTTCGTACTGCTTGTTGATGTAGCGGATGGGCGTCCAGTCCAGCTCCGAATGCTTGCCGTTGATCCGCCCCGACTCTGCCTCCAGCCGCTGCCGGATCTGCTGATAGGTCTGCACATCCTGGCGCGACGTTGGTGCTATCTGGATGAAGGTCACGTGGCGGCGATGGTCCGGAAAATCGTCCAGCAACTGCTCGAACGCACGGAAACGCTCGGGCAGCCCCTTGGAATAGTCGAGCCGATCCACGCTCATGATGAGTTTCGTGGGCTGTTGGCCTTGACCTTGTCCCTGACCGGCGATGCGCTCGCCGCGCGGGTTCGCATGCCGCGTGAACGGATTGCGCCGTGCCAGCGACGCCTTGGCCTGCTGCGCAATCTCGTCCGGATGCACGCCGATCGGGTAGACCTCGGCGCGCAGCGTGTGGCCGTAGGCGTGCACGGGGCCGTTCTGTTCCTTCTGTTCGATGTAGCCGCGCGCCTCCCGCTCGATATAGTCGTAGAAGGCCACGCGATCGGTCTCGGTCTGGAAGCCGACCAGATCGTACGAACACAGCGCGCGCATGAGGTCTTCATGCGGCGGAATCGTCGTCAGGATTTCCGGTGATGGAAACGGAATGTGCAGGAAGAATCCGATGCGGTTGGTGAGCCCCAGCGCGCGGCACTCCGCAGCAAATGGAATCAGGTGGTAGTCGTGCACCCAGAGGATGTCATCGGGCTGCACCAGTGCCTTGAGCTGGTGCGCGAACTGCGCATTCACGCGCCGGTAGCCGTGGTACTCCTGGCGCTCGTAACGTGAGAGGTCCACGCGGTAGTGGAAGATCGGCCACAGCGTCGCGTTGGCAAAGCCGCGGTAGTACTGATCGTAGTCCTTGCGGTTCAGGCCGACGGTGGCATAGGTGATGTTGCCCTTGGTGACGATGTTCGGCTCGTGCGAAACAGTGGCAGCGGTTTCGCCGCTCCAGCCGAACCAGATACCGCCGGTTTCACGCAGCGCATCGAACACACCGACGGCCAGGCCGCCCGCGGTTCCCTGGCCCTCGGTAACGGGCGCAACACGGTTGGAGACGACAACGAGCCGGCTCATGCCGCACCTCGCTTGGCCGGGGCAGTCAGCGTTGCCAGCCATGCTCGCAATGCCGCGGCATCTTGCACGCGCCAGCGCGCTTGGCTCGGGCCCGCACCCACCTTGATCGACCAACCATCCAGCGCATTGACGGCATCGAAGGCGCTTTCATCGGTCAGGTCGTCACCGGCAAACAGCACGGTGCGGCCCATGAATGGCGGTTCGGTCATCAGCGTATGCACTACATCGCCTTTGCTGGCGCCGCGCGGCTTGAGTTCGACAACCATCTTGCCGGCCTGCAGGCGCACGTGGTCGGCATAGCGGCGGGCAAGGCGGTCAGCCACCGTCAGCACGGCGTTCTCGGCCTCTGGCGCGTGGCGGTAATGCAGGGCAAAAGCGATGCGCTTGCTCTCCAGCACCACGCCGGAAAACTGTGTCGACAGTTGCGTGAGTTCGGCGCGCAGCTCGCGCTCCAGCCGGGCGAGTGCATCGGCGTCGGTGCTCAATCGCACGAAGCCGCCGTCTGCGTAACGGCGTTCGGCGCCGTGCACGCCGGCGATGACGAGGCCGGGCAGAGACAGGCGGGACTCCACGTCGTGCACCGTGCGGCCGCTGATGATCGCCAATGCGCCGCCGCTTGCGGCGTGCAGCGCGGCCAGCGTTTCACGCAACGGCGCAGAGACATGCACGGCATCGGGCTGCGGCGCGATGTCGACGAGCGTGCCGTCAAAGTCCAGCAGGAAAGCCGTCCGGCCCAGGTCCAGTGAGGGCAGCGGAGCGGCGTTGGCAGAAGACTGAGGAGAGACGTTCTTGGGCAAACCGGTTCTTGTGAATGTGCGTGATGCGCCTTTTCACGCAAGAACCGGGCCGACCGCGCCAGCCGTTGTCATTTCGGCATTCGCGGTGGTTTGGCGGTGGCGGTCAGATTGTAAAAACGGCCACGTGATGCAAAACCTTCATATGGCGCGTGACCGATACGTCATAACGATGCGGCCAAGCGGGTGCCTTGGTTGATGGCACGCTTGGCATCGAGTTCGAGGGCTTCGTCAGCGCCGCCAATGACGTGCACCTTGGCTCCGCCCGCCTGCAGCGGCCCGACCAGTTCACGCAGCGGCTCCTGCCCTGCACACAGCACGATGGAATCGACTGGCAGCCATTCGGCGGCTTCGCGTTTTTCGCCGTAGCTCACGAGTAGGCCTTCGTCGCTGATGCGCTCGTAGTTGACGCCGCCGACCATGCGCACGCCCAGGTTTTTCAAGCTCGTCCGGTGGATCCAGCCGGTGGTCTTGCCCAGGCCGCCGCCGAGTTTGCCGGCGCGCCGCTGCAACAGGATGATCTCGCGTGCAGGTGTTTGCGGTTTTGGCCGGATGCCATCGACACCGCCACGCACTTCGGTCGGATCACCCACGCCCCATTCGGCGCGCCAGCTTTGCAGATCCAGCGTGGGCGAGTGGCCATCGAGCGCCAGGAATTCCGCCACGTCGAATCCGATGCCGCCTGCGCCGACAATCGCCACGCGCTTGCCCACCGGCTTCCGATGCCGCAGCACATCGATGTATGACAGCACGCTCGGATGGTCCTGCCCCGGGATCTTCGGGTTGCGCGGCGATACGCCCGTCGCGATGATGATCTCGTCGTAGTTGGCTGCCAGCAATTGCTGCGCATCCACGCGCGCACCCAGGCGTGGCGTCACGCCGGTGGCCTCCACCCGGCGCTTGAAGTAGCGCAGCATCTCGTGAAATTCTTCCTTGCCCGGAATCGTCTTGGCCATGTTCAACTGGCCGCCGAGTTCCTGGGCTGCGTCGAAGAGATCGACCGCGTGCCCGCGTTCGGCCAGCGTGATGGCTGCCGACAAGCCCGCAGGCCCTGCGCCCACCACCGCAAACCGCCGCTTGGCGGGCGTCGGTCGGATGACGAGTTCGGTCTCATGGCACGCGCGCGGGTTGACGAGGCAGCTCGCAATCTTGGCCTTGAACGCGTGATCCAGGCACGCCTGGTTGCAGGCGATGCAAGTGTTGATGTCCTGCGCCCGGTTGGCGGCGGCCTTGCGCACGAAATCGGCATCGGCCAGCAGCGGGCGCGCCATCGACACCATGTCGGCCCAGCCATCGGCCAGCACGGTTTCGGCCACCTCCGGCGTGTTGATGCGGTTGGACGTCACCAGCGGAATGCCGACTTCGCCTTTCATCTTCTTCGTCACCCATGCAAAGGCCGCGCGCGGCACGCTCGTCGCAATGGTCGGGATGCGTGCCTCGTGCCAGCCGATGCCCGTGTTGATGATGGTGGCGCCCGCGCGCTCCACGGCCTTGGCGAGCTGTACGACTTCTTCCCACGAGCTGCCGTCGGGGATCAGGTCGATCATCGACAGGCGATAGATGATGATGAAATCCTTGCCGACCGCCTCGCGCGTGCGCTGAACGATTTCCACGGGCAGGCGCATGCGGTTGGCATAGCTGCCGCCCCAGTCGTCCGTGCGCTTGTTGGTGTGCGTGACGAGAAACTGGTTGATGAAGTAGCCCTCGGAACCCATGATCTCGACGCCGTCGTAGCCGGCTTCACGGGCCAGTTGCGCGCACCGCACGAAGGCGCGGATCTGCCGCTCGATGCCGCGCGCGGACAACTCGCGCGGTGTGAACGGGCTGATGGGCGAGCGCAGCGCCGTGGGCGCGACAGCGAACGGGTGGTAGCCATAGCGGCCGGTGTGCAGGATCTGCAGGGCGATCTTGCCGCCTTCCTCGTGCACGGCGTTGGTGACCGTGCGGTGGCGGCGGGCCGCGCCATGTGTGGCCAGGCGCCCGGCAAAGGGCTTGGTCCAGCCTGCAATGTTGGGCGCGAATCCGCCCGTGACCATCAGCCCGACATCGCCGCGCGCCCGCTCGGCAAAGTAGGCGGCCAGCCGGTCGAAGTGGTTGCCATCTTCCAGCCCGGTGTGCATCGAACCCATCAGCACGCGGTTCTTGAGCGTGGTGAAGCCAAGGTCGAGGGGCTGAAGCAGGTGGGGATAAGGGGAGGAGGGCATGTCCGGCGCAGGAGGAGGCGCTGCGATGATGTGGAAACGCGCCGGACGGTAGCACCCAAGCGCCCGTTGGAACAACAGGGCGGGGTTCTAGATGTGTGGTGTGCGCGTCAGGATTTTCCCGACTTTTTCGGGTCGTCTTCGGTTGGCTTGCCGAGCAGCGCTTTCAGCAGTTTGTTCTGGGGAATCGCCTTGCCGGTGCCTTGGCCGGGCTTGCCGGTGCGCTGGGCGTCGCGCTTGAGATTGTTGGCGATCTTGAGGCCCTTGAGTTTTTCGAGGTCGGTTTTCTTCACGATGGGGTCCGCAATGGGATACAGGAGCTGCGTGTTACGCTCGGCAGGATACGCGAATTGCCACACCCCCGGTCCGCCCACAGCCGTTTTTCAGCATTTCCGCTACCGCATTGACCGCATTCACGCCGCCCGCCACGCCCATTCCGGATCTGTTCCAGCCCAGCCTGCAAGACTGGGCCGAGCGGCCCGCGCAAGCCTTCGAACATTGGCTGGCCGCACGCGGCTATCGCGAATCGTCGGCGACGGTATATCGCGCAATGTGGCGCAAATGGCTGCGCTGGGCCGAGTCGCACCAGCGCGCATTGGCCGATTGGAGTGCCGGCGACATCGCTGCCTTTCTCGACGAATCGGGCCTGACCAAGCTGCATCGCTACCGTTACGCGCGCCTGATCGAGCGCGTCTTCCATCAGATCGAACAACAACGTATTGGTACGCACAACCCTGCAAGCTCTGCGGTGCAGCAGAAGTTGGCCGAAGGTGAGAACGATCCGACCACGTTCCTTTCATTGGCTGAACGTGCGGCAATCGAGGCGTCACTGGAGGTGGGAGCGCACGCCAGCGAGGCCGCCGCCAACGCCAGCGCGTTCAAGCTGGCGCGCGACCGCGCACTCGTAGCCGTGTGCCATGGCGCGGGGCTGAAGGTCGCGCAGGTGCAATCGTTGCTGCTCCGCCAGGTTGATGAGGCGCTGGAGTCAATCACCGTCGAGCGCCCGCGCGGCCCGTCGTACAAGGCGCCCGTGCTTGAAGCTGCGCGCCCCGCGCTGGCCGCCTGGCTGGCGGTGCGCGCACACGCAGAGGTGCCGGGCGAGCGCGTGTTCGTCGCCGATGCGGGCGGGCGGGTCATGCACGCGGCGTCGGTGTACCGGCGGGTGGAGGCATGGCTGGCTGCGCTGCCGGCTTTGCTGCACCGCAGCGAACGGCTGTCGCCGCAGACGCTGCGCAACGGCTACACCGCCGCGCTGTTCGACGCAGGCGCAGACCCTGCTGAGGTGGGGTACGCACTGGGCCTGCGCGATGCGACTTCGGCGTGGCGTCTGCGCGCGGCCTATGCTGAGTGGCAGGCCGCCGCGCATCCCGATGGCCAGCGGTAGTGCCGCTTTGTGGGCAGTCAGGCTTCAACAGCCCGCGAACCGTTGGCGGGCTTTGCTATGATCGCGCTGTTTTGCGCGCTGCGGAGCAGGTCGGCGCAGCGTAGAACGACGATGCCGGGTTCAAACCGGCACGCTAGCTCTCTCCTTCCTCGATACCTCGCACCCCATGACAGAAACCATTCTGCTGACCGGCGCTACCGGCTACATCGCCTCGCACACCTGGGTTGAGTTGCTAGACGCGGGCTACCAGGTGATCGGCCTCGACAACTTCTGCAACAGCAGCTCGACTGTGCTGTCTCGCATCGAGCAAATCACCGCCAAGACACCCAAGTTCGTTCAGGGCGACGTGCGTGACCGCCGCTTGCTTGACGACCTGTTTGCCAGTTCGCGTATCTCGGCTGTCATCCACTTTGCGGCGCTCAAGTCGGTGGGCGAATCGGTGCAGAAGCCGCTGGCCTATTACGACAACAATATGGGCGGGCTGGTCACGCTGTGCGCGGCCATGGCGCATGCGAATGTGCGCCAGCTCGTGTTCAGCTCGTCGGCAACGGTGTATGGCAATCCGCATACCGTGCCGATTACCGAATCGTTTCCGCTGTCGGCCACCAACCCGTATGGCCAGACCAAGGTGATGGGTGAGCAGGTGCTGCGCGATCTGGAGATTTCCAACGCCGCCTGGCAAATCGCTTATCTGCGTTATTTCAACCCGGTGGGGGCACACCACAGCGGCCTCATCGGCGAAGACCCGCGCGGCATCCCCAACAACCTGATGCCGTACGTGGCACAGGTGGCGGTCGGCAAGCGAGAGAAGCTCTCGATTTACGGGGGTGACTGGCCCACGCCCGACGGTACCGGCGTGCGCGACTACATCCACGTGGTGGATCTGGCGCGCGGGCACCTGTCGGCGCTCGACACGCTGCGCCGTGACAACCGCGGCTTTACCGTCAACCTCGGCACGGGCCGTGGATATTCGGTTCTGGAAGTCGTGGAAGCCTACAAGCGCGCCAGCGGCAAGCCGGTGCCGTATCAGATCGTGGATCGGCGCCCCGGCGATATCGCAGCGTGCTATGCCGATCCGGCACTGGCGGCCTTGCTCTTGGGATGGCGCGCGCAATACGGCATCGAGCGCATGTGTGAAGACTCCTGGCGTTGGCAGAGCATGAATCCGGACGGTTTTCAAACCCGTGGCTGATTCATTGAAGTGCCCGAACCAACTGGAGACGCCCCTCCGTGGATGAGGCGTTCATCGCTCACCTGATCCGTACGCTGGCGCATGCACTGTTGCCGGCGTTGCTGCCATTTGTTGTGGCCTGCGCGGCGGGCAGTTTGCTGCTGCGGTTGCTCGATGACTTGCGCAGCGCGATGGCCCCGCGCACGCGCGTGCCGCTGGTCATGACGGCGTTGCTCTCGGCGGTTGGGCTGTGGGCGGTGCCGCTGCTGCCGCTGCTTGCGCACTGGCCCTTGCACGAAAACAACGCGGTGCTTGTGATGACGCTGGCTTCGTTCTGCTGGAGCCTGGCCGTTGCGGCATTGTGGTGTGTGCTGGGCGGCCGTGCAGGTCTGATGCGCGCCATGTTGCTTGGCGTGTTGCTGAGCGTAAGCGGGCCGATCGCGGTGTTGCTGCTGGCCGGCGTGACAAGCTTCAGCGCCACGGCTTGGGAAGACGCTGGGCTGCTCGCTATCGTCATGGTGCTGTCGGCCATGGGGTGTGCGGCGGCGCTGCAGTTTGCGCTTTCGGCACGATCGGGGGCGACTGGGGTGGCGGTGCGTCGCCCCGGCGTGAGTCTGTTTTTGAGCGTGCTGTTTGGCATCGCGTTGACGGTGGATGCCGTGTACACGGCGTCGCTTGCAGGCGCGTTTTCACCGCTTTCCGCCACGCCGGGCAATGCGCCCGCTGGGTTGCAGTTATTGCTGGTGATTGGCGCGGTTGCAACCGTGCTGGCTGCGTTGCTGCTGGGCTATCGGGACCGCGCTACGGGCGACACTGCCACCGCCATCGCGGCGCGCGAAATTCGTCTGCGCAAGGAAACCGTACAAGCGCTGAACGACCTGGAGCAGAGCTACCGCCGCCGCGAAGCAGAACTCGTTGCACGTCATCAACTGCTGCTCGACGGCGCAGATGTCGGCCTTTGGGAGTTCGATCTGGTCACGCGTGCCGCGCAGTTTTCCGCCCGCTTTGCCGGGATGCTCGGCTATTCGCTGAAGGAGATTGGCCCAAGCACGAGCGAGTATCTCCGCCTCGTGTATCCGGATGATCTGCCCATGGTGCTCAATCGCATCCAAGCACATGTTGACGGCAACACGCCCGCATACGTGGCTGAATTCCGCATGCGGCACAAGGATGGGAGCTATCGCCAGATCGCTGCGCACGGGGTCGCAGTGCGAGACGCCGGTGGCCATGCCGTGCGCATGGCAGGGTCGCATATTGAGGTGACTGCAAAAGCAGCCTCGTCAGAAGTTGCCGTGTCAGCAGCTTCGATCGCTGCCGAAGCACCTGAAACGCTTCGTCGTCATGGTTTGTGGGAGTCATGGACACCCGTCGACCATCCCGCCGCAGAAGCCGTCGCATCGCAAAAGGAATCGACATCAACGCCCGTGCCCGCTACAACCTCCACAGGCGGCACGCTTCCGAGCATCAATCCTGACGCCTTGCGCTGAGGCGTTTTCTTTCTTTCCCGTTCTCGCTGGCGAACGGGTGCTTGAGTATATGTCCTACTCAAGTTTTTCGCGTTTGTGTTCGATAGCTCAAGCAGAGCGCGTGTAATCGCGCCAGGGGAGCGCCGCAAACGGCATGCGTGCCATGCGCGGATACAAGAAACGCTTGGAGGGAAGGAAGATGAATCGACTCACGCTTCGTCAGAAGCTGTGGCTGCCGCTCGTCCTGAGTTGGCTTTGTCTGTTGTTGATCACGTTGTGGAGCGCCTGGGAAACCCGCACCCTCCGTCTGGAAGAACGCGAGCGCGACTTGCAGAACATCAGTGAATCCGTATTCAGCATCATCAAAGACTACGGACAGATGGCGCAAGACGGCAAGCTTACCGCTGACGAAGCGCGCGCCCAGGCCCTCGCGCGCATCAAGGTGATCCGCTACGGTAAGGATGGCTACTTCAGCATTAACCAGACCAACTCGGTGATGGTGATGCACCCGATCAAAGCCGAAATGAACGGCAAGGACATGTCGGGTTTTACCGATCCGGCAGGGAATCATCTGTTCCAGGAAATCTCTCGCGCGGGCAAGAGCGGCGGCGGTTTTGTCGATTACCTATGGCCGAAGCCCGGCGCGGAGGCACCGCAGCCGAAGAAGAGCTACGTGCTGTATTACCAGCCGTGGGATTGGTGCCTCGTCACGGGCACCTACATGGACGACATCGCGACCGCATTCCGCGCCTCGCTCGTCAAGGCGCTGGGGCTGCTGTTTGGCGTCGGCTTCCTGATGACGGTGGTGGTCGTGGCCGTTACCCGCAGCCTACAGCGCCAGTTGGGGGGCGAGCCGGCCTATGCTGCCCATATTGCCGGCCGCATCGCCGCGGGTGATCTGGCTGTGCAAGTTGAAACCCGCTCGGGCGACCGCGACAGCATGCTGTTCGCCATGTCGCAGATGCAGCAGCAACTGACCGGCACGATTGGCGACATCAAGAATTCGGCGGATTCCATTGCGAGCGCCACCAAGCAGATCGCCGCCGGCAATGCCGACCTGTCGCAGCGGACCGAGCAGCAGGCCTCGTCGCTGGAGGAGACGGCGTCGAGCATGGAAGAGCTGACGAGCATCGTGAAGCAGAACGCTGATAACGCGCGTCAGGCAAGTACGCTGGCCGTCAACGCGTCGGATATCGCAGTCAAGGGCGGCGAGGTGGTGGGGCGCGTGGTCGAGACCATGTCCGGCATCAACGAAAGCAGCAAGAAGATTGCCGACATCATTGGTGTGATCGAGGGCATCGCCTTCCAGACCAACATCCTGGCGCTGAACGCTGCCGTCGAGGCCGCGCGCGCGGGCGAGCAAGGCCGCGGCTTTGCTGTGGTGGCAGGCGAGGTGCGCAGCCTGGCGCAACGCTCAGCAAGTGCGGCCAAGGAGATCAAGGAGCTGATCGGCGATTCGGTGGGCCGTGTGCAGAACGGCTCGGCGCTGGTGGAAGAGGCCGGTGTGGTGATTCAGGACGTGGTGACCGCCGTCAAGCGCGTCACAGACATCATGGGCGAAATTTCCGCGGCGTCTGACGAGCAGAGTTCCGGCATCGAACAGGTCAACCAGGCTGTGAATCAGATGGACGAAGTGACGCAGCAGAATGCCGCGCTCGTGGAGCAGGCGGCGGCCGCAGCGCTGTCCCTGGAAGAGCAGGCGCAATTGCTGCGCACGGCAGTGGGGCGTTTCCAGGTATAACCCCGCTTGACCTCTGTCACGCAGAAATGCAAAAGGCCGGCAAATTCGCCGGCCTTTCTCTTTTGTGGTTTCCGGCGCGCCTCTTTGTGCGGGCTCGGAATGCTGCGCTGAAAGCGCTGCTCAGGCAACCAGAAAATCCTCCATCTTCCGGCCCGACGACAACTCCTTTACCAGCCAGCCCGGTCGCTTGCCACGACCCGTCCAGGTATTGCCGTTGTTGTCGCGGTAGCGCACCGGCACCTTGCGGCCAGCCTTCTTTGAGGCCACTGCGCCCTTGGCGCCAAAACCGAGGTCTTCGGCGGTCAGGCCGTATTCCACGATCTTGTGCTTGATTTCAGCAATCACCGTTGCTTGTTCATTTGCCCGGAGTTCATCGGCTTGGCGCTGCAGTTCAGAGATCTTCTGAACGATTTCCTTGTAAGTCGGCATTATGGATTCCTCAACATTGCAATTGAAACATGGGCACGCTCCCCGTAGCCCAGGGCATTATAACGACTTTGCAGGTGAGAATTGAATTTCGTTAAGACCTCATGTCAACGGCGTGGCTCTTTTGCTGCGCCGCTTTTGCGCAAACCCTTATGTGGCGGGCGTTTGCGGGGTGTGTCGAAATCGTAAACATATGAACCATTGCAAAACCATTGGGCTGTATTGCAATCGATGCAGCGCACTCTCTACGCAATCCCGACACAATTCCTTTCTTATGTGACTGCTTCATTGCTTCGGCAATCGCATCTGCCATTCACCTAATATTTCCGAATATGAAGGTGAAAGGTTGCTGAAAGGTTGTGTCGAATGCATCAAACCGGCGCATTTTCTGTGCCGCCTTTTCGAGCTCGACTGTTCAGGCGTACTCGATTCCAAGCAAGCCCTGAAAATCCTTGGCCGGCATGGGGCAGGCCAGCAAATAGCCCTGCACCTGATCGCATTGCAGGTTCACCAGCGCCTGCATTTGCGCTTGGGTTTCCACGCCTTCCGCCACCACCGTCATGTCCAGCGAGTGCGCCATCGCGCAGATGGCACGAATGATGGCGGCGGCCTCGGGCGGGTTGTCGTCGAGTGCAGAGACAAACGCGCGATCGATTTTGATCTGCTGGGCGCGAAAGCGCTGCAGATAACTGAGGCTGGAATAACCGGTGCCGAAATCATCGATGGCCACCTCGAAACCGAGCGACTGGATCTGACGAATGGCGGCAATGCTCTGGCCGGCATCGCGCATGGCCGCCGTCTCGGTAATCTCGAACATCAACCGATGCGCGGCAACCTGATAGCGATGCAGGATCTGCGACAGACGCTGCACGAGATCGGGTTGCTGGAATTGCCGTGGCGAAAGGTTGACGGCAATGCGCTGCGGCGGCATGCCGAGGGCATCCCAATGCATGATCTGGCGGCAGACTTCTTCGACCACCCAATCGCCAAGTTCGACGATGGTGCCGGTGCGCTCGGCCAGCGGGATGAACTCCGCCGGAGACACGGGGCCGAGCTCCGGATGATTCCAGCGCAGCAGTGCCTCGGCGCCGGTCATTGCCTGGGTGCGTGCATCGTACTTCGGCTGGTAGTGCACCGAGAGCTGCCCGTTGAGCGCTGCATGCGAGAGCGCACGTTGAATCTGTAGCACGCGGTGCGCGGTGGTGTTCAGGCGCGGCTCGAAGAAGCGGTAGGCGTTGCCGGTGGACTGCTTGCAATCGAACATGGCCGTGTCGGCATGTTCAAGCAGCGTGTCTGCCGTCGCGCCGTTGTGCGGATGCACGACTACGCCAATGCTGGCGGTCGCGCGAAGACGCCGGCCGTCCACCTCCACCGATTCACGCAGGCGGAACAGCAGTTTGTCGCCGATGGTGGCGGCAGATTCGGGTAGCGCCAGGCCTTCAACGAGGATGCCGAATTCGTCGCCGCCAAGGCGTGCCACGGTGTCTTCGCCGCGAATGGTCTGGCGCAGGCGCTCTGCAATGATCTGCAGCACGCGGTCGCCCGCGTTGCGGCCGTATTGATCGTTGATCTGTCCGAAGTTGTCGAGATCCAGGTAGAAGAGAGCAAACGGACGCCCGCGCCGCGTGGACGACAGAATTGCCGCCTCCAGTGCTTCGCGTAGATGCAATCGGTTCGGCAGGCCGGTCAGCGTGTCGTGGAGTTGAGGCCGGGGCGTTTGGTTTGCCACGCGCGCCAGTGATGCTTCCAGGTGTGCCTGCGCCGAGTCGACGCGCGTTTCAAGCATCATCAGCACGGCATGCACGCCCAACGCGATCAACACACCGCCGGCGCTGAGCATGATGACGGGCACGATATGCATCGTCGACTCATCTGCCGGCCATGCGGTGGCACCCGGCCACAACACAAGTGACAGCACAGCCGTTGTGGCCAGCACGGCCGCAGCGCGTGCACGCAAACCCACGGCGGCGCGGCGCTGGGCGGGTGGCATATGAAACGCCATACACATTGCCAGGCACACGCCTGCGCCAAGCACCAGTGTGCCGCCGCCCCAGCCCAGCAGGGCGCGGCGCAGCGGTAAGGCCTCGGCATGCGCCCACGGGCGATTGAGATACAGCTCCATCGTCAACAACCCGATGCCAAGCGCCACGGCGCCCATGGCAACGCTGCGTCGTTGCGGAGCCTGTGCGCCATTGGAGGACGACGTGTCCGGCAGCACGATGGAGAAAGCCGCCAGCGATGCAGCCAGCGCAGTCATGAGCGTTGCCGCAATCGGCGCGAATATGGGTGTGCCGACCTGCCGATGCAGGCCAAGCTGGCCGAGCCAAAGCCCCGACCACAACCCAATGCCAAGAATGGTGGCGCAGGCAATGCGCCAGTTGCGGCGTTTTGCGACCGTCGAGCCCCCCGGCAGACGTGTCGCAGCGTCCAGTGCGGCAAACGTGGTCAGCCCCGTGCTGACCCACGCAAACAGCAGCAGCGCAATATGGAAATCGTTATGCATGCGAGCGCATCCGGCGCGGCCCCCCGATCTACGACCAGCGCCTAGTCTGTGTTTTGCGGCGAGGATAGCGCAAAAACCTGTCGTTTCAGGCCGCGAAAAGGTGCGTTTGTTGCGCGCTATTCACAGAATGCGTCGGGATCATTCGCGGCTACCGCTTCGCATCAAGCAGGCATGCGGCGCCGCGCCTGTCTTGAAAGATCGGCAGAAACCACCGAAACGTGAGCCGGGTATACGCGGATGGCTCGACGCCCGTGATTGGGCGTCGGCAATCAGGCGAAGCAGGAAGGGGAATCGAGCGCGAACTTACGCGTTCAGGCGGCCGCGCCTGCGCGCGGTCGGGGTGGCGGCACCTGCACGTTCCAGATCGACGCTGGGCAGCAGATGCAGCAGGCGCACCAGTTCTGACTGGCGATGCGTGCCGGTCTTGCGCAGGATGTCGCGGATATGCACGCGCACCGTGTGCAGCGAGAGGAATTCGCGCTCGGCAATTTCCTGCAGGGTTTCGCCCGCGGCCAGCCGCGCCGCGACGATGCATTCCTTGTTGGTCAGACCGAAGAGCGAGGCGAGCACGCCGGCGTCCATGACCGAGCGCGCCTCGGAGTTGCCGACCAGCACCAGCGCCAGCGGCGAAGCCCAGGTCGAGCGCATCGCATCGGAGGGCGCAAGGGGCGTAGCAATGAAAGGCACCGGGCGGCCATCGCGCGCCAGGTACATCCACGAGCCGGCTGCGCCTTGTACGCCGAGCGAGCCGGCGGCCTGTTCGATGAGGTTGCGCAGTGCAGCGTCGTGCGTGTGATCTGCTGAGTGCAGCAGGCCGCCATCGAGCGACAGACGGTCGTCGCCCGTCGTCATCGTGCGCGCCCAGGCATTGGCGTATTTCACGCGCATGGTGCGCTCGATGACCATCACGCCGAAGTCCAGCGTATCCAGGCCGGCCATCCCGAGTGCGGCGAGTTCGTTCAGCTCCAGATTGCGCTGCTGCATGCGCGCAGCCCGCTGCAGGTGCGGCAGCACGCGTTGAAGGCGTGTCTCGCGCTCGATGGCGCTGACTTCCGACAGATCGTCGTCGCGCGTGCGCAGACGCATCGTGACGCACATGTCGGGCGTATCGATCAGGGTCATCGAGGCCGACGGCGTCTCTTCAGGTTGCCCGGCGTTGATCAGTTGCGCGTCCTGGCAGAAGGCGTTGCAGTGACCCGGCTGCGGACAGTGTTGGCACCAGCCCGACGAAACGCCGTGACGCGGCGTATCGGTGTGCTTATCCCAAACGAAATAGTGTGCGCTTTCGGCGCCGGCGTAGACGGAGAGCAGGGCCAGGGCGATCGGCATCTGCGCAGGCTCGAGTACCGCCTCGTAGATGGTATCGACGAGTCGATGGAATTCTGCGTCATCCGATAGACGTTGCAGCATGATGGCCCCCGGTGCGTATTGCGACAGCTCAGAGTGCATTCCCTTGCTGTCGGCGTGTTGCGGCGTGATGCCGCCGTCGCTGTAATGATTATTGTTGTTCTGCGCGACTTCTGTGGTAATCGGCAACTCTTTGGAAAAACTTAACATTCCGCTTTCGATGCTCCCAAATTCCGGCGGCGATGTATCCCCCCCTTGAGAGGGGAGTATGGTCGACTTTCAGCGCTGAAAATATAAAAAATATAAAAATTTCGTTCACATGTTCACGATAGCAGCGCGTGTCAGTTGAACTGGTAGGTGTAGGCCGCGTTGAACCGCAGGCTGCGAGAGCTGGAATTGATCGGTTTGTCGCCGACCGGTCGCGCGATCGCGAGGTCCAGCGTGTAGTACTTCCGATCGGAGAAGCGCACACCCAGCGCGATCGATCCGAGCTGATCATGCACGAGCGTACTTGCGTTTGAATAGACCTTGGCGGTGTCGTACAGCACGTAGGGCTGCACGGTTTTCAGGTAATCCATCGATACCTGGAAGGCACGATTGAGTTCGACCGACGCACCCCAGCCGCGATCGCCCGCCACTTCACCGGCCGGATAGGCGAGGCCAAAGAAGCGGCCGCCAAAGCTGATCTGTTCCGATGACGGCAGCACCGCGCCGCTGTACTGCGCCGCACCCGACACCACCACGCCAAAACCCAGGGGCAGGTCGTGGGCTTCGCTGGCGGTGATGCGCGTGCGCAGGAAGCTCAGGTCGACGTTGTTGTTAACCGATTTGCCTGCGCCCAGGCTGTTGATACCTTGGTACAGGCCAAGCGACGCACGGCGCGTTTCACCGGGTTTCACCTCGGTGTACAGCGCTTCGGCGCCGGCCACGCGGACCTTGGCATCCAGTTCAGTTTGAGCAAAACCGGGGTTTTGCGGCGTATAGCGCTGTTTGTCGTCGTTGCCGTAGAAAGTGCCCGTCACCGTCAGGCTGCGCGAGTTCGACAGCAACACCGGATAGCTCAATGACAACCCAAGCCGCTGCGTGTCGGTCAGGTAGCGCGATTGATAGCCCAGTTGCTCCAGCGGCAGATTCTCGGGCATGCCGCGATAGTGCGACCACGTGAGCTTCGCAAGCAGCCCATCGGTGCCGATCGGCTGCGCCCAGGTTGCGGAGTAGAACGTCTCGTGATCGGACCCGCGCGGTTGCAGCGTCGAGACGGTGATCTGCTCACCCAGCGGCGTCACGCTATTGAGCGTGCCCGTGATGATTGCCCGCACACCCGGCGAGCGGTATTCGACGCCCGTGCCGATCGTGTACGGCTGGCGCTTCACGTTCAACACGAGCTCGCTCGCGCCATCGGTGGTGGTGGGCGGCTGCACGGTCGCGGTGATCTGCACGCCGGGTTGCAGCGCGAGCACACCCGTCACGCGCTCGAAGGTTTCGCGGCGCAGGGGTTTCTCATTCATCAGGCGCTGCGAGATTTCGCGCAGGCGGCCTTCCAGCGGCCCGGGTGTGCCCTCGATGCGCATGCGGGCCACATAGCCTTCAACCACCGTGACGCGCACGACGCCGCCTTCAAACGTCTGTGCCGGCACAAACGCAAACGAGAGTGGGAAACCGCGGTCGGCATACAGCTTGGTGACATCGTTCGCGGCCTGCAGCAGTTGCGCGACGGTGATGTCGTGCCCGGCCAAGGGTGCGAAATGCGCGGCCACCTCGGGGAAGGGTAGCGTCTTGACGCCTTCGATCTGGAACTTGGTCGGTGTGAGATGCGTGGCGAGCAGATTTTCCAGCGCCGGGTTCGGCCGCTGCACTTCTACCTGGATCTTCTGCTGGGGCGGGCGGGACGTATCGACTTTGGGAAGCGTGTCGATCGGGTTGCCTTGGTTGGGGCTGCTTTGTGCCCAGCTCAGTGCCGGGCCGGTCAGTGCTACGCCTGTGGCCAGGGCCAACCGCATGGTGGTGGTCCGCACGCCTGTCTCCTCCGTGGTTTTCGTTTGTGGTGTCGCGAAGCCGTGCAGCCGCGCGTTGCATCAAACGATAACCGCGAGACATGGTGCTTTACAACAAGACACATAGAGGGAGCGTTCACGCGACGCAACGGCCCAGGTAAATACTGGGATGCGTCGGTGCGTGGCAGCCAACCCAATGACGATGCCGCATTGCGCGGCATCAGTGCGTTTGAAACGTGACAGCGGCGGACTGGCGTGATAGCTGGTCCGCCGAAGCGCAGAGCCTGGATCAGCGGGGCGTGCCGCCCAGTGCGGTGCCCACCGTGCCCAGCAGACCGCCCACCGCGCCAGTGACCGGCGCCAGCGGTGTGGCCCCGCCGGCCGACGCCAAGCCCGTGCCTACCGTGGTGACCACGTTGCCAACCGGAGCCGTGAGCGTGCTGACGGGGCCGAGCGGGTTGCTGGCACCGCCGGCTGCGCCACCCAGGCCGCCCAGCGCGCTAGTGATGGGCGCCAGCGGGTTGGCGCCACCCGCGCCGCCGAGACCACCAAGTGCGCCGGTGATCGGAGCGAGCGGGTTGCTGCCGCCCGTCGCGCCACCCAGGCCGCCTACCAAACCCGTGATCGGAGCCAACGGATTGGCACCGCCAGCGCCGCCAAGACCGCCGAGTGCGCCGGTGATCGGGGCGAGCGGGTTGCTGCCGCCCGTCGCGCCACCCAGGCCGCCCAGTAAGCCTGTGATGGGAGCCAGCGGATTGGAGCCGCCCGCGCCGCCAAGACCGCCGAGTGCGCCGGTAATCGGAGCCAGCGGGTTGCCGCCCGATGCTGTCGGCGAATACACCACGCCGCCCAGTGCGGCAACCGTGTTGCCCGTGGCTGTCACCACGCCACCCAGGCCGCTCACCACCGGAACGTTCGCTGCGGTGAGGGTCGTGCCGCCATTGGCCACCGCGCCGCCGATCGTGCCCAGCAGCGTGTTTGCCGGCGACCCGAGGCCCGTGGCCGCGCCCAGTGTCTGCGTACCGCTGGTGATCTGCGAGGTCAGCGGCACGATGGCCGTGCTCAGCTGCTGCGTGAGTTGCTCGACGGGGCCACTCGACAGCGCTGTGCCCAGCGTGCCGCCCCCGTTTGCAACTGCTTGACCGACTTGCGTGACCACGCCTGCCAGGGGTGTTGTCACCGGAGCCAGCGGCGCCAACGGGCCAGTGCCAAGGTTATTGACCAACGTGCCGGCGCTCGTGACCGTGTTGCCTGCGCCGGTCACCACATTCCCGAGGCTGGAAACCGTGGTGCCCACCGGATTGGCGTTGCGGCCGATGCTGCCCAACCCGTCCTGTACGCCCGTGCCCAGCGCCGAAACCGTCGCGCCGGCGTTTTCAACCACACCGCCCAGGCCGGTCTGCACGCCGCTCAGTTGCGACGGCAGCGGTGCGGTGGCGATGGTCTTGCCGAGGCCGCTCACAGTCGAGCCGGCCGCCGTCACGATGCCGCCCGTATTGTTGAGGACAGCGCCAGTCGGCGTCAGCGGAGCGGGCGCCGGCGTCGGGCTGGGGGACGGCGAAGGAGAGGGCGACGGGGAGGGGGACGGCGACGGCGAAGGCGAAGGCGAAGGCGTCGGCGTTGAACCGCTGCCGTTGTTATTGGAGCCGCCGCCGTTCGAGCCTCCCAGCGAGCTGCCCATGTCCCCGGAGCCGGAGCTGGCGCAACCACCCAAAACCAACAGGCTTGCCATGGTGGCGGCCAGGCACTTGATGTTCTTATTCATGATGGATCTCCCGTTTTAAAAGTCCGCTTTAGTCAGCTGGAAAATGTCTCACTGTCGATGTGAGGTGGCCGGACTCTGCAAACGGTGTGCCATGTCGCCATTATTACGCATTGCGTAATGGGCTCTCGGAATTTGCTGCGCTTGGCTCAATAAAAATGGAGAGATTGTGAAAACTAATCCGAATATGGGATTTACATACCCCACCAAAGTGGGGGTTAAACGTTTGCTCAGGGGGTTATGTTCGAGGTGAATGTGTTCCCGTGTCACGTTACGTCGTAACGCTCGGAACACGGATTTGGGAGGGAAACAGTCTGTGTTCAGGGCCGGGTAATACCTGGCGCGCTGCCTACAAAACCAATAACCACGCCGTCCTTTGAAAACTGAATCCGCCTTCTACTGCGCCTGGCATGCCATTTGCAGAATGTGGCCCGCAGTCCGCAATACCGAGCTCAGACATCAAGACACATCATTCCAAGAAGGGGACGGACCATGACTCACATTCGACACTCCATGCGCGTTGCGCCCTTGGCCTGCGCTGTTGCCGCTCTCATGCTGGCGGCTTGCTCTTCGGGAGGCTCCGGCTCCGGCAGTTCGCCGAATCCGAGCCCGAGCGACACGACGGGCGTGACCCCCGTCGGCAAGGTCGCAAACGGCACCGGCAACACCGTTGTGGCGACCGGCCAGGCGGTCAGCAGCCTGGGCTCGACACTCCAGAACGCAAACATTCCAGGCCTGTCGGACCAAGCCAAGGCAGGCCTCGGCGGCACCGTGGACAACACGGGCAAAGCGGTCAGCGATCTCGGTCTCGGCATCCAGACCGGGCTTGGCAAGATGGGTCAGAACCCCAACCCGATCGGCACGACGGTGGCCAGCACCGGCAATGTCGTGACGGACCTCGGCCAGGCAACCGTAAGCGCCGGCTCCCTCGTGCAGGGCCTCGGCCAAGGCTCTGGCGCACCGCTCGCACCGATCACCCAGCCGGTGGGCGGCGGCGTTCAGCAGATCGGCCAAGCGCTGATCGGCGGCGGCACGTTGCTGGGTAGCGCACTGTCTTCCGGCGCGGTTCAGCAGGTGACGCAGCAACTGAGCACGGCCATCGTGCCGGTGACCACGCAGGTCAGCGGCGCCACCCAGATGATTGGCGATTCGACGGGCCTGGGCGGGGCCTTGAACAACCTGCTGGGGACCGTTGGCGGCGGCGTGGCGGGTGCCGGCAACACCATCACCGGAACCGGCGTGCCGGTGGTCTCGAATTTGGGCCCGGTGGTGACTTCACTCGGCACCACGGTTGCGGCGGTGGGCGGCGTCGCAACGACCGGCGGTTCGGCGGGCAGCAATCCGCTGGGAGGCCTGCTCGGCGGCGTGGGCGGCGGCACCGGCGGCACGAACCCGCTGGCTCCGTTGACCGGCTTGCTGGGTGGCGCTGCTGGAGGCTCCAACCCTCTGGCCCCCGTCACGGGCCTGCTGGGCGGCGCGGCCGGCGGCAGCAACCCGCTGGCTCCTGTCACCAACCTGCTGAGCGGCGCGACCAGCGCGGCCGGCGGCGCATCGGGCAGCAGCAATCCGCTGGCCCCTGTCACCAATTTGCTGGGCGGCGTTGGCAGCCTGGCGCACTGAGCAGTACCTGTCTGTGCTCTTGAAGGTGCGCGGGCGTGTTCCCGTCGCTCGCGCATCCTTTTTTTGCCTGGACAGAAATGGGGAGCGTTCAGACTGGCCCCGAGAATTAATGGGAAACCCATCCGGATAATCGATCTAGTCTTAGGATCATTAGGGGATTTCCATTAGTTTTCAGAGGGTTGGCGCATCTTTAACGGCATTAAATAGAGGTTTCACTCTAATTTCAGGCAAGTACCTCAATTGAGTTATTTTGTTTGCGATGCCGCACGCCTATAAATTCGTTACGGGGTGTTACGTGACATACGTGACACGCCGCAAAAAATGAATGCCCATGGGGGGCGTGCGGTTGATCACCGGCGTGTTCGGGACACTCCGTTCGGTGATGTTTGAATTCCGTTCCATTAGTGGAACGGCGCGGGCGGCGAGATTTTTTTGCTGGTCGTGTCATCGCAGTAAATCCCCATGCGTTTAATTCGCTATTAGCAAATATGAACTGGCTAAGGTTGGAGCGCCGAAAGCTGGTCGGGATCAACACATCCGCGGGCGAGTGCAAACAGGAGAGAGATCATGAAGAACGCCATTCTGAAGTTCATCCGTGACGAACAAGGTGCCACTGCCGTCGAGTACGGCATGATCGCTGGCCTCATCGCAGCAGCGATCGTGACGATCGTGTCCACGCTCGGTACCAAGCTTGAGAGCGTGTTTGCGTCTATCTGCCAAGCCGTCAACAAGAACGTGGCTTGCTAGCAACCTGGTACGGCCACGTCGATACGCCCGGCTGGGCAGGGGTCGTAGTCCTTTCCGTTCTTGCAATCACGCTGGATTTCCGCGCTCGGCGGGTGCCGAACTGGCTCGTCGTCGCGGGGGTAATGCTGTCCGTCGCTCTGATTGAGTTCGGTGGGGTGCAGCACCTTGCCTATGACTGGCAGGACTTCTGGCTCGGCGGGGCGATCGCATTTGCCTGCTTCCTGCCGCTGTATGCGGTTGGCTGGATGGGCGCCGGCGACGTGAAGTTCTTCACTGTCGTCGGCCTGCTTGCTGGCTGGCATGGCCTTGTGGCCGTATGGCTTGTCTCGAGCATGATTTCCGGCCTGCACGCGCTCGCCATCATGGTGTTACGCCAGTTCGACGCGTCGTCGCCGCCTGCATGGATCGTGATGCGCGTGTGCCCAGCGATCGTGCGTTGGGACACCGCTCAGGAAGGGCGCCGCGGCATCCCGTACGCCGCCTATATGGCAATCGGGTTGCTGAGCCTGCCATGGGTGCCCCAGGCGATGCGCATGCCATGGCTGCCGGGCATGTAGTTCAGACAGTTGAAGCGTTGAACAAGAGCCGCCAAGCGGCCAGCCTATAAGAAAGGAGTCGGCCATGCCGACATTGCAACGGGAACGGGAGGGTGCTGGCATGCACCCGAGAGTCTGCACGCATGGCGTCCGCTGCCCCCGGCGGCACGGCAGCCGCGGCGCGGCTTCAGTCGAATTTGCCGTCGTTGTGCCGGTGCTGCTGGTGCTCATGCTCGGCATCGTCTACTACGGCATGATCCTCGCCATGCAGCAGGCGCTGACCCTGGCGGCGGAAGAGGGCGCACGCGCCGCGCTCCGCTATCAGCCTTCCAACACGCAACGCGTGGCAGCCGCCTATGCGGCCGTGACGTCGGTACTCCCCACCTTCCTTACCGGACGGGTGCAGACCAATCAGAACAGCACCCCGCTCGTGGATTGCCAGAACGTGGCAGGCATGCAATGCCTGAGCGTGGTCCTGACGTTGCCCGTGACCTCCGGCAATAACCCGTTGCTGCCGTCGATACCGCTGTTGCCCGCGCCGGACACATTGACGGGTTCAGCCGTCGTGCAACTGGTGCCTGGCTCCTGACATTTTTCAGTTCGCTGCCCCTCTTGATCGATCGCTCGGACACGCCGCCCAGATGACCAGCAAACACCTCCAGATCTTCGCCGCCGCGCTGTTGCTGCTGGCTGCCATTCTTGGCGCCGTGGCATGGAAGACGGCGCATCGCCCGCCGGCGCCCGTCGCCGCGCAGAAAGACGGCAAGACCGTCTATCCGGTGGTCGTGACCACGAAACCGCTTGAGGCGGGCAAGCCCATCACCGCGGACCAGTTGGCCGTCGAGCAACTGCCCATCAATCCGGCCGAGGCGTTTTCGGACGTGACGAAGGTGGTTGGGCGTGAACCCATTCTGCCGGTCGGCGTCGGCGTGCCGTTGATTGCCTCGCAACTGTCGTCGGGCCTTGCGCAGCAGGTGGAGGCCGGGCAGCGGGCGGTCGCCATCAACGTGGACGAGGTGATCGGCGTGGGCAACCGCGTGATGCCGGGCGATTACGTCGATGTGTTCCTGGTGATGCGCAAGGATGGCCAGGAGGTCGTAGACAGCCAGGCGCGCCTGCTGTTGCCGCACCTGCGCGTGCTGGCGTTTGGCCCGCTGGCCGTCAATGAAGGGGCGCAGAAGCAGCCCGAGAACACCGGGGTCGCGCGTAAGGTCGATCAAGCCAAGACGGCCGTGCTGGCAGTGCCGGTGGAAGCGGTCAGCCAATTGGCGATGGCACATCAGAGCGGCCGCCTGCTGCTGGCGCTGCGCAACCCCGGAGACGACGCCGAGCCGACCGTGAAGCCGCAGGACGCAGCCCTGCTGGCTGCCGCCAACCGCAATCCGATGGACGTGGCACAGGCCGGGGTATCGCTTGCCAGCCTGACAGGCGCGGCGCGGCGCTCGCCGGTGCTCCAGGTGCCGCCGCTGCCCGTGGTGGCGTCAACGCGCGCGACCGCACGAACCAACACGGTCGCCACCGGCGGCGTAGAAATCATCCGCGCAGGAAAACGTGAGGAGCAACATGACTGATGCCGCCATGGTTCGCGGTTGGATTGGCGTACTCGCGTTGGGCTGCGCCGCCTTCGTGCCGAGCGCATTTGCCGAGACGGCACCGACCGGCCAGACGCTTCATCTCCTGACAGGCAGTCAGCGCGAAATTCGCCTGGGCAAACCGCTCGAGCGCATTGCCATCGGCAACCCTGAAATTGCCGATGCGTTGCTGCTCAAGGGGCGCGGTACGGCCACGAGCGTTTTGATCATCGCGAAGAAGCCGGGCGCGGCCAACGTGATGGTCTGGACGCAGGGCGGCGTTGCGACGACTTACAACGTCCAAGTGGATGCCGCGGCGCCTCTGCCTGGCGATCCGGCCGTGGTTGCGCAGGGCGATAGCGCCGTCGTGTCAGGCCAGCCTAAAGACGTCTACGCGCTTGCCCGTGCGCGCCGCTCGGCCGCCGTAGCCAGCGGCGGGGAAAAACCTAAAGGCGGCAACGTCATCGACACCACCTCGATGAACGTGCCGGGCACGGTGCAGGTCGACGTGCGTGTGGTGGAGTTCAGCAAGACGGTGCTGAAGGAAGCGGGCTTCTCCTTTAGCCGCACGCGTGGCGGTTTCAGCTTCAGCACGTTCTCCCCCTCATCGCTGACCAAGTACACATTCGGCTCTTCGGGGTTGTCGACCGAGTCGACCATGCCGATCGGCTCGGCATTCAACCTGCTGATCGGATCAGTCAGCAAGGGGCTCTTTGGCAACCTGAGTTTGATGGAATCGAACGGCATGGCGCGCGTGCTGGCCGAGCCAAGCCTGGTTGCTTTGTCAGGCCAGAGCGCCAACTTTCTGGCCGGCGGCGAGATTCCGATTCCCGTGCCGCAAGCGCTGGGTACCACCACCATCGAGTACAAGCCGTTCGGCATCGGGCTGACGGTCTCACCGACGATCCTGTCGGAAAATCGCATCGCCCTGAAAGTGGCGCCTGAAGCGAGCGACCTGGATTTCAGCCGAGGCGTCACGCTCAATGGTGCAACGGTGCCGGCCATCGTCACGCGCCGTGCCGATACGACCGTTGAACTCGGCGATGGCGAGAGCTTTGTCATCGGCGGGCTGGTCAGCCGATCGACGCTGTCCAACGTCGACAAGGTGCCGTTCCTGGGCGACGTGCCGATCATCGGGACGTTCTTCAAGCGCCTGAACTACAACCAGGAAGAACGGGAGTTGGTGATCATCGTCACGCCGCATCTGGTCAAGCCGATGGCACGCAATGCGCCGATCGACAAGATGCTGCCGGGACAGAGCGGCGGGCAGGATCGCGATGCCGCAGGCGACGCTGTGTGGCGGCCGTTTGCCCTGGGGGTGGCGGATCCGGCCACCATGCCCGGGTTCTCGAAGTAAGGGGCCGGCATGGATTACTTCCTTCTGCACGGCGGCGCGCGTGGCGGTATGCAAGGCGACGCCCAGGCGGCAGCTGTGCACCGCTGGCTGGCGGGGGCGATTCGCGAGTTGGGCGTGCTGGTGGCCGAGACGACCGGCCACGACGCGTTCATCGAACAGATTGGCGCAGTGAACCCCGAGGTCGTGTTCGTGCGCTTTGCCTCGTCGCCCACGCTCATTGATGTGCCAGATCACGACCAGAAGCTTGGCGAGGGCGCCGACGCCATCAACGAGGCGACGCAACTGGTCGCGCAACTCACGCGCTTGTTTCCGGGCTTGCCGCTGGTGGCTGTGGGCTCGGCTGCCGATGGCCGCGCGATGCTGGCTGCCTTGCGCGCAGGGGTCAAGGATTTCGTCGATGTGGACGGCGCACCGGCCGAGGCTGTGCGCGTGGTGCGCCGCCTGCTGGCGGAGCGCGCATCGGCTGAGCCGACCCGCCGCGGCCGCGTGCTGGCCGTGTTGGGCGCACGCCCTGGCGTGGGCGCCACAACGTTGGCCACCAATCTGGCCACGCTCGTGCGCCGCACGTCGGCCAGTGATGTGATGCTGCTCGACCTGGGGCAGCCGCTGCGTGATGGCGCGCTGTACCTGAACGTGCAGGCCAATTTCCATTTCGTCGAGGCCGTGCGCAACCTGCGTCGCTTCGACCAGGTGTTTGTACAGACCGCGCTGTCGCGTCATCCGAACGGGCTTGCCGTTCTGCCGCTGCCGATCTCGCTGGCGGAAATGCGCGACATTTCGTTCTCTGAAGCGCTCGGCCTGCTCAATCGGCTGCGTACGTTCTTCGACCTGCAGGTCGTTGACCTGGGCGGGTTCGGCAACATTGACTTCATCGCGCAAATCATCAAGGCCGCCGACGACGTGATGCTGGTAACCGAGCAGAGCGTAGGCGCCATCGTGTCGGCCGCCGAGCTGATGCAGGAACTCAAGAAGCGCGAAATTGACCGCGACCACCTGCACCTGACCATTTCGAAGTTCGACACGCGCCTGTCGTTGGATGCAGCGCAGATTGCCGAGCGGCTGGAGATTCCCTCGGTGCTGACCGTGCCGAACCGCCGCGAAGCGCTGGTGATCGCCTCCAACCAGGGCGCGATGCTGGCCGAGACCCACCCTACTGATGCCTATGTGCGCGCGCTTGCCCAGATTGCCCAGACGCTCGGCTATGCGCAGCAGAGTGAGCGCGCGTCAGGTGTGTCGAGCTGGGTGTCGGGTGTGAGTGCGCGGCTGGGCGGGCGCTTTGGCGGGCGCTCCAAACGCAAGTCGGCAGACGCCGCTGAACTGGATATCGGTACCACCGAACGGAACGCGACATGACCCAACCCATCGAGTTCTCCAACCAGGCGGACGCCGGCCACGGCGTGTTCGCCGTTTCGCAGGCCTTCCAGGACATCAAGGAAGCCGCGCACGAACACCTGCTGACGCGCATCGAAGAACTCGGCGCCGAGTTCGGCCGTTGGTCGCGCACGGCCATCCAGCGTTTTGTCGATCTGGAAGTGGAAGGCTTCACGCGCATGCGCCGCATCCCCGTCAACGAGACGGAGGTGCGGCAGATTGCCGAGGCGCTCACCAAGGAGTTGGCCGGCTTCGGCCCCATCGAAGACCTGCTGGCCGATCCGGCGGTGGAAGACATTCTCGTCAACGGTCATCTGGACGTGTACGTGTCGCGTCACGGCATTCTCGAGCGCATTCCGGTGCGCTTTGCCGACAACAACCACCTGCTGCGCATCGTGCGCCGCATCCTCGCACCGATCGGGCGGCGGTTGGATGAATCAAACCCGATGGTCGATGCGCGCCTGCCCGACGGCGGCCGCATCAACGTGGTCATTCCGCCGCTGGCCCTCGAGGGGCCGGTGGTGTCGATCCGCAAGTTCCGGAAGGACCCGCTCAAGCCAGAAGACCTGCTTGGCCTGGGCACCATGAGTGCAGAGATCGGTGCGTTGATCGAATCTGCTGTGCGTGCCCGATGCAATATCCTGGTGAGCGGGGGTACGAGCTCGGGCAAGACGTCGCTGCTCAACGCCATGGCGTATCACATTCCGACGACCGAGCGCGTGATCACCATTGAAGACACGGCAGAGCTGTCGCTCAACCATCCGCACGTGGTGCGTCTGGAAAGCCGGCCGGGCGGCTTCGAGGGCACGGGCGTCGTCACGATTCGGGAGCTGCTGCGCAACAGCTTGCGCATGCGGCCCGACCGCATCATCGTGGGCGAAGTGCGTGGCGGCGAAGTGCTGGAAATGCTCCAAGCCATGAGCACCGGTCACGATGGGTCGATGGGCACCATTCACGCCAGCAGCCCGCGCGAATGCCTCTACCGGCTGGAAATGCTGGCGGGCTTTGCCGGATTCCAAGGCAGTGAGGTGAGCTTGCGCCGGCAGATCACCAACGCCATTGATTTCATCGTGCAGATCGGGCGGTTGTCCAACGGCAAACGCCGCATCCTGTCGATCACGGAAGTGACGGGGCTCGGGGACAACATCATCTCCACGCAGGAGCTGTACCGCTACGAGCCCTACGTGGGCCCGGATGGCGAAGAGGTCGACCGCTGGACGGCGCTTGGCCTGCAGCCGCATTCGCCCAAGCTGGCCCGCATGCGCAACAGCGAGGGCGGCGGGATGGATGGTGGGATGACCGGATTCGGCGGCGGAGGCCGTTTTCATGTCTAGCATGACGCTCTGGTTTGGTTGCCTGGCGCTGCTGCTGATGGGCGCATCGCTCATGCTGTGGGCGGAGGCCGTGCGCCGTCGCGAGCGTGAGGCGTCGCGCAGCTTCGTGCGCGCACAGACCGAGCAGATCAATGCGCGTTATCAACCGAATGTGGAGCCTGTGCCGGCAAGCGTGCCCGACTCGCTCAATCGCGCCTGGCACGATGCACTGCGCCGCGCCGACATCGAGCCGAGCCGGCGTTTTTATGCGCTGCTGATTGGCCCGGCGCTGATGATTTCGCTCGCGGTCTGGGCGATGTCGAGCACGCTTTCTGCCCTGACGGCGTTAGCACTGTATGTCTTGATCGTTGCGTTCCTGCTTTGGAACCGCACCCGAAAGATGAACGAGCGCCTGCTGGCGCAGTTGCCGGGCTTTCTCGATGGCGTGGTGCGGCTGATGAGCATCGGCAGCGCGGTGCCCGCGGCGTTTCAGGCGGCGAGTGCCAATACCGAGCAGCCGTTGCGCAACTGCCTGATCGCCATGACGCAGATGCAGCGCGCGGGCAAGGACCTCGATGCCGCGGTGCTGACCGTCGGCCAGCAGTACCGCGTGAACGAACTGGTCCTGCTGTCGTCGGTGCTGCGCCTCGCGTTGCGCTACGGCGGGCGGGCTGACATTGTGATGGAGCGCACGGCTGCATTCATGCGTGACCGACAGCAAGCCCAGCGCGAGCTGTTTGCACTGTCGGCGGAAACGCGTTTGTCCGCATGGATCATCGGCCTGCTGCCGATCGTGGTGGGCGGTGTCATCGTCATGTTCAACGCGGCATACATCATGTCGATGTGGCGTGACCCGTTCGGCAAGACGTTGATTCTTACGGCATTCGGCATGGAAGTGCTGGGTGCGGTCATGCTGGCCAGGCTGGCGAAATCGGTCTGAGGAGAACGCATGGACGATGCCCTGATCACCCTCAGCCTGACCGCGGCGGCCGCAGGCGTGCTGGTATTCGGTGGGCTCGCGCTGCGTGCAACGCTCACGCGACACCGCAGCGCACGCAAGCTCGATACGGCGCTGTCCGACATGCGCGCGTCGGCGGCCAATCCGGTGGCACCCGCTGCGTCGCCGGTTGGGCAGCCCGCCGCCAAGCCACGCCCGCACGGCCCGCGTGAAGCGCAGCAGATCCAGCAACAGATTGCCAAGGTGGGACAGCGCTGGATCGACACCGGCCTGGGCCGCCGCATCGTGACGGAGGAAGACCGCAAGTTGCTCGAGGAATGCGGCTACTACGGCGAACACGCCCGCACCGTCTTTGGTGGGACCCGTATCCTGCTGCCGCCGCTGCTTGCTGTGTTCGGCGCCTTGCATGCGTCATCGCTCCTGTTCGTGTTCGTGTTCAGTTTTGTCGGCATCGCGTTGGGCTACCTTGCGCCGAAGTGGCTGCTCGGGCGCCGCAAGGAAAGCCGCCGGCGCCGTATGGACGATGAGCTGCCCGTCATGGTCGACATGCTGCGGTTGCTGCAGGGCGTCGGCTTGTCAATTGACCAGAGCCTGCAGGTGATCGCCAACGAGTTCCACAGCATGCTGCCCGTGCTGGCGGGTGAATTTGGCCGCGCCAACCAGCAGTTCGCCTCGGGCCGCCCCCGCGAGCAGACGCTGCTGCGCATTGCGCGCTTGTTCGACAACGAAGACCTGAAGGGCCTCATCACGCTGCTTACGCAGGTGGATCGCTTCGGCGGCGCGGTGCAGGAGCCGCTGCGGCAGTTCGGCGGGCGTCTGCAGGAGAACCGCCGCGCGCGGCTCAAGGAGCGCGTGGGCAAGCTGACCGTGCAGATGACGATGATCATGGTCCTGACGCTATTGCCCGCGTTGCTGATCGTCACGGCGGGGCCGGGCTTCATGGGCGTGATGCGCAGCTTGCAAAAAACCGGGGGACATTGAGATGACACGCTTCCCAAACACCGCGCGCGCCAGCTGGGCCGGCGTGGCCATGTTGACCATCCTCCTGGCTGGCTGCGGCTCGATGGCCACGTCCGATATGAGCCTGCGCGCCGATGCCGACATTGAAATGGCTCGTCAGCGTCAGAGCCAGGAGAAGTCCGAGATCACCAGTCCGGCGACGTATCTTTCGCTGATTCGCAAGATGCAGGAGCAGGGCCTGTATTACGCATCGCTCGCGCATATTGATGCCTACCAGCAACGCTATGGCCGCGCACCCGAAATCATGCTGCTGCGCGCGGATGCGCTGCGTGAAACCGATCAACTTGCCGCTGCCGATGCCGAGTACCGCGCGGTGGTGGGCGCCACGTCCGCCATGGGTGCAGGCACGCAAGGCGGATTGCTCAATGCCGCCGCCTGGCGTGGGCTTGGCATCGTTGCGGGGCGCCAGGGTAACTTTGCCGAGGCGGCTCGCCGGCTGCAGGTTGCGGCTCAGGCCAATCCGACCGACGCCAGCACGGCCAGCGATCTTGGCTACGCGCTCATGCGTGCCGGCGAGGTCGAGCAAGCCCGCGTGCCATTGATGCAAGCGCAGCAGATGGCCGCCGCCAGCCCGAAGATCGCCGGCAATCTGGTGATCTGGCTGACCGTGAACGATCGCAAGGACGATGCGGCATCCCTCGCGTCGCATGCACAACTGACGGCATCTGCGCGCAAGGCAGTCGATGACGACGTTGCCCGCGTGCGCGCTGCCTGGCGAGATCGCCGTATCGCTCGGGAAACCACGACGATGGCGCCGCGCGTTGTGGCAACGGGGCCTTCTGCCGCAGCGTCTGCGGGCGTTTCGATCGCCGCTGCGGCGACCGCCACCCACACATCGGCCCGCCCGCTGGCATTGCAGCGCGGTCGCCTGCTTGACACCTTGGAGGCTTCGCAATGACTTTCCGCATCTTGATGGCCGCTGGCGTGGCGGCATGGCTGACGTGCGGCGTTGCCGGCGCCCAGGGATTCTCGGGTGGCGACCCGCAGAGCGCTGCGACGGCGCCCAAGGTCGGCACCCAAGTGGGCGATGCGACGCGAGCACTGCTCAAGGCGCAGGCCGAGGGCACCTACGCGGGCGAGTTCGTACCGTTGCGAGGCGAGCAGGCAGCGCTGGCCTATCAGCGCTACCTCAATTCGTTCAACCAGGCCATGCCCGGCCTGGCACAGCAGAGCTCCGGAACGCGGGCCTCCACTGTCAACCTTGTTCAGCAGTCTGGGCGCTGATCCCTGCGAAACGTACCTCACGCTGTGACACGAGCCGCCGCCCCCCGTCTTCGCCGAGCCGTCTTGCTCCGCCGCCTGCGTGGCGCGGTCAGCGTGATGACGGCCACCTTCATTGCCACGGTCGGACTGGCGGTGTTGGTGTCGATCGACATCGGCAACCTGTTCTATCAGCAGCGCGCGCTGCAACGCTCGGCCGATCTGGCAGCGATGGCCGCCGTGCAGCGGCTTGACCTGCCGACCGCCGCACAACAGGCGGTGGTGCAGAACGGACTGACAGTGGATGGCACCAATGTCACGCTGGCAGTCGTGCCCGGCGTTTGGGATGCCAGCGCGGGCACGGCGCCCACGTACTTCACCGCGCAGGCGGCCGTTGACGGCAACACCAACGCAGCGCAGGTGACGATCACCCAGAACGTGCCGTATTTCTTCATGGTGGGCCGGCGGCAACTGACGGCGACGGCGATTGCGAAGAACACATCCATCGTGGCGTTCTCCCTCGGGTCTGGGCTTGCCTCAGTCGATAACGGACTTCTGAACCAGCTGCTCGGATACCTGCTCCACACGAACTTGAATATCGATGCCGTTTCGTATCAGGGGCTGGCCACGACCAACATCCGCCTGGCCGATCTTGCGGTCGCGCTGGGTGCGGGGTCGATGCAGGAACTGCTGTCGCTCTCGCCTAGCCTGGGGACTTTTTTCAATGCTGTGATCTCGGTGGCGTCGCAGTCCGGCCTGGCTGGGGTGTCGGTGGGCGGGGCAGGCGCCAGCAATGCGCTGTCGTTTGGCAGCGATCTGAATGTGCCGATCAATATTGGCGATGGCGGAGCCTCGTCGCCGGGCTTGTTGCAGGTGCTGGCGCTGGCGGGCAATGAACAGGCTGCCCTCAATGCCACCGTCAATGTGCTCGACCTCCTTACGACGGCTGCGCAGATTGCGAATAGCCAGTCGGCCGTGAATGTGGCGCCTGTTGTGCTCAACATCCTAGGGCTTGGGACGGTCTCGCTATCGCTGAAGATCATCGAGCCTCCGGCCATTGCGGTTGGGCCACCAGGACAATTCTTGTCGGGGCCGAACGCAGGGCAATGGCGAACGCAAGCGCGGACGGCGCAAGTGCGGTTGGGTCTAGGCATCAATGCCAACGTGCTGGGGGTTGCCGGTATTACGTTGCCGATCGGTTTGCAGGTCGCGGGCGCCCAGGGGCATGCGAAATCGACCAACTGTGTCGTTCCTCGTCAGAACTCGACAGCCACCATCTCAGCGCAACCCCAGCCCGTTTCGCTGTGCATTGCTACAGGGGCGGATACGGCGGTAAGTGGCGCGTTGAATTGCGCATCGGCCGCACCGGCGCCTCTCGTCACTCTGCTTGGGATTGGTGCAGTGAGTATTAAGGCCAACGTGTCGCCGGCCCCCAATTCGGGGTGGGCTGACGAAACCATCGCGGCCACTCAGATCGGATTGAATCCGCAGACCGATACAAGCGGCAATTCACCACCGCGTGTGAGTACGCAGGCAGTGTTTGGCTCTGTCCTGAACAGCAACCTCGATCAGCTGCAGTTGACCGTCCTGGGAATTCCACTTGGGCCGATTGGTACGGCGATTCTGTCTCCGGTGCTAGCTCTGATTGGCTCGACCCTCGACGCGGTACTCACCCCTCTACTCGAAGTCCTCGGCATCCAACTCGGCTACGCCGACATCAAACTCCTCTCGCTCGACTGCGACGCCGTCGAGTTGGTTTACTGACATGGAAGCGACGACATGAAAACCGATCGCTGGGCGTACGAAACGCTTGAGATTTTTGTCTGGGAAGGCCGCCACGACATTGCCGATCGTGTAGCGCGGTTCATGGCGCCGTTCGGGGCGGAGGTCATCCGCGCAGGCGGTATCGATTTTCAGCCGGCCGAGCCTCGGCTCAAGCCTGCGGTGGCGGTGATCAGCGCATCGGTGGTGGAAAGCGGTGGCTTTACGGTGCTCGACTGGCAGGCCGCGCAAGGCATGCCGGTGATCTGGGTGGCGGCGGATACGCAGCATGATTCGAGCCGCTTTCCGCCCGAATACACGCACGTGCTTGGGCCGGATTTTGGTGCGACCGAACTCCGTGCGCAGATCAGCAAGGTGCTGCCATCGATGTCGTCTGCGCAGGCTCAGGCGCAGGATCAGAGCGATCTCGTGGCTGCATCACCGGCCATGCACGGGTTGCTGGAGCAGGTCGATACCTTTGCCGATTGCGACAGCAACGTCATGCTTTATGGCGAAACCGGCGCCGGCAAGGAACGTATTGCACGCCTGCTGCACGACAAGAACAGCGTCTACGGCAAGGGGCCATTCGTGGCGGTCAACTGCGGCGCGATTCCCGACGGGCTGTTCGAATCGCAGTTCTTCGGCCATGCCAAGGGCGCGTTTACGGGCGCCATGTACGCGCACCGTGGCTACTTCGAACAAGCCAACGGCGGCACGCTGTTCCTCGATGAGCTGGGCGATCTGCCGCTGTATCAGCAGGTGAAGCTGTTGCGCGTGCTGGAAGACAGCGAATGCACGCGGCTGGGCTCGACGGTGCCGGTCAAGCTGGATTTCCGGTTAGTGGCAGCCACCAACAAGAACCTGCGCGAGATGGTCGCCACGGGCAAGTTCCGGGCCGATCTGTACTTCCGCTTGGCCGTGATCGAGCTGCGCATCCCGAGCCTGGAGCAGCGCGGCGCGGACGACAAGATCGCGTTGCTGCTGTCGTTCCTGCGGCATCTGCTGGGCGACAAAACCTTTGACGCCATGCCGCCGGTGCCGGAATGGGTGCGGGCGTCGGTCACTCGCGCCTACTTTGCCGGCAACGTGCGCGAGCTGCGCAACCTGGCAGAGCGTATCGGCATCACGCTGCGCCAGTTCGGCCGCTGGGACGAAGCCCGCATCCTGCCGCTGTTTGCCGGCCTGCAGCGCGATGCCTTCGAGCGCGAAGGCGGCAATGGCGGCTATGGCGAGCGCAGTGGCGGTGGGAATGGCGGAAATGGCGGCGAAGAAGAGCGCCGCCGTATCCTGGCCGCGCTGGATGCCAACAATTGGCGCCGCCAGGACACCGCCGCCACGCTGGGCATCAGCCGCAAGGTGCTGTGGGAAAAGATGCGCAAATACCAGATTGCCGACGGCGAAGCCGAGCTGCGCGAGCTGGAGTGACGCCATACAACACCCTCCGGCGCGGCGGGCGTCCGGCGCGCCACTTGGGGAGGCGGATCGCGTATAGTTTTCGGCTGCAACACCTGCGCAGAATCCACAGGGTCGAGATGAGAACACAAAAACAATCAGGGAAAGCGTCGCACCAGGCGTTTCAGAGGGGATTGGCCATCGCGGCCGCGGTTTCAGTCATGGCCGGTATGGCCGCCTGTACTTCGGCTGTGGCGCAGAGCCCGGCTGCACCGCCCACCGCCATTGCACCGATTGCCGCCGCCGCGCCCGTGCCGGCGTTGACGGCCACGGTTGGCCAGCCGGCTGCAACGGCACCCGCCGCCAGCGCCCCTGCCACGCCGGGCAGCGCGGCCCGCACCGGCGCTCCGGCCCCGAGCAGCGCCGTATTCGAGCTGCAACAGCGCATGCAGGCGCACGAACTGTCGGAGCTGCGAACCACGTACAACGGCGCCTACGGTGCCAGCCTGCTGTTTGCCCAGAGTGACCTGACCTACTACGTCACGCTGTTCCAACAGAAGGACCTCTGGCGTGTCATCAAGACCACCAACGAAGCCTCTGCTGAGCGTCTGTACAACGACTTCGCCAAGCAGACCCGCACGATGGCCGATCTGGAACTGCAGCGCATTCGCCTGGAAGCCCAGAAAGAGCGTTCCGAGCGCCAGATTGCCGCCCAGCAGGAAAAGCTCCGTGGTCTGAAGACCGACCTGGACATCCAGCGTCAGCAGCAGGCCCAGGCGCAGGAACGGCAGAAGACTGCCCGCACGGAGGCCGAAGCGCTGGATATCGAACGCCGCGCCGCTCGCGCCCGCGTAGACGAATTGCAGCGTCAGATCCGCGAACTCGAAGCGCAAGTCAACGCGCCGTTCAGTCCACAGCCGCGCCGTCGCTGATTCAACGCTTCACGTCATCCCCAGATCGGGCGGCCTACGGGTCGCCCGATTCACTTTTAGGGGCCTGCATTCAAACATGGCGACTTTGTTTGATACCGAGCGGGGCGGCGCGTACATTGGCGGATAACCCATTTTCGCAGTCGACCGCGCATGCGTTCCGCCTCCGAGTTACCCGCCAATGTTTCGCCCGCAACGGCGGCGCCCATCCCGCAGCCCAAGGGCCTGCCGTGGCTGGGCAACCTGCTTCAACTTCCCAAAGACCGCCTGGCCCAGACACTTCTGGAAACCAGCCGGCAGTTTCCCCAAGGCCTGTACCAACTCGACTTTGCCGGGCGGCGCGTGCCGTTCGTCTATTCCGCCGATCTGGTGGCCGAACTGTGCGACGAAACGCGCTTTCGCAAGCTGATCGGGCCACCGCTGTCGTTCCTGCGGGCGGGGGCGGGCGATGGCCTCTTCACCGCGCATCAGGACGAGCCCAACTGGGGCAAGGCGCATCGCATTCTGCTGCCGGCCTTCAGCCAGCGCGCGATGAAGGGCTACTTCGACGTCATGCTCGAAGTGGCCAATGCGCTGGCCGACAAATGGGCGCGTCAGGGGCCCGACGCCGATATCCCCGTGGCCGACGACATGACGCGGCTCACGCTCGACACCATCTCGCTGGCGGGCTTCGGATACCGCTTCGATTCGTTCAACACGCCGGAGCTGCATCCGTTCTTGGCGGCCATGGCGGGTGTGCTGTCCGAAGCCATGGGCAAGCTCACGCGCCTGCCGCTCAAAGATCGCTTCATGCGCGAGCACCATCGCCGGTTCGAGCACGACGTGGCTGCCATGCACCAATTGGTGGACGAGGTGATTCGAGCACGCCGTCAGGCAAAAGATGGCGGCATCGGCGCGAGCGACCTGCTCGGGCTGATGCTCAACGCCCGCGATCCGGTGTCGGACGAGCCGTTGGATGACACGAACATCCGCTTCCAGGTCATCACCTTCCTGATTGCAGGGCATGAAACCACGAGCGGCTTGCTGACCTTCGCGCTGTACATGCTGCTGCGCCATCCGGCGGTGCTGGCGCAGGCGTATGCCGAGGTTGACCGCGTGCTGCCGGGCGATACCGTGCCGCAGTATGCGCACCTCGCGCAGCTCGACGTGATCGAGCGCGTGTTGAAGGAAACGCTGCGCCTGTGGCCGACTGCCCCGAGCTTTGGCGTGGCGCCTTACGAAGACACGCGCATTGGCGGCCGCTACGCCATCCGCAAGGACCAGCGCGTGGTGACCGTGCTGCTGGCCCTGCACCGCGAGCCGGCGGTGTGGGACCGCCCAGAAGTCTTCGATATCGACCGTTTCCTGCCTGAGAACGAAGCCAAGCTCCACCCGCACGCCTACAAGCCCTTCGGCAATGGCGAGCGTGCCTGCATCGGCCGCCAGTTTGCGTTGACCGAAGCCAAGCTCGCGCTGGCGGTGATCCTGCAGCGCTTTGCGCTGTCCGACCCTTACGATTACGGCTTCCACATCAAGGAAACGCTGACGCTCAAACCGGACGGTTTCCGCCTGCGCGCTCGGCTGCGCAATGCGCGGGAGCGGCTGTCGATCGCCATGCCTTCGGGCACCGAGGTTGTCACGCAAGACGACGCCGAGGCCGCACTTGCCGGCGGTGGTGAACCGATGCATGTGCTGTACGGCGGCAGCCTGGGCACTTGCCAGGACATCGCCGAGCAGCTTGCTGCCACCGCATCGCGCGCCGGCTTCGACGCCAAGGTCGCGCCGCTGGACACGATTGCCGACGCGCTGCCGCAGCAGGGCGTGCTGATCGTGGTGGCCGCCACCTACAACGGCCGCGCGCCGGATAGCGCCCGCACGCTGGAGGCGCGCCTGGATGCCGCTGATGCGCTCACGCGGCAGGCAACAGGATTGCGTTATGCCGTCCTTGGTTGCGGCAACTCGCAATGGCCCGCGTTCCAGGCATTTCCGAAGCGGGTGGAAGCGATGCTTTCTGCAGCCGGCGCACACGCCATCGTGCCGCGCGGCGAGGCTGATGGAAACGCCGGCTTCGACGCCGCTGTCGATGGCTGGACGCGCGGCCTGTGGAGCGCCCTGGGTGCCCGCCAGGCACAAGCCGATGGCTCCTCGGTCCACGTCGAGTATCTCGCTCCCGATGCCGTACGCGCCGCTACGCTGCCGCCCGCCGCACGTGCGATGACGGTGCTCGCCAACGAAGAACTCGTCAGCGACCCCACGGGCCTCTGGGACTTCACGCAGGAAGCCCCGCGCGGCCCCACGCGTCACCTCACCGTGCGGTTGCCCGACGGCGTGACCTACTCCACCGGAGACCACCTCGCCGTCTACCCGCGCAATGCCGACGACCGTGTCGACGCGGCCATCGCGCGACTCGGGTTGGAGGGCGACGCGCTCGTCACGCTGACCGCGCGCCATGCTCACGTGCGGCACCTGCCGCTCAACCAGGCGGTGTCCGTGCGCCAGCTGCTGCGTGATTTCGTCGAGCTGCAGGACACCGCCACCGTGCGCGACATCACCGCGCTGCATGCGGCCACGCGCTGTCCGTTCACGCGGGGTCAGCTTGCCGTCTGGCTGGAGGGCGACGAAGCGGCCAAGCGTTTCGACCAGGACATTCAAGCCGCGCACGTGAGCGTGCTTGACCTGCTGATCCGCTTCCCCGCGATTGAATTGACGCTGGAGGCGCTTCTCGCGCGGCTTGGCGCAATGCGGCCGCGCTTCTACTCCATTGCGTCGTCGGCGCATGTGTCGCCGGGCGTGGCAGCGCTCACGGTGGGCACGGTGTCGGGGCCGGCATGGTCTGGAGTCGGCACGTATCGCGGGACGGCATCGAACTACCTGATGACGCTGCGTGCAGGCGCGGAGATCGCCGCCGCCGTGCGCACGCCCAACCCGCCGTTTGCCCCCGACGCCGATGCCGGTAAGCCGATGGTGCTGATCGGCGCCGGAACGGGCATCGCGCCGTTCCGTGGCTTCCTGGAAGAGCGCGCCGCGCAGCAGGCGGCAGGCGAGGCGGTGGCAACGTCGCTCCTGTGCTTCGGCTGCCGCCACCCCGAGCACGACTTCCTCTACCGCGACACCTTGCGCGCGTGGGAAAACGCAGGCGTGGTGCGCGTTTTCGCGGCGCATTCATGCGTGGCCGATCATCCGCATCGCTTCGTGCAGCATGCGCTTTGGGACGCGCGCGAAGCCGTATGGGCGGCGTTCGATGCCGGCGCCACGTTGTACGTGTGTGGCGACGGCCGTGCGATGGCACCGGCGGTGCGCGACACGCTGATCCGCATGCACCAGGCGCGCTACGGTGGCGAACTCGAGACCGCGTCAGGCTGGTTGACGACGCAGATGCAATCCGGCCGCTACCGCCAGGACGTCTTCAATTGAGGGCGCTGATAGGGCGCTGATAGGGCGCCGATAGCGGGCGAGTGTGTTGCGGCACTGCCGCATTGACGGCCCCGCTTGGGCAGGGGCACGGGTGCCCCATGTTACGATTTGCCCCTCGGAGCAATGCGCTTTTGGCCCAGCGACGCCCTGTCAGGCGCGTCCGGCGCAGCGGCTCCACGAGGAGAAATGAGAATGTGGCGCCGAATCAAAGCGTCCTGGATGGCGATCTTTCTGGTCACCCTGCTGGGTGTCGGGTACTTGTGGATGTACCGTTTTGAGCCGCTGCTCTCTGGCGAAGCCGGCAGCGACGTGTTCGTGTGGGACCGCTGGACCCACCGCGTCTGTGCGCTGACCGACAACGGCGAAGCCACGGAATGGCGTTGCGATAACGCCATGGAAACCGACGGCTCCAGCAGCAACACCAATTCGGATGTCTCGATCCGCAAGCGCATGCGAGACGCCGTCCAGCGCATCAAGCTGTAAATCCTGAATCCCACGCCCGCCGTTCGTTGCGGGCGTTTTTCTTTCCCTGATTGTTATCCCTTGCTGGGTTCAGCCGCGTCCACCAGTTCCGGCGGGGACACGGGCGGGAGCTTGCGCACCTGCGCGGTTTCCATGCGGCCCTGACGCTGGAACGGCCCAAGGTTTTGCGGTTGGCCGGATTCCAGCGCGCGCTCGATGGCGGCCAGCACGCGCACGTCGGCCAAGCCTTCCTCGCCGTTGGGCTCAGGCTCACGGTTGTTGAGGATGCAATCGGAGAAATACTGCAGCTCGCCGCCAAACTGGTCGGTGGCGTCGAAGGCTTGTTCGTGCGTCTTGCCGTCGATGGTGGCGCGGTACTTCAGCCCCACGCCAAACATGAAGCCGGGCGAGACTTCCAGGTCCCCCTTTGTGCCGAGGATGCGGTACTGGTCCATGCTGGCGCCGCTATAGCTGACCACGAACTGGGCGATGCGGTGGTCGGCAAAGCGCAGCGTGACGCTGACGGTGTCATCAAAATTGAAGGGCAGCTCGGGGTCGCGCACCCCACAGGCGGAAACCTCCACCGGCTCTTCGCCAAACAGATTGCGCACCGCGTTGATGGGGTACACGCCCATGTCCGACACAGGCCCGGCCCAATAGCCGTGGCTGGCGCGGTGGTTGGACGGCGCCACCGATTGGCTGAACATGGCCGAGAACGCGCGGATGCGCCCCAGCTTGCCTGCGCGTACGAGTTCAATGGCGGCCAGCGTGGCGGGCTCAAAGTGCAGCCGGTAGGCGATCATCAGCTTTGCGTTGCCGTTGCGGGCCGCTTCGATCATCGCTTCGCAATCCGCCTCGCTGGTTGCCATGGGCTTTTCAAGCAAGACATGGATGCCGCGCTGCAGGGCGGGCAGGGCGTATTGACGGTGCATGTCGTTGGGCAGCGCCAGGTAGATCGCGTCGATATCTCCTGAGGAGAGCAACTGGTCGTAGTCGGCATAACCGTGGACGTGCTCGATGCCGTAGCGGTCGGCCAGCGCCGTGGCCTTGGCTTCATCGCCGGTGACCAGCGCCGTGACGACTGAGTTGCCGCTCTGCGCTACGCCCGGCAGAAACGCCGCCTGCGAAATCCACCCCGCGCCGACCACGGCATAACGCACGGGGCTCTGAACGGTGCGGGCGGGAGCGACTTGCGGCTCACGTTCAGCTTCATGAAAAGCGGTAGACATGACAATTCCTTTGCAATCGTTGCGCACGGAGGGCCTGCCGATGCCGTGGTGCGGCGCGCTTGGCCGTGCGGGTTCTAACTGACTAAGCAAAGGTGGTGCCCGGTGAGCGTAAAAGGCGTCACACCGGGCCATGTTCGAGCGCAGTGCGGTGCGCTCAAACGTGTTCGGCGCGGCTGTCGGTGGGGGCTTGGTCGCGCTCGGTCATGCCGTAGTCGCGCACCACGTGGGCGATGCGCAGCCGGTAGTCCGCAAACGCATGGTCGCGGCCGGCGTGCTGGGCGCCGCGGTGCTGCTCCATGTTGCGCCACGCCTTCACGGCATCTTCATCGCGAAAGAACGACAACGAGAGCATCTTGTTCGGGTTCGTGATGCTCTGGAAACGCTCCACCGAGATGAAGCCGTCGACCTGCTCGAGCAACGGCTTCAAACGTGCGGCCAGGTTGAGGTAGGTATCGCGCTGGCCTGGTGCGGGTTCGACTTCGAAGATGACGGCGATCATGGCAAGTCTCCTGTGGGGTGTCTTCGTGATGTCTTCGTGGGTGCAACTTCAAGCTTGAAAGCTGGGAATGCGCGCATTGGGCGACGGGCGATACGCCACCTCGCCAAGGCCCGCAAGCCACCGGTCGACATCCGGCAGGCTCAGCAGATGCAGCACCGTTTCGCGCGCGATGGTGGTCGCCAATGCATCGGCGGGGCAGCGGTGCACGCCGCCGCCGAACGTCCACAGGCGCGGCTCTGCGCGGTCGATGTCCAAGCGTAGTGGGTCCGGGTTGGCTGTGCGATCCACATTGGCAGCGGCCAGCAGCACCAGGATCTTGTCGCCCGCGCGCAGCGACTGGCCGAGCAGCCCGACATCGTGTGCGACGAAGCGGCGTGTGTTCTGCACAGGGGCATCGCGGCGCAGAACTTCACGCACGAAGGGCTCAATGGCGTGCGGCTGAACGCGCAGCCGGGTCGCCAAGCCAGCTTGCCGCGACAGCGCGACGATGCAGTTGCCGAGCAGCCCGGCGCAGGCGTCGTAGGTTTGCGCGAGCAGGGCGGCGAGATTGGCGATCTCGGCATCGCCGTCATCGCTACCGCCGGTGAGCGGGGAGGCGGCAAAGCGGCGCTGAAGGCGGTCGACGGCGGCATCAGCCAGCGCAACGGCGGCTGCGCTGGCGCCCGGGCCCAACGCCGCCAGATACGCGGCAATGTCAGCCTGGCAGGCAGGCGTATCGGCGTGGTCGCCCAGCAGTGTTTGCGCCATCGTGGCGAGCGGTACGCGGAAGTGAGCATCGGTATCCAGCGCAGCATCCAGGCTCGCTGCGTCGGGCAGCGCAGTGCGCGCATGCCGCTGCGCGTAGCCGGTCAGCGCAGACACATCCAGTCGGCCCAGCGCGGCCATTACCTTGGCCTTGCGCGTGCTGTGGTCAGGTCCGTCGATCTGGCGCACGAGGCGGCCAAAGAATGCGCCGGTGGGCGTTGCGGCCACGGCCTTGGGTACGGGCTCTTCTGGAGGCCGTACACGACACGCGGTGCTCCCCAGTACGGCATCGACGGCCTCAGCACTGGCGGCAACCCACCAGCCGAGTGCGGCATCGAAGAAGAACGGACGCCTGGCGGCCAGTTCGGCGTAGTAGGGGGCAGGGTCGGCATGCACGATGGCTTGCAGCGCGTCGGCGGGCGGGGCGGTGTCGAGGGCGGTCATCAGCGTGGGGCGCGGGAGTAAGATGGCCCCCATTGTCTGGACTGGCCGCCCGCCTGTCACGCGCCAACAGTTTGGTCTCCATCGAACCATGACCGCATCTTCTCCAGCCACTGAATCGACAACCCAGCCGGACATCGGCCGCGTGGCCGCCACCATTGGCGACCCGACGCGCATCCGCATGCTGCTGCTGTTGATGGAAGGCCGCTCGCTTACTGCCAAGGAACTCGCCTACGGCGCTGGTGTGGAGCCCGCCACGGCCAGCGCGCACTTGCGCCGGCTTGAGGCCGATGCGCTCATCACCTCGTTGTCGAGCGGGCGCTACAAATACTTCGGGCTGCGCTCTCCGGCGGTGGCGGAGATGATCGAATCGCTGCTGGTGGTCGCGCCTGAAAAACCGGCCGACCCACGACGCTCGACCGTGCCTGAGAACCTGCGTGCGGCGCGCCTGTGCTATGACCACCTGGCCGGGCAGCTCGGCACCGAGGTGTCGGAGAAACTGCTGTCGCGCGGCTGGCTGACGCAGCTCGATGCAACGCACGGCGCCTACGACGTCACGCCCGAAGGTGAACAGGCGCTGGCGGCCATCGGCGTTGACGTGAATGCACTGCGCAACGGCCGACGCCGCTTTGCTTACGGCTGCATGGATTGGAGTGAACGCCGCCCGCATCTTGCGGGCGCGCTCGGGGCCGCCGTGGCGGAGCGCTGCATCGCGCTGGGGTGGCTGGCGCGGCAAAAGCATTCGCGGGCCTTGAACATGACCGAGGTCGGGCAGCGCGAATTGCATGCGTGGCTGCGCACGGCGTAGGCCTCGCTGTTGTGCGTCAACTGGCGCTGCGGATCGACTTGACGTAGTCGCGCTGGAACACGCACATGCGAAGCGCGTTGTGATACGCGCCGTTGCTGAAGAACTCCTCGATCAGCTCGCCTTCGCGCTGGAAGCCGCATTTCTCGTACACGTGGATCGCGCGTTCGTTCACCACGTCGACAACGAGATACAGCTTGTGCAGATTCAGCACCATGAATGCGTAGTCGATCGCCAGTCGCGTTGCGGTTGATGCGTAGCCGTGACCTTGCCAGCCGGGCGCGATGATGATCTGGAATTCGCCGCGGCGGTGGATGTAGTTCAACTCCATCAATTCGACCAAGCCCACGGCTTCACCGGCATCATTCTCGCAGATGAAGCGGCGCTCGCGCTGGTCGTGCACGTGGCGGTCGTAGAGTTGCGAGAGTTCGGTGAAGGTTTCGTACGGTTCTTCGAACCAGTAACGCATGATCTTGGCGTCGTTGTTCAGCTCGTGTACGAAACGCAGGTCATTGCGCTCGAGCGGGCGCAGGCAGAGGTCTCGGGATTTTTCGATCACCATGGTGTTGTCCTTGTTGTGTTGAGGCGCCCGACATCGCGTCGATCCCCTTACGTTGTCAGCAAGGACGTGTCGCTGCGGATGCGTGTTTGCGCTGCGGTTGCGCGCGTCGGCGCCGATCCAGGTAGAGCCACCACCCGGTTGCCGCAAATACCGGCAGCATCAACGCTCCGATCAACACTAGCACGACGCCGATCGGTCCGAAGTAGCGTCCATTGTGGAGCGGCAACATGCCGGCCAGCAGGCGTTGCATCGGCGGCTTGTCGGCAAAGGATTCGTTGCGGAGGACTGCGCCGGTGCTGGTGTCCAGCGTCAAGCGGTTGAAGGCGCGGTCGTGCGGGGCATTGGCCGGGAGCCAATTGATATCGACCTTGCCCGTGAGGGCATCGTCGATGCGGAGGGTGGCCGTTCCATAGTTCGACGCGTTGACCAGGAAAACGTTCCAGGTGCGCTCCAATGCCGCACTTCCGAGCGTTTTTCGCTGGCCTTCCACGGGTTTTGCCTTGGCCATGACCGGCATGCCGGCCAAGCGCTGCAGGCCATCGCGGTACCAGTCATACGCCCAATACAGCCCGCTGAAGGCAGCCAGCAAATACAGCGGCAGCACGAGCGTGCCGATGACGGTGTGCACGTCCCACCAGCGGATGCGGCCCGCGCGGCTCCATCGGATAACGAGCCAGCTTCGCCAGTTCGTGACGCGACGCGGCCAACGCAGGTACAGGCCCGACAGCGTCATCACGACGAGCCCAATCGTGCTGGCCCCTACGATCTGCTTGCCGATCTCATCCGCAAGCAATGTCCGGTGCAGCAGCTTGACGGTGGCAAAGAAGCGCTGGCCGCGAGCTTCGGGCAGCAACGTGCCGGTGGCGGCATCGATGTAGCGCAGCTCTCCGCGGCTGCTGCCGCCGTGTTTGCCCGGCGGCCAGGCATACCAGACACGCCACGGCTGGGTTGGGTCGGATGCGGCGGTGATGAAGGTGACGGGGCGATCCGGCATGGCAGCGCGCGCCTGCGCAGCAACATGCGGCAGCGTCGGTGCAGGGCCGCTGCGCGCGGGCAGGCTGAGCACACCGGGATTGAGCGCGCGCAACAGTTCGTCTTCGTAGGCCATCAGCGCGCCGGTGGCGCCAACGATGGCCAGCACCACACTGGCTGACAACCCGATCAGCCAGTGCAAGCGGAAGAGCACCCGTCGCAGCATCGCCCGTTTGCCTGTTCGACGCTTACATCTTGTAGCGCACGCCGAGCAGCGCCATGCGCGGGGCACCCGGCATGTTGTAGTTCTCGGCGCCGCCGTGCGCCGACACGTAGTACGCGCGGTTGAACAGGTTCTGCAGGTTCAGCGTGACATCAAGATGCTTGCTGCGATAGCCGGCGCCCAGGTCGACGGTCATGTAACCGGGCAGCGTCGTTACGTTGTACTGCGATGCGTAACGTGCTGCTTCCGCACGCACGCCACCGGCCACGTAGAAGCCGTTCGGCAGATCGTGCTTGAGCCACACCGAGCCGCTATGCCGCGGCGTGAGCGACGGCTGGTTGCCATTGACGGCGACGCCACCGCTGCGGTCGTTCGGGTTTTCCAGGCGGCCGTTCAGGTAGGCATAGCTCGCCATCAGCGACCAGGTTTTCGCAATCTCCCCCGTGAACGACAGCTCCAGCCCGCGCGTGCGCTGCGTACCGATGGGCACGCCCAGCAGCGTGACCGGGTCGGCTGCCGTGAGGTTGGTCTGCTTCATGTCGAACAGCGCGGCCGTCACGCTTGCACCGGCCGAGAGGTCGTACTTGGCGCCGATCTCATAGTTCGTTGTCGATTGCGGGGCCAGCGCGCCGCTGTTGGGGAAGAAGGTGAAGCTATCGGCCAGCGGCTGGAACGAGCGGCTGTACGACGCGTACAGCGAAAGCGGCTCAATCGGGTGATACACGACGCCCAGGCGCGGGCTGACCGGCTTGTCGGTGCGCGACAGATCGACATTGCGCGCGGTCAGGTCGTCGCGGCTCTGCTTGAGGATTTCATATCGAAGGCCGGCGAGCACCGTCCATTGCGGCGAGAATTTGATCAAGTCCTGCACGTACGCCGCATACGTCTCGTTGTGCGAGAGGCCGTAGTTGGTCGGCACCGCGTTGCCCGGTACGGTCGGCAACACCTGCAGCGTCGGGTTGAACAGGTTGTACGTCGTGCTGCCCGGCGCAGCGGCCACGCGGTCGCTTTTGTCCTGGTAACCCAGCTCGATGCCGTACAGCAGCGTGTGCTGGATGCCCCAGGTCTCGGCCTTCTGCGTCAGCTCGTTCTGCCACAGCGTGCCGCGATCGCTGCGGTTGCGCTGGTTGACGGCCAGCGTGACGGTCGGGATCGGCCCATCGGTAACGCGGCTGATCGTCGTGTAGTTGTTGCGGCCGAGCGAGTATTCGTAGTTGCGCACCACGCTGTGGAACGACCATTTGTCGTTGAAGCGGTGGTCCAGCGTGCCGGTCACGCTCTTGACGGTGGACTCCACATTGCCGGCTGCGGCATTGGCGGAGCCATAGCGTGTCTCGATCGGTACGTCGACAGGGCGACCGTGGTACGACGGCACGCCCTGGTCTGCAATACGCTTGTCGTGCAGGTAGTCGAACTGCACCGTGAGCTTGGTATCCGGCGCGAGGTTGAACAAAAACGACGGCGAGATGGCTTGGCGGCGCAGGAAGTAGTCGTTGCGGAAACCGCCCGAATCCTCGACCGCGCCGGTAATGCGCGCGCGGATGGCGTCGTCGTTGATGGACGTGTTCAGGTCGAACTCCGCGCGCTTCTGGCGCTCGGTGCCTACCACCACGCCCACCTCTGCCAGCGGCGTCGCCAGCGGTTTCTTGGTGACGCGATTGATGATGCCGCCGGATGAGCCACGGCCATACAGCACGGCCGCCGGGCCTTTCAGCACTTCAATGCGGTCGATGTTGGACAGATCTCGGAAGTAGAGCGAGTCGTCGCGCAGGCCGTCGACGTACTGATCATTGATCGACGAGAAACCGCGAATGGTCACCTGATCGCGCTGCGCATCGCCCAGCGATGCCGACACGCCCGGCACGTTGCGCAGCGTGTCGTTGATCGACAGCGCACCCTGGTCCTGGATCACTGCACGCGGCACGACGTTCACTGACTGCGGAATCTCGCGCAGCGGCACAGGAATCTTCGTGGCCGTGTTGGCGATGGGCGTGTCGTAGCTGGTGCTGCTGCGCGTACCCTTGACCGTGGAAGTCGGCAACGTGCCGGCGTCGGCTGCGGCAACGGTGTCGGCGGCAGTTGCCACCTGGGCAAACGGCAGCGTTCCAAGGACGGCCAGAGACAGGCACAAACGTTTCGGCGGCATTGCAGTTCCCGTAAAGTGAAAAAGGACAGCGCGACTCCTCCCCCGAGGTTGGCGCCTTCAGAATGTGAAGGCGCAGATAATAATGAGAACAATTCCTATTTACAAGAGAGTTAAAACCGCTTTTTGACGATGGGCAACGTTTGCCAATCTTGTGACCGGCAATTTTTCATGGCTCACCGCAAGATTCTGGGCACCAAGTTGCGCCTCGAGCGTCTCATTCGCCTGCTTTCTGCCATTTTTTATACATGTCGCCTTCATCACATCAGATGCCATTGAGAGCCGCTTTGGTGGGCTACGGCTACGCCGGCAAGCTCTTTCACGCCGCGTTGATCGACGCCACGCCCGGGCTGCATTTGCAGGTCATCGGTTCCAACCGGCCAGACGCCGTGCGTGCGGATCGGCCCAATGTCGTGGTCTGCACGCCCGACGCGGCGGCCACGCATGCGCAAGCCGACCTCGTCGTCATTGCCGCGCCCAACGACCGTCATGCACTGTTGGCCGAAGCCGCGTTGCGCGCCGGCAAGCATGTCGTCGTGGACAAGCCGTTTACCGTCACGCTGGCAGAGGCGCGGCATCTGGCTCGGGTGGCGCGTGAGGCGGGGCGCGTGCTGTCGGTCTTCCAGAACCGCCGCTGGGACAGCGATTTCCTCGCTGTGCAAGCCGCGATTGCGGGTGGCGCCATTGGCGAAGCCATGCACGTCGAGGCGCATTTCGACCGCTATCGCCCCCAGGTGCGCGCCCGCTGGCGCGAGCAGGCGGGGCAGGGCACGGGCATCTGGTTCGATCTTGGCCCGCACCTGATCGACCAGGCGCTGCTACTGCTTGCCCTGCCGGATGCGGTGAGCGCTTCGTTTGCACGCCAGCGGCCAGGCGCTGAAACGCCGGACTGGGCGCATGTCGTCCTGGAAATGGGCGAGCGGCGCGCCGTGCTTCACGCGAGCATGTTGGTGGCGGGCGGCTCGCCGCGCTGGGTCGTTCATGGCACGCGCGGTTCGCTCATCAAGCGCCGGATTGATCAGCAGGAAGCGCAGCTGCTTGCCGGCATGAAACCTGGCGCGCAAGGCTGGGGCGTGGACGATGACGCAGGCCTGCTGATCGACGGTGCAACATCGACCGAAACCAGCATCGCAACGCCGGCGGGCGACCAGCGCGCCTACTACGCCGCAGTGCGCGACGCCATCCTCGGCCGGCGCGCAAACCCTGTCCCGCCCGTGCAGGCCGTGGCTGTCATGGCCGTGCTTGAAGCTGCCGTGGCCGCCGCCGAAACCGGCACTGCGGTCGTGCCGGATCTGACCGATGCCGAACGCGCGGATTGGCTGGCTGTGCGGGAGACCGCCTCGTGAACGGCGTCGTCATCCTGTTGCTGGTGGCGGGCGGTTTGCTCGCCGTGGTGGCGCTGGTGCAGATGCTGGCCTCGCGCCTGACGCTGCCGGAATCGACATTGCTGGCGCTCGCGGGCATCGGTATCGGCGGCGCCTATGTCATCTTGCGCAGCAGCGCGCCTGCTTTTGCGGCCACGTTCTTCGCGCCGCTCGTCGATCCGAGTTGGCCGGCAGAGGCGTACCTGTGGCTGTTCCTGCCGCCGCTGCTGTTTCAGGCGGCGCTGTCGGTCGATGTGCGGAGCATGGCGCCGGATGCCGCGCCGATCCTGATGCTGGCCATCGTGGCCGTGGTGGTTGCCACGGGCGTGATCGGACTCGCTGCGGCCGCCGTCACGCCGTTCGGCATCGTCACGTGCCTGCTGCTCGGCGCGATGATTGCCACGACGGATCCCTCTGCCGTGATTGCGGTGTTCCGCGATGTGGGCGCGCCGGCGCGGCTGATCCGCCTAGTGGAGGGTGAGGCGCTGCTCAACGACGCCGCAGCCATTGCCATCATGGGCGTGCTGCTTGCCATGCTCACGGGGCACGGCGGCGATGCCTCCGTTGGCACCGGCCTGCGCGAACTGGCCAAGGCGTTCGGCGGCGGCGTGGTGTTCGGTTTGATTGCCGGGCGTATCGCCGCATTCCTGCTGCCCGCGCTGCGCGGCATTGCTCAAGCCGAAGCCGCGTGGACACTGGCATTGCCGTATCCGCTGTATCTCGTGGCCGAAAACGTGCTGGGCGTGTCGGGCGTAGTGTCGGTGGTGTGCGCGGGGCTGGTGATCGGCGCGCTGGGGCGCACGCGCCTGACGCCGCGCAACTGGTCACACCTGCAGCTCATCTGGGAGCAGATTGCAGCGCTGGCCGGCGCGGTGGTCTTTCTGCTGGCCGCGGTGCGCGTGCCGGAGCTGTTGCACGGCGTGGTGGGGAAAGATGCGCTGTGGCTGGCGGTGATTGTGTTGGCCGCGCTTGCGGCGCGTCTTGCGGTGCTGTTTGGCCTGTTGCCCGCGCTCGCGTGGCTCAAGCTCTCTGCGCCGGTCAGCCACGCCTACAAGCTTGCGATTGCATGGGGCGGCCTGCGTGGCGCCGTCACGTTGGTGCTGGCGCTGGGTGTGGCGGAGAACCAGGCTGTGCGCGAGGCGGATCGCCATTTCGTCACCATCCTGGCCACCGGCTTTGTTCTGGTGAGCGTGCTCTTCAACGGCGCCACGCTGCGCTGGGTGATGCGCCAACTGGGGTTGGATCAGTTGTCGCCGCAAGAGCAGGCCCTGCAGGGCCAGGCGCTGAACATGTCGACAGAGGAAGTGGAATCGACCATGCGCCGCATCGGCGGGCACTTTCATTTCACCTCGGGCGCGACGGACCAGGCTGCGGAGGTGTATCGGCGAGAGGTCGCGGCCGGCGCGGTCGAGCTGAACCTTGAGGAGGCGCTGTCCGAACGCGAGCGCCTGACCATCGGCCTCGTTTCACTCGCCACGCGTGAGCGCGAGTTGATTCCCGAGTACGGCAACGGCCTTGTCTCCATCCGGAACCTTGACGCGATGATGCGCAACACCGCGGACATGATCGACGCGGCCCGCACAGAGGGGCGCCTGGGCTACAAGCGCGCATCGCGGCGCATCCTGGCCAAGCACGCCGGCTACCGGTTCGCTGTCTGGCTGCACCGCGTGGTGCATATCGACCGCCCACTGGCCAACGCGCTGGCTGATCGTTTTGAATTGCTTATTTGTCGCCAGACGGTGCTGGAGCGCTTGCGCGCGTACAACCGTGCATCGCTGCAGCCCGTGCTGGGCGAGCGCATGGCAGACCTGCTCGACGGCGTCTTGATTGCCCGGATCGAGGCGGCGGAAGAGGGCTTGGCGGAGCTGCGCGGAAAGTTTGGCGACTACAGCGCCGCTCTGGAAAAGCGCCTGCTCGTGCTGTTCGCGCTCTACATCGGCCAGAGCAAGATCGACACGATGCTGGCCGAAACCGTGATCTCGAAAGAGGTCTACAAGCAGATCAGCGCGGTGATCCGCCGTGCATGGATGGCCGCGCTGCCGCGGCCGCCGCTGTCGAATGCATTGCACATGCCGCCCGCACAGAAATAGCGCAACTCGGGTGATTCAGCGGCGAACAGCTCAGAGCCGCTTGTCTTCCCGCTCCACGCCCGGATGGCGGTGGATGTCGTGCGTGACGAAGCCCGTGTCGTTATCGGGCATCTCCAGCCACTCCGGATGCGAGAGCGATTCGCGAATATCGGCCAGGCCCGAGGCCCAGTGGTCGCGCATGGTGGACGGCCCGAACTGGATGTCCTTGCCGGGGCCTTCGTGTTCCTTGGCCGCGTAGATGAGGTGGAAGACGTTGTAGCGCTTGGTGCAGGCCATTTCCTGCGCGTGCTTGTACCACTGCGTGCGCTCGAACTCCTTGGGCGGAAGATGATCGAGCAGCTTCCGTATCAACCGGCGGGTGGATTGCGAACGCTCCATCCAGTCGGTGGTAAGCCGCGTGCGGCTGGAGTACTGCAAGTCCTTCTGGCGGCTGGCCACGCCGATCATAGTATTGGGCACCGGGCCCAGCGCGCTCCAGAGGTCCACCTGAAACACCAGCGTGTCGCGGCGCGGCTTGGAGCCCAGCACATACGACAGCGGCGTGTTGGAGACCACACCGCCGTCCCAGTAATACTCACCGTCGATCAGCACGGGCGGAAAGCCCGGCGGCAGCGCGCCTGATGCCATGAAGTGCTCCGCGCGCAGGCGGCGCTCGGTGTTGTCGAAGGCTTCGAGATTGCCGGTACGAACGTTCACGGCGCCCACTGACACACGGATGCCGCCGTCATTGATGCGGTCGAAATCGCACAGGCGTTCCAGCGTCGCCTTGAGCGGCGTGGTGTCGTAATAGCTGGCTTCGAGCGGGTCGATTTCGTTGGCGGGAAGCGGGGCAGGAAAGCGCGGCGTAAAAAAGCCACGCTGGCCTTCAAGCAGCGTGTCTGCCGCCTGCATGGCGGTCAGCCATTTACGCAGATGCGCGTTGCCGTCAAACCAGGCGTTTTCCAGGATGTCAGGCAGCGGCGGCGAGAACGTCGGCTGCGTGATGACCTGCCAGAACTCACGCAGCTTCGCTTGCCGATGCTCGGGCGCATTGCCGGCAATGATGGCCGTATTCAATGCCCCGATGGAGATGCCCGCAATCCAGTTCGGCACGATGCCGGCTTCGTCCAGCCCTTCGAACACGCCGGCCTGGTACGAGCCAAGCGCGCCGCCGCCTTGCAGCACCAGCGCAATGTTCTCGTACGCGGGCAGCACGATCCGCTGAGCCGTGGTGAGCGGCGCATCTGCCGGGCGCGACGATTCTGCCGGCGTGGGCCGCTTGCTTGCGGCCACGCGTAGTTTGGGTGCGGGCATATCTCCTCCAACCTCCTTGCGTGTGCTCAGACTTACTGCATGAACCAGCCGTGGCTCACCACGAACGATTGGCCGGTCAGCGCGGCGCTCGGGAACGTGGCCAGGAAGCGCACGGTCTCGGCCACGTCTTCCACCGTGGTGAATACGCCGTCCACGGTATCACCCAGCATGACCTTTTTCACGACGTCGTCTTCGCTGATGCCGAGTTCCTTCGCTTGCTCGGGAATCTGCTTTTCGACCAGCGGCGTGCGCACAAAACCGGGGCACACCACATGCGAACGCACGTTATGGGCTGCGCCTTCCTTGGCCAGCACCTTGTTCAAGCCGAGCAGCGCATGCTTGGCCGCCACGTAGGCCGACTTGAGCGGCGAGCCCTCGTGCGAGTGCACCGAGCCCATGTAGATCACCACGCCGCCACGGTCGTCCTTGTACATGTGGCGCAGCGCGGCGCGCGTGGTCAGGAAGGCACCGTCGACGTGGATGGCCTGCATCTTCTTCCAGTCGGCAAACGAGTAGCTCACGAACGGGTTGACGATCTGGATGCCGGCATTGGAGACGAGGATGTCGACCGAGCCGAGTTCTTCAGCCACGCGATCGATGCCGCTGTCCACGGCTTGTTCGTCGGTCACGTCCATGCGCAGGCCGATCGCCTTGCCGCCGGCATCGGTGATTTCCTTGGCGACGGCCTTGGCGCCGTCTTCGTTCAGGTCAACGATGGCGATGGCTGCGCCCGAATTGGCAAGCGTGAGGGCGATCTGCTTGCCGATGCCGCTGGCGGCACCCGTGACGACGGCGACTTTGCCTTTCAAATCAGACATGTGTGTACTCCGAGGGTTGACGGAAAAAGGATGGCGTCGGGCAGGCGTTACTGCGCGAGGTAATCGAACACGACCTCGCCCATGCCAAGGGTCAGGTCTGCAATGATGTGCCGGGCTTCGACAATCTCCAGGACGGGCAGTTCGGCCACGGGTGCCAGCGCATGGTGCGCCAGTTCCAGCGACGCGGGGCCGGTCCATGCACCTTTCATGTCGATGTCGATCATGTAGTTGCGCGACAGCTCGCAGATGCGCGCGGTCTTGCCGTCCACATGCGGAATGATCTTGAGCAGGAAGTTTGGGCGCTCCAGGCGGCGTTTCTGCTCTGCCAGATCCAGCTCACGGTGCTTGTAGCCCATGGTGCCGGTTGCCACGCGCACGGGGCCGTAGTCGAGCGTGCCGATCAGCGTGTCCTTGTCGGTCACCAGCTTGGGCGAGGCGAGTTTCTTCGGGAAGCCCCACATCTCGCGGCCGCCGGCCAGGGGCGGATGGTCGTCCAGATACATCGCCAGCGTGTACGTGCCGGGCTTGCCTTCGTAGGTGACGGGAATCACCTGGCCGCTCTCGGTGTAATCACCAAAGCCGGTGGAATCGGCCATGCGGATGAACTCGTAGGCGACCAGCGGTTCGGGCACTTCCAGCGGCTCCGGCACCATGGCACGCAGCTTGGCCGGGTCGGTGCGATACGTGATGATGAAGAATTCGCGGTGGATGAAGCGGTACGGGCCTGGCGGGTATGCGGGGCTCGTGAGCGGCATTGCGAACGCGGTTTCGCGGACGGTTTTGATGTCCATGGCACTCCTTGTGCAGGTTGGGCTGCAGGTGGCGTTGGGAATCGGTACGACGCAAGAGAACGGTAGGCGACAGCGCATCGTGTCGCGCTTGTGTGACGCTGCCACCATCCGGTCACGCCGATTTCACGTTTGAGTGCCAGTCACGTGATTGATTGCATGCAATACGTCATTGCGACCCATGCAGGGCATGCGCCATTACGCGTGGGAGAGAAATTCCCAGAGCGCCGGCTCAGCGGAGTAAGCCACGTTGAAGCGCAGCCACGGGCTGGGCTCGTCATGCGGCCGGAAATACTGTCCCGGTGCAAGCCAGATGTTGTGATCGATGGCCCGATTGGCCAGCGCAGAGGCATCTGCGTGGCCCGGCAGCCGGCCCCACAGGAAGAGGCCGCGCCCTGGTGTATCGAACAATTCAGCACCATGTTGGCGCATGAGGGCTTCGACTTGCGTGTGCGCTTCTCCCAGTCGTGCAATCAGCCGCGCCACATGCTCGGCATAGACGGGGCGCGTGACGAAAGCGTGCACGATGCGCTCCGTGATTTCCGACGAGGTGAGTGCCACGGCCATCTTGGTACGCGCAAGCTCGCGCGTGATGGCGGCGTCGGCCACCACATAGCCCGCGCGCAATGAGGGCGAGATCGTCTTGGAGAAGCCGCTCACGTACAGCGTGCGGCGCAGGCCGTCGAGCGAGGCCAGCATCGGTGCGGCGGGGTCGGCCAGTTCGCGGTGCAAGTCGTCTTCGACAATCCAAAGGCCGTGTTGCTCGGCGAGCTGCAGCACGCGATAGGCGTTCTGCGCCGTCATCGAGGAGCCGGTGGGGTTCTGCAGCACGGAGCTGGTGAACAGGGCGCGCGGCCGGTCGGCATCGTCGGCGCGCAGGATGGTTTCCAATGCGGCTGTGTCGAGCCCCTCTGGCGTGCGTGGCACCCCGATCACGCGCAGGCCGGCCAGCTTGAGCACCTGGAGCACGTTGCAGTAGCCCGGATCATCCACGGCTACGACGTCGCCGGCTTTGAACAGGGTGCGGACAATCAGGTCGAGCGCCTGCGTGGCGCCGCTAGTCAGCAGCACTTGCGAGCGTTCCACCGGCAGCCCTCGTAGCGCAAGCGACTGCGCCACGTATTCACCCAAGGGCGCATAGCCCCATGGATGTCCGTAGCCCGCCACCCGAAGCGCGGAAACACGGCTCACCGCGCGCATGGCTTCCTGCACGCCGCGCTCGTCCAGCCAGTCATTCGGCAGCCAGCCGCAGCCGGGCTTGATGGCGATGGAGCGATCGGCAAACACATCCGATAGCAGCCACGCCGCGTTGAGCGTGGGCGACTCCCAGCGGGGAGCTACCGGCGCTGGTTGGGTGGGGGTGCGCGCCGCCACCAGGTAGCCCGAGCGCGGCCGCGCCACGATGGCGCCGAGCGCCGCCAGCCGTGTATAGGCTTCCGCCACCGTAAAGGTGCTGACATCGTGAGCCTGGGCCAGCTTGCGCACGGAAGGCAGCCGCGTGCCTGGCAGCAGAGTATGGTTGTCGACCGCCGCACGAATGCCTTGGACGATCTGGTCGACCAACGTACGCTGGGGATGAGAAGGATCGAGTTCGAGGTGCATGTTGCGATGCGGCACGAGAGCGGTGGTGGGCGCCTATACAGTTTCTTATAGAACCGCCATCTGTGCATGTCCGTGTCGCATGTGACTCTGTACAGTTTGCTCCAACGGCTGGCTTGCCAGTCCATTCCCTTTCCGCTGTTTTTCCGGAGTGACCGATGAAACCCGCACCGCACCCGCTGGAGACCACTGATCTGTCTTACTTCTGGATGCCGTTCACGGCCAATCGCCAGTACAAGGCTGCACCGCGCCTGCTGACGTCGGCCCAGGGCATGTATTACCGCGACGGCGACGGCCGCGAAGTGCTGGACGGCACTGCCGGCCTCTGGTGCGTCAACGCCGGGCACTGCCGTAAGGAAATCGTCGACGCCATCACCGCGCAGGCCGCCACGCTGGATTTCGCGCCCACCTTCCAGATGGGGCACCCGCTGGCGTTTCGCGCGGCAGAGAAAGTCGCCGAGATCATGCCGGAAGGGTTGAACCGCATCTTCTTCGTCAACTCGGGGTCGGAAGCGGTGGATACGGCGCTCAAGATTGCGCTGGCGTACCATCGCGCGCGGGGCGAAGGGCAGCGCACACGCCTGATTGGCCGCGAGCGCGGTTATCACGGGGTGGGCTTCGGCGGCATCTCGGTGGGCGGTATCTCGCCAAACCGCAAGGCGTTTTCGGCGAACCTGCTGCCGGGTGTAGATCACCTGCCGCATACGCATGCGCCGGAGCACAATGCCTTCTCCAAGGGCCAGCCGGCCTGGGGCGAGCACTTGGCCGACGAGCTGGAACGCCTTGTCACGCTGCATGACGCGTCGACCATTGCCGCCGTCATCGTCGAGCCGCTGGCAGGTTCCACGGGCGTGCTTGTGCCGCCCAAGGGCTATCTGGAACGCCTGCGCGCGCTGTGCGACAAGCACGGCATCCTGCTGATCTTCGATGAGGTCATCACGGGTTTTGGCCGCCTGGGCGCGGCAACGGCGGCGGAGTTCTTTGGCGTGACGCCCGATTTGCTGACGATGGCCAAGGGCATCAACAACGCTGCCGTGCCGATGGGCGCCGTAGCCGTTCGCCAGTCGGTACACGACACCGTGGTCGACGCGGGCGCGCCGGGCGCGATTGAGCTATTCCACGGCTATACGTATTCGGCGCACCCCTTGGCGGCGGCAGCGGCGGTGGCCGCGCTCGATTTGTATCGCAGCGAAGGGCTGTTCGAGCGCGCTCGTGCGATGTCGCCGGCGTTTGAAGCAGCGGCGCATTCGGTCAAGGGCGCGCCGCATGTGAAGGACATCCGTAACCTGGGCTTGGTCGCCGGCATCGAGCTGGAATCGCGGCCGGGCGCGGTGGGCGCGCGCGCTTACGAGGTCTTCCTGAAATGCCTGGAGCGTGGCGTGCTGGTGCGCTACACCGGCGACATCCTGGCGTTCTCCCCGCCGCTCATCATCGAAGAGGCGCAGATTGAGCGCATCTTCGACACCGTTCGTACCGTTCTGCAAGAGGTAGCCTGAAATGAACCGACCGATTGATCCCGCCGTGACGGAGTCCGTCATCAGCCATTACATCGGCGGGCAACGCCATGCCGGCAGCGGCGCGCGCGCCGCCGATGTATTCAACCCCGCCACGGGCGCCGTGAGCGCGCAGGTGCTGCTGGGCGGCAAATCCGAAGTGGGCGCCGCCGTGGCCGCTGCCCACGCCGCCGCTGCGGACTGGGCTGAGACCTCACCGCTCAAGCGCTCGCGCGTTCTGTTCAAGTTCAAGGAGCTGCTCGACCAGAACCAGGACGCCCTGGCTGCCGCCATCACGCGGGAGCACGGCAAGGTGTTCTCCGATGCCAAGGGCGAAGTCACGCGCGGCATTGAAGTGGTCGAGTTCGCCTGCGGCATTCCGAACCTGCTCAAGACCGACTTCACCGACAACATTGGCGGCGGCATCGACAACTGGAACCTGCGCCAGCCGCTGGGCGTGGTGGCCGGCATCACGCCGTTCAACTTCCCGTTCATGGTGCCGATGTGGATGGCGCCCGTGGCGCTGGCATGCGGCAACACGTTCATCCTCAAGCCCAGTGAACGTGACCCGACCCCCAGCCTGATGATTGCCGATCTGCTCAAGCAGGCGGGCCTACCCGATGGCGTGTTCAACGTCGTACAGGGCGGCAAGGATGCCGTCGACGCGCTGCTCGAGCATCCGGATGTGCAGGCCGTCTCGTTCGTCGGCAGCACGCCTATCGCCGAATACATCTACGCCGAAGGCACCAAGCGCGGCAAGCGCGTGCAAGCCTTGGGCGGCGCCAAGAACCACCTCGTCGTCATGCCCGATGCGGACCTCGACCAAGCGGTGGATGCGCTAATCGGTGCCGGCTACGGCTCGGCCGGCGAGCGCTGCATGGCGATTTCCGTGGCTGTGGCAGTGGGCGACGTGGCTGACAAGCTCGTCCCGCGCCTTGCCGAACGCGCCCGCGCGCTGAAGATCGGCAACGGCATGCAGGCCGACAGCGAAATGGGTCCGCTCGTCACCGCCGCGCACAAGGCGAAGGTGGAAGGCTATATCGCCAAGGGCGTGGAAGAGGGCGCCAAGCTGGTGGTGGACGGCCGCGGCCACTCGGTCGAGGGCCACGCCGAGGGCTTCTTCACGGGCGGCACGCTGTTCGACCACGTCAAGCCCGAGATGACGATCTACAAGGAAGAGATCTTCGGCCCCGTGCTTTCGGTGGTGCGCGTGCACGATCTTGCCGAGGCGGTGAAACTGATCAACGCGCACGAGTTCGGCAACGGCGTGTCGTGCTACACGAGCGATGGCGGCGTGGCGCGCGCGTTTGCGCGGCAGATCCAGGTGGGCATGGTCGGTATCAATGTGCCGATTCCGGTGCCGATGGCGTGGCACAGCTTTGGCGGCTGGAAGCGCTCGCTGTTTGGCGACCACCACGCCTATGGGGAAGAAGGTGTTCGTTTCTACACGCGTTACAAGAGCGTGATGCAACGCTGGCCGGATTCGATTGCCAAGGGCGCCGAATTCGTGATGCCGACGGCCAAGTAATCCGGCGCATCACCCATGAGAAAGGGAGGCAATGCCTCCCTTTTTCTTTTGAACATGCCGAGTTGAAACCGGCGTGTCATATTGGTTTGATGTTGACGGCGATCAGTTCGCCGTCGGGCCCGATCTCTACGTCAAAACTGACGCGCTGCCCTTCATGGAATGTCTGCGAGCGCGAAAACTGGATTTCCGAATCCCGAATGAAACTCGGGGCAGCATGCATTTCTGCAGCTGCCCCGGCGGGCGGATCATACTGAACGGCGTTCTCTTCAATTCGGCTGGCCATTGCATGCTCCCAATAGGGGTTCGTCAAACCAGGTCACCGCTTCCGGTGACCTTCCGACTGCTTGATGGCAAACACGTACTGAACAACCTGCCTGGCGGAATATCCCGGCCAATACACGCGCGAGGAAACCCCGCGCGGCAAGCCAAAACCGGGCTACCGCGCCCGCGTGCTCCTTGTTACTGGGGCACGATGTTCGAAGCTTGCTTGCCCTTGGGGCCTTGCGTGACTTCGAACGACACCTTCTGGCCTTCCTTCAGGCTTTTGAAGCCTGCGGCATTGATAGCGGAGAAATGTGCGAAAAGGTCTTCGCCGCCATCATCCGGGGTAATGAAGCCGAAACCCTTTGCGTCGTTGAACCACTTGACGGTACCAGTAGCCATGATTTTGAGTCGTGAAGTTGAGAAATCGATCGGCCGCCGGCCAATACAAACACAGCAGGCAGACCCGGCCGAACCGGCCAAACGATCGTTTTGTGAATATATGCTTGGCGCGTCTCCCCGTCAAAGTCTGTTTTTTTAAGCTTTTTGCTTAGACCCGGTGAGTACGTTGTTTTCTGCCGCTCAGCAGGGTTGGCGCAGGCTTGCCATCGGTGCAAACACCGGCGCAAAACCGGGCGTTTTCACCTAAGCTTTAGTGGCTTCTGCCGCACTCGGCTCGCCCCGTAAAGCCAGTGCAGCAGACGGTGCACGAAAATTGCGTGCGCCCCCGTCGTTCCAGTCGCAGCCTACCCATGACGACCGCCGCAGCCAGTAAAACCAAGAAAAATCCCGCGTTGATGGCCACCGTGATTGGCGCAATCGGCGTGGTTTTCGGGGACATCGGCACCAGCCCCCTGTACGCACTAAAGGAATGCTTCAACCCCGAGCATGGGGTTCCGTTTTCCGATCAGACCGTCTTCGGCATCCTGTCGATGCTCTTTTGGGCCATGACGCTGGTGGTGTCCATCAAATACGTGCTGTTCGTCATGCGTGCCGACAACAACGGCGAAGGCGGCATCCTCGCGCTGACGGCGCTGGCCATGCGTGCAAGCAGCGGCAGCGCCCGGTTCACACGCACGTTGATGCTGCTCGGCCTGCTGGGGGCCGCCATGTTCTACGGCGATGCCGTCATCACACCCGCCATTTCGGTGCTCTCCGCCATCGAGGGCATGGAGATCATGGCGCCCGCGCTGCAGAAGTGGGTGCTGCCCCTTGCGCTGATCGTGCTGGTCGCCCTGTTTTTGATCCAGAAGCAGGGCACGCACGTGGTGGGGCGGCTGTTCGGGCCGATCATGGTGCTCTGGTTCCTGCTGCTGGGGCTGATGGGGCTGGTTTCGGTGGCGAAGTCGCCGCAGATATTGGTGGCGCTGAACCCCGTATATGCCATCGAATTTGGATTCCGGCATACGGTGCTGGCGTTCATCGTGTTCGGCTCGGTGTTTCTGGCGCTGACCGGCGCCGAGGCGCTGTATGCCGACATGGGCCACTTTGGCGCGCGCCCGATCCGCTACGCGTGGTTCTACATTGCCATGCCGTGTCTGTTGCTGAACTACTTTGGCCAGGGCGCCTTGCTGCTGCGCGAGCCGAGCGCCGTGCAGAACCCGTTCTTCCTGTTGATGCCGAACTGGGCGGTGGGCCCGATGGTGGTGCTGGCGACGGCGGCCACCGTCATTGCGTCGCAGGCAGTCATCTCGGGCGCGTTTTCGATGACGGCGCAGGCGGTGCATCTGGGCTATGCGCCGCGCATGAAAATTCTCTACACGTCGGATGTGGAAATCGGCCAGATCTACGTGCCGGTGGTCAACTACATGCTCCTGGTGCTGGTGGTGGCGGTGGTGCTGGCGTTCGGCAAGTCCGACAACCTGGCGGCGGCCTACGGTATTGCGGTGACGACCACCATGGTGCTGACGACAGGGCTCGTCACGGTGGTCATGCGCAACGCCTGGAAGTGGCGCCTGTCGCTGGTGGCCTGCATTGGCGCGGTGTTCCTGGCGGTCGATTTGTCGTTCTTTTCGGCCAACCTGCTCAAGATTGCCGCGGGTGGCTGGTTCCCCTTGCTGCTGGGCGGCCTGATCTTCTTCCTGATGGTGACGTGGCACTCGGGCACGCAACTGCTGAAGGCGCGCAACGTGGAAGGCGGCATTCCGCTCGAGCCGTTCATGGAAGGGCTGCTGCGCCATCCACCGTATCGTGTGGATGGAACCGCCGTGTATCTGACGCCGAGCATCGACTTCGTGCCTCTGGCGTTGCTGCACAACCTCAAGCACAACCACGTGCTGCACAAGCGCGTGCTGTTCATCCACTTCCGCACACTGGCCGTGCCGTATGTGGACCCAGCCAAGCGTCTGGTCATCAAGACCATTGGCGACGACATCCACACGGCCGTGGTCGATTTCGGCTTCAAGGAAACACCGGCCGTGGACGAGATCGTCCGCAACGTGGGTGAACGGCTGGGCATCGTTTTTGAAGACATGGAAACCTCTTTCTTCATTACACGTGCCACGGTGGTGCCATCGCCGCTGCCTGGCATGGCAATGTGGCGCGAGTCTTTGTTTGCCTGGATGCAGCACAACAGCGCCAAGCCGTCGGACTTCTTCCGGATTCCCGCCAACCGGTTGGTTGAGCTAGGAAGCAAGGTGGAGATCTAGCCCCGCCCGTTCCGCTCGCTACGCAAACCGCGTCACGCCATCACCCCGGCAGAACGCCAGCAGCGTCAGCTGTCCGGCCTTGGCGTGGCGAATCGCCAGCGAGGACGGCGCGGAGATTGTCGCCAGCAGCGGCACCCGGACCTGCACGCACTTGCGCGCCAGTTCGAAGCTCGCGCGGCTTGTCATGACGATGAACCCGTCTGCGGGGCGGATGCCGAGCCGGGCCAGCCGCCCGATCAGCTTGTCCAGCGCGTTGTGACGGCCCACGTCTTCCAGCACGTGCAGCGGTGTGCTGCCGTCTGCAGGAATCCAGCCCGCGGCATGCACGCCACCGGTGAGCGCGTTGGCCGGCTGTTGCGCCGTCATCGCGTGCATGGCATCCAGCACTTGTGCGTCGGTCAATGCCGCCATCCACGTGGGCGGCACTAGCGGCGTCGGTGCGTCTTCAAAGGTCTGCAGGCTTTCAATGCCGCACAGGCCGCAGCCGGTCGGGCCGGCCAGCGCGCGGCGGCGTTCCTTCAGCCGCACGAAGCAATGCGAAGCGATTTCCGCATGCACTTCAAGCCCATGCGGGTGCGTTTCCACATCTACGCCACGCCAATCGGCGCGACTGTCGATGATGCCTTCGGACAGCGCGAAACCCAGTGCAAAGTCTTCCAGGTCGGCTGGCGACGCCATCATCACCGCATGCGTGATGCCGTTGAAGACCAGCGCAACCGGGGCTTCATCGGCGACAGCGGTGGAGGCGTCTTCTTGCGTGCCGGTGCGCGTGCGTTTCGTCGCGATGGTCGAAACGACGGGCAAGCCTGCGGGGTGGCGGGGCAGAAAAGTCATGCGGTGAAATCGGGCAGAACGCGGCCGGCGTCGAGCAGCACGATGAGCCAGCGGGTGTCGTCCATGGCAACGCGCAGCAGCCCGGCATCAGCCAGCGGATGCAGCGCGCGCAGGACTGTGCTGGCACGCTCGCCCACGCGCTTGGTCAGCCAGGGCAGCGACACCGGTTTGCCGGCGTCGGTGTCGCGCAATGCGGCCAGCAGCGCCAGTTGCAGCGCAGACCACGCCGGCTCGGTCGACATCAGGCTTCTGCCGTGGTGGCCGCTTGGGACTCGGCGGTGCGTTGGACTTGGCTCGGGACCAGCATCACCGGAATCGACTTGGACGTCGGCGTGCGGGCCTGGTCGGCCACGGAAGACAGCGGCACCAACGGATTGGTCTCGGGGTAATACGCCGCCAGGCAGCCGCGCGGAATGTCATATGCCACGAGGCGGAAGCCATCGGCGCGGCGCGTGGTGCCGTCGTCTGACAGCGTCACCATGTCGACCCACTCGCCGTCTTTCATGCGGATCGTGTGGAGATCTTCCTTGTTGATGAATACCACGCGGCGCTGGCCGAACACGCCGCGGTAGCGGTCGTCCATGCCATAAATGGTGGTGTTGTACTGATCGTGCGAGCGCACCGTGGCGAGCGTAAAGACGGTGGCGTCGGCGTGGCGCTCGCGGGCGCGGTGGACCGGCGTGTCGGTCGGCACGGCATGCGCGTGGAATTCCGCCTTGCCCGACGGCGTGCTCCAGACGCGTTCCGATGCGGTGTTGCGCAGGCGGAAGCCGCCCGGCACGCGAATCTTTTCGTTGAAGCCGGCAAAGTCGTCGAACACGGCTTCGATGCGTTCGCGGATGCGGTCGTAGTCTTCGACCAGCCAACGCCACGGGATCGTGCTTTCGGGCAGCGTCGCTTCGGCCAGCCGCGCCACGATGGCCGGTTCCGACAGCAGATGCGGCGAGGCCGGCGGATTGATGCCCGCCGACATGTGCACCATGCTCATCGAGTCTTCCACCGTCACGCCTTGCGTGCCGCCGGCTTGCTGGTCGACTTCGGTTCGGCCCAGGCACGGCAGAATCAGTGCCGCCTTGCCGTGCACGATGTGGCTGCGGTTGAGCTTGGTCGTCACGTGCACGGTCAGGTCGCACTGGCGCAGGCCCGCCCACGTGGCAGCCGTGTCCGGCGTGGCTGCCGCAAAGTTACCGCCCATGGCGAAGAACACGCGTGCGGCGCCTTGCTGCATCGCCTCAATGGCGCCGACGGTGTCGTAGCCATGTTCACGCGGCACTTGAATGCCGAAGACCTGTTCCAGCCGATCCAGGAACGCCGGGGCGGGCTTCTCGTAGATGCCCATCGTGCGATCGCCCTGCACGTTGCTGTGACCGCGCACCGGGCACGCCCCGGCACCCGGGCGCCCGATGTTGCCGCGCAGGAGCAGCAGGTTGACGATCATCTGGATCGTCGCGACCGAATGTTTGTGTTGCGTGATGCCCATGCCCCAGCAGGCAATGACGCTGCCGGCCTTGAGGTACGTGTCGCCGGCCTGGCGGATTTCGTTCTCCGGCAGGCCCGATTCGGCTTCGATGGTGGCCCACGATTCGGCACGTACGTCGGCGGCGAAGGCGTCGTAACCGCCGGTGTGCTGGGCGATGAAGGCGTGGTCGATGACGGCAGGTTCGCCGCGACTGCGCGCCACGTCGTCGCGCTCGATCACGTGCTTGATGATCCCCTTGACGGTGGCCAGGTCGCCGCCGATGCGCACCTGGTGGTATTCGGTGCTGATGCGCGTGGAGCCCAGCGTCAGCATCTCGATCTTGCTTTGCGGATCGGCAAAGCGCTCTAGCCCGCGCTCGCGCAGCGGGTTGAACGAGACGATGCGCGCGCCGCGCTTCGATGCCTCGCGCAGCTCACCCAGCATGCGCGGGTGGTTTGTCCCCGGGTTCTGGCCAAAGATGAAGATGGCATCCGCCTTGGTGAAATCGTCGAGCGTGACGGTGCCCTTGCCGACGCCGATGCTGCCCCGCATGCCCGTGCCGGAGGGCTCGTGGCACATGTTGGAACAGTCGGGAAAGTTGTTCGTGCCGTACGCGCGTACGAACAACTGGTAGAGGAAGGCCGCCTCATTGCTGGTGCGGCCAGAGGTGTAGAAGATCGCCTGGTTCGGATCGGGCAGCGCGCGCAGGTGCTGCGCGATCAGCGCAAAGGCGGCGTCCCATTCGATCGGGACGTATTTGTCGCTGGCCGCGTCGTAGACCATCGGGTGCGTGAGGCGCCCCTGATCTTCCAGCGCGTAGTCGGACCACTCCGCCAGTTCGCGCACGGTGTGCTGTGCGAAGAACTCTGGCGTGGTGCGGCGGGAAGTCGCCTCTGCGGCTACGGCTTTGACGCCGTTCTCGCAGAATTCAAACGTCGAGGCATGGTCCCGATCGGGCCAGGCGCAGCCGGGGCAGTCGAAGCCGTCGGGCTGGTTGGCCGACAGCATCGTCTTGGCGCCCTTGGCCGCGATGCCCTGAGACAGCAATTGATGTGCAACGCTCTTGAGCGCGCCCCAGCCACCGGCCGGATGACGGTAGAACTCGATTTTCTGGTGCTTCATGGGTGGCGGGGCGGCTTTAAATCACGTATCAGGAGAACAGAACGGCAGCTTTTTGGAGTGTAATCCAAACCCCCCAGCCCAACGGCAGGCCCACTGCGGCCCAGGCCAGTACCACGGCCACGGCAGAGCCTGGATGCGCTTTCCATTCCAGTGACGTTTCCGGCGAGGCCACCGACGGGGTTGGGCTCTTGGTTGCCGCAGCGTGACGTTGCTCGTCGAGTTGCGCTTCCGTCATGAAGTGCTTCGCGTTGACGGGGCGCACCAGCAGGTTGCAGATGAAGCCCAGGATCAGCAGGCCGGCCAGGATCATCATCGTGATGTCGTACACGGCTGCGCGTTCCACGCCATGGGCGATCTGGTATTCGCGCAGGTAGTTCACCAGCACGGGGCCCAGAATGCCTGCCGTCGACCATGCCGTGAGCAGGCGGCCGTGGATGGCGCCCACCATCTGCGTGCCGAACATGTCAGCCAGATACGCCGGCACAGTCGCAAAACCGCCGCCGTACATCGACAGGATCACGCAGAAGGCCAGCGCGAACAGGGCGATATTGCCCGTGTGCGACGTCCACGGAATCGAGGCGTAAAGCACGAAGCCGAGCACGAAGAAAACGGCGTACGTCATCTTGCGACCCAGGCGGTCCGACAGCGATGCCCAGAAGAAACGGCCGCCGATGTTGAACAGGCTCAGCAGACCCGTGAAGCCCGCAGCGATGGCCGCAATCTGGCCCTTTTGGGCGGCGGTCAGGTCCATGAACGACGTCGTCACGCCCAGCAGCTTGCCGCCAAACACTTCCTGCAGCAGCGGCGAGGCCATGCCGAGCACGCCGATACCGGCCGAAACGTTCAGGCACAGCACGGCCCAGATCAGCCAGAATTGCGGCGTCTTCAGCGCTTCGTTTGCGTGCACGTGGCGTTGCGTGACCATCGTGTCCTTCGCTTTGGCGGGCGAGGGCGTCCAGTCGGCAGGTTTCCAGCCCGTGGGCGGCACGCGGTAACCCAGCGCGCCAGCCATCATGAACACGAAGTAGATGCCGGCCAGCACGATAAACGTTTGCGATACGCCGACCGATTCGGGCGTGGCAAACATCTTCATCAGGCGGTCAGCCAGCGGAGCGCCGATCATCGCGCCGCCGCCAAAGCCCATGATGGCCATGCCGGTGGCCATGCCGCGCTTGTCCGGAAACCACTTGATCAGCGTCGACACGGGCGAGATGTAGCCCAGCCCCAGGCCGATGCCGCCGATCACGCCAGAGCCCACCCACAGCAGCCACAGTTGGTGCATCTGGATGCCAAGCGCGGAAATCAGCAAGCCGCCGCACCAGCACACGGCCGACACGACGCCAGCCTTGCGCGGGCCGACGCGCTCGAGCCAGCCGCCCCACATGGCTGCGGATGCGCCCAGGAAGACGAAGAACAGCGTGAACATCCAGCCCAGGCTGGACACGCGCCAATCACAGGTGGTGGTGAACAGCTCGGCGATCAGCGAGACATCGGCGCCGCAGGTGAGCGGCTTGGTGATGCCCAGCGCGCGGCCAAGCGGCAGCCAGAAGACGGAGAAACCGTAGGCCATGCCAATGCACAGATGGATGGCCAGCGCGGCAGGCGGAACCAGCCAGCGGTTGAAACCAACCGCGGCGACGGTGCGCTCGCGCGAGAAAAATGGATGCAGGACTGCTTCGGACATCGAATCCCCCCGGATAAGTTGAGCCCGTGTTGTGACGTACGTGGTGAAACGGTGCGGCCGTGCCGGTCATGGCCGGCGCGTGCCAGGCGGCTGCAGTTGGAGTGCGCCGACGTTGCCCGCGAAAGATAGTGGGGCAGCCTGCTCTAGATCAATAGTTGTAATCACCCGTTGTATTGCGAATCACGCAATTTGTAGCCTAATCAATTACTTTATGTTTCATAAAACATAAGTTGATTAGGCCAAGGGTGACGCTGCTCCGCAGTCGATGGCTTGCGGAGTATGGCGCGCCGTTAGCCCGCTACCGCCGCGTTTGGCCAGGCGCAGGCATTGGCCTGCTGGCGGAATTCATCGGCCAAGGCGCGCAGGCAGGAGAGGGCGGATTGCATTTCTTGCGCACGCTGCTGATAGGGCCCGATGCTTTGCGCTGCGCGCTCGATGCGGCGGGCAGCATCGCCAATCGGCTGATGCCCCAGCATGCGCGCGGAACCGACGATGCGATGCGCCGCTTCAACGATCTGCGCGTCTTCGCCGCTGCGGATGGCGTTCGCCAGGTTGGCGAGATCCTGTTCTGCCGTCTCGCAAAATAGATCGACGATAAAACGCCATTGCTGCAGATCATTGCCAAACAGCTCGATGAGTGTGGCGACGACCTGCGGCGGAAACTGGGCGGCGACGCTGGGGGATACGTTGGGCGTGGGGAGCATGGTGGCGATGCGTGCGATGAGAACCAGAGTCGCACTCTGCTCGCCTCGGCTACGCGTCACCATGAGATTGGTCCGATTCTGGTGCGAGCCCAAATGAAAACGGGCGCACCGCTGGCAAAGCGACGCGCCCGTTGCGCTTTTAGCGCACGCGGCTTAAGGCAGCATGGCCGCTGTCGGATTCACGTCCGAATCGCGCGAGGGCGGCCGGCGATGACGGTGCGCCCACGTGAAGACCACCGGCAGCACCAGTAGCGTGAGAATCGTCGTGGTGACCATGCCGCCGACGATCACCAGCGCCAGCGGGCGCTGCGCTTCCGAGCCGATGCTGTGCGACAGCGCCGCGGGCAGCAGGCCCAAGCCCGCCAGCATGGCCGTCATGATGACCGGGCGCAGGCGCAGCGCGGCCCCGTCCACGGTGGCTTCCCGCACGTTTTCGGATTGCGCCAACCGATTGACGTACGAGATCAGGATCACCCCGTCCTGGATGGCAATCCCGAACAACGACAGGAAGCCAATCCCCGCTGAAATCGACAACGTTTCGTGTGCGATATGCAGCGCCAGCAGCCCGCCGATGGCGGCGAACGGCACATTCAGCACCACCATCAGCGCGTCCTTGAAGTTGCCGAACGTGCTGTACAGCAGCAGGAAGATCACGAGAATCGTCAACGGCACGATCACCATCAGCTTGCTCTGGGCGACCTTCATCTCGTTGAACTGGCCGTCCCACTTGACGGTGTAGCCCTCGGGCAGTTGCACGCTGTCGCCCACCACACGCTGCGCTTCGTCCACGGCGCTGCCCAGATCACGGCCGCGCACGCCGAACTTGATGGCGATGTAGCGCTTGCCGAGTTCGCGGTAGATGAAGAACGGGCCATCGGTCATTTCCACCTTGGCGATCATCGACAGCGGGATGTGCTGGCCATCGGGCGTATCGATCAGCAGCTCACGGATGGCGTCGTACGACGCACGTGCCTGCTGGTTCAGGCGCACCGCCAGGCCGAACGATTTCTCGCCCTCAAGGATTTGCGTGACCGGTGCCCCGCCAATGGCGTACTGCACGAGGTTCTGCACATCGCTCACGTTGATGTTGAAGCGCGCAGCGGCCTGGCGGTCGATCGAAACGTTGAGCGTCGGCTGGCCCAGTTCGCGGAAGATGCCCACGTCCACCAGGCCCGGCACCTTCTTGAGCTGCGCCTGGATTTCGTTGGCCTTGGCTTCGAGCACGTTGAGGTCGTTGCCGAACAGCTTGACCGAGTTCTCGCCCTTCACGCCCGAGAGCGCTTCATCCACGTTGTCCTGGATGTATTGCGAGAAGTTGTATTCGATACCGGGAATCTTCTCCAGACGCTTGGAAAGCCGCTCGACCAGCTTCGCCTTCGTCATGCCGGCGGGCCATTGGTCGGGCGGCGCGAAGTACAGGCCGTATTCCTGGTTGAACACGCCGGTGGAATCGGTGCCGTCATCGGGGCGGCCGATCTGCACCGAAACCTGGTTGATTTCCGGCTGCTTGACGAAGTACGCGCGCAGGTCGTTGGCCACTGAAGATGAGTAATCGAGGTCGACCGTGTTGGGCAACGTAATGCGCAGCCACAGGTTGTTTTCTTCCAGCGTGGGGAGGAACTCCGTGCCGAGGAACGTGGCGCTATACAACGTCAGCAGGAGCGCCGTGATGGCCGTGGCAAAGACGGCCATCGGGCGCGCAATCAGCTTGCGCAGCAGCGGTTTGTACCAGCGCAGAATCGCCGTAATAAACGCCGGCGAATGCGGATGCAGCGTCTTGCCGAACACGAAGGAGGTGGTGGCCGGTACGAAGGTCAGGCTCAGCACGATCGACGCCATCAAGGCGAAGCCCATCGTGAATGCCATCGGCTTGAAGATGATGCCTTCCACGCCGCCGATGAAGAACAGCGGCGAATACGCCACGATGATGATGCCCGTGGAGAAAATCATCGCGCGCTGCACTTCGCTGGTCGCCTTGACGATGGCGTCGTCCAGCTTCTCGGCGCCTTCTTCCAGATGCCGCATGATGTTTTCCATCACGATCACGGCCGCATCGACAATCACCCCAAAGTCGATTGCCCCAAGCGAGATCAAATTGGCCGGCACATGGAAGTGCTCCATGCTGATGAACGACACGCACAGCGCCAGCGGAATCACCGCCGCCACCACGGCCGCAGCACGGAAGTTGCCCAGGAAGACGAACAGCACCGCCAGCACCAGCGAGATGCCCACCACCAGCGTGTGTTCGACCGTGCCCATGGTGATGTCGAGCAGTACCTGGCGGTCGTAGAACGGCTTGATCTGAACGCTCTTGGGCAGGATGCCGTTGTTCAGCTCCGTGACCTTTTCGCGCACCTTGGCCAGCACCTCGCTGGCGTTGGCGTCGCGCTTGAGCAGCACGATGCCTTCGACCACGTCGGGCTGGTCGTTGTATTGCACCTGGCCCAGGCGCTGCACGTTGCCGATTTCCACCTCGGCGATGTCGCGCACACGCACCGGCACGCCGTTGTTGGCGGCCACCACCACGTTGCGGATGTCGTCCACCGTCTGCAGCAGGCCCACGCCGCGCACGACGAACTGTTGCTCGCCGTCGCGCAGCAGATTGCCGCCGGTGTTGTTGTTGGCGTTGCCGATGGCCGTGATGAGCTGCGACAGCGTGATGCCGTACGACTGCAGCTTCGCCGGTGACGGCACGATGTGATACTCCTTCACCTTGCCGCCGAAGGAGCTGACATCCGCCACGCCCTGCACATGCTTCAACTCTTTGGTGATGTCGTAGTCCTGGTAGCTCTTGAGCGTGGTGAGGTCCACGCCGTCGCCCACGAGGCGAAAGCGCATGATCTCGCCGGTGGCGTCAGAGTCCGGGCTCAGCGACGGCTGCACACCGGTCGGCAAATTGGCTGCAGCCACGTATTGCGCAAAGTTCTGCCGCGCCTTGAAGCCGTCGGTGCCTTCCTTGAACTTGAGCGTGACCACCGACAGCCCGAACAGTGATACCGAGCGGAACGACTGCACATCCGGCACGCCGGCCAGCGCATTCTCGATCGGGATCGTAATCTGCTGTTCGACTTCGGTTGTGCTACGGCCCGGCCACTGCGTGATGGCCTGCACCGACAGCGGCGCCACGCCCGGATACGCCTGCAGCGGTAGCTCGCGAAACGCCAGCACGCCCGCCACCAGCAGGGCGATTGCCAGGAAGACAATCAGCAGCCGCCGCTTGAGAATGCCCGCGATGGGGTTGAAGCCCATGCCTACGCCCCCGCCTTGACGATCATCTCGTTGAGCAGCGCGGCGCCGCGCACGACCACCTGCGACGAAGCCTCAAGCCCCGCCGTCACAGCAAAGTTACCGTCGGTGCCGGTGTCCTTGCCGTGCACTTCCACGCGCTTGAAGTGCGTGGCATCGCTCTGGACGATCACGAAGTAGCTGCCGTGGTCTTTCACCAGCGCCGACTTCGGCACCACCGTGGCCTGGCCGCTGCCGGTCTGAATGCGCGCCGTGGCGTACATCTCGGGGCGCAGCAGGCCGTCGGTGTTTGGCACGTCGCAGCGCACGGTCAACGTGTGCGTTGCCGGGTCGATGTTCGGGGCGATAAAGCTCACGCGGCCGGTGAACTCGCGGTCCGGATACGCCGACGTATGCAGCGAGATGGGCTGGCCGATGCGCACGCTGGCGATGTCGTTTTCATACACATTGCCGGTGAACCACAGCACACGCGTGTCGACGATGCTCATGAACGAGTCGCCCACGTTCAGGAAGGCGCCCGGGTCCATGTTGCGCTTGACGATCGTGCCCGAGATGGGTGCGCGCAGCGTCAGATGTTCAGCGGGCGTGCCGCGCTTGGCAACCTGCGCGACATCGGCATCCGACATGCCCAACACGTGCAGGCGGCCCGCTGCCGACTGCACGGTGGCATCCGCGTCGTCCTGCAGATCCTTCATGTTGGAGCCCTTGAGCTGGCGGGCGGTATTCAGCGCCAGCAGGTATTCCTTCTGTGCGGAGATAAAATCCGGTGCGTACAGCTGGGCAATCGGCTGGCCCTCGCGCACCTGCGCACCTTCGAACAGGAGGATCTGGTCCAGCCGGCCAGCCACGCGCGCCGATGCCAGCTTGGTGCGCTCGGCGTTGTAGGCGAGCTTGCCGGGCGTGGACAGCTCCACCGGTACGGAAAGCTGACTGACCTGCGCGACCTTCACCTGCTGCGGGTCGAAGCCGCCGGCGGGAATTTCCACGGAGTCGGGCTTGGCGCGCGCCGTGGCTGCAGGAGCGGATGCGGTGGCAGCAGGTTTCACGGTTTCGGCCGGCACGGCGGCGGGCCACTTGCGTCCGACCACTACACCGACAGCAAGGGCTGCGGCCAAGGCGATGACTGCCACAACGGGAGAAAGCGTCTTCATGATGTTATTGAGCTTGAACCGGCGAGCGACCCGTGGCCGCGAGCAGCGCGTGATAGGCCTGCAAGGCCGTGGCCTGTGCCTGCGCGACCGACAGTTCGGCGTTCTTTAGCGCGCCTTGGGCGGTGAGCAGGTCGTTGAAATCGGCGTTGTTGCTGGCGTAGTTGGTCATCGTCACGCGATAGGCCGCCAGCGCCTGCGGCAGTTGCCGCTGCTTGTTGAAGTCGAGCTGGGCAAGCGTCTGGCGCAGCGTGTTGTAGGCGGTATCGACCGCCAATAACGTCTGCTGGCGCACCGACACGTCATTCGCCTCGGTGGCAATCTGACTTTCCACCGCCTGGTTCACGCCGTACTTCTCTTTGGTCAGGAACCAGAACGGGATGATCACGTCCAGCTCGATCTGGAAGCTGTTCGGGCGCACGCCATACGGCGGGTTGTCCGTCGTGACGGTGGCGATGACCTGGAAGTCGGGCAGGTAGGCCTTGCGCGCCAGCGTCACGCTCTTGCGTGCGGCGTCCATCAGCTCGGCAGATGCCTTGATCGACGGATGCTCGCGCAGTGCTTGGTTTTCCAGCTCGGGCAGCGGCTCTTCCGGCAGGTGCACGGACTCGTCGTCGGCTCGCAGCACGAGCGGGAAGCTCGGCTCCTTGCCGATGAGCGTGTTGAGGGTCTGCAGCGTGCTGTCGTACTGGCGTTGCGCGGCAAACAGATCGTTCTGCGCGCTGCTCTGCATGACCTGCGCGTTGAGGAAGTCGGCGTACGCGGCGGCGTTGTTGGCGTAGCGCACGCGCGTGATCTGCTTGACCTGCTCCAGGCGCGTGATTGCCAGCTTCTGTACATCGATCTGTTTCTGCAGCGCGATCGCCTGGTAATACGTGGTGGAAAGCTGCGCATAGAGCTGCAGGTACAGCGCATCGTTTTGCGCGTTCAGCGATTCGGCCTGGCGGTCGGCAATCTCGGCCGCCAGTGCTTTCTTGCCCGGAAACGGGATCTGCTGCGTCAGGTTGTACTGGCTGCCGCCCGCGCGGTTGACCGCAAGTGGAAACCCCTTGGGGATGCTGTTCCAGATGTAGCCGAGCTGCGGGTTATTGGGCGCGGCAAGTTGCGGGGGGATCGACTTGGCCGACAGGTAGTTATGGCGTGCCTGGATCAACTGCGGGTTGTTGCCCTTCAGTTCTTGCAGAAGCTCGACCAGGTTGAACCCGGCGCCTGTCACGCCCGGCACGGAAGGCTTGATCGGCGGCATGGTCGCCACCGGCATGCTGGCCGCAGCTGGTGCCGATGCCGGCGTGGCTGCCCAGGCAGCGGCAAATGGCAGGCAAGCCACCGCGCACAGCACGGCCCTCACCCGTGGATGGAACGCACCCCGATGTTTCACTGCAGCAGACTCCCCTTGAGACGGGAGCGTTTTTACCGACGCGAACTTTCAAGCGCCTTTCACGACTCGGCAAGCCGTCAGGGCGTGGGAAACGCGCAAAACGCACCTAGCGGCGCCAGTCTGCGACAGTCATATGACAAGACATGGCGGGGTCTCAGTCCGGTGCAAGCGGGCACGGCATCCCGACGCGGGCAGCAAGTGCATCACGCGTGGCCTGCAAGCTGGCGATGCGGACATCGATGGCGGCAAGTTTCTCCCGCAGTAGCGCCGTAACGGCGGCATCGATGTCGGGTTGCTGCCACACCTGCGTCATCCCTTCGCCAATTTCTGCCAGCGTGAAGCCCAGTTGCTGCGCCGTGCGCACGTATTGCACCAGTTCCACGGCCTCGGGCGGGTAAGCACGGTAACCGTTGCTGCGGCGTCGCGCACGGATCAGGCCGCGTGCCTCGTAAAAGCGCAGACCGTCCCGCGAGACGCCGGTGGCGGCGGCCAGGTCGCCGATGGAAAGGTCGCCGGTACGCGCATTGGAAGCGGAAGCGGGGAGTGCAGCAGACATGGTTGTTTGGAAAGGTGAGACGGCCGAGGGGTTGACCTTGGAGCGTACACCAGGCTTTACCGTGGCGGCTCCTTCACTTCATTCCTGGAGTTTCACCATGGTTTCTGAGTCGACCTTCCTGCGCTTTGTGCGCGCCAGCGGCTGGTATGACCTGATCGTGACTGCACCGTTTGCCACGCCGTGGACGTTTGCCCTATTGCATCAAGCGCTCACCGCATTGGCGCATGCGCTAGGCATCGCCAGCTTGCCGGCATTTGGGCCCGAGCACCTGCTGATGGCCAATCTGATGGGGTCGGTGGTGTGCGTATGGTCGGCGCTGCGTATCCGGCAGCCGAGTGTGGCGCTGGGCCGGTACGACGCCGTGGCGCGCGGCCTCTTTGCGGCGTGGCTGGCCTATGCGCTGGCATCGGGTGCCACGCTGCTGGTGTTGCCGTTCCTGATTGTGGAGATCGGCTTCGGCCTGCTGCAATCGGTGCCCGTGGGCCGCTTGCCACGGCGGATTGGCACGCAGGCCGTTTAAGAGCTTGAACGCGTCAGCGCGCGGCCGGCGCGCTGGCCGGTGCCTCGGGCGGCAAGCCGGCGGGGATGAACGGACCGCCGCCCAGCACCTGCATGCGCGAGAGCACGCGCAGCTGGTTGTCGAGCTTGGCCGAGTCAACAAAGCGTTTGACGTCGTCGCCGGCCCGGCGAGCCATTTCGGCGGTATCGACCCAGCCCGTCAGCGTGACCTTGCCGTCCGGGGTGGAGCGGATGCGAATCTGGCGCGTGCTGAGCGCCGTGTCCTGGTCCAGCGCTGCCTTGACTTGGTACGTCAGCAGCGAATCGTCGAGCATGCGCGCGCCGGTGCTATTCGGGCTATCGCCCCACGCGCAGGCAGTCAGAACAGTTGCGGCGGCGATTGCAGCCAACACACCGGCCGAGGCAGCGAAGGACAACTGAGGGAGGCGCATCGATGCTCCTGAAAAGAGGGCGACAAGCCAACATCATAAGCCCGTCGCCTGCGCATTCTGCTTAACGCGTGCGGCGCTCCCATAGGGTCTGCGCCGCCAGCCAACCCGGCCCCACCGTCGCCACGAGCGCAATCAGCATGCCCCACACAAAATGAAACTCGATGGCCGATGCCGACAGATTGGCCCAGTAGGATATTGCCGCCACCACGTTGACGAAGAACAGCCCCGCCGCCGCGAGCCGCGGCACGATGCCGGCCAGCATCAACGAGGGAAAGACCAGTTCGCCAAACGTGCCGAGCGCGGCAGCCAGGGCGGGCGGCAGCAGCGGCACCTTGTATTCCTCGGTGAAGAGCAGCACGGTTGTGTCCCAGTCGTGCAGCTTGGTCAGGCCCGAGCGGAAGAACACGTAGAACAGATATGCCCGCGCGATCAACAGGATGAGCGAGCAGAGCGCGCTTTGCGGCCCGGCGAACCGGTCAAGCGAAGCGCGGATGCGCGTAAGCGGGGCAAAGGTCGTGGCGAGGGTGTTCATGGCGTGTCTCCAGTAGGCGGAGTTGTTGGGCATGCAGACAGGGCGAGCAGCCCCGAGCGATAGAGGCCAGACAGGCATGCGGTCAAATCAAAATCCGGTCGCGCAGCCAGCGAGGTTTCGAGCGCGGTCTGAAGCGACGGCGTCGCGCCACAAGCTGCGATGAACGTGGCTGTGGGGGCATCCAGATCGAGCACAGCAACGCGATGCCCGCGTACGGCAATCGCTGCGGCTTCGCCTACACCCAGGTCGATTTCGTTGAGTGAGATGGTTGCGCCGGGCTGGTGTGCGCGCCAGATTGAAACGATGGGCCATGGCGAAGCCACCCACTGCACCCCCTCGGCCAATCCCGCGCGAATGGTGTCCGCAGGCTGCGCGAGCAGCGTGGCGCCCGTTGCTTCAACGTGCGCGTCGGGAGCGTAATGCGCCCAGTGCACGCACCATTCCAGCCGCGCTACGTCAGCCAGATACGGCACGCTGTGCGCCAATGGCGATTGCGCAATGACTTCGGGCAGCGCATTTCCATAGCGATGCAGGTTCGGCGATGCAGACGCCTGCACGGCTAGCGTGTCGCGGACCAGCGCGTCAAAGCAGTCGTCACCGACGAGCGCCCGGCAGACGGGATACGTCCCCGCCAGCGCACTACGCAGAATGGCCAGACGCGCGTTGCGGTAGATGGCAATACCGCGCGCTTCTTCGTGGCCTGCAGGGTTGGTCAGTGCGCCAATCAGGTGGGCTTCCCAGTCAGGCAGTCGCATGGCGTGGCTCCTGCATGGGTGCATTGGCGTGGCGATCGAGCGTTGCCTGGGCGCGTGCCGCTTCGTCCAGCAACACGTGCACGGGAGGCAGTTCGGCATCCCATTCGATCAGCGTCGGGCGTGCGCCGTGCTTGGCGATCCATGCGTCGTACAGCGCCCACACGGGTGCATGGACCGGCGCACTGTGCGTGTCGATCAGCATGCCGTCTTCCTCGCTGAAGCCAGCCAGGTGAATCTCGCCGACCAGCAGAGGGTCGATATCGGCGAGTACCGATTCGACGGTCACGCCATGGTTGACGCTGTTCACGTACAGGTTGTTCAGGTCGAGCAAGATGCCGCAGCCCGTACGCCGGGCGAGGGCGGTCAGGAATGCGCCTTCGGAGACGGCCTCGTCGGCGTCGACCAGCGCGCGGCAGTCGATGTACGCGGCAATGTTCTCAATCAGCAGCGGCCGCTTGAGGATGTCCTGTGCACGCATGACGTTGGCGCAGACGACATCCAGCGATTCGCGGGAATAGGGCAGGGGCAGCAGATCGTTGACGACCTGCGCACCGCTGCGGTTGAAGCACAGGTGCTCGGAAATGGCGGCGGGCGCCACGGCATCGGCCAGCGTGGCGATGGCGCGTACGTGTTCGATGTCCAGCCCATCCGCATTGCCAAGCCCCATGCCGACGCCGTGCAGGCTCACCGGCTGGTGCGCTCGGGCGGCCAGCAGCGCCGCGCGGGCGGGGCCGCCATACAGATAGTTCTCGCTGTGCACTTCCACCCAGGGGAAGCGGGCCTCCCCGTGTAGCAGGGCAGGAAAGTGCGGCGCGCGCAGGCCTGCGCCGGCGCAGGTTGGCAGAGCGTTCTGCATGGCGGTCACCCGGCGTCGCGCGTTACTTGGACGCAGGCTGCATCGTGCCGCCCATCTGCGCGCAGGTGCCGGCCGGCACGTACTTCCACGACATTGGGTCCTTGTCCATCTTCGATTGGCCGGCGCAGGCGTGGGCGCTGCCCGGGCTGGCGCAATCGTTCTGGCCGGCCTTGGCGACGCCGTAGCACTTTTCCTTGCCGGCGGCATCAGCGGCCTGCACCGGTGTCGACAGTGCGCCCAGTGCGAGCAGGCTACCCAGAGCGGCGGCGATCATGGCGTGTTGTTTCATTTGTGTTCTCCTTGAGTGAGCAGGTGTCGTTGAACGGCGGACAGGGTGAAATCCCTTGCCGTACGGTCCACTGCGGCATCGCGCAGATGTGTTCCGTGCACCTTCGTCGGCGCATGGACGCGTTCCTGACACGAAGAACAGAAATTTTTTTATTTCTTTTTTCGGCGCAGCGAGCAGCCATAAAAAAGGCGACCCCGATGGGTCGCCTTCAGGCTGAACAGGAAAGATTTACCTGGCGTGCGCGGCGCGTGTGCGAGCCGCTTTTTTGCCGGCAGCGGATCGGCCGGCCGCACCCTTGGTGGCGGCGCCCTTCTTGGCCGCCGCCGAGCGCTCGCTGCTCGACCGCTTCGAAGCCGCGCTGTGCGCCTGCTTGGACAGCGACGACTTGGAAGCCGCCGAATGGCCTTCCTTCTTCAGCGTGCGTGTTGTGGTTTTGCTGCGCTTGGCCGTGGATTCCTTGCTCGCACTGGCGTGGCTGCTTTTCTTGCCACCAGCCTTGCTGCCGGCCTTGACGTCATGCTCCGCCTTCTTGCGCGTGGCGGCCGACGCCTTGCCTTCCCCCGGCGGCTTGACGGCAACGCCGGAGCGGCGTGCCTTCGATAGGCCGATCGCAATGGCCTGCTTGGTGTTTTTCGCACCGTGCTTGCCTTCGCGGATGTGATCCATCTCTTCCTTCACGAAGTTGCCTGCCTGGGTCGAGGCGGCCTTGCCGTGGCGCTTGTCGGCGCGCGCACGTTCTACGGTTTTGCGTTCCGGCATGATGACGTCCTCCGTTGGGTTGGAGCGCCAGCCGGCAATGCAGTGGATCAACTCACAGAGCAACGAACCGGCAGCGCTGACGCCAACAGACCACGCAACCGGCGTACCTGCACTAACTGCGCGTCAGCCCACGCGGAAATGCTCGATGCTCTGTCCGGCGTTGACGGCGCGTTGCAGCCAGTCTGGCATGTCGCCGGAGCCGTCCCAGTGTTGGCCGTCGGCGCTCATGTAGACGGGACCGATGGGAGCGGCTGGTGCGGGCGGCGGCGGTGGCGCGTCAAAGCAGCCATGTGCCTGCAAATCGTCGACAGACAGGTCGTACGTCTGCATTTGTTCCAGGATCCAGGCGATCGCGGCTTCGCGACCCGGCTCCGGCGGGTGACCTTCCTTCATCTTGTACGTATGTTTGGGGTTTCTGTCCGCTGGCTGCCAAGGGGGAGAGAGGCAGGCGCAGGGCGCGCCGGGCGCCAGCGGAAAACGCACAAGAATAACAGCAGTTGGGCCGCCCATTCGTGTTGCGAATGCGGGGGGGCTATTGCGCGTATTGCGTTATTTGGAAACCGGTGATTCGGCCCGTGCCCGCAACCAGCGATACGGCGACCACCCGAGGTTCATGCCCGCCGCCGCCAGCAGGATCGCCCCCGCACCCAGAAACTGCGCCAGTTGAAGGCGATGCCCGAACGCAACGATGTCCACCACGATGGCAACAATCGGATAGATGAACGACAACGACCCGGTCAGATGCGTCGGCAGCCGCTGGATGGCGCCATAGAGCAGGATGTACATCAACCCCGTGTGCACCACGCCCACCGTGACCAGCATCACCCACGGATGCGCATCGGCCGGCGGATGCGACAGGTTGGCCAGCGGCGCCAGCATCAGCACGCCCACGCACACCTGGATGAGCGCGATCAGATGCGGCGGCGTACCGGCCAGCTTCTTGATCAGAAGCGCGGCCACCGCATAGGCAAACGCCGCGCCCAGCGCCATCGCAATGCCCGCCAGGTAATCGGTTCCGACGCTGGCTGCAGGCCCCACCTGCACAATCAGCACGACGCCGATAAAGGCGATGGCCAGCCAAGTGAGCTTGGCCGCCGTGAGCTTTTCCGACAGAAACAGCGCCCCAAGCCCGACCAGCATGAACGGCTGCGTGTTGTAGACCGCCGTGGCAATCGAGATGGATGCGCGCGGATACGCCGCGAACAGCAGCAGCCAATTGATGACGATGGCCACGCCGCCCAGCGCGGCAACGCCGGCACGCCGCCACGTGATGGCGCCGCGCAGCAGCCCCAGTCCGGCGCACACCCCCAGCAGCGTCAGCGCGCCGAACACGCAGCGCCAGAACACAACGTCGGCCACCGGCTGGCCCGAGCGGACAACGAACCAGCCGATCGTTCCGGAAATGACCATGGCGGTGGTCATCTCGACCGTGCCGCGCGCCTTATCGTTCATGCGAACCACCTTGAGCGTTGGATGCAAGAAGGATCGCATGCGGGTGGCCTGATTTCCATTGCTTTTCTAAGGCAAAATTGCCGTTCTTTCTAATGAAGTAAGGCGAAATGCCAAATTGACGATGGAGGCGTAACGACCATGATTGACGCACTGGATCAACGCATTCTTGACGTCCTGCTGACCGATTCCCGCATCTCGCTCAAGCAGTTGGCCGAGCAGGTGGGGCTGTCGTCCCCCAGCGTGTCGGAGCGCCTGCACCGGCTGGAAGAGCGCGGCGTGATCCGGCATTACACCGTCGACATTGACCCCGCCGCGCTCGGCTATACGCTGCAGGCCATCGTGCGCGTGCGGCCCATGCCGGGCAAGCTGCATATCGTGCAGAAGCTGATCGAAGAGATTCCCGAGATCGGCGAATGCGACAAGGTGACGGGCGAGGACTGCTTCGTCGCCCGGCTGTATGTGCGCTCGATCGATCAGCTCGACCAGATTCTTGATCGCGTGGCCTATCACGCTGAAACCAACACCGCCATCGTCAAGACGCAACCGGTCAAGCGGCGTGCGCCGCCATTTGCACCGGCTGGCTGACGTGCCGGCGGCTATGCGACAACAGCGGGCTCCTGGATGGCTGCGCGCGCCATGGCTTGCCGCAGATCGGCAATCAGATCTTCCGGCGCCTCCAGCCCGACATTGAGCCGCACCAGGCGGCCGCGATAGTGGCGGTTCGGTCGCGCCAGATCGGGATATGGCATCACCAGGCTGCTCGTGCCGCCCCAGCTCATGCCGATCCGGAACATGCGCAACGCATCAATGAATGCGTTGACTTGTTCGGACGAGACGCTTTCCTGAAACACCACCGAAAACACGCTGGTTGCGCCGGTAAAGTCGCGCTTCCAGAGTTCATGGCCAGGGCACGACGGCAGCGCCGGATGCAGCACGGTGGCAACGCAATCCTGCAGATGGAGCCAGCGCGCCACCGCCAGCGTGGAGGCTTGTAGACGCTCCAGCCGCAGCCCCAGCGTTTGCAGGCCACGTAGCGCGAGGCTGCAATCGTCGGGCGAGGCGCCCATGCCCAGATCGGCAAACGCGCTGCCCACACGCTCGAACATCGCCTCCGAGTTGACGGAGACCGAGCCGAGCAGCAGGTCGCTGTGGCCACCCACGTACTTCGTCAGCGCTTGCATGCTGATATCCACGCCGTGCGCGAAGGAATCGAAATACACGCCGGCCGTGTACGTGTTGTCGAGCGCCACCGGCACACCGCGCGCGTGCGCCGCTGCCACGATGGCCGGCACGTCCTGCACTTCCATCGTGACCGAGCCGGGGCTTTCAGTCCAAACCAGTGCGGTGTTCGAGCGGATGAGTCCGGCGATGCCCGCGCCGATGAGCGGGTCGTAGGTTTCGACTTCGATGCCCATGCGTTTGAGCAGGCCGTCGGCCATGCTGCGGTTGGGCCCGTACGCGCTGAACGGCACCAGCGCATGACTGCCCGCGCCGCAGCATGCCAGGTAGACGAGCGCGATGGCAGCCTGCCCGCCGGGCACGATAAAGCTGTGGCGGGCGCGCTCCAGTTGCGCAATCCGTGCACCGAGTTCGATGGCGGTCGGTGTGCCATAGAGACCGTAGGTATAGCCGTGTTGGGCATGGCGCCAGTCGTCGACGACCTGCGCTGCGTTGTCGAACAGCACGGTTGAACCACGGTAGACCGGGGTTACCAATGACCGAAAACCGCCAGGGGCAAGCGCTTCCGGGTTGACGAGCTGGGATTGCCAATGCATGGGATGGCCTTCTGCGAACACATGGACCACGAAATCCTATGTCACGTCAGCCGAGCAATTTCAGCTATTCTGCCCAGCCAGACGCAAAAATTTCTCGCTCCGCATCCGCTCGCTCCGCATCCGTTATGGCCGCACAGAAGTCGCTCGAACTCGACGCATTCGACATCGCCATCCTCAACACCGTGCAGCAGTGCTACACCACGCCCCTGCGCGTCATCGGAGAGCAGGTCAATCTATCGACCGCCGCCGTGCAACGGCGCATCAAACGGATGGAGGAGGCGGGCGTCATCGTCGGCAACGTGGCCGTGGTGGACCCGGAGCATGTGGGCAAACCGATCACCGTGATCGTCGAGGTGCATGCCGAGCGCACCAATACCGCGGCAATGGCTGCGCTCAAGAAGGCGCTCTCCGGCCCCGAGGTGCAGCAGTGCTACTACGTGACGGGCGAGGCCGATTTCGTCCTCATCCTGAACGTGGCCACGATGACGGAGTACGAAGCCCTCGCGCGCCGCCTGTTCGACGACAACGACAACATCAAGTGGTATCGCACGGCCGTGGTGCTCAACCGCGTGAAGGTTGGGCTCGAAGTGCCGCTGGGTTAGCGATACCGTCTCCCATCGCCGATGCAATGCGTCAATACGGGGATGAGGCTATAGTGCCCCAGCGCGCCGCCTGATAAGGTTTGCGCGCCATAACACGTACGCTGGCACGACCGGCGTCCTTGAAGGTACCAAAGGAGCTCCTATGCAGAATCCAAGAACAGGCATGCGGTGGATCGCCGCCGCAATCGCCTCGATCAGCATCACGACCGTCGCACACGCGGCATCCGTCGCACCCGTGGCCGCAGAAAACGGCATGGTCGTTGCGGCGCAGCATCTGGCCAGCAAGGTCGGTGTGGAAGTGCTCAAGCGCGGCGGCAATGCTGTCGACGCAGCAGTTGCCGTGGGTTACGCGCTGGCCGTGGTCTATCCGGCAGCGGGCAACCTTGGCGGCGGTGGTTTCATGACCATTCAGCTGGCTGACGGCCGCAAGACCTTCCTCGATTTCCGTGAAGTCGCACCGAAGGGTGCCACGGCCAACATGTACCTCGACAAGGACGGCAACGTCATCAAGGGCGCGTCCACCAAGGGCCACCTGGCCGTGGGTGTGCCGGGCACCGTGTCGGGCATGGAGTACGCGCGCCAGAAGTACGGCACCATGCAACGCGCTGCACTGATCGCGCCGGCCATCGCGCTGGCCGACAAGGGCTTCGTCCTCGATCAGGGCGACGTCGACATGCTGCACACCTCCACCAAGGACTTCCAGGAAGACGCTGCATCGGGCGCGATCTTCCTGAACAAGGGGCAGCCGTTCCAGGTGGGCGAGAAGCTCGTCCAGCATGACTTGGCCAAGACGCTGCGCGAGATCAGCAACAAGGGCACCGACGGCTTCTACAAGGGCTGGGTTGGGCAGGCCATTGCTGCATCGAGCAAGGCCGGTGGTGGCCTGATCACGCAAGAAGATCTCGTCAGCTACAAGACGCGCGAGCTGGCGCCGGTCGAGTGCGACTACCGTGGCTATCACGTGGTGTCGGCACCGCCCCCGAGCTCGGGCGGCGTGATCATCTGCGAAATGCTCAACATCCTGGAAGGCTATCCACTCAAAGACCTGGGTTGGCATTCCGCGCAGGCCACGCACTACCAGATCGAGGCCATGCGCCACGCCTATGTGGACCGCAACAGCTACCTGGGCGACCCGGACTTCGTGAAGAACCCGCTGGACCGCCTGCTGAGCAAGGACTACGCAGCCAAGATCCGTGCTGTGATCGACCCGAAGAAGGCGGGTGTGTCGAAGGACATCAAGCCGGGCGTCGAGCCGCATGAAGGCAGCAACACGACGCACTACTCGATTGCCGACAAGTACGGCAACGCGGTGTCGGTCACGTACACACTCAACGACTGGTTTGGTGCGAAGGTGACGGCCGCCAAGACGGGCGTCGTCCTGAATGATGAAATGGACGACTTCACGGCCAAGGTGGGCGTGCCGAACCTGTACGGCCTGGTGCAGGGCGAGGCCAACTCGATCGCCCCGGGCAAGCGTCCGCTGTCGTCGATGAGCCCGACCATCGTTACCAAGGATGGCAAGCCTGTCATGGTGGTGGGCACACCCGGCGGCAGCCGAATCATCACGGCCGTCATGCTGACCATGATCAACGCGATCGACTACGGCATGAACGTGCAGGAAGCTGTCGACATGCCGCGCTTCCACCAGCAATGGCTGCCGGACGTGACCAACGTCGAGCCGTATGCGCTGTCGGAAGATACGCGCAAGATCCTGACGTCGATGGGCCACAACCTGGGGGCGCCGCAGCCGGCCAACCACCTGGCGGCGATCATCGTCGGGGCGCCGTCGCTGGGTGGCAAGCCGGTCGGCAACAACCGCTTCTATGGCGCGAATGATCCGCGTCGCAATACGGGGTTGGCAGCCGGTTACTGATTGGCATTGCAGCACCGTAGTACGAAAAGAAAGCCCGCCGAAACTTGGCGGGCTTTTTCTTTGCAACGCTTTCCGGGTCAGGTCGCGGCAGCAGTCAACACCGGCAGATTGCCCTCGCCAAACCCGTGGTGCCCGCGTCGCTGCACGATCTCGAAGAATATCTCGCCTGGATGGCGCTTGATGAAGGTTTGCAGGAACAGTTTCGGCACGCCGTCGATGATCTCGCCGTCGACCAGGATGCCGTATCGGCGCAAGGCTTCCAGGTCCAAACCGTGACCGGGCAGGCGCGCGTCGACAGTGTCGTAGTAGTGCGCCGGGGGCTCGACGAAGGTGAGGCCGTTGGCGGCCAGCGCGCTTGCTGTGCGCAGGATGTCGTCGGTGGCCAGCGCGATGTGCTGCACACCTTCGCCGGGGTGGTCGGGCAGGTAGGCATGCATGAGGTGCGCGCGGTGCGTGCCTTCTTCATAGAGCGGAATCCGGATCATGCCGCACGACGACACCATCACGCGCGAATCTGCCGCGACGTGCCAGTTAGCGTGCAGCTCGTGGATCTCGCGAAAGCCGAGCTGGTTGCGGTAGAAATCGATCCAATCCTGCAGGCGGCCGGGGCCGACGGTTTGCGTCAGGTGGTCGACGCGTGCCAGCCCAACGCCGGCGTGGTGCCAGTCCTCATGCGCGGTCGCTGTGTCCAGCGGCCGGAAGTCGATGTCGTAGATGGAGATGTCGCCCAGGCCGCCCCGGGCACCGTGCTTGCCGCGCCAGCGGTCGACAAAATACAGGTGCGTATCGCCCACGCCCTGGATGGCCGGGATCACCAGTTCGCTCGGGCCAATCGGCTCGGCTTCGGCCGGCCATGCGCCCAGTTCGACTGCGCGGTCGTAAGCGTGCTGGGCATCGTCGACGCGGATGCCAATGGCACAGATGCCCACGCCATATTCCTCGGCCCAGCGGTGCGCGAAGGAATCGGCTTCGGCGTTGACGAGGAAGTTCATGTCGCCTTGCCGGTACAGCGTGACGTCCTTGCTCACATGCCGCGCGATGGCCTTGAAGCCCAGCGACGCGAACACCTGGCCGAGCGCTGCCGGCGCTTGCGTGGCGAACTCGATGAACTCCAAGCCGGCGGTCTTGAAAGGCAGGTCGGCGTTGCGGCTCATGGTCAAACTCCTGTGGCTGAAGCAAAGAATGCGGACACCGCATTGTGTACCACCGGCGTGGCAATGCGCATCCCCAGCCGTTGCTATGCGGCAGCCCTTTGTGGATCCGGCTGGCTCTGCAGCTTCGGCAGCCACAGGAAAGCGATGGACGCCAGAACGGCGCCGGCAAGCATCATCGGCACCACCATGGGCCAGGCACCCAGACTGTGCGATCTGTCGTCAAAGGCGGCCGCGGTCTGGCCCAGGCAGAAGGCCGCCAGCATCATGATGAAGCCGGACCATGACACCGCGCGCCCTGCAAGATGCGGCAGCTCGCCCACCGCGCCCGCCTGGCCGCAAGGCTGGTGGATACCGTGGCCCATGCAATAGATGCCGTGCCCCAGCAGCAGCGGCCACGCTTGCCCGGGAAGCAGCCAGCAGCCCAATCCCTGGATGCAGGCGCCCAGCAGGCTGAGCGTTGCGCCTTGCTGCACCGTCCGCACGAGGCTCTGGCGGCGCAGCAGGCGCCGGCAGCCGGTCGTGCTCACGATATAGACGAGCGAGCCGCCGGCCGGTATCCAGCCATACAGCTCGGGGGACAGGCCGAGGTATGCGATGTAGACCATCGGCGAGAGCAGCAGGAAGCAGAAGATGCCGGCGTAGGTGGTGGCTGCCAGCAACCCCCAGACGCGAAAGTCCGCACTGGCGAAGATCTCGCGCACGCTGCCCGCCTGGGCGTGCGTTTCTTGTCGGGTTTCGGAAAAGCCATACCAGCACATCGCCCACAGCACGATTGCATAGAAGCTCATGCCCGCCAGCACCCAGCGCCAGCCCGCGTGTTGCGCGACAAAGGCACCGAGAATCGGTGCCATCAACGCCACGAAACCCAGCCCCGTGAGGCCACGCGCCATGACGTGTGGACCATCGCGTGCCGGGTGCAGGTCGCGTACCGCAGCGCGTGCGCACACCAGGATGGCGGCCATCGAGAAACCTTGGAGGGCCCGTGCGGCGGTCAGCATGGAAGCGGTTATTGCCAGGGCGCCAGCCAGTGCAGCCACGGCATAGCACGCGAGCCCGATCAGCAGCACCTGGCGGCGGCCAAAGCGATCGGCCAGGCTGCCCATCGGCAGTTGACCAATGCCAAAGGCCAGCGCGAAGACCGTGAGGCTCGTGCTGGCCGATCCCAGCGTCTGGGCAATGGCAGGCAGGGCGGGGAGGTAACTGTCGGTTGCAACCGGCTGTGCCGACAGCAAGAGCGGCAGAAGCAGGGCAAAACTCAGAGGGCGACGCGTCATCAGCTCAGTATGCAATGGCTGCGCTGCGCCGCAGTTCATCTGCGGTGGCCGTGCCGAAGCCGAAGAACTCCAGGTACGCGGGAATCATCTCGAACAGCATGTCGGTGCCGACCTGGACATCACAGCCCTTGTCGAGCGCCGCGCGCAGCAGCGGCGTGTACTCGGATTTCATCACTACCTCGCCGACAAAGCAGTTCGGTGCGATGCGTGCCACGTCGAAGGGCAGCGGATCGTCTTCCTTCATGCCCACCGGCGTGGCGTTGACGACCACATCGAAGCCGTCCGGATCATTCGACCCGGTGCGCACCACCAGCGCGGGGTAGTGCTCGCGCAGACGTCGGCCCAGCGATTCAGCCGATTCTGCGCGCGTGTCGTACAGGGCCAGCTCGCCCACCCCCGCAGCCGCCAGCGACGCGGCAATCGCCGAGCCGACACCGCCGGCCCCCGACAGCAGCACGCGCGCCCCTTCCAGTTTGCGCCCCTTGCGCAGCACGCCGCGCACGAACCCGGCACCGTCGAACTGGTCGCCCAGCAACGTGCCGTCATCGCGCTTGAGCACGGCATTGCAGGCGCCTGCGATGCGCACGGCTGGCGTAACTTCATCGACCAGTTCCACCGTGGTGACCTTGTGCGGCATGGTGATGAGGGCGCCACGCAGGTTGGTGAAGCGGCAGATCGAGTGGAAGCTCTGCGCATAATCCTCTGCCTTCACCCCCATGGGCACCACAACGGCGTCGATGCCTTTTTGCTCGAACCAGGGGTTGTAGATCATCGGCGACTTGAAGGTCTCGGTCGGGTAGCCGATGTGGGCGATGAGGGTGGTTTTTCCAGAAATCATGGTTCAGGCGTGCGTATTTCAGGCGACCAAGGCTCCGGCCCGCTGGCGGGCATATTCGGCCTTGTCGACGGGTTGGGCGGCTGGCTGGCCCAGGTCGTCCATATGGATGCGATACGTCTCGCGTGCGGTCATGGCGGCCACGGCGGCAATCACCGTTACGCCAAAGGCAATCGCGCCCACGGTCAGCCAGATGTTGGTGGCTCCCGGCGGCGCCACGGCGGTGAAGAGGGCCGGCAGCATGGCCGTGATAGCCGTGCCGACGTTCTGCGAAATTGCCATGGCCGACACACGGGTGCGCGTCGGGAACAACTCCGGATAGAAGCTCGGGAACACCGCGTTGTAGCCTTGGTAGACCACGCCCCACATCAGAATCGAGATGACGAAGGCCAGCGGCACGTTCTTGATGCTGATGGCGTACAGGTAGGCAAACGCGAGCAGGCCAGCGAGCAGCGAACCGATCACGATTGGCGGCTTGCGGCCGATGCGGTCGGACAGGTCGCCAACATACGGAATGACCAGCACCGCAACGATGTTGCCCACCACCGGAATCCACAGGTAGATGTCTTTGGCAAAGCCGATGCCGTACGCCGGCTGCACCGCATAAGCGGCACCGAAGATGGTCGCCACCACCGGAATCACGTTCATCAGCGCCATGCAGACCACGCGCAACATGTCGGGCGTGCTGTATTTGAAGGCGTCGATCACGGGGGAGCGGGGGCGACCTTGCTGCTGTTGCTCAGCGGTAAACGCGGGGGTTTCGTGCACTTCGCGGCGGATGACATAGCCGGCGATGATGACGACGAAGCTCAGCACGAACGGAATGCGCCAACCCCACGAGTTGAACTGTTCTGCGGGCATGTAGTGTGCCAGCGGCAGGAATACGGCCGCGGCCAGAATCTGCCCGGCCTGCACGCCTTGCAGCGTGAAACTTGCAAAGAACCCGCGCCGGCCAAACGGTGCGTGCTCCAGAATCATCGAGCTGGCACCCGAAATTTCACCGGCCACGGCAAACCCCTGGATCAGCCGCATGATGACCAGCAGTGTCGGCGCCCACAGGCCAACCTGGTCGTACGTGGGCAGCAGGCCCACGGCAATGGTCGAAAAACCCATCAGGAACATGCACCAGAGCAGCACGTTCTTGCGCCCGTGCGTGTCGCCCATGTGGCCGAGCACGAACGCGCCGATCGGTCGCGCGATATAGCCCACGCCGTACGTCGCCAGCGAGGCGATGATGGCCGTCTTCGGATCGCCCTTGGGGAAGAAGATCTGCGGAAAGATCAGCGCCGCTGCGGTGGCGTAGATGAAGAAGTCGTAGTACTCGAGCGCCGAGCCGATCCAGCCGCTGGCGGCGGCTTTCTTCGACTGGTGCTTGCCCAGGGGTTCATGGGCAGGGGCTGCGGTCATGGTTGTCTCCGGTTTTATCTGTGCGGCCTATCGGGCGATTCGTTCGATGAAGGGCCGTCTGTACACGCAACGCAGCGTAGTCCGCCGCCGGGGCGGGGCACAAGCGATTGCCGAGTGAATTCGTTCGATAATCGCACAATGTGGTGCGAATAACGTACGACTCAAGGGTTTTTCCGAGTCCGTAGGTGTGTCAAAGAACAGGGCTTGGCGGGCCGGAAATCCGCTGCGACCTAAAGCACACGCATGATCGACAGCGCAGTGTCCTGAAGCACCTGCAACACGCGCTGCAAGGCGTGCTCGGTGGTTTCTTCACCGACTTGCATGTTCACGCTCAGCGCGGCAATCACGTTGCCATGCCGATCGCGCAATGGCACCGCCACACCACGCACGCCAATCTGCAATTGCTGTTCGACCACGGCGTAGTCCTGCCGGCCGGCCTTGCGGATTTCATCGAACAGGCGGTCCCGCTGCAGGATCGTGTAAGGCGTGTAGGGCGTCAGCACACAGGTTTCCAGCCACGCCTTGACCTTCTGCTCGGGTTGCGCCGCCAGCATCATCACGCCGGCCGAGGCAAGCGGTGCCGGCACGCGCGCACCGAGCACGAATCCCGTGCTCATGACTCGGCTTGTGCTGGTGCGCGAAATGAAAACGAGTTCCCAATCATCCAGCACGCTGAGGTATGCCACCTCGCCCACGGCGGCGGTCACCTGTTGCAGGAAGGGCTGCACCGTGCGCGGCAAGCGCGCCGAATCGAAGTAGGACCAGCCCACCTTCAGCACGCGCGGCGTCAGGCTGAACAGCGTGCCTTCGCTGGTGAGGTAGCCCAGGTGTTCGAGCGTGAGCAGGTAGCGGCGCGCGGCCGTGCGGGTCAGGCCGGTCAATTCAGCGGCCTGGGTGGGCGTCAGCCGCGGGTGCTCGTGGTCGAAGGCCTCCAGGATGGCGAGCCCTTTTTCCAGCCCGGCGATCCAGTCGCGCCGGTTCAGCGGTTCCTTCGTCATGGCGATAACCCTAAAAACGAGCGATATGTGCGCACGATTGTACGATCATCGCACGTTGTTGCGCGAATGCCGCTTGTGAAGGGATGGTGCGCCCACCTACGCTGCGGGCATCGTCAGACCAACGCATTGCCATGAATTCGCTACGCGCAGGGCGCCATCCCAAATGCATCGCCACCGTGTGCCTGTCCGGCACGTTGCCTGAAAAGCTGGAAGCTGCGGCCGCCGCGGGCTTCGAGGGTGTCGAGATATTCGAGAACGATCTGTTGAATTTCGACGGCTCGCCGGCGCGCGTGCGGCAAATGGCGGCGGAACTTGGGCTGGCGATCATGCTGTACCAGCCGTTCCGCGATTTCGAGGCAATGCCCGGCGAACTGCTCGCACGTAACCTGGCACGCGCCGAGCGTAAGTTCGACGTGATGGCCGAGTTGGGCGTCGAGACGGTACTGGTCTGCAGCAACGTGCAGGACATCGCCATCGATGATCCGGCGCGCGCGGCGGACGACCTGCGTCAGATGGCAGAAGCAGCGGCGCGGCGCGGGCTGCGCGTGGGTTATGAGGCGCTTGCCTGGGGGCGGCACACCCGGACCTGGCGCCAAGCCTGGCAGATCGTGCGGCAGGCTGACCACCCGGCGCTCGGGCTGATTCTCGACAGCTTCCATACGCTGTCGCTGGGTGACACGCTGGATGGCATTCACGACGTGCCGGTGGACAAGCTCTTCTTCGTGCAATTTGCAGACGCCCCGAAGTTGTCGATGGACGTGCTGTCCTGGAGTCGGCATCACCGTAACTTCCCAGGGCAGGGCGATCTGGCGGTGACGGGCTTTGCGCGAGACTTGCTTGCCGCAGGCTATGCCGGGCCGCTGTCGCTCGAAGTCTTCAATGACGAATTCCGGTCGGCGCCCGCACGGTTGACGGCGCAGGACGGCATGCGTTCGCTCCTCTGGCTGGAGTCCGAAGCTGGGGGTGCGGAACTGCCGGCGGCAGCCCGGTTTGAAGGCGTGGATTTCCTGGAGTTTGCCGTGGATGCCGCGGCAGGGCGTGAGCTTGAAACGCGCCTGCGTGCGCTGGGTTTTGCTCTTGCCGGGCATCACCGCTCCAAGGCCGTGGACCTGTATCGGCAAGGCCGCGTCAACGTGATCCTGAACATGGAGCAGGACAGCGCGGCGTCGGAGCACTTTCAGCTACACGGACCGTCTGTCTGTGCGATTGGCCTGAAGGTGGACGATGCCGAGCGCGCCATGGCACGCGCACGCGAGTTGTGCGCCCAGGAGTGGCGCGGGCCGGTGGGGCCGACCGAGCGCAGCATTCCCGCGCTGCGCGCGCCCGATGGCACGCTGCTCTATCTGATCGACGATCGCGAGGCCGATCGCAGCATCTACGAAAGCGATTTTGTCTTGCATCCTGGCGTGCAAGACGATGCAGCGGGGTGGGCATCGATTGACCATGTTGCGCAGGCGCTGCCCGCGCACCGGCTCGACAGCTTTGTGCTGTTCTACCGCGCCATCTTCGGCATGCACGCCGAAGCCGTACAGGAGATTGCCGATCCGTACGGCCTCGTGAAAAGCCGGGCGATGGTGAGCCCGGACCGCAACGTGCGGATTCCCCTCAACGTGTCGGAAAGCGGGCGCACAGCCACGGGGAGGTTCATCGCCGCCTACGCGGGCTCGGGGGTGCATCACATTGCATTCCGCACAGAGCGGCTGTTCGAGACCATGGAGACCATCGACCGTGGCGCGGCCCGCCTGCAGCACGTGCCAGAGAACTATTACGACGATGTTGCCGCCCGGCTTGGGCTGGATGACGCGCTGCTCACCCGCCTGCACGACGACGGTCTGCTCTACGACCGCGACCCGCACGGCGATTTTCTGCACGCCTATACCGAACCCTTTCGCGACCGCTTCTTCTTCGAGCTTGTCCAGCGCAACGGCTACCTGGGCTATGGCGCTGCAAACGCTGCCGTGCGTATGGCGGTGCAGGCGCAACTGAGTCGCCAAGACCCTAACCCGGGCGGCTGAACCCACACACCACGAATCCCACGCCCGTGGCCAGTGCAGTCATGGGCGATTTCAACGTAGCAACGGCTGCGCGGGCGGCCATCGCACATCCACACCCGTCATATCGAGAAAAGGAGACAAGGGAGCCATGAACAAGACAATGATTGCCGCATTGGTGCTCGGAGCCACGAGCCTGCCAGCGGCAGCGCAAACCGCCGGCGGTGTCACGCTCTACGGACTGATCGACACCACCATCCGCTACAGCACGCATGAGAACGCAGCGGGCAACCACAATCTGCAGATGACGGATGGGGTCCTGACCGGCAGCCGCTGGGGCTTGCGCGGCACCGAAGACCTGGGCGGCGGCACCAAGGCCCTGTTCATTCTTGAATCCGGTTTCTCGCCGGACACCGGTAACAGCCAGCAGGGCGGGCGTCTGTTCGGGCGCACCGCGGTGGTTGGCCTGGAAGGCGACTACGGCAAGCTGTACCTCGGCCGCCAATACACGCTGGCGCATGAAGTGCTGTCTTCATACGAGGCGATGGCGTTCGCCAACAACTCCATCGTCGGCTACCAGGGCGGCAACTACACCGGCCTGCGTTACGACAACACGATCAAATACATCAAGTCGTTCGGCGGGCTGCAACTGGCCGGTGCATGGACCTTTGGCGAAGCAGCGGGCAGCTTCAGCAAGAGTTCGGCGGGCGCCGGCTCGATCGTCTACAGCATGGGGCCGGCTGAAGTGGGCGCGGTGTACCAGGTCACCCACGATGTGTCATCGGCGTTCTTCGGTGCGGTGCCGGCAGCGCTGGCCAGCAAGCAGACGGTCTGGGGCTTTGGCGGCAAGCTGGATACATCGATTGCCACGTGGTACCTCGGCTATACGAACAGCCGCCTCGACGTGGCCGACTACAAGAACCAGGCTGCCTATGTGGGCGCAAAGGTGCCGATCTCCGGCGGGCTGAGCTTCATTGGCACCGTGCAGTACGACTGGATGAAGCACCTCGATACCAGCGGCAAGCGCCTCACCACTGCCGGTATGCTCGACTACGCCTTCAGCAAGCGCACCGATGTGTATGCCGAGGTGGACTACACGCATCTGCAGGGTAGTTGGGTGGCGTTGGACAGCGCCGCCGCATTCAACAACTCCGGCAACCTGTACGGCAACAACTCGCGCCTGGGCGTGATGCTGGGCGTGCGGCACAAGTTCTGATCGCTTGGTTCGTTCTCGCAATGAAAAAGCCCGCCAGCGTCCCGGCGGGCTTTTTCGTTTGCCGCGATCAATGCAGCGGGCAATCTCGCGCGATCACGTCGCCCACCATTGCGGCGGTGGCGCCGGATAGCGTCCATCCCAGATGCCCGTGGCCCGTGTTGTAGAACACGCGCCCATGCCGCCCACGGCCGACGCGCGGCATCATGTCGGGCATCATCGGACGCAAGCCGGCCCACGGCACCACGCGCGACGTGCCAATGGCGAAGTTGCGCCGCGTCCAGGCCACCAAGGGTTCGATACGATCCGCGCGGATATCGCGGTTGTAACCGTTGAACTCGGCCGTGCCGGCCACGCGGAAGCGGCCGGTGCCAAGTCGGCTGGTCACGATCTTCGCGCTTTCATCGAGCAGGCTGACCCATGGCGCGCCTTGCACGCTGGCTTCGTCGTCCAGGTGCACCGTGATCGAATAACCCTTGACCGGGTACACGTTGATGCGATCGCCCACCATTTGCGCGATATGCCGGCTGCCGACGCCCGCGCACACGACCATCGCATCGGCGGCAATGTCCTGCACGACATTCGCTTCGCTGGTGGAAAGGCGGTCATCGAGCGTGGTCTGCAGCAGGAGGCGAACGCCGCCTTCAGTGGTTTGCACATCGCGGACATCCACACCTTGCATGAAGCGCACGCCGCGCTTTTCGCACGCCTGCGCGAGACCGCGCGTGAACTTGTGGATGTCGCCGGTGGCATCGGACTCTGTGAAATAGCCGCCGTAGTAGTTGCCCCGCAGTGTGGGCTCGATGGCGGCAATGTCTTCGGGGCTCACGGCGTGGCGTTCAAGCCCGCCGGCGACAAGCAGGGCGTTGGCCTTGCCTGCTGCTGCAAAGCTCGCCTTGTCGTGATAGACGTGCAGAATGCCGCGCTTCTGCAGATCGAAATCGATCTGCTCACGCTCAGCCATGGCAAACAGATGCTTGCGGGCCTCGATGGCCATGCGCGTGGTTTCGATGGTGTTGCGGCGGTAGTGCGCGATGCTGGCCACGAACTCGCCGATCCACGAATACTTATGCCACGACGGCTTGGGATTGAGCAGCAGCGGGGCGTCGTTGCGCAGCATCCATTTGATGCCCTTGAGCAGCGTGCCGTTGCTGTTCCAGACTTCAGCGTTGCTGGCGGAAAGCTGCCCGCCGTTGGCGAACGAGGTTTCCATGGCCGGATAGAGGTGGCGGTCGAGCACCGTGACCTGATAGCCGAGTTGCGAGAGCGTGTAAGCAGTGGTGACGCCGGATATGCCGGCGCCGACGATGACGATGTGCGTCATGGCGGTCCCTATGGAGTGATGTCATGACCGGACGATCCGGTCGGCTCACCCCATCTGTCTCGGGACCTGAGAGCTTGGGCGTCAGCAGCGCTGGCGCCATCCCCTTCGGTGGGCGCGCGCGTGCACGCCTCTCTCCAGATTCGCAGTCGACGCCACAGTCCTTTTGCCTGAGAGTTTCCGGGGTGGTTGCTCCATCGGCGCCAGGCGTTGCGCGTGTGCGCGTTAAGCCCGGTCTCTCCTGCGGCGTGTTGCAGCTGTCGTTGGTGCGTCAGCCGCGCCTGCGTGCTGCCGGTGTGGGCAGCGGGAGGGAGTGTGTCACGGGTTGTGACGTTCGGCAAGTCGGGCTGTACCCGGGGCAGCGGCTGGGGTGTCGTCCTTCAGGTCCACGCCGCTGCGGCCGAGTGCCAGTGCGCCGTTGAGCAGGAACACCAGCCGGCTCGCTGCCTGGTCATAGGTCAGGCCTGCCGGCCGTACATTCGAGATGCAATTGCGCTGCGCATCGGAGCACCCAACGCGCGGTGCGTAGGTCAGGTAAATGCCCAGGCTGTCTGGCGAACTCAGCCCCGGCCGCTCACCGATCAGCATCACGAGCTGCCGCGCGCCAAGCAACGCACCGATCTCGTCCCCCAGCGCAACACGGGATTGCCTGGCGATCACGACGGGGCCGATCGACCAGTCGCGCGGCAGACGATCGCGCACGCAGCACAGGAGCGGCACGCCGTGGCTTTGCGCCGCCAATGCGGAGAGCCCATCGGCAATCACGAAAACAACGTCGAATGGCTGTGCTGGCCGCAACGCGTCGAGTCTTGCGTGGCTCGCATCGTCAAGCCGGCGTCCAAGATCGGGACGGCGCAGGTACTGGGCGCGGTCAGCCGCCGCGCTGTGTACGTCCAATGCGGTGAAGCCTGCCTGCCCAAGCGCGGACGACAACGCGGTGCTATCGAGCGGCAAATGCACGGCATCGCGCGCCTGGGCATGCGCCACGCCAAACGCGAGCACGGCGTCGGTCGTCTGGCTGTTGCCGGCGCGACCCAACGCAATACGGGCGTCGGTAAATGCGCGCAGATGCGTCCACGGATTCGGCTGAACGAGGGGGTGTTTCGGCATGTTCGGCTTCCCGGCGGGATTTACAGCGCGTGGGCCAACTGCAGCAGCGGCTGCCGCGCCGTGGCATCTTGCAGGCAGCCGGCAGCATCGACGATGCCCATGCTTTGCAGCCATGCCTCGAACTCCGGTGCGGGCCGCAGGCCGAGCGTGTCGCGCAGATAAAGTGCGTCATGAAACGACGTGCTCTGGTAGTTCAGCATGATGTCGTCGGCGCCCGGCACGCCCATGATGAAATGGATGCCCGCCACGCCAAACAGCGTGAGCAGCGTATCCATGTCGTCCTGATCGGCTTCTGCGTGGTTGGTGTAGCAGACGTCGCAGCCCATCGGCAGGCCCATCAGCTTGCCGCAGAAGTGGTCTTCCAGCCCGGCGCGGATGATCTGCTTGCCGTCGTAGAGATACTCCGGCCCGATAAAGCCGACGACCGCATTCACCAGCAAAGGCGAAAACGCTCGCGCCACCGCATAGGCACGCGCCTCCATGGTTTGCTGATCGACGCCGTGGTGCGCATTGGCCGACAACGCGCTTCCCTGGCCGGTCTCGAAATACATCACGTTGTTGCCAACCGTGCCTCGCGAGAGGCCCCGCGCGGCGTCATGCGCCTCGGCCAGCAAGGCCAGACTGATGCCGAACCCTGCGTTGGCTTGTTCACTGCCGGCAACCGACTGGAACACCAGGTCCACCGGCGCGCCTTGGTCAATGGCGCGCACGGTGTTCGTCACGTGGGTCAGCACGCACGACTGCGTGGGAATGGCGTAGCGGTTGCGCAGCTCATCCACCAATTGCAGCAGCGAAACGATGGCGCCGAGATTGTCGCCGGCAGGGTTGATGCCGATGGTCGCGTCACCACAGCCGTACAGCAGGCCATCGATGATCGACGCAGCAATACCTTTGGGGTCGTCCGTCGGGTGATTGGGCTGCAGCCGGACTGACAACCTGCCCGGCAAACCGATGGTGTTGCGAAACCGTGTGACCACGCGGCACTTGCGGGCCACGGAAATCAGATCCTGATTGCGCATCAGCTTGCTGACCGCGGCGGCCATTTCCGGCGTGATGCCGGCGGAGACGCTCGCCAATGTCGCGCTGTCGGTCTCGTGCAGGAGCAGCCAGTTGCGAAATTCGCCCACGGTGAGCGAGGCGATCGGCTGGAAGGCCTGTGCGTCGTGGCGATCGAGAATCAAGCGCGTGACCTCGTCGTCTTCATACGGCACCAGCGCTTCGTTGAGGAAGACTGACAGCGGCACGTCTGCCAGCGCCATGCGCGCGGCCATGCGCTCGCCTTCGCTGGCGGCGGCCAGGCCCGCAAGATAGTCGCCGGAGCGCGCCGGGCTGGCCTTGGCCAGCAGCGTCTTGAGATCGTTGAACACATGGCGCTGTGCGCCAATGGTCTGAGCAAAGTGCATGATGGGATACGCGGCAGGGTCCAATGACGGTGACGGCGATGCCTATGCTGCCACTTTAGTTGCCTTCCATGCCACGGCGGCAATGTTCTAATACGCGTGTCTCAAACGTCGATCTCGCCAGCCAATGACCGCATCCGCCACACCGGCCCGCACACATCAAGCGGGCTCTGCCTTGGAAGTGCTGGCGGTCTTTCTCAAGCTGGGCCTGACGAGTTTCGGCGGCCCCATCGCGCATATCGGCTACTTCCGACGAGAGTTCGTGGAGCGCCGCCGTTGGCTCGACGACGCAGCATTCACCGACCTGGTCGGGCTGTGCCAGTTTCTGCCGGGGCCTGCCAGCAGCCAGGTGGGGTTTTCTGTCGGGCTGCTTCGGGCCGGATGGCGCGGCGGTTTGGCAGCCTGGTGCGGCTTTACGCTGCCTTCGGTTGTGCTGTTGCTGGCTTTTGCGATGGTCGCGCCGGGCCTGGGCGGCCCTGTCGGAAATGGCCTGATCCACGGTTTGAAGCTGGTGGCCGTTGCGGTGGTGGCGCAGGCCGTGTGGGACATGGCGCGCAAGCTGTGTCCCGACTGGCAGCGCGCCAGCATCGCCTTAATCAGCATCGCCGTACTCAGCGCGTTGACGACCGTTTACGCGCAACTGACCGTGATCGTGATTGGCGCTGTGTTGGGACTGGTGTTGTGCCGATCGTCCAGCCCGGCGCGTGGTGGCCCGATCGCAGGGCGGGGCGGCGCATTCCGCGTGTCTCACTTGGCCAGCGTCGTGAGCCTCGTGCTGTTTTGTGCGTTGCTGTTCGGGCTTCCCGTTGTGGCGGACCTTTATCCGTGGATGCCCGCGAAGGTGTTCGACGCGTTCTATCGTTCGGGCGCGTTGGTGTTTGGAGGCGGGCATGTCGTGCTCCCGCTGCTGGAGCAGCAGACGGTTGCCCCCGGTTGGGTCGCGTCGAACGATTTCTTGGCCGGCTACGGTGCCGCGCAAGCCGTGCCCGGACCGCTATTCACCTTCGCAGCATTCCTGGGCTGGACCATCGGCCCAGGGCTCAATCACTGGGCCGGGGCTGCGCTTGCTACGGTGGGCATTTTTTTGCCGGGCTTGCTGTTGGTCATCGCGGCATTGCCTTACTGGCAGGCGTTGCGCGCCCGTCCGTCCATGGCGGCGCTGCTGGCGGGTGTGAATGCCGCAGTGGTGGGATTGCTGGCGTTTGCCCTTTACACACCGGTCTGGACGAGCGCCGTGCGGTCATGGCTCGATTTTGCTGTTGCAGCGATTGCGTTTCTGCTGTTGACGCGATGGAAAACGCCACCGCTGATTGTGGTGGCGTTGTGTGCGGCGGCGGGTGTTGCCGCTGCCATGCTGGGTTGAGTCGCGCGCGCCCTGCGAGCCGCAACCCGTGGCTGCCCAGGGCAGGGTGTCACTCCTCCATCAACCGAACCCTGACCTTCTTTCCCTTCACCGTCCCGGCATTGAGCTTGCGCAGCGCCTCGCGCGCGATGCCGCGCTCGACTGCGACGTAGGTCGAGAATTCGGTCACGTTGATCTTGCCGATCTGGTCGCCGCGAAAGCCGGCATCGCCCGTCAACGCGCCGAGCACATCGCCGGGGCGGATCTTCTCCTTGCGTCCGCCGAGAATCTGCAGCGTTTCCATGGGCGGCAGCAGCGGCGCATCATTGCCGGTATCCAGCTCGTCGAGCTTGTGCCATTCGACCTCGCGGCCCATCGCCTCTTCGATATTGCCGACGCGCCCCATCTCGTCCATGCTCGCGAGGCTCAACGCCCAGCCGTTCTCATCGGCGCGGCCTGTGCGGCCAATGCGGTGCACATGCACTTCGGGATCGGGCGTCACGTCAACGTTGATCACCGCTTCCAGTTGGGCGATATCGAGCCCGCGCGCGGCAACGTCGGTCGCCACCAGCACCGAGCAACTGCGGTTCGCGAACTGGATCAATACCTGATCGCGCTCGCGTTGTTCGAGTTCGCCGTGCAGCGCCAGTGCGTGAATGCCCTGCGCGCGCAACACGTCGAGCAGGTCGCGGCATTGCTGCTTCGTGTTGCAGAACGCGAGCGTGCTGACAGGCCGATAGTGCTTGAGCAGCAGCCCGACCGCATGCAGCCGCTGGCTGTCGGTCACCTCGTAGAAGCGCTGGCGAATCTTGCTGTCGTCGTGGCGCTCTTCGAGCTTCACTTCCTTCGGGTTGCGCAGAATCCGCTGGCTCAGCTTCGCAATCCCTTCCGGGTACGTTGCCGAGAACAGCAGCGTCTGACGATCAGGCGGACACTGGCGCACGACCGTCGCGATGTCATCGAAGAAACCCATGTCGAGCATGCGGTCTGCTTCATCGAGCACGAGCGTTTTCAATGCGCCGAGCGCGAGATTGCCGCGCTCCAGGTGGTCCATGATGCGCCCCGGCGTGCCGACGACGACATGTGCGCCATGCTCGAGGCTCGCTGCCTGCGGGCGCATCGGCGTGCCGCCGCAGAGCGTGAGCACCTTTACGTTTTCTTCGGCGCGGGCCAGGCGGCGGATCTCCTGCGCAACCTGGTCGGCAAGTTCGCGCGTGGGGCAGAGCACCATCGCCTGCACGTCGAAGTTGCGCGCATCCAGCCGTGCGAGCAGGGCCAGCGCAAACGCTGCGGTTTTGCCGCTGCCCGTCTTTGCCTGCGCGATCAGGTCGTGCCCCGCAAGCGCGATGGGCAGGCTTGCAGCCTGGATCGGCGTCATGTCGGTGTAGCCGAGCTGCGCAAGGTTCGCGAGCACGGCCGGGGCGAGCGCTAGGTTGGTGAAGGGCGTGGCGGTTGGTTCGATGGTCATGTCGTTGCGTTGGATCACGTGAGCGGCTTGCCTTCGATTTGCTTGTAGATAACCCGGCCGTCTTTGGTTTCGACGCGTTTGAGATAGTTGCGCGCGCCGCATAGCGCACAGCGGAACAGCGGTCCTTGGCCCTCATCCTTGATGACGACGTCGGACAGGTCCCACTGCGTGCCGCAGCTCTGGTTGATGCAAGTGAACACGGTTTTCTCTAAATGGATTGTTCGTTGCGCCTCGATAACGAGGCTGGTAGACCGGCAGCGTGAATGCGCCGACGCAAATCTAGATGGATACCTCAATCGCAAATGGCTTTGCCGCGCCATTCGCGGACATTGCGCAGCCTGAGAGGCAGGGATGACATCTCGTCAAGGAGTTGGCCCTTGGGCGTCGCACTTCAGGCGACGCCTGCGCCATGCGCCCAATGCATCCTGTTGGTGCAACAGATTTGCCAGTACCGCGTTGGGAGGGATGGCGATATGGGGCCGATCTTGCGGATCGTCATGTTTTCCCCGCCGGACTCTAACACACACGTTTAGGGCCGTAATGCGCTGGACAAACCTCTGCGACGACTGGCATTCGCAGATGTCATTTCTTTGACACTGTCTAGAGTCCGCGCTCTTGTCCCGGTTTGAGATGCGTCAAGTCTGGTCGGTAGCCGCTGGCATCTAATGGATCGCATATTGGCAATCGTTTGACGCCCCAACCATGCGCACCGCCCCCGTGCCGTCTTTACCGACTGCAGAGCAGATCGATCTGCCGTTTCACGCGGCGCTTGCCCGCACATCGAACTCGCTGTCCCTCGTATCAATGCAGCTGGCGTTGCTCGACTGGGCACTGCATCTGGCCGTCTCGCCTGGCAAGCGGCTGGATTTGTGGCGCCTGGCGCTGACGCAGGCCGAGCAACTCGAGGGTTACATCCGAAACTGCCTGGCGTCCGGCCCGCAGGACGTGTGCCTTTGCGTCCAGCCGCCGGCCCGTGACCGTCGTTTCTCGGCAGACGAGTGGCGCCTGTGGCCGTTCAACGTGCTGCACCAGTCGTTCCTGTTGACCGAACAATGGTGGGAAGCGGCCACGCGCGGGGTGTGGGGTGTCGCCAAGCATCATGAGGACGTGGTTGCCTTTGCCGCGCGTCAATGGCTCGACATGATGTCGCCGGGCAACCAACTGGCAACCAACCCGATTGTCCTGCGCCGGACGTTTGAGCAGCACGGCACCAATCTCGTGCGCGGCGCGCTGAATGCGCTTGACGATCTGGAGCGCTCCATGAGCGCCGCGCCGGCTGCCGGTACCGAACGCTTTGCGGTGGGCCGCGACGTGGCCATCACGCCTGGCAAGGTGGTCCTGCGCAACCGCCTGATCGAACTGATCCAGTACGCGCCGGCCACGAGCAAGGTCCAGGCCGAGCCCATCCTGATCGTGCCGGCCTGGATCATGAAGTACTACATCCTGGATCTGTCGCCGCAGAACTCGCTGATCCGCTACCTGGTAGAGCAGGGCCATACCGTGTTCTGCATCTCCTGGAAAAACCCGGACGAGGCAGATCGCGGTCTCGACATGGATGACTACCTCAAGCTCGGTGTCTTTGCCGCGCTCGATGCCGTCAATGCCATCGTGCCGGGCCGGCGCGTACATGCCGCCGGGTACTGCCTCGGGGGCACGTTATTGGCCATTGCCGCCGCTGCCATGGCGCGCGATGGCGATGCCCGGCTGGCGTCCATGACGCTCTTTGCCGCGCAGACGGACTTCTGCGAGCCAGGCGAGCTGGGCCTGTTCATCGACGAGGCACAGGTCAGTCTGCTGGAAGCGCAGATGGAGCAGACCGGCTATCTGCGCGCGAGCCAGATGGCCGGAGCCTTCCAGATGCTGCGCTCGTACGACTTGCTGTGGTCGCGGTTGGTGGGTGAGTACCTGCTGGGCGATCGCGCACCCATGAACGATCTGATGGCCTGGAACGCCGATGCCACGCGCATGCCCGCGCGGATGCACAGCCAGTATCTGCGGCACCTGTTCCTGAACGACGACCTGAGCGAGGGCCGCTACCCAGTCAACGGCAAGCCGGTGGCACTCAACGACATCGATCTGCCCATCTTCGTGGTGGGAACGCTGACTGACCACGTGGCGCCATGGCGCTCGGTCTACAAGCTGCATCACCTGACCGAGGCGGAGCTGACGTTCGTGCTGACAAGCGGCGGTCATAACGCGGGCATTGTCAGCCCGCCGGTCAACTCGCATCGGCGGTTCCAGATGCAGACACGCCACATCGGTGAGACATCGGCGGCGCCGGATGACTGGCTGGCATCGGCCCCCACCACCGACGGTTCGTGGTGGCCGGCGTGGCATGCATGGCTGGTCGCGCATGCATCGAGCTCCACAGCGGTCAAACCGCCGAAGATGGGCATACCCGGATCGCAGCCACTGGCTGATGCGCCCGGCACCTACGTGCTGGAGAAATAGATGCGTGCGGAGAAACAACGCCGGGCATGCGCCAGGTTCGCCGGCACGCCTTTGGTCGCCATGGTCGCCTCCGCCACCGTGCTGGCGCTGTCGGCTTGCATCTCGATGGCGCCGCCTTACGAGGCACCCGCCTTGCCCGTGGCCCAGCACTACGACGCCGACGATGGCCGGGATGGCCTGTCAGCCTCTGCCACCGGCTGGCAGGCGTACTTTACGGACAAGCGCCTGCAGGCATTGATCGGGCAGGCGCTTGAGAACAACCGCGATCTGCGCACCGCCGTGCTCCGTGTGGAAGAGGCGCGTGCCGCGTTTGGCATCCAGCGGGCAGAGACATTTCCGCACCTCGACGCGCAGGCCGGCATCAGCCGTCTGAGTATTCCGGCGGACTTGAGCCCATTCGGCACGCCCATGCGTGTCACTCAGTACCAGGTGGGCGCCGGTGTCTCCAGTTGGGAGATCGATTTCTGGGGGCGCGTGCGCAACCTCAACGACGCGGCACTGGAGAGCTATGTGGCGTCCGACGCCGCGCGCCGTGCGGTCGCGCTTGGGTTGATCGCGCAGGTGGCCGACAGCTACCTGGTGTTGCGTGAACTGGACGAGCGCATCGCGCTGGCGCAGCAGACCGTGGACAGCCGGACCGAGACACTACGCATCTTCTCGCGCCGTGTGGCAGTGGGGGCGACTTCACGATTGAACCAAACGCAGGTCGAGACCCTGCTGACCCAGGCGCAGGCGCTGTTGACGCAATTGCAGCAGGCGCGCGACGCGCAGGCGCACGGCCTGGCCTTGCTAGTCGGCAAGCCGATCGACTTGCCACCGGTTTGTGAGCCACTTGACGAGCACCGCATGCTGGCCGAGCTACGCGCGGGCCTGCCTTCCGACCTGCTGACGCAGCGCCCGGACATTGTGGCCGCGGAGCACCGCCTGCGTGCCGCGCACGCCAGCATCGGTGCGGCACGGGCGGCGTTTTTCCCCCGCGTGGCCCTGACCGGCGCTTACGGCACGATCAGCCCGGAACTGGGCAATCTGTTTGCGCCCGGCACGCGCGCGTGGGTTTTTGCACCCAGCATCAGCCTCCCGCTGTTTGAAGGGGGCAAGCTGCGCAGCAATCTTGACTTGGCAGAAGCCCGCAGAGACCTAGCCGTGGCTGCCTACGAGAAGACCGTGCAGAGCGCTTTCCGCGACGTGTCCGACGCGCTGTCCGCACGCAAGTGGGTGGCCGAACAGCTCGACATTGCGAAGGCCGCGCTGGCAGCGCAGACCGAACGCGCTCGGCTGTCGCAACTGCGTTTTGACGCCGGCGCATCGACATTCCTGGAGGTGCTTGACGCCCAGCGCGATTTGCTTGCCGCGCAGCAGCAACTGGTGCAGGTGCGCCGTGCGCTTCTGTCTAGCCGTGTTGGCCTGTATGCGGCGCTTGGCGGCGGCACGCAGGCCGTCGATTCCGCGCCCGATCCGCAACCCCAACTGAGCCCAGCGCCACCACCGCGCGTAACGGGCGGAACAAAACCATGACCACGACTCCCCGACAACGATGGATTGCGCTGCTCGCTGCCGCCTTGGTGGTCGCCGGCGGGGCGTTCGCTTGGAAGGCATTGCGGCACGACGGGCCCGGAAAGGGCTTTGTGAGCGGTAACGGCCGGATCGAGGCCACCGAAATCGACGTGGCCACCAAGCTGCCCGGCCGCGTGCAAGACATCCTTGTGGACGAGGGCGACTTTGTGCAGGCCGGCCAGCCGCTTGCTCACATGCAGGTGCAGACCTTGGAGGCACAACGCGACGAAGCCCTGGCGCGGCAGCAGCAATCGGTCTCTGCCGTGGCAAGTGCGCAGGCCCAGGTGGCTGTGCGAGAGGCTGATCGGCAGGCCGCACTGGCGCAGATCGCCCTGCGTGAGAGCGATCTGGACGCCGCGCAACGGCGGTTGGCGCGGTCCGAAACGCTCTCGAACGAAGGGGCATCGTCGATGCAGGAGCTGGACGACGACCGCGCCCGCGTGCGCAGCGCCAAGGCCGCGCTGGTGGCGGCCCGCGCGCAAGCCGAGGCGGCGCAGGCCGCCGTATTGGCCGCCCGTACGCAGGTGGCCGGTGCCGGTGCCACCGTCAAGGCGGCCGACGCCACCGTACTGCGCATCAAGGCGGATATCGATGACAGCGCCCTGACGGCCCCGCGCGATGCCCGCGTGCAATACCGCATCGCACAGCCCGGCGAGGTTCTGGCCGGCGGCGGGCGCCTGCTCAATCTCGTCGATCTGTCCGACGTCTACATGACCTTCTTCGTGCCGGAGACGGACGCGGGCCGCATCGCCATGGGCAGCGAGGTGCGTATCGTGCTCGACGCCGCGCCGCAATTCGTGATTCCGGCGCGCGTGTCCTTTGTGGCCAGCACCGCGCAATTCACCCCCAAGACCGTGGAAACGGCCAGCGAGCGCCAGAAGCTGATGTTCCGCGTCAAGGCGCAGATCGATCGCGATCTGCTGCGCAAACACCTGAAGCTCGTGAAGACCGGTCTGCCCGGCGTGGCATGGCTCAGACTCGACGGGCAAGCCGACTGGCCGGCCAGCCTGGCGATCAAGGTTCCGCAGTGACCACCTCTGTCGACCCATCAGCGTTGCATGAGGGGCGCCTTGCGCCGCCGGTTGCAAGCCTGGCCGGCGTGCGCCTGCGCTATCGCAAGACGCTGGCGCTGGATGGCGTCACGCTCGACTTGCCCGCCGGCTGCATGGTCGGATTGATCGGTCCGGACGGCGTGGGCAAGTCCAGCCTGTTGTCATTGGTGGCCGGCGCGCGTGCCCTGCAGGACGGCGCAGTGCGCGTGCTGGGCAGCGATATGGCCGATCGCCGTGCGCGCGCCGCGGTCGGTCCACGCATTGCTTACATGCCGCAAGGGTTGGGCCGCAACCTGTACCCCACGCTGTCGATCGAGGAGAACCTGCAGTTCTTCGGCCGGCTGTTCGGCCACGATGCAGAGGAGCGCCGCCGCCGCATTGATGCACTCACGTCCAGCACCGGCCTGCGGGCGTTTCTCTCACGGCCAGCCGGCAAGCTCTCGGGCGGCATGAAACAGAAGCTGGCCTTGTGCTGCGCGCTGATCCACGACCCGGATCTTCTGATCCTGGACGAGCCGACCACGGGTGTCGACCCGCTCTCGCGCACCCAGTTCTGGGACTTGATTGCCGATATTCGCGCTGCGCGCCCGGGCATGAGCGTGATCGTGGCCACCGCTTACATGGAAGAGGCTGAGCGCTTCGACTGGCTGGTCGCCATGGATGCGGGGCAGGTGCTTGCCACCGGCACGCCGGCCGAGCTGCGCAGCCGTGCCGGTACCGATTCGCTCGAGGCCGCTTTCATTGCGCTGCTGCCGCTCACGCGCCGGCAGGGTCATCAAGCTGTGGTGGTGCCACCCTTGGTGGCCGGCGCGGAAGACGATGTGGCCGTGCAGGCGAGCGGCCTGACCATGCGCTTTGGCGACTTTGTTGCGGTCGACCACGTCGACTTCCGAATCCGTCGTGGAGAGATCTTCGGCTTTCTCGGCTCGAATGGCTGCGGCAAGTCGACCACCATGAAGATGCTCACCGGCCTGCTGCCTGCCAGCGAGGGCCAAGCGTGGTTGTTTGGGCATCCGGTCGACCCGAAGGACATCGACACACGCCGGCGCGTGGGCTACATGTCGCAGGCGTTCTCTCTGTATGGCGAGCTGACCGTGCGTCAGAACCTTGTGCTGCATGCGCGCCTGTTCCAGGTGCCTGAGCCGGACGTGCAGTCGCGTGCGGCCGAGATGCTGACCCGTTTCGGGCTGCAGGAGGTGTCCGACAGGCTGCCCCAGAGCTTGCCGCTGGGCATGCGGCAGCGGCTGTCGCTGGCCGTGGCGATGGTGCACAAGCCTGAGCTGCTGATCCTGGATGAGCCGACTTCCGGGGTGGACCCGGTCGCGCGCGACATGTTCTGGCGCCTCATGATCGACCTTGCCAGACGGGATCGCGTGACCATCTTCATCTCCACGCACTTCATGAACGAGGCCGAGCGGTGCGACCGCATCTCACTCATGCATGCCGGCCGCGTGCTGGTGAGCGATGCGCCCGCGGCGCTGGTGCGTGCTCGCGGCACACAGACGCTGGAGCAGGCGTTCGTAGCCTATCTGCAGGAGGCCGCCGAAGCGTCTGAGGGCACTGCCAGGATTGCCGCGCTGCTGCCCGTACGCACAGGGGGAGCCAGCGCGCCCAGCGGCATGCCCGCGCGCCGCCGCTTCAGTCTTGCTCGTGCATTGAGCTATTCGCAGCGTGAGGCGCTGGAGCTGCGCCGCGACCGCGTGCGTGCCACGCTGGCCCTGCTGGGTACGGCCATTCTGATGTTCATCATCGGATACGGCATCAGCCTGGATGTGGAGAACCTGACGTACGCCGTGCTCGACCGCGACCAGACCGTGCTTTCGCACGACTACACGCTCAACCTGGCGGGCTCGCGCTATTTCATCGAAAAACCCCCGATTCGTGACTACGCTGAGTTGGACCGCCGCATGCGCAACGGCGAGTTGTCGCTGGCGATTGAAATCCCGCCGGGCTTTGCGCGCGACATTGAACGCGGCGCGGCCGTACAGATCGGCGCCTGGGTGGATGGTGCAATGCCCACCCGCGCAGAAACTGTTCGCGGTTACGTGCAGGCCATCCACCAGCTCTGGCTCGCGGATGCAGCTGTACATCGGCTGGGTGTGCGTCTTGCGACACCCAGCAGCGTCGAAACGCGCTATCGCTACAACCCCGACGTGAAAAGCCTGCCTGCCATGGTGCCCGCCGTGATCCCGATGCTGCTGATGATGATTCCGGCCATGCTGGCGGCGTTGTCGGTGGTGCGTGAAAAGGAGCTGGGCTCCATCATCAATTTCTACGTGACACCGGTCACCCGTGCGGAGTTTGTGCTCGGCAAGCAGGCGCCGTATATCGTGCTCGCCATGCTGAACTTCTTCTTGCTGGCGCTGCTGGCGGTGACGGTGTTCGGTGTGCCGATCAAGGGCAGCTTCGCGACGCTCACGCTGGGGGCGCTGATCTTCGTGACGTGCTCGACGGGTTTTGGGCTGTTTGCGTCCACCTTCACGCAAAGCCAGATCGCGGCCATGTTCGTCACCATGATCGGCACGATCATTCCGTGCGTGCAATTTGCCGGATTGCTCAATCCGGTGTCGTCGCTGGAAGGGGCGGGGGCCTTGATCGGACGCGTGTATCCGGCCACGCATTTCCTGACCATCAGCCGGGGCGTATTCAGCAAGGCGCTGGATGTGGGGGCGTTGGGTAGTGCCTTCTGGCCGCTCGTGGCGGCAGTGCCGTTCATCCTGGGTGCCACCTTGCTGATGCTGCGCAAGCAGGATCGGTAGGAGAGCCACATCATGCCGAGCCTTCCGATCGATCGCCGCACCGCTCGCCTCAACAACATCTTCCGTCTTGGCATCAAGGAATTGCGAAGCTTGGCGCGCGACCCGATGATGCTGGTGCTCATTGTCTATACCTTCACGGTGTCGATCTACGTGGCGGCCACTGCCATGCCGGCAAGCCTGCACAATGCCTCGATCGCCATCGTTGATGAAGACAGCTCACCGCTGTCGGCACGCATTGTCTCGAGCTTCTATCCACCGCATTTCCGCACGCCGGCGCTGATCCCGCTCACCGAGGTGGACCCAGGCATGGACAGCGGTAGCTATACGTTCGTACTCGACATTCCGCCCAACTTTCAGCGTGACGTGCTGGCGGGCCGCACGCCGTCCATCCAGCTCAACATCGACGCAACGCGCATGAGCCAGGCTTTCACCGGCAACGGCTACATCCAGCAGATCGTCGCGGGCGAGGTGAATACGTTTCTGCAGCGCCACCGCGCCACGCCCGCAACGCCGGTCGACCTCGTGCTGCGCACGCGCTTCAACCCCAATCTGGAGCAGACGTGGTTCGGCTCGTTGATGGAGATCATCAACAACGTGACCATGCTCTCGATCATCCTGACCGGAGCCGCACTCATCCGCGAGCGCGAGCACGGCACGATCGAGCACCTGCTGGTGATGCCCGTCACGCCATTCGAGATCATGGTGTCCAAGGTCTGGTCGATGGGGTTGGTGGTGGTGCTGGCCGCCCTGGTTGCACTGGTGTGCGTGGTGCAGGGCGCGCTGCACGTACCGATCGAGGGCTCGATCCTGCTGTTCATGCTGGTGGCCACGCTGCATCTGTTTGCCACGACTTCCATGGGGATTTTTCTTGCGACGGTGGCGCGGTCCATGCCGCAGTTCGGCATGCTGTTGGTTCTGGTGCTACTGCCGCTGCAGCTGCTCTCGGGCGGTACCACCCCGCGCGAGAGCATGCCCGGCGTGGTGCAGGACATCATGCTCGCCGCGCCGACCACGCATTTTGTGTCGGCGTCGCAAGCCATTCTCTATCGGGGTGCGGGGCTGGACGTCGTGTGGCCGCAGTGTCTGGCCATCTGCGTCATCGGCGCCGTGCTGTTTCTCGCATCATTGACGCGCTTTCGCCAAACCATCAGCCAGATGGCTTAAAGGAGCCAACATGGATACACCCGCCAACGTTCCTCTCGCGCTCCAAAAGGCGCAAGTCAAGTTCGCGCTGCAGACGTTGGGTCTGCTCAAGGCAACACGGCAGCGCTGGTATGAACTGGGGGCTGACCTGCTTGCGGCAGACGTTGCCCGCACGGAGTCTGCACTGGCCGACCTGCAAAGCGTCGAAGACTGGAACGCCTTTGCAGCACTGTTGCCCAACGCATTCTGGCAGGCCAGCCAGCGCACCATGGATGTACTGCAAGGCGTGCTGCAGACGGCCATCTCGAACCAGTCGAGCTTCGTGGCGGATTACCAGCGCGTCATGCTGGAGTGGCAGCAGGCTTCCGTACGCGCCCTGAGCATGGCCGGGAACGCCATGCCGATCCACACGGCACTGCAGGAAATGCTGTCGACGTGGGGCGTGCCGGCCGACGCATTGGTCCGCTCCGCAAGCAAGCAGTTGACCCCGAATCTTCTGCGTGCCCCTGGCAAGGGCAACGGACAACTCCGCAAAGCTTCCTGACGAGCGCACATGGGCCCCGATCATTTGCCTGCACCGCCGGCGCTACTGCCGGGCAGCGACCTCAGCGTGGTGCGCAATCGCACCTTTGATGAAATTGCCGTGGGCGACACCGCGGCCATCCTGCGCACGCTCACAGCCGAAGACATTCAGCTATTTGCCGTGCTGTCGGGGGACGTCAACCCGCAGCACCTCGACCCGGACTTTGCCGCATCCACGCGCTTTCATGGCGTGATCGCCCACGGCATGCTGGGTGGCGCGCTCATTTCCGCGTTGCTCGGGACCCGCTTGCCGGGGCCGGGAACGATTTACCTTGGGCAGACGCTGCAATTCCTCGCACCGGTGCGTGTTGGCGACACGCTCACCATCCGCGTGACGGTGGTCAGCAAGGAGGAGGAAAGAAAGCGGATCAAGCTGGCATGCACTTGCACAAACGAAAGCGGCACGGTGGCCATCGCGGGCGAGGCTGAGGTCATCGCGCCCACCGAGCGGATCGAACGTCCGCGTACCACGCTGCCGGATGTGCGCATCACCACCGGCAGTGATGGCATCCACCGGCTGCTCGACCATGTACGGCCTCTGGGTGCGATCCGCATGGCGGTCGTCCACCCGTGCGATGCGCTGAGCCTGTCTGCCGTGATGGACGCGCACGCTGAAGGTCTGATCGTGCCGTGCCTTGTTGCACCGTACGCCAAGCTGATGCGCGTCGCCGCCGAAGCCGGCCTTGACCTCAAGGGCATCGAGATCGAAGACGTGCCGCACAGCAGCGCCGCTGCCACCCGCGCAGTGGAGCTTGTCACACAGGGCAGGGCAGAGGCGCTGATGAAGGGCAGCCTGCATACCGACGAGTTGATGGCGGCAGTGGTGCGCGAAGAGGCAGGGCTGCGTACCAAACGTCGGATCAGCCATTGCTTCCTGATGCAGTCGCCAGCGTATCCGCGCCCGTTTATCGTGACGGACGCCGCCATCAACATCGCGCCGACCCTGGATCAAAAGGCGGACATCGTCCGCAACGCCATCGATCTGGCGCATGCGATTGGGGTTGAACGGCCGCGGGTGGCGATCCTGGCGGCGATCGAGACCGTGAACCCGCGCATGCCCGCCACGCTTGATGCGGCCGCACTGTGCAAGATGGCGGACCGCGGTCAGATCGAGGGCGGTGTGCTGGACGGGCCGCTGGCTTTCGACAATGCGGTATCTGCCGCTGCTGCGCGTATCAAGGGCATTGTTTCGGAAGTCGCAGGGCAGGCCGATGTGCTGGTCGTGCCCGATCTGGAAAGCGGCAACATGCTCGCCAAACAGTTGGAATACCTGGGCGGTGCGGCCAGTGCAGGCATCGTGCTCGGCGCCCGCGTGCCCATTGTGTTGACCAGCCGCGCCGACGCGCGCGAGTCGCGCATCGCGTCGTGTGCCGTTGCCACCTTGCTGGCTCACCGTTACCGCAACTTACCGCCATGAACGATTGCATCGTCGTACTGAACTGCGGCTCGTCGAGCATCAAGTTTGCGTTGTTCGATGCCACCGCGCATCCATTGCCGCGCGCACCCATGTGGAGCGGCAAAGTGGAGGGGATCGGCACCGAGCACCCCACGGCAGCAGAGGCTGGCGCGCCAACACAAGCGCTGGAGCTCGACAGTGCGCAGCCGTACCATGCCGCGCTCGTGCACATTCGCCGGCGTGTCGAGCACAGGCTGGACGGCCGCCGGCTGATGGCCGTGGCACATCGGGTGGTGCATGGCGGCTCCAAATACTTCGCGCCGGTACGCGTGAGCGCCGATGTGCTGTCCGATCTACGCAGCTACATTCCGCTGGCGCCGCTGCATCAGCCGTTTGCTCTGGAGGCCATCGAGGCGCTTCTGTCGGACTTGCCTGACGTGCCGCAAGTCGCGTGCTTCGATACCGCATTCCATCGCACGCTGCCGCAGGTCGAGACGATGCTGCCGCTGCCTTATACGGCATGGGAGCGCGGACTGCGACGTTATGGCTTTCATGGGTTGTCGTACGAATACATGTCGATTGCTTTGCCGGAGCGACAAGGCGCTATCGCACTCGGGCGAACCATCGTCGCGCACCTGGGCAGCGGTGCCAGCCTGTGTGCAATGCACGGGCTGAAGAGCGTCGCCACAACCATGGGGTTTTCCGCCCTCGACGGCCTGATGATGGGGACGCGATGTGGCGCGCTTGATCCGGGGGCCGTGCTCTACATGATGGAGACCGAACATCTATCCCCCGCACAGGTCGGGCACGTGCTGTATCACGAATCGGGGCTGCTTGGGGTGTCAGGGCTGTCTTCCGACCCGCGCGAACTGATTGCGCGCGAGGCCGACAACCCGCGCGCGCAGGCAGCGCTCGCGCTCTACGTACGCCGGATCGTTCGTGAGATCGGGGCCCTGGTGGCCGTACTCGGCGGCCTGGATTGTTTGGTCTTCACGGCCGGTATTGGCGAACACAATGCCGCAGTGCGCGAACGCGTTGTGAGCGCACTTGGCTACTTGGGTGCCCACCTGGATGACGAGGCCAACCAGGCGCATGCGTCGATCATTTCCAGTTCAGCGAGCCGCATTCGCGTGGCAGTCGAGCCCACAAACGAGGAGTGGGTGGCAGCACGGCATGCGGTTCAGTGCAATCCATGCTCATGAGTCTTCGAGGCGAAATCGCTGAAAGTCTCGGCAGGCGGTTACGCAATCTCGGGCGGCATCGCCCCATGTCCACCTGGCTGAGTGGACACGGGCTGGCAGAAATCGGCATTACCGTGGCATCTGCCTCCACATCTGATGGTTCAGCATCATCTGCTCCATCATCTCGTAGTGAAGGTCCATGTATTGGTCCGACATGTACTGGCGTTCCTTCATCTGCTCGGGTGTGAGGCGCGAGTAGTAGCCTCCCATCCCTCGCCACCCCATCATCGGGCCGCCGCCCATCATGTGGCCACCGCGCATTCCTGGGCCACCCATCATTCCAGGACCGCCCATCATTCCGGGGCCCCACAGCTCGCGCATCATGCCCATCGTGCTCTGCATCGTTGCCCAATGTTCATCGAGCAGTTTCTGGCGCTCTTTCGGATCCTGGGTCTGGCGGGCCTTGTCCATTTCTTCCTGCATCTTCTTCATATTCTCTCGAACGGCCGCCGTCTTTTTGTCGAACTCAGCCACGTTCGTTTGCGTCTGCGCGGTCTGACCGCCCTTGTTCGCGGGAGTGGCCTGTTGAGCAAAGGTGGGCGCGCTGGAAATGACCGCACATGACAGCATGGTCAGCAACACTGCTTTTTTCATCACGTATCTCCTGAAGCGAAATATGAAGGCCAATCCGATTAGGGTGGCGTGCAATGGCGATGGCCCTCAGTAGGGCAATCCCTCTTCGATCGGAAGGGAAGGGTCCCGGGACCACTCGTTCCAGGAACCGAGATATAGCCGCACGTTCTTGATGCCGGCTTCCTCCAGTGCGACGAACGTTGTGGATGCGCGCGCGCCTTTGAAGCAGAAAACAATGACGGGGGTTTCCTGGCGAATCCCGACCGTTGCGCATTCGGCAAGAATCTCTGCCGGTGACTTGAACATCTGCCCAGTGGGAGTCGGCTTCATCATGCGATACCACTCAAGCCAGACCGAGCCTGGAATACGGCCTTTTCGCGGGCAGAAATCCTTGCCGTAGGGTGATGAACTCTCGCCAATCCACTCGTCCACGTCCCGTACATCGAGCTTGACGACATGCGGGTCGGCGACGGCCTCCTTCATCTCGTCGAGGTCGACGAGGATGTGGCTTCCTTGCATTGCCAGGGGAAAGTTGGCGGGCTGCGGGGCCGGCACGTCTGTCGTGCTAGGTAGCGCCGCCGCGCGCCATGCGCTGAAGCCACCGTGGAGCACCTTGATTTTGTCTCTCGGATAACCGAGGTAGCGCAGCAGAACGTAGCCCCGACAAGACTGCCCAAAGCCGGTCGTCATCGATTGCTCATAGACAACAGCTGTTTCCTTCCCGGACAAACCAGCCTTGCCAAAGGCTTCGGTGAATGCCTGCCGCAATGCCGCCACGCCTTGCGGCGTTGACGTCGCCAAATAAGTAAAGATTTCATGGATATTCACCGCGCCAGGCAAATGCGCTTCAGCAAAACTGGCCGCGTCCCGGGTATCGATGAGTACGAGTGGCTCGGTTTTCATCATCTCCGCCAACTCGACAGGAGACATGAGAACTCTTTCGTGCATGGCCGACCTCATCGTGTGATGGACAAAGGCGTTTCGGCGCAGGCAATCGCCAATCAAGCGCCTGAAGAAAATGTAGGCACTGTGGCGGAGTCGATATTGATGGCCGTCAACTGGGCGCGCGGGTGCAACGGACCACGTTTCGCATCATGCCAATGGTCAAGCCGACCAGCGGCCACCCGCATCGCCGCAGGTGGCTGACCAAAATTTGCGCGGTTGCGGAATTGCCCGTTCTCTTTGCCCCCGGACTGCCTGCCAACTGCCGCACAGGCGAGCGCGCGAAGTGGCCTCAGAGGGCGTTCAGCGGGATTTTCAGGTAGCGAACCCCGTTTTCTTCGGGCGGGGGCAGCTCTCCTGCGCGGATGTTGACCTGCACTGAAGGCAGAATCAGCGTCGGCATCGCCAGCGTCGCATCGCGGGCCTGCCGCATGGCGACAAACTGCGCTTCGGTCACGCCGTCGTGCACATGGATATTGCGATTGCGCTCGTCACGCACCGTCGTTTCCCAGGCCGGCCCCCGTCCTTCGGGCGGGTAGTCGTGACACATGAAGAGCCGGGTCTCGCCTGGCAAGTCCAGCAGCTTACGGATGGAGTGAAACAGCTCGTGTGCATTGCCGCCCGGGAAGTCACAGCGCGCGGTGCCAACGTCCGGCATGAACAGCGTATCGCCGACGAAGACCGCATCCTCGAATTGGTACGCCATGTCGGCCGGTGTGTGGCCTGGCACGTGAATCGCCTTGCCGGTCAACCCGCCGACGGAAAACGTCCCGCCGTCTTCAAACAGATGGTCGAACTGCGACCCGTCTGGCTGGAACCCCGGTTCCAGATTAAAGAGTTGTTTGAACACCGCCTGCACACCGCGGATGTTCTGGCCGATGCCGATGCGGCCACCCAGATGACGCTTGAGATAGGGCGCGGCGGAAAGGTGATCTGCATGTGCATGCGTCTCAAGAATCCATTCGACGCGCAACGCACGCTCGCGCACAAACGCGATGACCCGGTCAGCGCTGGCCGTCGACGTCCGGCCCGACTTGGGGTCGTAATCCAGGACCGAGTCGATGATCGCGCACTCGGAGCGCGCTTCCTGATGGACCACGTAGGTCACTGTCCAGGTTGCCGGGTCGAAGAACGGCTGAACTATCGGTTGCATGGGGCCTCCTATGCCGCACATCAATCTACTGGAAAATAATATATTTTTTTATATACTATGCGCATGCAAACCGAAAGCACTTATGGACAACGATCAAGCTGCTATTGACCTCGTCAGCATGCAAGCCGCCGCGACGAACGCTTGCGCCTTACTCAAGGTGCTCGCCAATCCTGACCGACTGCTGCTGATGTGTCAGTTGTCGCAAGAGGAACTGTCCGTGGGCGCATTGGAAGAGCGGCTGGGCATCCGGCAGCCGACGCTGTCGCAACAACTGGGCATCCTGCGCGAGAACGGCTTGGTGGTGTCACGTCGTGATGGGAAGAACATCTTTTATTCGGTCGAGAGTGGGCCGGCGCTCGCAGTCATGACTGTCCTGTACGAAGAGTTCTGCGCCGACGGCAAAGGGGAAAAAACATGCTGATTGACATCACAAACTTCACGCCCGGCCTGTCGCTGGCCGGCGGACTGATCATCGGTGCGGCAGCGGCCGTGCTGGTGCTGTTCAACGGCCGTGTCGCAGGCATCAGCGGCATCCTGGGCGGCTTATTGACCCTGCCACGCACCGACATGGTGTGGCGCGTGACTTTCCTTGTCGGTCTGATCGGTGCCCCGGTCATTGCGACTTTGCTCGGCAGGCCGCCCGTTGCAGATATCCAGGCTGGCTGGAGTGAAATCCTGGTCGCCGGCTTTCTGGTGGGCCTAGGCACGCGCTACGCCAGCGGTTGCACAAGCGGCCACGGGGTGTGCGGTATCTCGCGCGGCTCCGTTCGCTCCCTGGTTGCGACCTCGACCTTCATGGCGGCTGGCTTCCTGACCGTCTTCGTGCAGCGCCATCTGATTGGAGGCTGACATGGCTGCCATTACCGCACTGCTCGCTGGCCTGCTTTTTGGCCTGGGCTTAATGATTTCCGGGATGGCCAATCCAGCCAAGGTGCAGGGCTTTCTCGACCTGGCAGGCCGGTGGGACCCCTCTCTTGCTTTCGTGATGATCGGCGCGATTGCCGTGGGTTCACTCGCGTTCTTCATTGCCAAACGCCGCAAGCGATCGTTGCTCGGATTGTCCATGCAGTTGCCAGCAAGCACGGTCGTGACATTGCGGCTGGTGTTGGGCAGCGCCTCGTTTGGTATTGGCTGGGGCCTGGCAGGCTTCTGCCCGGGCCCCGCGCTCGTGGCCCTGGGTGCGGGCTATCCGAAAGCGATTGGTTTCGTCGCCGCCATGGTGGCTGGCATGGTTGTTTTCGAGGTCTTTGAGCGAATGAAATCCAGCGCACAACACGCATAAGCAGGCTACGGGGAGTCAATGGAAAACATCGTTGTAAGCAGCGCTGCCCTTGGCGCTGTGGTCGGTCTCATCCTGGCGTTGACGGGCGCAGGTGGCGCGATCCTCGCGGTTCCGCTTCTGCTGTTCGTCCTGCGTCTCAATGTTGCAGAGGCCGCGCCGGTCGCCCTGCTTGCAGTGGGTCTGTCTGCGGCCGTTGGGGCGGCCATCGGGCTGCGAGCGGGCATCGTGCGCTACCGCGCCGCTATGCTGATGGCCGTGGCCGGTACGGTCTTCTCACCCGCCGGCTTGTGGCTCGCGCACCGTCTTCCGAACGGACCGCTGACACTGCTCTTCGCTGCCGTGCTGGCCTTTGTTGCGCTGCGCATGTTCAAGCAGGCTGGCGCGAGTGTTCCACACAAAGCGGAAGCCGGGCAGCACCAGCAACCGTGCCAACTGGATAACCAGACCGGCCGCTTTGTCTGGACTGCTTCCTGCACCCGCGCGCTCGCGCTTTCGGGCATTGGCGCGGGCTTCCTCTCGGGTCTGCTGGGTGTGGGTGGGGGCTTCGTCATCGTTCCCGCGCTCAAGAAGGCCACCAATGCCCCGGTGCACTCCATCGTGGCGACCTCTCTGGCAGTCATCACCTTGGTGTCCGCCTCAGGCGTCATTACAACTGCCTTGTCGGGCCGAATGAACTGGGAGATCGGCGTGCCTTTTGCCACAGGCGCCATGCTTGCCATGCTGGGTGGCCGGGTCGTGGCTAGCCAGTTGAGCGGTCACAGGCTGCAGCAGGGTTTCGCGTTCATCGCAGGTCTTATTGCCATCGGGATGGTGGCGAAGGTCGCGTTGGCAGCGTAAAGCCAAACACACAAACGTACCCTGGAAAGGTACGCCTCATACAAAGGAGACACTCTTGAACTCAATCAAATCGCACACCCTGGTCGTAGCGCTTCTGGCGGCAATCAGCATGCCGGCGCTATCGCAACCTCAGGCCGTCCCGATGCACGTGCCGGAAGAGTCGTCGATCCCACAGGGACCCATGGGCGACGCCATCAAGCGCGGCAAGGAGCTGCTGACGGATACCCACAAACAGTTGCCCCGAAACGTGGGCAACGGCCTGAACTGCACGAGTTGCCATCTGAATGGCGGGACGACGGCCTATGCATCGCCTTGGGTCGGGCTCACCGGGGCCTTTCCGGAGTACCGTTCTCGCAGCGGCAAAATCATCTCGCTCCAGGAGCGCATCAACGATTGCTTCCAGCGCTCGATGAACGGCAAACCGCTGCCCTTCGACTCGGCAGAGATGAACGCCATCATGGCCTATATGAAGTGGCTGTCGACAGGCGTGCCTACCGGCACCAATGTGGTCGGCCGGGGTTTCGAAAAGATTGACACCTCGCTCGTTCCTAACCGCGAGCACGGCAAATCCGTCTACGAAGCACAGTGCGCGTCCTGCCATGGCGCAGAGGGGCAGGGCACCAAGAATCCGCAAGGTGGCTACATCTTCCCGCCACTGTGGGGCAATGACTCGTTCAACGTGGGCGCGGGGATGGCCCGGCTGTACACCGCCGCTGCGTTCGTGAAGCACAACATGCCGCTTGGCCAGGGCGGCACGCTGTCAGCGCAGGATGCCGTGGATGTCGCCGCGTTCTTTACCCAGCAACCTCGCCCCGACTACGCGCCACGTGTCAACGACTGGCCCAAAGGTGACAGGCCGAAGGACGCACGCTAACGCTGGGCGGCCGGACGGCGAATCACTTGGCAAAGTGTTGCGCTACATCATGACCCCGCTTTTGACTTGCGTTAAGAATTTTTGCAAGGCGCATATGAGACGCCCAACCTCTGAACGGATTGCGCAGCACGTTCAGTCTTGGTGAAGAAGCCTGTGCAATCGTCGTTGAATGAAGGAGTCCGCCATGCAAGCAAATGTTGGAACGATCGACCGCGTTATTCGAATTGTTGTCGGGTTGGTCTTGATTGGCCTGGCCGCGACAGGGCGCATTGGCGCCTGGGGCTGGATTGGCATCGTGCCACTCCTGACAGGCATCGTGCGCATCTGCCCCGCCTACAGCATTCTGGGCGTGAAAACGTGCGCTGCGCCGAAGTCTGAAGCAAAGTAACGTCACAGCAGTTGGTCAGCTCTCCTGACCAACTGCTGTTGTCCCCACTGAGCGACATCTCCCGAAGGGAGAGGCGTGAGCCAAGGCCTCTGGCTATCTCGCCGTCAGCGGGAGTATCGGCGTCTCAAGCCTGGCAAGGCTAGGGGTCTGACCAAGGGCTGGGCGTCACTCGGGTCGGCAGGCAAGGGCGATGGTGTTGACCTCAGCATCGCCATCAGCGATTTCAAGATCAGCAAGCCTGCGCTTTGATCGTCGTTTCATGTGAGCGCTCTGTGCCCAGGCAAGCGTGCTCAGTCTTTGGCCGCTGCCGAGTGGTTCTCCAGTTCGCGCAAATTTTCCAGTGCGGCCTGCGCCATCTTGACTCGAAAGCGCGCGTTCTGGGGCTGGGCTCGCTGTACTACGCGGTTAGCTGCCTGAGCCATATTCTGCTTTCCATGCAAGTGCATCGGCGTGATGCGGATCAACGCCCGCAGATTGGGGTTGGCTAGCATGAGTGTATCCATGCTATGGAGCATGTCGATGCGGGCAAAGCATTCGATCCCGAGAATGCCAGCATCGCCTCTGGGCGCCGCTGTGTTGGCGGATCGTTATCTCGCTCCAGGCGAGACAACATGCGAGGACGTCTTCAAACGCGTCGCGCGTGCCCTTGCTGCTGCGGAGGATCCCCAACTTCGCACGCGTGTCACTCGCTTGTTCTACTCCAACCTGCTGCAAGGTGCCATTGGCGCGGGGCGGATCATGGCGAACGCGGGAGGTGCGAAGTCAGGAACGATGGTGAATTGTTTCGTTCATCCTGTCGCGCTGAGCGGACAGCCTGTTGCAGATGCATCTGACATTGAACACGCTTTGCAGAAGGCGCGCGTCACGCTGCAGATGGGTGGCGGGGTGGGCTACGATTTCTCGGTCATCGCCCCAGTCGATTCCGAGCAGGCAACATCAAATGGCGGCATGGAGAGCGTCTGTGCGGTCATCGATGCCTTCGATCGAACGTGTGTGGCGCTGGCACGAGGCGACACGCGAGGAGGGGCGCAGATGGCTGTGCTGCGCTGTGACCATCCCGACCTCGCAGCGTTCGTCGCCGCCAAGCGCGGACGAAAGCGCTGGTCAACGTTCAACATATCGGTGGCTGTTACCGATGCTTTCATGCAAGCCGTTGCCGATGATGGGTTGTGGCAGCTGCAACATCGCGCTGCGCCTAATGCTCGGCGGTTGGAAGAGGGCGCCCACGTGCTGCCTGACGGAAGCTGGTGCTACGCAGTCATACCCGCACGGCAACTCTGGCGCATGCTTGCGGAAGCGGCGCGCCATAGCGCAGAACCGGGCCTACTCTTCATCGACACGATTAACGCAGGCAACGACCTTGCTGGGATTGAAACCATCTCGGCGACCAACCCATGTGGTGAACAACCGTTGCCTCCATGGGGCGCTTGTGTGCTTGGCCCCATCGATCTGTCAAGGTGGGTGCGATGCCCGTTTGGCGCGGGCGGGCCACCCATGTTCGACTTCATCGGATTGAGCCGGGTAGTGCGCATTCAAGTCAGAATGCTCGACAACGCGATCGATGTCACCCGCTGGCCGTTGGCTGAACATAGGCAGGAGGCCCATGCCAAGCGCAGGATCGGTGTAGGCGTGACCGGGCTTGCCGATGCGCTGACAATGATGCGTCTGCCCTACGGTGCTCCTGAGGCACGAAACATGGCATCTCAGATCGCGCGCTGCGTGCGCGACAACGCGTACGCAGCCTCTGCCGAGCTTGCGCGCGAGCGCGGGCCGTATCCGCTGTTTCAGGCCGAGCGTAGCCTGGCATCCGGGCACTTCAGCGCTTCGCTACCACGGGCTGTGCGAGAAGCCATTGCAAGGCATGGCCTGCGCAATAGCCACCTGCTGTCTCTCGCGCCCACCGGGAGTGTCAGTCTTGCGTTCGGAGACAACTGCTCCAGTGGCATCGAGCCAGCGTTCGACTGGGTGTATCAACGTCGAGTGCGCATTCAGCATGGCGCACCACTGCTGTATGGCGTAGAGAACCGCGCCTATCGGAGCTTCCGTGCGCAGTATGGACAGCGTGCCATGTTGCCTGGCTACTTCGTCACCGCGAGGCAAGTCGATGGCTTTGACCATCTGCGCATGGTGGCGACGCTGCAGCCGTTCGTTGATGCTTCGATCTCCAAGACGGTCCTTGTCCCCACTGACACATCCTGCGGCTATGTTGAGTCGCTGCTCTTTCATGCGTGGCAGCTGCGGCTCAAGGGCGTCACGATCTTCAGGCCGGATGCGGAATTGGACGATGTGCTGTCCGTGTTGCCGATCGTTGATGGTCGACCCGCATGCTTCTGCTGAGCATGCCGATTCCGGGGCAAGGGCGACCGGTCGGTGGTTGCTCGGGCGGGGGGCACGCTCGAGAAGTGAGGCGGAGCGGGCCCGCGGCGACGATATTGCCTGCAAAAACAACGGGGGCTACCGGGGTTGAGTGGACGCGCTTGCCTTGGCGATGTAGGCCACGACATCATCCAGCGTCACCAGGCGTGCATAGTCGGATTCGGGAATCTCGACTTTCAGCTTGTCATGCAAGCCCAACAGGAAGTTGAGCCAATCCATTGAATCGAGGTCTACCTGTCTGCGCAAGGGCCGGTCGGCACGTAGCGTAGCGGCATCGATCTCGGGGGCGATTGCTCGCAGCGCCGAGATCACGATCGCACGGATGTCACCTTCGTTCATTGGTCCAGCGCCTCCGGGTGTTGCAGCTGTTCGCGTAGCTCTGTGAGGAAGAGGGCCCCTCGGTGGCCATCGGAGACCCGATGATCCGCCGAGAGGCTTGCAGTAACGGCTGGCATGATCTTCAGCACGCCGTTCTCAGCCCATGGTTGCTCCGCGATGCGGCCGAAGCCGACCAACGCAACCTGTGGCGGATAGATGATGCCGAACACCTGTGCAACCCCCTGATCGCCGAGATTGGTCACGGTGATGGTGGGGGAAGAAATCTCGGCACTTCTCAATGATCCGGCCCGGCAGCGCTTGACCAGATCCGTGAGTTCCTGCATCAACCGGGTGAGAGGTTTGGCATGGGCGTCCAATAACGCCGGGGCGATCAGACCACCTTGCCTCAATGAGATCGCTACACCGATGTGTGCGGCCCTCGACGCTTCAAAGTTGCCGCCGCGAAAGAATCCATTGAGCTCCGGAAATTGCTTGAGCGAAAGCGCGACGGCCTTGATGAGTGCAACTGCAGGCAACAAACGTTCAGCCAATGGACGCTTGGCATTCTCCACTGCAAGCCAATTCAGCATGGTTGCCATTGGGATCGTTTCTGCCACGTAGTAATGCGGTATCTCCTGCTTGGAGCGCGTCATGGCGCTGGCAATGGTCTTGCGGATGTCGGCTGATTTTCCGCCCGGCACTGCGGCGTTTGCCTGAGCAGCGTGCTCAATGTCAGCCAATGTGACAACCCCGCCGTGACCCGTACCAACGATGGTGCTGCTGTCGATACCGCGCTCTCGCGCCGCACGACGTGCTGCGGGCGAGATCATATGGCGGTGCTCTGGCCGAGGCACGGAGGCCGCAGCGCGCGTGATCCCATGCAAATGCGTGACGGCCCCTGGCGCCTCCCCCGGCTCTAGGAATGTCGCCATCAGCGTTCCAACCGGAATCTTCGTGCCGGGCTCGACCAGAAGCTCGGCGACGGTGCCGTCGTGCCAACTCTCGACGTCGATCGCGGCCTTGCTGGTATCCACCACGGCGATGATCTGGCCCTTCTTGACGACGTCACCGGGCTTGACCAGCCATTCCAGCAACGTCCCTTCGTCCATGTCAGCGCCCAGGGTGGGCAGCGTGAACTCGATCATGTAGCCTCCGCACGGGTTGCTGCGCAAGGGCGTGCGTTCATGAAACCATCTGCTTGACCGCATCGACGATGCGGCTGGCCTGCGGCAGTGCGGCATCTTCCATATGCTTTGCGTACGGAATCGGCACCTCGGCAGTGCAGACCCGGGCAACGGGAGCGTCTAGTTCATAGAACACCTGCTCGACAATGCGCGCCATGATCTCGGCGGCCAAGCCGACGCTGCGCCATCCTTCATCAACGATCACTGCCCGGCGGCACTTTGCAACCGATGCCATGATGGCGGCATCGTCGAGCGGTCGAAGCGAGCGCAAGTCCACGACTTCGGCTGCAATTCCGTCTGCAAGGAGCATCTCTGCTGCCTGCAGTGCTTTGGGCAGCGACCCGCCGTAGGTGATGATCGATACATCCTTGCCTTCGGTCCGGATGCGTGCAGAGTGGATGTCGGCGATGCCGGTGTCGGCATCGGCGGCGTCCGGCAACTCGCCCTCCATGTTGTAGAGCCCGGCATGCTCGAAGATCAAAACCGGATCGGGATCGGCCAATGCGGGCGCAAGCATGCCGCGTCCATCTTCAATGGTGGCGGGGGCCACCACCTTGATGCCGGGAATGCCGGCGTACCAGCCCTCGAAACTGTGCGAATGCTGCGCGGCAACCTGCCGGCCGGCACCGGTTGCCATACGAATCACCAGTGGCACAGAAAACTGCCCGCCCGACATGTGCCGGTACAGAGCTGCCGTGTTCACGATCTGATCGAGTGCCAGCAGGCTGAAATTGACGGTCATCACTTCGACGATGGGGCGCATGCCGCCCAACGCCGCGCCAATGCCAGCGCCGGTGAACCCAAGTTCCGAGAGTGGTGTATCGCGTATGCGCTCCGGGCCGAACTCGGCCAACAGCCCTTTTGAAACCGCATAAGACCCGCCATAGCGGCCGACATCCTCGCCCATGAGGAATACACGCGGATCGCTCAGGAGTGCTTCACGCAGGGCTTCGCGCAACGCGTCACGGTAGGTGAGGCGGCGGCTCATGGCGCGGCTCCGGCGGGCGCATAGACGTCTTTCAGCAGGTCGTCCACGGGTTCCCAGGTGCCGGCGTCTGCGAAAGCCTCTGCCTTGGCCACTTCCGCATTCACTGCAGCGTCAAGAGCGAGGAACGCCTCCTCCGTCAATTTGCCCTCGGCCTTGAGGCGTGCCGTAAACGTATGGATTGGCCCGATCGCCTTCCAGGCCTGCAACTCTGCGGCTTGCCGGTAGAGATCGGGGTCGTACATCGAATGGGCGCGAAAGCGGTAGGTCCTCAACTCCAGGAACCCCGGACCATCGCCGCTTCTGATGCGGGCGACGGCGTCCTTTGCAGCTTCATGCACGGCAACGATATCCATGCCATCGGCCGATTGCGCTGCCATGGCATAGGAGGCAGCCTTGGCGCACAGATCGGTCTGGGCTTGATGGCGCTCCAGAGCGGTGCCCATGGCATAGAGGTTGTTTTCGCAGCAGAACAGCAGTGGCAACTTCCACAGCGCAGCCAGATTCATCGATTCATGGAAAGCACCTTCCGCCACCGCACCATCGCCAAAGAAGCAGGCGGTGATGCGATTGCTGTGCTGCATCTTCTCTGCCAACGCCAGGCCCACGGCGAGCGGAAGGCCGCCGCCGACAATGGCATTACCGCCAAACAGCCGGTGGTTATGGTCGAACAGATGCATCGAACCACCACGCCCTCGTGCGCAACCCTCGCGCTTGCCATACATCTCTGCCATCAGCACGCCCATGTCCATGCCGCGCACCAGCGCATGACCATGTTCGCGATAGGTTGCGACGATGTTGTCTTCAGCCGATAGCGCATGCAAGGCGCCCACCCCTGCAGCCTCCTCGCCGATGTACAGGTGCAGGAATCCGCGGATCTTGCCCGCACCGTAAAGCTCTGCGCACTTCTCTTCAAACCGGCGAATACGCAGCATGTCACGCAGCAGTGCCTTTGCGAATGTCGCGTCGTAGGGGACGGGGCCGGTCGGCGGTTGCGGAGCGGGGTGGTCGATGCCGGTCATGTTCCGCCCTCCAGCGTCGACGTATCGCCTTCAGGCAGGCCCAACTCGCGCGCCTTGAGCAAGCGTCGCATGATCTTGCCGCTGCGCGTTCGCGGCAGCAGCTCCAGAAAGGCGATTTCCTTGGGGGCGACTGCTGCGCCCAGGCGTGTCCTGGCATGACCGAGGAGTTCCAGGCGCAGGTTGTCGCTGGGCTCGAACCCGGGGTTGAGCGAGACAAAGGCTTTCACCATTTCGCCAACCACTGGGTCTGGCTTGCCGATCACGCCTGCTTCGGCCACCGCCGGGTGCTCCATCAACGCACTCTCGACTTCGAACGGGCCGATCAGATGCCCCGCAGACTTGATGACGTCGTCGGCGCGGCCAACGAACCAGTAGTACCCGTCTGCATCGCGCCTGGCCAAGTCGCCCGTCAGGTACCACTCGCCGGAGAAGCTCTTGCGATAGCGCTCTTCGTTATTGAGGTAGCCGCGGAACATGGACGGCCACCCTTGCTTGAGCGCGAGTTCCCCTTGCCTGTCGGGCGTATGGATGACGCTCACGCTTCCATTTTCGTCGCGCTGCACGATTGCCGCTTCGACGCCTGGCAGGGGGCGCCCCATTGAACCGGGCTTGATGTCAAAGGCAGGGGTGTTGGCGATCATGATGCCGCCGGTCTCTGTCTGCCACCAGTTGTCGTGAATCGGCAAGCCCAGGACTTCTTTGCCCCACCAAACGGCTTCCGGGTTCAATGGTTCTCCCACGCTGGCGATAAAGCGAAGCCGTGGCAGCGCGTATCGTCTCGCCATCTCCGGCCCGGCCTTCATCAACATGCGGATTGCCGTTGGCGCCGTGTACCAGACGCTGACATCCTCGTCACGCAGGACGCCATACCAACGTTCGGCGTCGAATTCTTCCCGGTCGACGATGGAGGTCACCCCGTGCAGCAGCGGAGCAATGGTGCCGTATGACGTACCTGTCACCCAGCCAGGATCGGCGGTGCACCAGTAGATGTCGCTGGCGTGCAGGTCCAGCGCGTACTTGCCGGTTGCCCAATGCGTCGCGACTGCACCATGCACGTGGACTGCGCCTTTGGGCGTGCCCGTCGTGCCACTGGTGAAGTGCAGCAGCGCCATGTCTTCCGCGGTGGTTGGCGTGAGATCGCACGCATCCGGGGCACTGCGCAGCAGCGAGACCAAGTCGAGTGTTCCTGGCTCGGACGTCTGCCCGCCGTCTTCGGCCACCAGCAGTACGTGTTTCAGGCTGGGCATACGGTCGCGCCATTTGGCAACCTTGCGAGCGTAGAGTGCGTCGGTTGTGAGCAGGACCGTGCCGGCACCCAGATTGATGCGTGTAGCGATCGGCTCCGGACCAAATGCCGAAAAAAGAGGGGAGACTACGGTGCCGTTCTTCAGCGCGCCCAGCAAACCGACATAGAGTTCCGGAATGCGTCCGGCAAGGATGAAGAGTCGCTCGCCCTTACCGATGCCGAGCGCGCGCAGCACATTGCAAAAACGATTGGTTTGCGCGCACAGCTCTGTGTAGCTGACATCACGGCAAGGCATGCCGGCCGCAAGGAAGCGGAAGGCGATCCGCTCACCTTCCTCACGGTTTGCACGCTTGTCCACCGCGTGCCATGCGATGTTCACGATCCGTGAAGGCAGGCCGGTCAACTCATGGCTGACCGCATCCCAGGAAAAGCGCCGGCACTCGGCTTCGTAGTCCGCAAGGTTTGGCCTGACCCGCAAGTCGCTGGCGGTCTTGTGGATGATCTGCGATGTGTCCATTGCGCCCCCCCCAGCTCAATATAGGCTTCCGGGCACACAACAGAAAGCAGGATGGGCCGGCGCATGCTTGTGCAATAGTGCGATGGAATGCACTTTGCAAACACGCTGGACTCTGCATGGGAAAGGCCGTAAGGCGCGATGTTGGCGAGCTTTGAAAAACGGGTTGGCCGCAATTGAAACAGGGGCCCACATCCCCAGATGTGCTCTCAAGAGGCAAGCCAGTGCGAACAGGTGTTCGCAGATCATCAGGTGGCCTGAACCCGGAGGCAGATACCCTCCACGCCGCATCGCGGGAAGCGCCCCGCACTCCAGATGAACCCCCAAAACCGCGCCCACGAGGCGCAGAGCCATACCGAAACGATGCGCCGTCTGGTGGCACTCGCCGCAGATCAAGGCTATCTGGTCCATTCGGATATTGCCGACGCATTGCCGACTGACACGCCATCGCTCGAAGGCTTGACGGATGCGCTCGCGCAGATGGGCATCCCTGTATTTGAGGAGCCGCCGAAGGACGTTGATCCGCTTGCCAACACCCACCTCGTTCGTCCCGATCACGACGTGCTTGAGGAGGCCGGCAGGTTTCTGGAAGAGGCGATCTATCCGGGCGTATCTGCGGACCCGCTCGCTGTGTATGTCCAGCGCATGCATGCCGTCGCACTGCTGACCAAGGACGAAGAGATCGTGCTGGCCAAGGAGATCGAGGCGGGGCGTCGCGCCATCCTCCGGATATTCGCGGGTTGGCCGCATGCGCTCGAAGAATGGGTGGGCGAAGTCGATATCCAGGCCGTCGGCGGCAACGCAGCCATGCTTGAGCACATCCGTCTGGCGAAGGCGTCCATGTTGCGATCGCTGCGCCGTGCGAGCGTGAAGGGCACGGAGGCGCCCGCTTACCGGCGTGCCCGAGAGAGTGTGCTCGCTTTGCTCGAAGCCAGCGAGCGGCCTGCACGGCTTGTCGAAGACGTCATTCGGCTCATGCGGGCGCAAGTGGATCGCCACACCTTCACCGGCCAAGCTGTAGCTCTGCACCGCGACAGCATGGCCCTCACCAGGGAATTGACGGAAGCGGAATCGCGCATCCGTCGTGCGACGCGCAAGATGGTCGAGGCCAACATGCGGTTGGTCCTATCCATCGCCAAGCGGCATCAGAACCGTGGGCTGGACCTTGCAGACTTGGTACAAGAGGGAACGCTTGGGCTCATGCGGGCCATCGAAAAGTTCGAATGGCAGCGGGGTTTCAAGTTCTCGACGTACGCGACGTGGTGGATTCGGCAAGCGGTCACCCGTGCGGTTGCAGATCGGGCGCGCACGATTCGACTGCCGGTGCACGTGAGCGAAAAACTCGGACGCGTGCGCCGCGCAGCGGATCGCATCCGTCAGCGCACAGGTCGCCAAGCCGTAATGGCAGATTTGGCAGACTTGGCAGGCGAAGCAGGCTTGCAGGGCGACACCCTTCCCATGCTCCTGGCTGTGCCGGGTGAACCACTCTCTCTAGACTCGCCTGTGGCCGAGGGCGACACGCAACTTGTGGAGTTGATCGAAGACCGCGCTTCGCCGGACCCGTTTGGGGTTCTGGTGGATGCGCGCATGCGCGAGTTCGTAGAGTCTCTTCTCGGCTCGATGACGCCTATCGAAGCCATGGTGCTGCGCCTGCGTTTCGGCATTGGTGGTGGCGGGCAGTCCAGTCACGAGGAAGTCGCCCGGCAAACGGGAATGACCACCGCACAAGTGCGGCGTGCCGAGCGACAGGCCCTTCAGGCGCTGCGAAGCTCCGCACAGACCTCGGCGGCGGCCCGGACATTTTTGGTCGCGGAAGACTGAACCAGCGTAGCCGCAGCGCTATCACGGTTGGATATCAAGCCGTGGCTTGACCGGTATCAAGCCGCACGCAGACCGCTGGCGAACAATGATTCTGTTCCTTCATTGCGGCCACGAACATGAAGCCAGTGTTGCGAGATGTGCTTCGCCGGCGGTTGTTGCGGCATCGGCGACAAACAGACCCGACACCCGCTAACGGCGACGGCTGTATGGCGGCTGTCTTGGATGCTCAGACGTCCGCCACGGAGCGCGAGTCCAGCGTGCTTCCTGGACTTCACATGCCAGAGCCGGCGCAACGGCATGCCGCCACGCACGGCTTCTACCACCTCGAGCACAGCAGGATCAGCGAGTGCGCTTGTGCTGGCTTGGCTTGTTTCGCTGCTCGCGCTGATCGGCCAGACCGCTGGCAGATCGCGGCCACCCAGACGCCTGCCCTCTACTGCCTCGGCAAATGCTATGACGCACCGAGTGATGGCGCACACGATGTCCGTCCGCACGTCGGTCAGCATGCAAGCCATTCTGTGCTGCTGGGCAACGTGCTGCGCGGCGGCGTGCGCGATCTGACGGCCTATCGCAGCGGTGGCGGCGGTGATGCGCTTGCCATGGCCAGGCAGATGGCGCCGCAAGCGTTGGTCAACCTGGTGCAGGCGTCTAGATTGCGGGGGCGGGGTGGTGCCGCATTCCCCGCAGGCATCAAATGGCAAGCCGTTGCCAATGCTGAAGCCTGCATCAAGTATGTCGTGGTCAATGCTGACGAAGGGGACGCAGGAGCGTTCTCGGATCGCTTCCTGCTGGAGGACGATCCGTTTCGGCTCATTGAAGGCGCTGCGATTGCCGCGCATGCTGTCGGCGCACAGCGCGGCTATCTCTATATCCGGAAAGAGTATCCGGAAGCGGTGCAAGTGGTCTCGCAGGCCTTGGAACAGGCCCGGTCGGCTGGCTGGCTTCTTCCGACATTCCAACTTGAATTGGTCGTAGGGCAGGGCGCCTACATCTGCGGAGAAGAGACATCGCTATTGAATGCGCTGGAAGGGCGCCGCCCGGAAGTCCGGCCGCGGCCGCCGCAGATCAGCGCACGCGGTCTATTCGGTGCCCCCACGCTCGTGCATAACGTCGAGACCCTGTGCGCAATCCCGTGGATCGTGACCCACGGCGCCGCCGCCTATGCCGCACTTGGTTTTTCGCAGAGCCGGGGCACCAAACTGCTGTCGCTGAACTCCTTGTTTCGCAGGCCCGGGCTTTACGAGGTGGATTTCGGCATCCGTCTGGCGGATGTCGTCGATCAACTCGGACAAGGGTTGCGCCGCGGCAGGCTGAGGGGGTTGATGGTTGGTGGGCCGTTGGCCGGCATCGTGCCACCCGCGCTGCTCGACACACGGCTTGGCTACGAGGAAATGCAGGCCATCGATTGCGCTGTCGGGCATGGCGGCATGATCGCGTTTTCGGACGACACGTCAATTGCGAACATCGTCGTGCAGGTCTTGCGCTTTGGTAGTCGCGAGTCATGCGGGAAATGCACACCCTGTCATCTGGGCACGCCCATTCTGGCAGCCATGGCACAGGCAGCGGCAAACGGCATGCCGATCGACGGCAGCCGCTTCCGACGCCTGATCGAGGCGCTGGCGGAAACGAGCCTCTGCGGGCACGGGCGGGGATTGGCCGAGTTTGTCCAGTCCGTGCGGCGTCACTATCCGTCGGAGTTCCAATCATGGTTCGATTGACCATCGACGGTGCGGCGTGTGAGGCGGCCGAGGGCGCATTACTGATTGATGCGCTGTCGGCGGCTGGCAAGACGGTTCCACACCTGTGCCACGACGACCGGCTGATACCTTCCGGCGCATGCCGTCTCTGCATCGTGCATGTGAAGGGGCAGACCCGTCCCGTTGCAAGCTGCTCCACCGAAGTTGCCGAAGGCATGGTCGTACAGACGCGCAGCGTTGCGCTCGACGCTCTGTGCCGTACGAACCTGGAGCTGATCGCTGCGCGCTACCCGAGAACCGCCTATGCGGCAGACCCGCGTCACCCGTTTCACCGCTTGCTGGCCAAATATGATGTACCGCCGGGCGGCAAGTTTGAGGATGGGCTGTTCCGGGACGACAGCCACCCGTACCTCGGGGTCGGCATGGATCGCTGCGTCTATTGCGAACGCTGCGTCCGCATTTGCGAGGAGGTGCAGGGCCAGTTCATCTGGGAGATGGCTGGGCGCGACGATACAACACGCGTTGCCATCAGCAAGGGGCCAACGCTGCTCAGCGCAGGCTGTGTGAGTTGCGGTGCATGTGTCGACACGTGCCCCAGCGGTGCCCTGTTTGATAAGCGAATCGTCTCCAAACCGACTGCCTGGACAAGAACGACGTGTGCGTATTGCGGGGTCGGCTGCCAAATGGATGTGGGCACCGCCAACGGCCGTGTGGTCGCCGTGCGCCCCGCGGATCGGCCAGTGAATCGTGGCCACCTGTGTGTGAAGGGGCGCTACGCGTTCGAGCACAACCACGCCTCGGACCGTGCCACTCAGCCCATGCTTCGCCGTGACGGACGGTGGCAGGCGGTGGGCTGGGGCGAGGCGCTCGATTTCACGGCCACACAACTGCAGGCTGTCATTGCGCGGTACGGGAGCGATGCGGTTGGCGTGCTGGCGTCTTCGCGCGCGACCAACGAGGAGAACTATCTGGCGCAGAAGTTTGCCCGCGTAGTGCTGGGGACACACAACGTTGACTGCTGCGCACGTGTTTGCCACACACCCAGCGCCAAGGCCCTCAAATCAATGCTTGGCGTTGGCGCGGCCACCAACAGCTTCGACGACATCGAGCAGGCGCACGCTTTCCTGATCTGCGGCGCCAATCCGACAGAAAACCATCCGGTCGTCGGGGCGCGCATCAAGCAGGCGGTGCTCAAAGGGGCGCGGCTTGTTGTCATCGACCCACGCCGTACCGAGCTGGCGGCGTTGGCCGATGTCCATCTGCCCGTGCGCATGGGCTGCAACGTACCGCTATTGAATGCGCTGGCGGCCGCGATGATCGAAGAGGGACGTATTGATCGGGCATTTCTGACCGAGCGGGTCAGCGGCTTCGATACTTTCGCCGCGCATGTTGCAGCCTTCGCTCCAGAGCGCATGGCCGAGGTGTGCGGCGTGCCCGCTGATGCAATCCGTGCTGCAGCAAGAATCTATGCCGACAACCCGCCCGCCATGTGTTTCCATGGCCTTGGCGTAACCGAACACCTGCAGGGCAGTGAAGGCGTGATGGCACTCATTAACCTGGCCCTGCTCACAGGCAACCTTGGCAAGCCCGGCAGCGGCATCAACCCCTTACGTGGTCAGAACAACGTGCAAGGTGCGGCGCAGATGGGGTGTGACCCGGCCACACTCACCGGCTCGCAGTCGATCAGCCAGGCCGGCTCCCGCTTCGAGCAAATCTGGGCGCACAAGTTGCCAACCGGCCGCGGCCTGGACGTCCTGGAAATGATGGATGCCGCCAGGGCGGGCCACCTCAAGGCGCTGTGGGTAATGGGCTATGACATTTATCTTTCATTGGCCAACGCAACGGCAACCGCGGCTGCACTGGCTGCGCTTGATCTGGTGATCGTGCAGGATCTGTTCGTGAATCAAACCGCTGAAGCGTTCGGTACGGTTTTCCTGCCGGCGGCATCGGCCTTCGAAAAGGAGGGCACCTTCATGAACTCGGACCGGCGGGTGCAGCGTGTCCACGCTGTCACCACGCCCCCCGGACAAGCACGTCCAGACTGGTGGACCATCCAGGCGCTCGCTGCGCGAATGGGCAAGCCGAAGGGTTTCGAGTTCGAGACTCCACAGCAGATCTGGGATGAAGTGCGGTCGCTCTGGCCGGATGGCGCTGGATTGGCGTATGCGCGCCTGGAGCGCGAAGATCTTCACTGGCCATGCCCGGACGAAACGCATCCAGGCACAGCCGTGCTGCATCGGGAACGCTTCTTCGGCAGCAAGACTGCCGCCTTGGTTCCGGTTGCATACGTGCCCACATCTGAGCAGACCAGCGACGCTTATCCCTTCCTGCTGACCACCGGTCGGGTGCTGCACCACTTCAACGCCGGCACGATGAGCTACCGCACCCCCAATGCAGTGCTGAAGCCATCGGACACGCTGGACATGGCACCTGCAGATGCGGCATGCCATGGTCTGGTGGAAGGCGACATGGTCGAAGTGTCAAGCCGGTACGGTGCCGCGATCCTGCCGTTGCGCATCAGCGATGCAATGCAAAGCGGACAGTTGTTCTGCAGCTTCCATCGTCCGGATCTATTGATCAACCGATTGACGTCTCCGGTGCGCGACCGGCTGGTGCATGCGCCGGAATACAAGGTGACTGCGGTACGGGTGACAAAGCGCAACGCCTGAACATCGGAGATGTCAGCGTGTGGTCTGGGAGGGGAGGCCGCCCGAATGGCGGCGGTATCACGGGGTGTTTGGTGCAGCGCTCTCGGCCGCGGCCACAGTGCGTTTGACCGCAATGAAGCTGTCCGGACTCACCGATATGGAATCAATGCCGCACTCGACAAGGAAGGCGGCAAACTCGGGGTGGTCACTGGGTGCCTGGCCACACAGACCGACGTGGGCGCCAGCCTCATGGGCCTTGGTGATGACGCTTTGAATCATCCACTTGACCGCATCGTCCTGTTCATCGAAAAGCTCCGCGAGATCTGCCGAGTCGCGGTCAACGCCCAGCGTCAGTTGCGTCAGATCGTTGCTGCCAATTGAGAATCCGTCGAAGCGTTGCGCGAAGGCCTTCGCCAGAATCACGTTGGATGGAATCTCGCACATCACGTAGATCTTGAGGCCGGCTTCGCCGCGCCGGATACCGTTTTGCGCCATGACTTCCAGCACGCGGTCCGCCTCCTTTGTCGACCGGCAGAAGGGAATCATGACAACCACATTCTTGAAGCCCATCTCATTGCGAAGGCGGAAAATGGCGCGGCATTCGAGCGCGAAGCCCTCCCGGTAGCGGGGCGAGTAGTACCGTGACGCTCCGCGGAATCCGAGCATGGGGTTTTCTTCCTTCGGCTCGAATTCCGCCCCTCCGATCAGATGCGCATATTCGTTGGTCTTGAAGTCGCTCATGCGCACGACCACGGGGTGCGGATACTGGGCCGCGGCGATCCGTCCCAATCCACGCGCAAGGCGGTCGACAAAGTATTCGGTGCGATCTTCATAACCTGCAGTCATCGCTGCGATGGTCTGCTTGGCGTCTTCGTCTTTGAGCGTGTCGAAGCGGGCAAGGGCCATCGGGTGGATCTTGATGTGGTTGCTCACCACGAACTCCATGCGTGCCAGCCCAACGCCGTCCGCCGGGATTCGCCACCACCGAAACGCTGCCGCCGGATTGGCGAGGTTCAGCATGACCTGGGTGCGCGTTGCAGGGATACTGCCGAAATCGATCTCTTCGACCGCAAAGTCGGCAATGCCTTCGTAGACAAACCCTTCCCGACCTTCCGCGCAGGACACCGTGACTTCCTGCTCGTCATGCAGAAGATGCGTCGCGTTGCCAGCGCCGACGATGGCCGGAAGCCCCAGTTCGCGGCTGACGATGGCCGCGTGCGATGTGCGGCCGCCCTGGTCGGTGATGATGGCGGCGGCCCGCCGCATCACGGGTACCCAATCTGGGTCTGTCGTCTGGGTGACGAGAATGGCGCCATCGACAAAGCGCTCCATGTCGCGCGGGCTTTCGATGATGCAGACTTTGCCCGCCGCGACGGCTTCGCCAATGCTGACACCGGACAGGATCTTGCGACCGGTCTTCTTGATATGCCACGTCTTTACCGCACTGGCTTCGCGACGCGACTCGACCGTCTCTGGCCTGGCCTGCACGACGAACACCTCACTGGTGACACCATCTTTTGCCCATTCAATGTCCATCGGCTGGCCATAGTGCTGCTCGATCACACACGCCCATCGCGACAAGGTGAGGATCTCGTGGTCGCTCAGGACGAAACTCGCACGCTCGGCCTTTGATGTCGGGACGTTCTTCGTCGGGTGGTCGCCGTCGTTCGTGTAGATCATCTTGAGACCTTTGCCGCCCAGCTTCTTCCCAACGATCGGCGACAACGATGGCTCAGACAGCAGCGGCTTGTAGACCTCGTATTCGTCGGGCTCCACTTTGCCCTGGACCACGTTTTCGCCAAGCCCCCAGGCCGAATTGATCAGGACAGACTTGTCAAATCCCGTCTCGGTATCGATGGTGAACATGACACCGGCGCCCCCCAGATCGGATCTGACCATGCGCTGCACGCCCACCGACAATGCGACCTTGGAATGGTCGATGCCCTTTGCCTGGCGGTAGCTAATTGCGCGGTCGGTAAACAGCGACGCGTAGCAGCGCCGGCAAGCGTCGAGCAGGGCACGTTCGCCCCGGATGTTGAGATAGGTTTCCTGCTGCCCGGCAAAGCTCGCTTCAGGAAGATCCTCGGCCGTCGCGCTCGATCGCACTGCAACGTCTATGTCGGTCTGGCCCACTCGGCGGTTCAGTTCATCGTAGGCAAGGCGGATCGCCTCAACCGTCTCTGCTGGCCATGCACCGCGCAACATGGCGCGTCGGATGGTGAGCCCGGCCTCTGCCAGGGAAAGCTTGCCGCCATCAAGGTCAGCAAGCGCTGAAGCAATCACCGGCTGCAAGCTATTTGCATCGACGAAGCGCCAGAAGGCCTCGGCTGTGAGTGCGAAGCCCGGTGGGACATTGACGCCCTGGCAGGCAAGCGTGGCCACCATCTCGCCGAGCGACGCATTCTTGCCGCCGACTCGTGGAACGTCGGTCCGTCGCAATGCCTCGAACCAGACAACGTGCGCAGTGTTGTTGACCATGCGTTGCTCCATCGTGGCGGTTGGCCAAGGTCGGCACGGGTGCCGAGGCGTATTGCAAAGCGAACCTAGAAACCGTGTCCGGATGCATCGAAATCCGGAAACTCGGCGTCAAGCAGCTCGTAGATCAACTTGGCCTTGCCGGAGAGTTCGATGTCCATGCCGCGGATGAGGTGCTCGTCAGAGCGCAGCCACTTATAGGCAAGCTGTACGTCCTCGATACTGGGTTCGATGTCGAGGATCCGGGTTAGCACTTCCGTCTCGAATGGACCGATGATTTCGCGGATATCACGCGCAGTCGGGCGACCCTGAAGGCTGTGGCTTTGGGATGCGGCGTTCATGGCGGTTGTGTCTCCAAGGGTGTCAAGCCGATGCATCTGCATCGCATCGAACATGGCTGTGCAAGCACTGACCTGGCATGACATGCGAAGCGGGTTTCTCGGCGGATCAGATAAATACTGGCATGACGAACAGCGTCAGCTTTGTGCCGTATCAAACGTCGATCAATTGCTGCGTATCAGCACGACTGGACGCTTGCATTTCTGGCGCGCGGATGTCATTGCGCTTGCAAATACTCCTGCGCAAACGGCGGTACCAAACCATTCAGGCAGAAATGCGATGACGCTTTTTTTTGCAGAGGAACCTCTGTCGCCGTTGTGTCGGGGTGGCTATGCAGAAGTCAATCCGTGCGGAAGCGCACTGCGCACCTGGGTCGGTCGAAAGGATCACCACACAAGCAAGCAGCGGTGCGGAGCTACCGGCGTGGGTGCGTCGGCAAGGCGTTGCAATCCCGGCAGTCTTGATCCAACGAGCCCCGGACGTGCCCCCAAGCCACACTGGCGCCGTCGCGCCAAGCAGCCGGTCCAAGGCCAACAGGAGGATGCCGGGCAGCGCATGACACCTGGGGGTCACGTGCGAGGTATCGACCTTGCACTGTTCTCACAGGTCACTGTGAGTAGGAAATGCGTCGTGTATTTTTTCCGACGCAAAGTCGTTTCAACTCAGCGCAATCCACTCCTGCGTGGTTGCACGAGTCGCTCGTGCATCCGACAGCGAGTTTCGCTCGTATCTGGGTTGCTTCCAATTTGCGAAGCGCCACGATTGAGGTCAACAATGAAAAAGTATCAACTGGCTGGGTTGTCTGGTGTTTTGCTTTCCCTCGCAATCATCTCTGGCGGTTATGCCTCCGTAGCGACCGCAGCCATGAGCGGCAGCGAAGCAACCGTCATGGTGGGCGGCGCTCCGATGTATCCGTCCAAGAACATCATCCAGAACGCCGTCAATTCGAAGGACCACACCACGCTCGTCGCCGCTGTGAAGGCGGGCGGCCTGGTCGACACGCTGTCCGGACCCGGCCCGTTCACCGTGTTCGCACCGACCAACGAAGCCTTCGCTGCGCTTCCGGCCGGTACGGTTGATGGCCTGTTGAAGCCGGAGAGCAAGCCGACGCTGGTCAAGGTGTTGACCTACCACGTGGTGCCCGGCCGGCTCACCGCACAGGACCTCATGAAGGCCGTGTCGGACGGCGGCGGCAAAGCCACCCTCAAGACCGTCGAGGGTGACGCGCTGACCGTCATGCAGAAGGGCGATCACCTGACTGTTACGGACGACAAAGGCGGCGTCGCCACCGTGACGATCGGCAACGTGTATCAGTCCAACGGCGTGATCCACGTCGTGGACAAGGTGCTGATGCCGTAATCAGTCGGGTTCAGCGCGAGGGCGGGCGCTCTCGCGCGTGCTCAAACGGTGATCAGAGGACCGGCATGCCATCCAGACTTCGCCACACCCCGGACGTTCGTTGCGCGAACGATGCCGTTGGTATACCTTTGCCGCATCCCGTTGCGGGCAACCGAGGCACGCGAAATCATATGCACGTTGTCGGAGCATCTTTGCTCGAGTCTGAGGACTCACTATCAGCGCGGCAGGAGGAGGGGCGGGAACGGCTGCTTGAACTGCTCAAGCAGACTGCGCAAGGCAGTCGCAGCGCCTTCGCCGATCTTTACGCCCTCACGTCGCCCAAACTCTATTCGCTCGCGTACGGCATTCTTCGCAGCTCAGGTGAAGCGGAAGACGTGCTCCAGGAAATCTATGTCGCCATTTGGCAACGCGCCGATCAATTCGATCCTGCGCGGGGAACGGCCATGACATGGCTGATTTCACTCGCGCGGAACAAGTCGATCGATCGCCTGCGTCAGTCGCGCGAGACAACGGGGGATGAAACCGACTGGACGCACATCGTCGACGAGCAAGCAACGCCACACGAGGCGGCGGACATGAGTCAGGAGCGTCGGCGTCTCAATGGCTGCATTCAAAAGCTTGAAGCGCGGCAGCGGGGTGTCATCGTGGAAGCGTTTTACACAGGCGCGAGCTACGCAGAACTCGCAACGCGCCTGAGTGTGCCGATCGGGACGATGAAGAGCTGGGTGCGGCGCAGCCTGCTGCAGCTCAAGGCGTGCATGGAGCTGCAGCCATGACGCACGATCGCGATTTGGAATGCGCTGAATATGTCCTCGGACTCCTTGACAGTGACGAACGGCGGGCGCTTGAGCGCGCGTTGGACGAAGACGTCGCCCTGAGGCACTCCGTCAGCGCCTGGGAGGCGCGCCTCTCTCCGTTGGGTGAGGCCGTGACCGGCATGCAGCCGCCCGCGCGGGTATGGAAGCGGATTCAGGCCGACCTTGGCCACGTTGAGCGCACAGAGGCCGCAGCGCCTGCGGGTGAGTCGCAGGTGCGTCGGATCTGGAACAGCATTCGGCTGTGGCGCGCCGTGGCGCTCGCAACTTCCTTTGCGACGATCGCGGTTGTTGCGGTGAACCTGTCCGTGTTGTCACCTGTCGGAACGCCGACGGGCGCCAAGCCCGCCTATATTGCCGCGGCCATCACCGGCGACAATGGCTTGCCGCGTTGGACGATGACGATCGACACGGCAAGACGTGAAATCGTCGTGGTGCCGGCTGTTGCGTTGCAGGTCTCCGACAGCGCCTCGACCGAACTTTGGTTGATTCCCGAGAACAGCAAGCCGATCTCGTTGGGTGTGTTCTCGTCGAATCGGTCCACGTCGATTGCGCTGTCGAAGGAAAATGCAGCCAAGCTTAACGTTCGCGCTGTGCTTGCCGTTTCGGTTGAGCCGAAGGGCGGTTCTCCAACGGGTCAGCCAACAGGTCCGGTCGTCGGCAAGGGCGCGATGCAAGAGACGTGATATCGATTGCCCCGCCCAGCGCAAGGGGATGACGGTAGAAAGTCTGGATGATGCGGGCGGAGAGTGTTCCACCGGCATCATCCAGATAAGTGTTTCAGTGAACGCCGGCGATTTCGCCGGCTTTTGCTTATTCAGCGGGCAAAAAAAATACCTTCGACCAAGAGGCCGAAGGTATGACGCAAAGACCGTTCGCTTCCAACTGCAATCAAATGCGCGACGACATGTACTGCTCTCGCACTGCCAGTCCGGCGTAAGGCAGGTTGCTCGCGGTGACGATCGCCAGGTAGTCCGAGAATCGATACTGCAAACGTGCCGTCTGCAATGGCGATTGGCTCAGTACCTGCGGCGATGCATCGCCCATCATCGCAGTCGGCGTACCGAGCGCGTCGCGCAATGCATGCGTCGCTCCGTTCCAGGCGGTGGTTGTGTCACTCGCGTTCATGCCCCGACGGTAGATGTCGACGCCGACGAGACGGCCGCTCGGACCGAAGCTGAGCCACAACTCGCTGACGGGCGGGCCGGCAAGCCCGAGCTTGCGGGCGTCAACGCCACGGCAGCGGAGATAGTTGTAGCCGTGCGTGACAGCGTCACAGGCCACGCCGTTTTCATGTGCCCAGCGAACAGCCTCGGTGGCGGTCGTGCCGTCCAGCACGAACCCGCCCGGGAGCGGACGGGCCGGTGCCGGCTGGCTGGCGCGCAGCTGCGCCAGTCCGCTCGCACGCAGCGCGCTGACTTGCGCTGCCGTGGTGCTGTCGACAGGGCAGGGCACGCCCAGCATGGCAAGCAACGGGCGGGCTGCTTTCAAGTGCATTGCCCCGACAAGGCCGAACGCGACCGTGAGCGCTGCCACGCTGGGCAATGCGTAGCGTTTCAGCGCGCGGGCCGGTTTCATTGGCAGTTCTGGGCCGTGTTGGGGCCCAGGTACTGAGGCATCGACGACACGATGGTGGACTTCAGGCCGGTAAGGACAGGCGCCACACGCGAGATGTAGGTATCGGGAACGCCATCGGTCTTCATGACGGCGGCGGCGTCGGTGATGAACTGATCGAACACGCAGCCCGGGATGCCAACGTCCGAATGCGCGGCGGCCATGTCGTCACACATGACGGTGGTGCCGTCCGCCGTGACTTGCCCCGGATAGCTGAAGGGGCCGCCGAACAGCGCCTTGAACTGGAGGTTCAGGCAAGCCTTGAGACGCCCGACCGTATCGTGTCCGGGCTGACCGATGTTGGCAAAGTACGGTGCTTCCTTGGGGTCCGCCAGCAGACCGGACACCGCGTCGTCGACCACCTTCGAAATGGCGGCCGGTGCGCTGGCATCTCCGCCAAGTCCGGCCCACATGTCGGCGTTTTGTGGAAATTGTGCTGTCGACGCCGTCGACGCCATCGACATGGGCGCATCGTCGCCGCCTCCGCATGCGCTCAGCGTCGCGGTGGTCAACGTCAAAACCAGTAGCAGGGCTCGCTTCATGGGTCAGTCTCCTTTGGCAGGGGTATGGATCGGGCGCGCGCGACTTGGCTCAAGCCCGGCGCAGCGCTGATGTCATATACGTCTGCCATGCGAGATCGGATGCAGGGTGGATCGATTCCACGCGGACGAAAATTGGCAAAGGGGGGCGAGGTGAGGGGCGTTCCCCCTCCGACGCCCTTCAGTTCAACCCAGCTGGGTTGGATATCCGCAGCCTCCACCCACCATCGCGGCCCTTTTCCATCACTTGCGTAGCGGTGCCGCGCTCTTCGTGATCGCGACCGTCCGGTAGCGTCACGTTCAGGGTCCAGTCGAGCAGGACGAGGGCGATGTCGCCGCTCGTGAGTACGCGGCGCACTTCGTTACGGATACGCGGGCGCAATGCCAGCAACTGAGCCAAGCCGGTGCGCAACCCGGCGGGGCTCTCCTGCACCACCTCGCCATTCGTCATCCGCATCGTGGCCTGGTTGCTGAACAAGCCGAGCACGGCATCGAGATCGCCGGCGGTCAACGCGGCATCGAAAGCGACCGGAACCTGGTCGGGCGCACGGCATACGACTGACTTGCTTTCGATCGCAGCGACGAATCGCGCAATGAGCCGCGCCACTTCCGCCGGGGCTTCCAGGGGCGATAAGTGTCCCGTTCCGGGCAGAACGTGCATCGCCGCATGCGGGATGCGCGGCAACAGTTCTGCCTGGAGTGTTGCGATGCGATCCACCTGGTCGAGCTCGCCGGAGATGACGATTGTCGGTGCTTCGATCGACGTTGTTGCCGCAGTAATGTCTTCGCGCATGGCCAGCTCGGGCCAGGCCGACTTGGCTTGCGGCGCGCCCCTCAGACTGTCCTCGATGACTTGCTCGCGGTACGCGGCGTTGAGCGGTTTCGCGGTCAACACGTGATCGATGACGAATTCCACGGACTCGCGCGTTTGATAGGCGCCGGCCAATGTCGCCCGCTGGGCGTCGGAAAGGAGCATCGGCGACGGCGGCGACGGCGCGACCAGCACAAGACCTTCCAGGCCGTTCGGCCGGCGCGATGCGATCAGTTGCGCGACCTTCCCGCCCATCGAATGACCGATCAGAACGTAGCGGCGTAGCCCTAGTGCTTCGATAACGCCTTCGGCGTCGGCGGCGAGGTCAGCGATGCCGTAGTGGTCGGCGGGCGCCTCGGAGTCGCCCCAGCCGCGGTGATCGGTGGCAACGATCCTGTACCTGTCAGCCAGTTCGTCTGCGACCGCGTCCCATGTTCGCGCCGAGCCACCGTAGTAGTGCAGGAACACGAGCGCCAGCTCGCCGTTGCCCCGCTGTTTGACGTGAATTTGCGTGCCGTTCGACGCGATTACCATGTTTGTGCTCCTGTCCGTTAGCTGATCGGCGCATCGTAAATTCGATTCTCCAGTTTGATAATTTTCGGATTCGACTATTCAGCCGATAATGCCGTTATCGAATTGGAGGGCAACATGGACCGGCTTACAAGCCTCGGCGTATTCGTCGCCGCCGTGGAGGAGGGCAGCCTGGCTGCGGCAGCTCGCCGCTTTGGGCTGTCGGCAGCGATGGCTGGCAAGCACGTGAGTGCCATCGAGGCCGAACTGAATGCACGGCTACTCCACCGCACCACCCGGCGCTTGAGTCTCACCGATACCGGCCAGACTTACTACGAACGCAGCAAGCGGATTCTCGAAGCCTTCGATGAAGCAAGGCGGGAAGCGAGCGATTCTCAAGGCACGGCCCGCGGTGTGTTGCGCATCGCGGCGCCTGTCACATTCGGCGCGATGCACTTGGGCGAGGTCGTGGCGCGCTACATGGAGGATCACCCGAACGTCACTGTGGAAGTGCAGCTTGGAGACCGCTATGTCGATCTCATCGATGCGGGCGTTGACGTTGCAATCCGGATCGGACGGCTGGAGGCCCCGGGACTTGTGACACGCAGACTTGCGCCGTGCCGAATGGTCGTGTGTGCTTCTCCTGCCTACCTCGAGCGCCACGGAACGCCGCACAGGCCGGAAGATTTGCTCAGCGCGCAACGACTGGCCTTCAGCGAGGCCGTGTCGGCCGGAGATTGGACATTGCGCGACCACGAGAACCGCGTGCACGTCATCGAAGGACCTTGCCGGATGACGGCCAACAACACACAGATGCTGCTCGCTGCCGCTGTTGCGGGAGCGGGCATTGTGTACGGCCCGACCTTCGTGTTCGGCGCCCACATTCGGCGCGGTGAACTTGTGGAGCTACTGCCGGCCTATCGCCCCGCTGAGCTGACGATTCAGGCAGTCTACCCAAGCACGCAGCGCATACCGGTCAAAGTGCGTCGGTTTGTCGATTACCTCGCCGAGACGTTCGGCGATGAACCGCCTTGGGATCGCAAGGGGCTGTCTTAGATTAGAGGGCGGCTGTTCGGGCTTCGAAAACGGCCGTTGCGGAGGGGCAAGTGAGCGCCGCTGCCAAGGGTCGACAGCAGCCCGTAGTCTGCAGGCATAGTCACCAACCACATCGGCCAATAGCAGGCTTGTTCTAACCGGCCTTTTAACGTCGCTCACTGATGAGGGTGGGACTCGATTCAGTCATTTACCTCAAACGTTTGCTGCTGACAGAAAAAAAGCGCCCCTGCACACGAATCGGGCGCTGACGCCTTCTCCCTCGGAAGAGCGTCGGAAAGCGCAGAACACGCAACGGTACGGCCTTTTAAGTATTCTGCGTGCCTTCATTATCATTGGATTGAAAAGAAACTTAACCACCCACTAGAGGGGAGGAGTGCGCTCTCCGTTGGGAACTACCTAGCTGAACTGGACTTGAATCGGGAAATTTGGCGATTGTTCTTCGTTAAACCGCGTTCCGCCGTCATCGATTCATCAATTGTCATTTAAGCGACGGCGGTTGAATGCGCTTCGACTTTGCGCCTGTCGCCTTCTGGCGCCATCAAGACTCGGTTGCGCCCTGCGGCCTTGGCGCGATACAGCGTCGCGTCCGCCCGCGCCAAGGCAATTGCCAGCGTATCTCCGGGCAAGACACATTCCACCCCCGCGCTGAATGTGCAATGCACACCCTCTCTTGGCGACCGTTCGACGGCAAGTCGAAGCTCATCCGTCACGGCTGCCGCGTCAGCCTTTCTGGTATCCACGAAAATGATCGCAAACTCCTCGCCGCCAAGACGCCCGAAGAGGTCTGTCGATCGCAGGCGCGCGGATACGATCGACGCAACGTGCGTGAGGATTCGATCGCCGACCGCATGGCCGAAAGCATCGTTGACCGCTTTAAACTCGTCGATGTCCAGAATTGCGATCGACACCGGCTTGCCCATTTCGACCGCGTCGGAAAGCAAAGCGGTCGCCTTCGCCATGAATGCGCGTCGCATCAGTGCACCAGTCAGCTCGTCAATACTGGCGAGGTGTTCCATCTTTCGTGCGAGTTGATCATGCGCGAGCATCACCATCCCGGTTGACAGGCACGGCAATGTGACAATCGCAAGCCCGAGAAACAGAACGTTCCAGGGCGAGGGATCCAGGATAGCCACTTCGGGCATACCGAACGCTCCGCCGACGGCGCGCGCGATATGGAACAAAGCGCCCAGATAAGCTGCCGCCGCAACGAATCGATAGGGGTAGCGCGCGCCGCCACGCGGCGCGTGACGCAGAGCCAGCGTACCGGCAGCGATCCGTGCGTAGGCAAGCAAAGCGGATACGAGCGCGATCTTTGCACCGACGTTCGGCGTCCCGCAAGTGAAGTAGACCACCGCAGCGAAAGCGATGACGAATGCCGCCGTTTCGCTGCGCCGCGCGGCACCCTTGCCGAAGAACTGACGCATACCCTGCACGAGCAACAGCACGGCTGTCAGGGCAAAGAACGCCGCTCCGGTGGTCGTGAACTTTCCTGGCTGAGCACCTGCGACCAACATCCACGCCAAGGCAATGGCCAGCAGTGCATGAGCCACGCACCAGCGAGCGATACCGGGCACCCCTGTCTGAAGCAGCGAACCCAGAATGGCGACGCTCATCAGGCAAGACATGATCACAATACCTACCAGAACGAGAGAGCTGAGCATGAGATCTGGGTGAGGCAAGAACACCGAGGCGGTATTCGACAAGACATTTGTCTGGATATCCTCTTATCGGCCAGTTTGCTCGCCACTTAATACTGTTTTCAGCAACGCGCTATGAAAAAACGCGTGAGTCTATTGCCGGGTCATTTAAAGAGCCGATGCTGCTTCATGTGGAGGGGCGTCCTGCTTCTGGTTAGCAGACATTTCGCTGCTGCCGTGGTCGGGAAGCGGTGGATGTCAATTACACCGCGGGTGAGGAGCAAGGTGGCGCAGCGGGGTGTGGTGATTTACAGCTGGGAGCGGGCGGTGGAGCCTGCCGGGCTGATCTAGCGGTCCAGCTTTTTGCCCGTCCCTCATTGATTTAACATAACACAAATTACGCGATAGGACGGTATGTTTACAGTTGATCCAGTGAACAGGAATAGAACCGCTCCAACGTAACCGATCCTCGCCCCGTCATCCGGCCGTTATATCGTGCGTGGTAAGAAAGGGCTGTCGGCCATCTGCCTTACCCCGCTTAATGCCGCTAGGTGTTCTATGGCCGGCACTTGATTCAACTGTGCCTCCCATATGGGCAAGGAGTCGAATATGTTCGCCAAAAAGACTACCGAAAAAAATGAAGTCGTCTCAGGTACCGTTACGAGGATCGGATCGTTCCTCTTTGCGGGCGCGTCATCTCTGACCTACGAACTCATGCTAGCCGGACACGAGCACCCTTTCCTAATCGGTGCAACGACCGGATCTCGACCTACGTCTCGGATTCATCTCACGGCGGCCGGCGATCTTGTCGAGTTTGAGGCGAGACCGGCAAAGGATCAGCAAGACTACCGAATCGGCATCGAAAGCTCGTTCCAAAATCGATCGCTGGCGGGATAGCGGCACCCGGCGAGAGTAATGGCATGACGGCAGTTCAAGAGATTGCCGGTGATAGCGCAAGGTGTTGACACTCCCGCGCGGAGATTAGGGGGTGTGCGTGAGAACCTGGGCAGTCTGCGCCGTGAAGCGCCGATGTCCCCCCCCATGGCGGGCATACCCGAGAAAAAAATAAAGACGGTCCGGAGAGAGATGGACCGCCTTGAAGGCCGTGGAGAGAGCGGAGCTCTTAAATCCAATGTACCAGTGCAGCCGACAAATGTATTGTCTTAAATACATTTATTGTGCGCAGACGTTGCGCACATGTGACGGAAAAAATTGCCATTGCCCCCGCACTGCGAGTCATGAATGCCGCTGGACTCACGTCGGTACAGCACTCCTGCCATGCCTGTCCTCCCCCCGCATCGAATACTCGCTCTAACGAACGCACAGCTCAACATGGGTGCCGACCGCTACAGCCAAGGCCGCGTTGGACGGCGGCTGGTGATGGAAGTGCGCGCGCCGCCGAAAACATTGTGCCCAGCTTGACACTGCCGCACTGCCGAAATCGAAGTCATTTCACGGGGAACCCCCCTCCACAAACTAAAGACTGTACAAGGGCAGTCGATATTTCACGATGATCATCCGCGCCCTGATTCATGACTGAGACCGTGCAAGTGGAAGGCGTCGCCCCTTCCCGCCCTGAGCTTTTTATTGCTGCAGCTGTCTCGGTCGCCATTATTGCCTTGGCAGCATTTTCCTTGAGCGCTGCACGCCTCCAGTGGCCGGAAGTCAGGCCCTTCTTGCCGATCTTCCTCACAACCGTTGTCCTCTTTGAAGGTTTGACCGGCTATCTTCTGCTGCAGCGCGCCCGCTTGGCAGGAGACCCGTTCTATGGCGCACTTGCTGGCGCCTATGTGTTTGCTGCAGCCGGGGCCGCGGCGCAACTGCCCACCTTTCCGGGCGTGTTTTCGGAAGCAGGCCTGCTCGGCGCCGGTTCACAGACAGCAGTATGGCTGTGGACGTTCTGGCATTCCGGCTTTCCCCTTTTGGTGTTGCTGGCCGGCTTGAGCCGACGTCTCTATCAGCGCGCACAGCCGCAAACAGGTACCTTTCGCGGCGTTCGGGCTGCGCGCTGGGTCGGCCCAATCGCCGCGACAATCGTGGTGCCGCTTTCCATCTGGGGCACGAGCGCTTTGCCGCAACTCATTCAGGGCGGGACCTACGCAAACCTTGTTGACAGCCTTGGCGTGCCGGTCATCGGCGCGAATGCTGCTGCCCTAGTCGGCTATGTTGCGCTGACCCGGCTACGGCGCTCGGTGGACGTATGGGTTTGCGTAGCACTCTTGGCCAGCCTTGCAGACGCAGTATTGACCCTGCAAGGCGGCGCGAGGTACACCGTGGGTTGGTATGCAGCCCGACTCCTGAGTGTTCTGTCGTCGGGCGTGGTGCTCTCAATGTTGATTGCAGAAATCACTCGCCTGTACCGCGCCCTCATTACTGCAAATCGGCGGCTCGAAAAGCAGGCACTACTGGATGGACTGACGCAGATAGCAAACCGGCAAGCGTTTGACACCCGCTGGGAAACAGAATGGCGGCGAGCCGAACGAGATGGAACCCCGCTGTCGGTTCTGATGATCGACATTGACCACTTCAAACGAATCAACGACACCTTCGGCCATGGCCGCGGCGACGCCTATTTGGTGGCAGTCGCGAGCATCCTCTCAGGAGTTGCCACACAGCGCGGGAGCGATTTCGTGGCCCGGTATGGAGGAGAAGAATTTGTCGTGCTGCTCCCAGACACCGAACGCGCCGGCGCGCAACAGGTAGCCGAGAGGGTACGCAGTGACGTGGAAGTAGCGGCCTTGCCTGCGCCTTCGGCGGGTCGCGTTGTGACAGTCAGCATTGGCGTAGCCACCTACACTCCGACCGAGCACGTCGTGGCTGGCCAGGCATATCAAGGCTCGGCCGCACGGGTCACTGCTGAAGTCCTTGCCCGAGCGGATATGGCACTCTATGACGCCAAGCGCGCAGGCCGAAACGCAGTCTCCAGTCGCTAGAGCGAACACGCTTTACACCAGCTTCCGCACACGATCTACAAGCTCCAAGGCTACCCCGGACAACCCACTCGGCGCTGCGCTTTTAGCCTTGGCCAACATCTGATCGCCACAAAGGGTGGGCCTCTACGCGCGGGACGCGGGGCCAAAGCCAGCCGTGGCCTGCCATTGATCCACGTCAATATCCACATCACACAGTGGGCAATCCTAGGTCTGTAGCGAGTCCAGGGGGCGCCCATGAATGAACAGATCAAGGAAAAGATACTGGCGTTGCTGGATCAGCACCGGATCATGACAATCGCCACGTTAAGGCCTGACGGTTGGCCCCAGGCTACAACCGTGGGGTACGTCAGCGAGGGACTTACGCTCTACTTCCTTTGTGGCCTAGAAAGTCAGAAAGCCGCCAACTTGGCACGAGACAACCGCGTCTCTCTGACGATCGATCACGATACGTCCGACCTGATGGCGATAGCCGGGTTGTCCATGGCCGCACACGCATATCCAGTCACCGATCTGGGTGAGGCGAAAAAGATCCTGCGCATGCTTCCACTCAAGTATCCGGATCAGGTTGCGCTGCCAATGCCGATGCCATCCCCGGAAGAAGTCCGAATATTCCGCGTCAGGCCAACCGTAATTTCCGTGCTCGATTATTCGCAAGGCTTCGGGCACACCGATCTCGTCATTTGCTGACTACATTTATGAGGTGGGTTGCGTGCACCAAAGCCGGCAGCCTCTACGCATTGGGGGTTTTTGCGGTCGGCTTTGCTCTCGGGGCAATCCGTGTCTTGTACCTGGTACCTCGCTTGGGAGAGACGGTCGCCGTATTGTTGGAAGCACCGCTCATGCTTGCCGTGAGCTGGAAGGCGTCACGATGGAGCGCAAGTCAGCATGGTCTGCTGACTGATCCTCACGGCGCATTGCTGATGGGAGCAATCGCCTTTGCCGTCTTGATGTTTGCGGAGTTTGCAACTGCAGTGCTCTGCTTCCACAGGACCGCGGCGGAGTACGTCGCTGGTTTCTGGTCCGTGCCAGGGGCGATTGGGCTCGCGGCTCAAGCGTGTTTTGCTGGCTTTCCATTTCTTCAGTCCAATCGCCACGGAATCGATGTCGACGGATCAATATGAACGGCCTATGTTCAACATAGGTCGTCAGGGCGCAGCGCATATCGTCAGCGAATTCGGCATGTACACCCTCCTCCTGCGCTGCCGAGACGCCAAAGAACCCGTCGTCATCTCCGCCGGCAGCTTTCGGCACAAGCGCGCTCGCGCGCTGACGGATTTTGCGCGGGCGTCGGTGCAGATTTCGGATTTGATTGAGGCGGGGGTGTAAGGGATGGGCGGCGCGCCCTTTGCTCCACAACCATTTGCCGACAAGGCGGCCGCGCCGTGAACGGACGATCAATACCGCACTTTCGGCCCGTCATTGCCACCCCAAGGGTTGTTCGCCTCTAACTGAACGCGCGACAATGGGATTTGGCCTCCCCTGCCAAACTCTCCGCCATGTCCATTCGCTCTGCGACACCCGCACTGGCAGCCGCGCTGCTGTTTGGCGCCAGCACGCCACTGGCCAAAACGTTGACTGGCGCGATCTCGCCTATCCTGCTCGCTGGGCTGCTCTACCTCGGCAGTGGTCTTGGGCTGGCCGGAGTGTTATTAGCCCGGCGGTTGGCCCGGGGGGCCAGCCCGACAGAGCCAACCAGACCGGCAATTCCACGCAGGGAAATTCCCTGGCTGCTTGGCGCCATCGTAGCGGGTGGCGTGGCTGGGCCGGCATTTCTGATGACGGGATTAGCACAGACAGGAGCCGCGCCCGCATCGCTGCTGCTTAATGTCGAGGGCGTCTTCACGGCCCTCATTGCGTGGATCGTATTCAAAGAAAACGCCGATCGGCAGATTGTCCTGGGGATGATTGTCATCGTTGCGGGCGGCATGCTGCTGTCATGGCAGCCAGACGCCGCGAGCTTGTCACCCAGCGCACTGCTGATTGTTGCAGCCTGCGCTTGTTGGGCGATAGACAACAATCTGACGCGCAATGTCTCCTCCAATGACGCGGTGCTGATCGCATGCTTGAAGGGCTTGGTGGCGGGCACTTGCAATACCGGTTTTGCGCTGGCCGCCGGCAATGCCCTGCCGACGGCGCAGACACTCATCTTGGCGATGCTGATCGGCTTTGCTGGGTATGGCGTCAGCCTGGCGCTGTTCGTCGTGGCGCTTCGGCACCTTGGAACCGCGCGCACTGGCGCGTATTTCTCGGTCGCGCCGTTGTTTGGCGTTGTGATTTCCTTCCTGATCTGGCCGGAAGTCCCCGGAGTACTTTTCTGGATTGCCGCCGCGTTGATGGCACTCGGTGTCTGGCTACATTTGCGTGAGCGACACGAGCATGAACACATGCATGAGCCAATGGAGCACATGCACTCGCATCGGCATGATGAACACCACCAGCACGAGCATGATTTCGCGTGGGACGGGAAGGAACCGCACGTGCATGTCCACCGGCATGAGCCATTGGTCCATAAGCACCCGCATTACCCGGACATCCATCACCGCCACGTGCATTAGGGCGCGACATCACCTTCGCGGCAATTCGCAGAGTGCAGACCGTGACGGCGCTCCCTGATGCTATGCCAGAGACCGCTTTTGGCCGGGAGCGGACGTACAAGCATTTGCCTCACTTCTGGTCAGCATAAGTCCCAGGCAAATAACACTTGCCGGCAGTGCCTACAGACGAATTTGTACAGAGCGGAGTCACCACCCGGTTGGTAGCCCTCCGTGACCCATCTCCACGTCGCCTCGTCCTGCTTCTACTCAACCAGCCAAGCTTGCTTGGTGCTGTCGGATGCTGACTCGATGTCCTGGATACTGGCATCGCCGTGAAACTCGCAAGCGTCACCACAGTGAGAAAGCCACCACTCCTGTTGCCAAGAGATATAGCCTGGGGTCCGAAGATTTACCTCTTCCATAACTTCTGCCGGCACACCCGCACGCGCCAGAGGGTGCGAGTCTGCGAAAGATGCGTCCAGCTTGCTCGCTGCAGAGCCATCGGCGATGCACCAGGGGCACAACGCGTCATGCAAATCGTTGACTGAATAGACCGGTCCTACATAGATATAGCCGCGCGCCTGATTGCAGCACGCGCAAATCTTTTCACTAGCAGCGACAGGCCCCCATGGCAAGGGGGGCAGGATGGTACCGAAAGTAAGGAAGCGGTTCTGTTCCGTTCATGGCTCTGTATCGCCGTCACTAAGCTGGGCTCGCCCCCTGCACCATCGATGTCCAATCCAATTTCGATCTGCCGCACCCCTAGGGCATGCAGAGAGAGCCGGGTGACAGCGACAAGCCCTCGCCACAGCCACCGATTTCTCGCAGATCGGCGGTCTTCCGCTCGAACACTTGCCCAAGGAGATCTTCATGTGGGCCACTGACATGGTCGATACGGCCTTGGTTGGCTTCGATCGGCATGAACTGGTGAAGCCCCCCCTGTTGCATGCCGGCGAGGAATGGGATGCCTAGGAGGCCGCACGGCAGGCGATGTCGGGCCATCTGTCGATGAACACCCCTGCACCGCGATATGCGGCGGCTCGATAAGCCCAGAGATCGAATCTGGGACCAGTTGCAGGCTTTCTCAGCAGAGGCTCGCGCAAGCTTCCGGTCGCAGCGCTGAGCCTGAGGGAACGTGGAACTGGGCACCCTGCGGTGGGTGCGCCAGTTCAACCACATCCGAATATGCTTGATCCTATCGGACATATCCCTCCGGTAGAAGCTGAGACAAACTTTTTTCCGCTCAGTGCAGGAATGGAGGGAGACTCCATGGAACAAGCGGTTTGCAATCTGACACGCGCCGCGCCGATGTCCCCCCCCATGGCGGGCATACCCGAGAAAAATAAAGGCGGCCCGGAGAGGGGTGGACCGCCTTGGTCCGGCCCTTCATGCATTAACGCCCCGTTGTGCACACAACCCATGGATCCCCATCGAAACCCGCAATCAATTGATAGCTCGGCCTACAAATCACGAACATAGCAGGGGTACTCAGTTTTCTGTTGACGCGCAAGCGCGACGCTCACGTTTGCCACGCAAACTGGTGCCTCCTTGCTCGTCTCGCCTATCAACATACCGTCGGGCGCGTAGGCGAACCCCATTCCCCCAAACTGCTGACCGAGCTCACCCGGTCCATAGCGATTCGAGCTGATCAGATAAGCCCCCGAAACTATCGCGGCCAATGCACCAGCGGCCTTCCACCGGTGCATTGACGTCCCGCTTGCTCTGGGGCACACAATGAGATCGACCCCGCCCCTACCGTATTCTCGAGCGTGCTCGTTAAAAAACAATTCCGTGCACAGGAGCACGCCGATTTCGAGCCCCGCTAGTTCAAATGTCTCAAAACCGGATTGGCCACGGTCGAACCAAGTCTCCTCATAGAAGCCCGCTTCTTGCGGGAAGAATTTTTTGTGATGCAGGTAACGATATTGTCCGTCTTGTAAGCCGAAAGCCTCATTAACAAGCTTGCCACCGCGTATCACCGGCCGGGAGGACACAACGGCCTTTACCTGGAGCGCCTTCAAGGCATCGATCGCCTGCTCGTGCGCTTCCGCCCACGAATGCGCGGCGGAAGAGTCGAACTCCGACCTCTCAGGAAGCCAACTGCCGAACGGCATCTCGTTAGTGATTAACAGGTCCACGCGGGACGCCTCGACGTTTCTTCTAATGCGGTCCCATTCGGCCCCGCTGTGCGTTAGCCCCTCCGGCCACTGCACATAGCCTACCTTCACCTCGTCCATACATTCCCTCGCCTTTAAGTGATCGCACGCCCGCGCCGTGGCTGAAGAGGAGTCCCTGCAAGCACGCGCCGCACTGATCCTCCCCCGAGCCCGACCGTTGGTACAGAGACGGTAGCACTTCGGGGAATCTCGATCCACGCCGGTTCGATATTGGGTCCGCGGAATTCGCCTGTGACGGGATAACGGACGCCAGGGCACGCGAAAAAAAACGTGGCGGACATCCCGTGAGCTGGACTTTGACGAACGACACTTGCTCTCGGCCGATGCCCGATTGCATGAAGTTTCTCGAGTGCGCGCGGCCTTCGATTGGTGCAGCACAAAAGGGCCTTTATCCGATTGAACTTGGCATTCGAGTGTCCATGTCAGCGCTCGAGCGAATGGCTATAACTTGCGGGCTAGCGCCCGACGACCGGGCGCGGCGACCGTCTCTGCCGCACATCGGATGCAAAAAGCATAACGCGACCCACACCGGACGCAGGACCAAGCTCTACCTCATCGGCAGTTTTCAGGGTCCATCGGTCATCCGTTGCTCGTCACTCGGCACTAGCGCCGTGCGCCGCGTACCTTTCCCTTCGCCGACGGGAGCTCACGACCCGTCCGTCGCGCGTCAGCATGTTCTCGAATCACGTCGATCAGTGCGCGCAGTCCGGCTGGCACATGGCGGCGGCCCGGGTAGTACAGACAGAGGCCGTCGAGCGGTGGCGTCCAGTCTTCCAGCACGCGAACCAACGTGCCCGCTTTGATATCCGCGGCGACGGTCCACTCGGTCAGATAGGCGAGACCGAGACCGGCGCGAGCTGCTGCCAGCATGAGGCCCGGTTCGTCGAGCGTCAGCGCACCCTTTCCGTCAATACGCACCGCTTCGCCGTGGCGCTCGAACTCCCACTGATAGATCGCGCCACTCGGCATACGCGTGCGGATGCAGCTGTGCGCGTTCAGATCAGCGGGCGTGCGCGGCGGCTTGTGTTGCGCGAAGTACATCGGACTGCCGACGACGGCGAAGCGCTGCCTGTCGCCGAACGGCACTGCAATCATGTCCCGCGGGACGGTTTCTGCGAGACGGATACCCGCATCGAATCCTTCGACGACGATATCGATCAACCGTCCTTCGGTAACGATATCGACCTTCATCTCCGGATAGCGCTGCAGGAATGTAGTAAAGAGCGGCATCACCTGCTTCGCCGCCCCCGCCGACGTATTGATGCGCAACGTGCCCGACGGCGTGTCGCGAAAGTTGCCGACCTGTTCGATCGCGACGCGGATTGTCGACAGCGCCGGCGCGATGCTGTCAACGAATTGCGCACCGGCCTCTGACAGCGACACGCTGCGCGTCGTGCGATTGAACAGCCGCACGCTGATGCGCGCTTCGAGTGCCGCCACCGAGTGACTAAGCGCGGACGTCGAGACGCCCAGTTCGGTCGCGGCCGCGCGAAAGCTGCGATGACGCGCGACGGCCAGCACCGCTTCCAGTTCACCCAGGCCCGAAGTTTTCATTATCCTGAATTGTTCAACACAACATGCCGGATTGTATGGCTTGTTAGCGCAATTGGTCCGGTCTATTGTGTGGCAACCAACACGCTATCCAGGAACAGCAATGCAGACCATCGACAAGGTCTATATCAACGGCGCGTTCGTCACGCCGCACGGCGACGAACTGTTCGATCTTTTCAATCCAGCGACCGAACAGGTGATCGGTCGCGTACGCCTCGCCGATGCGCAAGATGCGTGCGACGCGGTCGCTGCCGCGAAGCGCGCCTTTCCCGCGTTTTCGCGCACCGACAAGCGCGAGCGCATCGACATGCTAAAGCGGATGCATGAAGCCGTCGTCGCGAAGGAGGACGAGCTTTACGAAGCGATCACGGACGAATATGGCGCGCCGGTTTCGCGTGGCCGGTGGATGGCTCAGCACGCGAGCAATGTGCTGCTCGAAGCGGCGAAAGTGCTACAGGACTACGCGTTCATGCGCCGCGCGGGCGTCGCTGAAGTAGTGATGCAGCCGCTCGGCGTCGCCGGTCTGATCACGCCGTGGAATAGCAACGCGGGCTTCATCTGCGGGAAGCTGGCCGCCGCGTTGGCAGCGGGCTGCACTGCCGTTATCAAGCCGAGCGAGATGAGCGCGATCCAGACCCGCATCGTCACCGAAGCGTTGCACGAGGCGGACTTGCCGGCTGGCGTATTCAACATCGTGACGGGGCGCGGTGAAACGGTCGGTGCCCAGATTAGCTCACATCCCGATGTCGCGAAATTGTCGTTCACCGGCTCCACGGCAGTCGGCAAATCGATTCTGCGTGCCGGAGCCGACACGTTGAAGCGCGTGACGCTCGAACTCGGCGGCAAGTCACCGATGATCGTGCTCGACGATACGGACTTCGACCACGTAATGCCGCTTGTAATTCAGGCCGGTTTCATGAACAGCGGCCAGGCATGCATCGCGGGCACGCGCATCCTCGTGCCGCAGCAAAGGCTCGCGGAGTTCGAAGCGCGCGTGCGGGAAGAAGTCGCGCGCACGCAGGCGGGCGATCCGCGTGATCCACAAACCACTGTCGGCCCCATGGTCAGCCAGAAGCAGTGGGAGCGCGTGCAGCGCTATATCCGCATCGGCATCGACGAGGGGGCGCGTTTGATCGCAGGCGGCGAAGGCCGGCCGGATGGTATCGACGCCGGGTGGTTTGTGCGACCCACTGTCTTCTCCGACGTGACGAATGACATGACGATCGCGCGCGAAGAGATTTTCGGCCCGGTGCTGTCGATCATCACGTACCGTGATACTGAAGATGCGATTGCCATTGCCAACGACACGAACTACGGCTTGCAGGCGTACGTGGTCTCGGCGGATGATAAGCGTGCGCGCGAGGTCGCGTCGCGGATCGAAGCGGGACGCGTACTCGTCAACACGCTCGCACACGAACCGGCCGCGCCGTTCGGCGGCTTCAAGCAGTCTGGTATCGGCCGCGAGTACGGCACGTTTGGGCTGGAGGCGTTTCTGGAGCCGAAGGCCATTCTTGCTGGACTGTGATTGGGCAGCGCCAAGCGTTCGTTGGCGCGCCCCACAGGGTTGATCAGGCAGGGACGTCAGCATTTAGGACTGCGGCTTCAGAAAATCGAGAGCGGTTGGTGCAGTTCTATGGCTTGCGATGCAACAGCCGTAATCGGAGCGCGAAGTTCCGTTGTCAGCGCGGCGCTGACGTCCGGACGACCGAATGATCGCGCAGACCAACGACGCTTCTTGGCCGGCCAGAGTCCGACGATCGCAACGGGTGCGTGCTTTATGCAAAAGGCATAACCCGACCCGCAGCGGCCTTTACGTCGCCGAATACCAACCGACGGCTTCCCACACCACTGCGGCCATTTGCGCTAACAGCGGCTCACCCGATGTAGAGCCGTCGCTTTCGTCACTCAGCTAGCAAAGTCGGTCGATGCCGACAGATCCTTCCACGCTTCCGTTTCCTGCGTCACGTAAGTGTTTTTCGCGGCGATGGCAGCCAGTGTGTCCGTGCCAAGCGGAAGGCGCAGCGGTGGATTCGACGCGTCGACCAGCGTGATCATCGCGGCTGCAAGCTTCGTCGGATCGCCAGGCTGGTTGTGATTCATTTCTACGGCCTTGCGGCGAACCGCACCTGAGGTTTCGTCATAGTCGTCGATGACGTCCGGCGCCACGATCAGCGACGACGGATCCAGGAAGTCCGTACGAAAATACCCCGGCTCGACAACTGTCGCGTGAACGCCAAGCGGAATCAACTCGGCACGCAGCGCTTCTGTAATGCCTTCGACGGCGAATTTCGTCGACGAGTACACGCCAAATCCCGCCGCGGCTCGATAGCCGCCAATCGATGAAATATTGATCACGTGGCCCGAGCGGTTCGCGCGCATCGTCGGCAACACAGCACGCGTGACGTTAAGCAAGCCGAATACGTTCGTGTCGTACATGCGACGGACGTCCTTGTCGGCGGATTCTTCCACCGCACCCAGCAGACCGAAGCCGGCGTTGTTGACCAGCACGTCGACGCGGCCGAATTTTTCAACCGCCGCCTGCGCTGCGGCCCTTGCCTGGGCCTCGTTGGTCACGTCCAGCACAACCGGCAGCAACGCAACCGAGTTACCAAGACGCTCGACGATGGCAGAGACGTTACGTCCGGCAGCCACGACCGCGTTACCGTCCGCGAGCGCCGCTTCGGCAATCAATGCGCCGATACCTCGCGACGCGCCGGTGATGAACCATACGCGCTTGAAACCGCCGTTTTGAACGCCTGCCATGATGACTCTCCTACGTGTGTGATGAGGTGATGCCATCGTAGATCCAACGATTGACACAAACTAGCCGCCCTATTCTGGAGTCATAATCAACTTATATTTGCGAATATGGGGCCCCAGAAATGAACGAAATTCGCGCGATCACCACTTTCGTACGCGCCGCAACGCTCGGCAGCCTGCGGAGCGCCGCGGTCGATCAAGGCATCTCGCCGCAGGCAGCAAGCCATGCAGTGATGCAATTGGAGAAGGAACTGGGCGTGCGGCTCTTTCATCGGACAACCCGCAAGCTGAGCCTGACAGAGGAAGGCCAACGGCTTCGCGACAGCGTGGAGCCGGCGCTAGCTATTCTGTCGTCCGCGCTCGACGAGGCCCGCCGCTCGACGGAAGAAGTAGGCGGCATGTTGCGCGTGAGCGCGCCGCGCGCACTCGGGCTCCCGGTCCTATGGCCATACTTCGAGGAATTCCAGAAGCGCTATCAGAATGTACAACTCGAAGTGCAATTCGACGATCAGTTCACGGATCTTGTGGCCGACCGCTCTGATGTGGGATTTCGCGGTGGACCGCCACCATCGGGTGGCTCGATCGCACGCCCGCTGGTGCCGATTCAGCTGATCGTGTGTGCGTCGCCCGAGTATATCGAGCGCAACGGCGCGCCGCGGACCATCGAAGAACTGGCTCAACATCGCTGTACCGGATACCGGCGCGCTAACACGGGAAAGCTCGCGCAATGGCAGTTCCGTATTGGCGACGAGATCGTCTATCGCGACGTGCCTGCTGCGATCTGCGTGAACGACACGGAAATGGAATCGCAGGCGGTCCTGTCGGGTCTCGGCATCGGGCAGTTGGGCAGCTTCAACGCCACGACTCATATCAGAAGCGGCCGACTTGTCCCGCTGCTGAAGCGGCACGTCACCGAATACGGCATGATCTACATCTACTACAAGCATCGAACCGAACAGTCGCTGCGCGTGAAGACGTTCATCGACTTCATGGTTGAGCGCATGGCCAGCAACCGAAACTTTTTCCTCGAACCATCCGAGCTTCGCGCAGGGCGGCAACCGCAGCAGAAACGCCCAGCGAGAGGACGTGGATAGTTGCTCTGCTTTGTCAGCGCACGCAACGAACACCATCATCGGACAAGCGGCCGCTAGCGGACATTCGAATGTCCGAAAGGGTCGGTGGCCGAACGACCAGTTTTGGACGGAAGCGGCCTGCCCCACTCTATCGACAAACGGCTGCTCACGACTCAAAGGCGCTGTCCGCACCTCTAATTGCCCGCCTGAGAGCGGACGTTCGCAGAAGCGTCGTGCGACCGGTCGCTGTCGCTGCAAAGCAGCCGGTCCTCGACGCGAATCATCGGCCTGGCATGCCGTTGAGCTCCTCCCGGGTCTGCGCGAGCAAGCCGCCGTGTATCTCGCGATTGCCTGCGAGGATTCCCTCGCCATTCCATCCGAGCGCATCCCCGCGCAGGTCCGTGACGAGGCCTCCGGCCTCGCGCACGACGAGGGCCCCGGCCAGCCAGTCTGCGGTGTCGCGGCCATTCTCCCAGTAGGCATCGAGACGCCCCGCGGCCGTGTAGGCGAGCTGCAGCGAGACGGCGGCCATCGACCGCACCACGAACACCGACTTGGCGACTCGGCTCGTAAGGCGCATCGCCTGGGCCTGCTCCTCGGCGCCGACCTGAATCAGCGGCGGATTCGCGGTAGCTACGACCGCATGCGACAGTGTGGCCTTTCCGGACACGCGAATGGGCGATCCGTTGCACCACGCACCCGCTCCAGCCTCGGCGATGAAGATTTCGCGCCGCGTCGGGTCGTAGACGATCGCCAGCACCGGCTCGCCGTCGCGCACCAGCACGAGCGAGCTCGCCCACAGCGGCAACCCTTGCAGGTAGTGGTAGGCGCCGTCGATGGCGTCGTAAAGCCAGTAGGCCGCGGACGTGGGACGGTCCTCCTCGTCGGTCCAGCCGACCTCGGGATAGGCCGGCGCCAATACGTCGCTAAGCTCGCGCTGCGACGCGATGCTCACTTGGCGGACATGCGCAATCTGCTGTTCGAGCGACCGCGTGCTACCGCAGGCGGGACCGTTCGCGGCGATGTCGTCGGCGATGCGAGTAACCGCTTCGATGCAAGGTTGGAGGATGGTGGTAGTCATGATGTTCACGCCTTCGGCGCGACGCCGATTTGTTGCAGGAAGCTCAGGTTGTCCTCAAGGTGCCAGTTGTCGGTGATCCTGCCGTCACGCACCCGCAGGAGTCGGTAACGATGAAGTCGACAGCCTGGCCGCTGCCCTGGCGGCCCATGAACATTCTGAGTCCGGCATGTACACCCTAGTCCTTCGCTGCCTTGACGCCATGAAACCTGGAACCGTGCCGCACCGCTTCCGCAAGTAGCTCACGTCCATCGTCCTGCCCGCCATCTGCAAGACCGGCCAACGTGCTGCGCGTTGGGTGGAATGGCGTGATGACTGCGAATCTCCTCGAGCAGACCGAGCTTGGTCTGGATCACGCCAGGAAGGTCCGTTTCCACAAACCGGATGTCACCGCAACGAGTGAGATCGATGCCGCGAAGGGAGTATCCGCTTGCGAGCTCGATGACCTGGGATGAGTCGGACTAGGTGGCCGCTCCCGGCGAGTTATAGCCATTCGCGCGAGCGCTGACATGGACACTCGAACGTCGAGTTCAATCGGATAGCGGCCGTTTGTGCTGCAAAGACCGAAGGCCGCCTCTATTCGTCGGAAATTTCATGCAATCGGGCATCGGCCGAGAGCAAGTGTCCTTCGCCAACGTGCTTCTCACGCGATGTCCACCACGATTTTTCCGCGTGCGGTGGCGTTTGTTATCGCGTCATAGGCGAGTTCAGCCGACCCTAGATCGAACCGGCGAGGATCCAGATTCGGCGACAGCTTGCCGGCTTCCGTCAGCCGTGTGGCTTCGCGCAGCATCTCTCCGTGGTGTGCGCGATGTTTGCCCGTCAGAAGCGGATAAAGGGTGAACACGCCTGAGTATGTTGCTTCGCGAAACGAAAGCGGAGCGAGCGCATGCGTCCCCCAACCCAACGCGCTGACCACATGACCAAAATGCTTGACGGCAGCAAACGAAGCATCGAGCGTTGGGCCGCCAACGGTGTCTACAACTAGGTCAAAGCCTGCGCCATGCGTCAATGATTCGACGTATTGGTCGACGGACTGCGCCTGATAGTCGATTGGCGTAGCGCCCAGGCGCGCGACGAGATCGTGGTCGAGCGAGCTCGCGGTCGCGAAGACCTGGGCACCGAGCGCGCGCGCCAACTGTACCGAGACATGTCCGACGCCGCCTGCGCCTCCCTGAACCAGCACGGTTTGCTCGGGCTGCAAATGCGCCCGGTCGACGATGCCGGAATACGACGTGATAAATGCGAGGGGCAGTGCCGCGGCTTCTCGCATCGAGAGATTGGCCGGCTTGATCGCGAGCAAGTCGGCGTCGACTGCCGCGTACTGGGCCAGCGAGCCCTGAAGGCCGCCAACGCCGCCCGTCATCCCGTACACCTCGTCGCCGACTTTGAACGCGGTGACGCCGGGGCCAACGGCATCGACTACGCCAGCCATATCGATGCCCAACACCAGCGGCAGCGGATGCTTTGCGTGCGCCGCGCTGCCGGCGCGTATCTTGGTGTCGAGCGGATTGAGGCCGCTTGCCGCAATACGCACCCGTACCTGGCCATGCGCAGGCTGAGGGATCGAGATTTCCGTCAATTCGAGCGGGCCGTTGTAGCGATTGAGTACGAGCGCTTGCATGTTCATGATCATTTCCTTTTCGGTGGAACCAACACGTTGACGGGTTCATAATGTGCCATGCCATAAGGCATGTAAATGAACGTTTTTTCACGGTAATCAAACAAAAATGAATGACTCAGGGTTGGAATGGAGCGATGTCCGGATCTTTCTGGCGATTGCCCGCAGCGGCACGCTGGGGGCGGCTGCGAAGCGCGTTGGGCAGACCCAGCCAACCATGGGCCGTAGGTTGCGCGCGCTCGAGGAAGCACTTGGACACACGCTGTTTCAGCGCACCAGCGATGGTTTCGTTCTGACGGATGACGGCGCAGCCGTGTTGGCCCATGCCGAAAGAATGGAGGAGGAAGCACTTGGCTTCACGCGCGCCCTGACGGGCAAAGAGACGCAGTTGACCGGTCTGCTGCGCGTCTCGTCATCGGACTGGTTCGGTATCCACATACTCACGCCGGTGTTCGCGCGCTTTCTGGCGAATCACCCGGGTATCTCGCTGGAGCTTGTCACGGATTCGCGCCTCTACAACCTTGCGCGGCGCGAAGCGGATCTGGCGTTCCGCATCACGCCCTTTGACGAACCGGACGTCATCCAGCGCAAATTAATGCATCTTGACTACGCGTTGTATGGACATGTCGATCTGGTCCCGCCGGTGCGCGGGCGGGGGGATGGCATGCGGCTGATCAGCATGGACAGCGCGTTCGGCTCACTGCCGGACGTCGAGTGGGTTAAGCGCATGCTGCCCAAAGCGAAGATCGTGTTCGGCAGCAACAATCGCGGCGTCCAGGCGCGCATGTGTGCTGAAGGAGGTGGCTTCGCCGTGCTGCCTTGCCCGCTTGGCGATGCGACGCCGGGACTCGGTAGGATCGATCTGGGCGAAGCGCCGCCGGGGCGCGATGTCTGGCTTGGCTACCACCGTGATCTGCGCCGCGTCGCGCGACTGCGCGCTCTTCTGGATGCGACCATCGAGGCGCTAGGGAGCGTTTGATAGAGCGATTGAGAACCCCGCAGCCTCCCTAAGCTGGAGAGCACGGAGCGATCGCTTGCCGGGTGGGCTGCAGAAGTGTCGCCTAATCGGGCTTGCGGTGTCGCGCGAAAAAATTCACCCGCCCCCTGGATGCGCATTGCGCACGAAGTAAGGCATTTACGGCGATCCGGCAGACGCATCAAATGCAGAGTTGGCGAGGTATGTGACCGTCAAATCAACGAATGCACGCAGGCGGTTAAGCCGCTTCAAATCGCGATGGTAGCCCATCCATATCTCGCGATGCGGCGGCTCCACGTTTAGCTCCAGCCGACGGATACCGTGGGTCTGGTCACCCAGCGGACGCGGCAACACGGCTATGCCCATTCCCATTGCGCACATCTGCGCCTTGACGTTCCGGTTGTTAGAATGCAGCGCGACGCCTGCGTTCGGGAACATCTCCCTCAGCCAAGCCGTATCTGGAAACGACCCACTGAACGCATCCGGCGTGATCAGCCGATATCCGCTGCCGTCGCCTGCGACCGGGGCGGGCCCGTTGGCAGATACGTAGACGCCATAGCGCATCTGGAGCAACCGCCGTTGGACGATGTCCTGCTCCTCGAACGGGACAATGCGAAACGCCACATCAGCCTCCCGTTGCGCCAGATTAAATAACCGCGTTCCGGTGAGCACCTCGATCTCGACTTGGGGATATTGGGCCGCATACGCCGCCAGCACCGGAGGCAACACGTAGGCGCCGAACCAGTCGGCAGAGGTCACGCGCAGCGTGCCGTCGAGCGCTTGTTGTTTCCCGGCCAGTCTCCGCTCCATCGCCAGCGCACCCTCTTCGATCTGCTCGGCAAGCGGAAGTACCCCCATCCCTTCTTCGGTCAGAACGAAACCGTCGGCCGTCCGCTGAAACAGCACCTGCCCCGTGGCCTCTTCCAAGGCGCGCAACCGCCTGCCCACGGTCGGGTGGCTCAGGCGCAGAGCACGTGCAGCGGCGCCGAGTGTGCCCGTGCGAGCGACAGCAAGAAAGATCCTCACATCACTCCACTCCATGCCACTCCTTACAGAAATGAACGGACGGCGTTCATTATATTCAGTTGATGAACAGTATCGAACGTCCGAGACTACGCTCCAACGCATGCCGCACGATCGGCTGCGGTCAACGGCCCCGTCGGCTGCGTCCAAGTGGCGGCCTGACTCTCTGGAGGAGCAACGCAAATGGAAATCGGAATCATCGGGCTTGGTGCGATGGGCCGGGAAATCGCACGCAACCTGGCCGCGGCCGGCCACAAGGTTGTCGCATGGAACCGCTCGGGTGGGAGCGTCGCAGGCGTTCAAATGGTGGATGCGCCAACGCAGGTCTTGCAGGCCGACATGGCATTGACCATGTTGTCCGACGACGCTGCAATTCGCAGTGTGCTGATGGAGGGCGATCTGCTGGCGCAGGCAAGGCCGGGCCTCGTGCATGTAGTGGCGTCCACAGTCTCGGTCGCGTTTTCCCGGGAGCTGGCGGAGCATCATCGCGCCCGCGGCATCGCCCTTGTCGCAGCGCCGGTACTGGGACGGCCTGACGTGGCTGCGCGAGCCGAGCTCAACATTCTTGCCGCCGGCGACCCAGCCGCGATCGATAAGGTCAAGGCAGCGCTGGAGGCGATCGGTCAGCGCATCTGGCGCATGGGCGACGATCCTCGCATGGCCTTTGCCGCCAAATTGGCGTGCAACATGATGATCAGTTTCGCGATCGAAGCGATGGCCGAAGCGGTGGTGCTGACTGAAGCGCATGGTGTGCCACGGGAACGCTTTCTGGAACTGATCCTCGGCACCCTGTTTGGCACCCGTCCCTACCAGACCTACTCCGGCAACTTCATCCGGAATGAATACCCGCCAGGCTTCAAGGCCACACTGGGCCTGAAGGACCTGCGGCTGGCAAAGGAAGCCGCACGAGATGCCGACCGCGAGCTACCCATGCTCGACATCGTTTATGCACGCATGCGGGACGCCGTGGACGCTGGGTACGGTGACCAGGACTGGTCGGCGATGGTCAAAGCCACTCTAGGTGAGAAATAAAGTCTGTGGCCATATTGCTGTCAACCCAAATTGCACGCCCGCTGCGCCGTGTTGACGCCGATGCGAACACCGATACAGAAAAGACAATCATGAAATATCGCCATCCGATGACTAAGCTGTTTGCCCTGCTCAGCCTTCTGGCAACGTCCCTGCTGCTGCAGGGTGCAGCCCATGCGGCCGCTCCCTTTGCACGGACATCAGCTCCAGGCTTCTACCGTTTCATGTTGGGCAGTTATGAGATCACCGCGCTCAATGACGGCACACTGGAATTACCGGTTGACCAGTTTCTAACGAACACCACACCCCGAAAAGTCAACGAAGTGCTGACCGAGGATGACCTGCATAGTCCGCTCGAAACGTCCTATAACGCTTTCCTGGTCAATACCGGGGCCAAACTGATTCTGATCGATACCGGCGCAGGCAACATCTTCGGCCCGCGCCTGGGGAAGCTCGCCGCCAATATGCAGGCCTCGGGTTACGCGCCATCCCAAGTCGATGAAATCTACATCACGCACATGCACGCAGACCACATATTGGCGGGCTGACAACGAATGGAGAGATGCGCTTTCCCAATGCAATCGTCCGCATCAATCGTCGAGAGCTGGATTACTGGCTGAGCGAGACAAACATGGCCAAGGCGCCTGAAGGCAATCGTGGTGACCAGAAAGGCAGCTATCGCCGCGCCAAGATCATCGTGGAACCTTATATCAGGGCTGGCCGCGTGCAGCCGTTTGACGGCGAGCAAGAGCTGAGCCCTGGCATCCACGCATACCTGAGCGCCGGACATACACCCGGGCACGTGGGTTACATGATCGAGAGTGAGGGAAATCGCTTGATGGTCGTTGGCGACATCGTGCATGTCGCAGCCATTCAGTTTGAGGATCCGACCGTCACCGTTGCGTTCGATAGCGACCGCCACTTGGCGGAGCAGGAACGCATCAAAGAGTTCACCCGCATCGCCAAAGACAAGACTCTCTTCGCCGCCGCCCATGTTCCTTTTCCGGGGCTGGGGCACTTGGAGGCGGAGAAGCATGGCTTCCGTTGGATTCCCATCAACTACTCGGCTGGGAAATAAGTCTCAACAGACGCAGCGATCCGGCGCATTCAACGATCCAACCGCCCGACGACGATCTCGCTGACATGGACCACCGGCAAGATGTCGGCAGCTACCCAAAGAGCGGCATATCACTCAACGTCTTCTGCAGTTGTATCAACGCCGAGGACGCAACGCCCTCGGCACGAACAACCAACTGGATTTGGGCCGCCTCGAGCACAGGATTGGCGATCCGGACGGTGACCAGCTCATGTGCACCGACCTCCTTGGCTACGGCGCGCTCGGACATGAATGTCAGGGCACGTCGAGCCCTGACGTGATTCTTCAAACTTGCTAACGAATTGGTAGTGAGCGTCGGTTTCAATTCGATCTTTTCGGCAAACTCCGCTGCGCGCAGAATTTTGCGTAAACCAAATGGCTCCTGCATCAAAGCAACTGGATACGGCAACACATCTTTCAATGTCACGTGCGCCTTACGTTTGACCAGGGGATGATCCGGCCAAGCCACTAGCCTTACGGGCGCGCGCTGCGTCTTTAGCACGCGGACGCTACTGTCTTTTGGAGCGCAGTAGGCAATGCCGATATGCGCTTCGTGTTGAGCGATCATTCGTACCACTTCATGGCCGCTGACCTGCTCCAGTGTGACGTTGATTTTTGGATAGCGCCCGCAGAATTCAAAACTAATTGCGTTGCTGATCTCTTCAACGAAGCCTTCGCCAGTCACAACGCGCAGCTCGCCGCGCTGCAGCCCGTTGAGCTCGCCCAATCGGGTGAAAAGAGTCTCTTCGCTAGCCCACCGATCCCGGCAGTGGTCCAGCACAAGGTCAGCGGCTTCCGTTGGCACGACATTTCGACCACGCCGTTCGAGCAATTTGCAGCCGAGCTCCGCTTCCAGTTGCTGGATCTGACGACTCACGACGGAAGGCTCGACTTCGCAACGGTCGGCAGCTGCACGAATGGAACCCAGCGAGACGGTTTCGTAGAAGTAGCGCAGGCGGCGTTCGCTGATCCCTAGGTTCACAGACGACATGAACGACTCCTTGAGTAGCGATATAAGTCCGAAATTGTTGCCTAAAAGGCAACGAATTTCCATGGGGAAGTGCATTGTTTTGAGGGGTGGCGGCCTGCACACTGCTAGCAACGATTCGCAGACAAAGCGCTTTTGACAGTACCTGAACTGAGGAAGATCCGAGCGTGAACCAGCCCTCTGTTGCAGCCCCCGACATTGCCTCGGTTCACCGAGATGCGCCGCTGCAGCGGCTCTATGGCCGCATCGCTTGGCGGATTTTGCCGTTCATGCTGTTGTGCTACGTGCTCGCGTACCTGGACCGGGTGAATATCAGTTTTGCAAAGTTACAGATGCAACGCGACCTCGGCATGAGCGATGCGGCGTATGGGCTGGGGGCGGGCGTCTTTTTTCTCGGATACATGCTGCTGGAGATTCCGAGCAATCTCTTGCTTGAAAAGATCGGTGCACGCAAGACAATCAGCCGCATCATGATTCTGTGGGGGATGACCTCCGCGTCAATGATGTTTGTGCATGACGGCCCTAGCTTCTATCTGTTGCGTTTCCTGTTGGGCACGTTTGAAGCCGGATTTGCACCAGGCATGATTCTTTATCTGACGTTCTGGTTTTCGGACGCACGCCGGGCCAGTGTGATGGCGATCGTACTGATGGCCGGTCCGATCGCCGGGATGCTTGGAGGGCCGCTGTCCGCAGGGATCATGACCGTCTTTCAAGGCACACATGGCCTTGCTGGATGGCAATGGCTGTTCCTGGCAGAAGGACTGCCGTGTGTGCTGCTGGGTGCTGTTGCGTTGTGCTATCTCGATGATTCACCGAGCAATGCCAGATGGCTGACTGATACCGAAAAGGCGTTGCTCCTCGCAGAGACCAAGGCTTCGAGTGCACAGAGCCGGCACGCCGCACTGAGCACCGCGCTCAAGGATCCGCGCGTTTATGCCATGGCGTTCAGCTACTTCTGCCTCGTTTGTGGTCTTTACACCGTGAGTTTCTGGCTACCGACGCTGTTGAGGGCAGCGGGGGTGGCGAGCACCTCCGAACTTGGCTGGTACGCCGCGCTGCCTTATCTTGCAACCTTGATTGCAGTGCCGCTCCTTGCCGGTCATTCGGACCGCCTGCGCGAGCGGCGGCTGCACAGTGCCATCCCAGCTCTCGCAGGGGCCCTTGGGCTGCTGCTCGCCTCGACGCTCTCCCCTCGCCTCGGCGGCCTGTTGCTCTGCATGGCACTTGTCACGATCTGCATCTACGCAGCCTACGTCGTTTTCTGGTCTATCCCGACGGCGTACCTTCGGGGACCGGCTGCGGCAGGCGGTATCGCGTTCATCAACAGCATTGGGTTGCTTGGCGGCTTCGTCAGTCCGTCATTGATCGGTTGGCTTAAAGCGGAAACGGGGACGCTGCAAAGCGGACTGATGGCGATGGCGCTGATTCTTTGCGCGGGCGGCGCATCGATTCTCCTCAACCGGATTCCCGCGGCAGGAACACGCGCGAAAGACGAACTCCGCATATCTGAAGGCACTGTATGAACCAGATCGATCCGTATTGCAAAGTCGATGACCTGCGGCCGTCTTTTGAGGAGATGTGTGCGTTGCGTCATCTCTTGCATCAACATCCCGAACTCGCCTTTGAAGAAAAGCAGACAGCGCAGGTCGTTGCGGAAAGACTCAGCACATGGGGTTATTTGGTGACGACTGGAGTGGGCAGAACCGGCGTGGTCGGGACACTACGCGTGGGCAATGGGGCGCGCAGCATCGGCATTCGCGCAGACATGGATGCTCTGCCCATCATGGAAGACACTGGGCTGCCTTACGCGAGCTTGCATCGTGGCAGGATGCATGCCTGTGGACATGACGGCCACACCGCGATGCTGCTGGGCGCTGCTCGCCAACTCTCAAAAACGCGAAACTTCTCCGGTACCGTTCATCTGTACTTTCAGCCAGCGGAAGAGAAGGGTTACGACAGCGGTGCGCGTGCGATGATCGACGACGGCCTGTTCGATCGTTTCCCGTGCGATGCGGTGTTTGGCATGCACAACCACCCGGGAGTTGCGCAGGGAACCTTCCTGCTGCGGCCGGGTGCGTTCATGTCGGCGGGCGACCGGGTAACCGTTACCGTCAAGGGCATTGGGGGGCATGCTGCGCGTCCACACCTCACGGTTGACCCTGCGGTGGTAGCGTCGAGCATTGTGATGGCAATACAGACACTGGTGTCGCGTAATGTGGATCCTGCCGAAGTGGCCGTCGTAACGGTCGGCTCCATCCAATGTGGATTCGCAAACAATGTCATCGCTGACTCGGCAACGCTCCAGTTGAGTGTGCGTTCTTTCAACCCCGATATTCGCTACCTGCTTAGGAAAAGGATCGCCGACCTGGTGCACGCGCAGGCCCAGAGCTACGGGGCGACCGCAGAGGTCGATTATGTGATGGGCTATCCGGTTGTGTTCAACCATGAGAAAGAGACTGAATTCGCAGCCGAGGTGGCACGTGAGCTCGTCGGCAGTGATCGCGTCATCGCGCCGGCAGAGCCCGTGATGGCCAGCGAGGATTTCGCATTCATGCTTGAGCGCCGACCAGGGTCCTTTATCCGCCTTGGAAACGGCGTGGGCGACGGTGTTGGAGACGGGGGATGCATGGTGCATAACCCCCGTTACGACTTCAACGATGCGAACCTCACAGTCGGCGCCGCATTCTGGACGCGGCTCGCGGAGCGCTTTCTCAATCGCCCTTCGTGATCTTCCTTAGGCAGCAACCCGCACCGGCTCTGCGGTGAGGATCCGCAGGCAGCGCGGTTCTTTGATGTCCTCTCACAAACTGGAGATACACCTTGCAGTTCCTTGCACTATCACGCATGCGTACCGACTTGTACTCGGACGCAGACTTTGCTCCGCTCCTTGAAGACGAAGCCCAGCGCGCCCGCACGTTGTACATGGAAGGGGCTGTCCGGCAGATCTGGTATCGCGGGGATAAGCGCGGCGCATGTTCGATTCTCGAAGCGGAATCCCTTGAAGCAGCACGCGCCGTGATCGAGTCGCTGCCGCTGGTCAAAGCGGGAATGCTGGAACTGGAGCATCTTGTACCGCTCCAACCCTACCGTGGCTTTGGCCCGCGCTAGTCCCCGGAGAACACGCATGACTGATCACGTCAAGGCATTGCCAAAGCTATCGCATGGTGTACTGGCGACTCGCCTATCCGCAGCGGCTGCTCCTGTAGAGGGGACTGTCATCCGCACCGATGGGGATGGCCTCCTCGAGGGCGAATTCACAGTAACGTCGTCGGATTTCGATGTGCCGGTCTACTACGCCAAGCCTGCAGCCGCCGGCAAAACGTTTCCCGTGGTGCTTGTCGTGTCGGAAGTCTTCGGCGTGCATGCACACATTGCAGACGTCTGCAGGCGCTTTGCGAAGCGCGGCTACCTTGCCATGGCGCCTGACCTCTTCGCGCGTCTGGGTGATGCGTCCGCTTTCGCCTCCCTGGCTGACCTTATGAGGGAGGTCGTCTCCAAGACACCGGACGCGCAAGTCATTGCAGACCTTGATGCCGTTACCGCGATAGCGGGCAGATTGGGAGGAGACAGCGAGAGGGTCGCCGTGACTGGATTCTGCTGGGGTGGCCGAATCACCTGGTTGTACGTGGCACATTCGGCGAACGTAAAGGCTGCCGTTGCCTGGTATGGGCGGCTCGACGGCCCGGTTTCTTCAGATTCGCCAGTGCATCCCGTAGCGCTCACCCGCCAGTTGCAGGCCCCCGTTCTCGGCTTGTATGCAGGACATGATCCCGTTGCTCCGATGGAGCACGTAGCATTGATGCGGTCCGCGCTGGAGCAGGGCAATGCCAATGCTCGCAGCTCGCGGATCGACATCTACCCAGACGCGGGGCACGCATTTTTCGCCGACTATCGAGAGAGCTACCGCGAAGCAGATGCCCTTGATGGCTGGTCGAAATGTCTGGCTTGGTTTGCCCGCCACGGCGTGGCTTGAGCACACAGCTTTTCGTGCTTCGCGCGTGTAAGTTGCCCGGCATACCGTTTTGCGCCCGTCCAATTTTTGAGGAGGCGCAGAAACACCGCTCGGTGTAAGGCTGGGCGCTATGGGTCGCTCTCCTGATTACGCTATTCACCGCGTCTGACGGTGGCACGCTACTCGCAGAGATCCAGCTTAGGCGCGCCCCGTGCAGTGGGCACGGGGCGCAGGGCTTAGCGGTGAATGGAGATTCTCGTCACCGCATTGAGTTGTAGCGACTAGACCCGCTGCCAGAGTGGCGCCGCTACCGTGCCCCAGCCGAGGAAGAATCCAAAGTGGATGTTCATCTCTCCCATGGGCTCAAGAAACCGGCTGTTGCTTAACGGACCAGCGTCGATCGGTTCAAATCCCATTGCCTCGACGATGTGCCCAACTGCCTTCTTTGCCTCGGTTTCGGTACCCGCCAGAAACACTTGGAGCTTTGAGTCTTTGCGCGCCTCATCGGGCAGTAGCGCAGAAAAGATAGTGTTGAATGCCTTAACCACCTTTGCCTGCGGTGCGCGAGCCTGCAGTTCCTCCGCGGCGGAAGTCGTGTGGCCGACCACAAGGCCTGCGAAGTCGGCAGTGATCGGATTGCTGACATCAATCACTATCTTGCCTGCGAGGTCTAGAGATTGAATCACCTCGAGGCCCGCCTCGTAGGGAAGTGCAAGGACGACCATTTCCGCTTCCTTTACCACTGCACAAGTGTGGTCGAACTCGACCTGCGGACCGATACTCCGCGCAAGTGCTTCAGCTTTTGTAACGTCCCGAGCCCCAATGGCAAGGTTGCCATGAACTTGAGCGATTGCCCTAGCCAGAGCGGCACCCATGTTTCCGGTTCCGATTACTGCAATTTTCATGATTCGAGCCTCATAGTGAAGTGAGGCTAAATCCTAGGCTTACGACAAAGATGAGAGAAATGCCTCGCAAGCGCCAACATTAGAAACGGAAATTTTCAAATGGATCGTTTAAGCAGCATGGCTGTCTTTGTCCGGGCGGTCGACGCCGGGTCTTTCAGCTCGGCAGGTCTGGCACTTGACATGTCTCCACAGCTGGTAGGGAAGCAAGTCAGATTGCTGGAGCAGCACCTGGGGGTGCGCCTGCTAAACCGGACGACACGCCGACAGAGTCTTACGGACTTCGGGCAGCGATTCTACGAGCGCGCCAAAATTATCTTGGCGGAAGTGGAAATCGCCGAGAGCATGGCTGCTGAAATGCGCATCGTCCCCAGTGGACTGTTGCGCATCAATGCACCGGTTAGTTTCGGGACTCACGCGCTTGCGCCCCGATTGCCGGAATACCTCGCGCGCTATCCGGATGTATCGGTAGAGTTGACAATGTCGAATCGTGAGGTCGACTTGATCGAAGAGGGGTATGACATTGTTTTTCGTGTTGGCGAGCTCCGCGATAGTGGACTCATAGGGCGCGCCCTTGCACCCTATCGGCTTGTACTTTGTGCCGCGCCATCGTACCTAGAGGCGTCTGCCCCGCTTCGTTCACCATCCGACCTCGCCCAACATCAATGCCTGCTATTCCTGCGGGGGGCGTATCGGGACACATGGACGTTTGACGGACCAAACGGACGCGAGGTCGTGCCAGTGTCCGGCCATTTGTCCGCGGACAATGGTGAATCACTCCTCCAGGCTGGACTTGCTGGCGCGGGGATCCTACTGCAACCCAGTGAGCTGGTTGCAACCGCAATTGAGCAGGGGCGACTCATCCGTTTATTGGAGCACTACCATCCCCCCGCCCGGAGCTTTCATTTGCTCCACGGACGGGACGGTCAAATGACACCGAAGCTGCGGAGTTTTTTAGATTTTGCATTGCAAGTGTTCAAAGAACGATAAGCGTCGCGATTCAATCAGACACCTGCAGTGAGACGTGCGGCATAGACCTTAGGCGTGGGAACCGAAAGCTATTCCACTCAGGAGTTGCGTGGTAACTCTGAAAACCAAAGTTCACGCTCGTCGTCCCCGTTACGAAGGTCGTGGATGTATTGACGCGGCGCGCAACCCATTACCCTCTTGAAGGCGGCACCGAAAGCGCTCTCCGATTCGTAACCAAGAGCAGGCGCAAGGGCAGATATTTTTTCACGGCCCTTGGCCAAGCGGTCGGCCGCTGTCAGCATGCGCCAAAGGGTGAGGTACTCGAGTGCTGGCATCCCTACCCTTGCTTTGAAGTGAGCGGCAAAGCTGGACCGCGACATGCCTGCTTCCTGCGCTAGGCTCTCCAGCGTCCAACGTTTTCCCGGCTCAGAATGCATCGCACTTAAGACGGCATTCATTCGGTTATCAGCCAGCGCAAGCAGCCAACCCGGACCTGCTGTTGTGCCCTGTACGAGATGCAACCGGAGGGCTTCGACAAGCAATGTCTGCGCAACATGCTCGGCGATCAATACACTCCCTGGGGCAGGTTCCCGCAATTCGCGCATGAGCCGCTCGATAGACGTTCGCAATGTCGCTTTATCAGTCTCGCTGGTGAAGTGGAGTACAGCCGGCAGTTCTCCGAGAAGGCGCTCTGCATGCCTTCCAACGAAGTCAAAGTAGCCTCCGACACCGGAGCAATGCCCCCCTCCGTCAATGATCCCGAACTCGCCAACCGGCACTTTGGAAAAAAAATCTTCGGCATCAATCGCGGGAACGTCAGCCTGGGAATCGAACCGGAATGCCCGCCCCTGGGCTAGCAGCACGAAATCACCCGCGCGGAGATACATTGCCGTGTCGATACCCTGTACTCGCAACCAGCAGGCCCCTGAATAGACGGCGTAGCACTTTATGCCGGTGCCCGCTGGGTAGCTAAGAGCCCATCGCTCGCCTGCATCCAGCCCGCGGAACGCATAGCTCACCGGCTTCAACAGTGTCAGAACATCAGATAAAGCATCCATTCAATTTGGACGTTTGCGACGATTTTCAGCACGATAGAGCATTGTTCATCCAGGTGCAACGTCTTAGAGTCGCTCCATTGCGTCGAGACCGAATATTCCCGCACAGGAGAACCTTGCATGCCCGATCATTCAGCCCTTTGGCTCCCCGCGAAGCGATCCAGCTTCGCAGTGGGAAGCAACACCTACGCTCGGCCGCAGCCAGACGAGATTGTGGTGCGCAATCGCGCAGTGGCCGTGAATCCCGTCGATCGCCTATTGCCGACGATTGGTGATTTCGTTTTTCCCTGGCTTCAGTATCCCGTGGTGCCCGGCTCCGACTTGGCGGGGGAGGTTGTGGAAGTGGGTTCGAACGTAACCCGCTTTCGTGTGGGTGACCGCGTGCTGGGACACGCATTGGGCATCGAAAAGGGGCGAAGTGCCTCTGCCGAGGGGGCGTTTCAAAGTTTCACCATCGTGTTGGAGCATATGGCGTCACCACTGCCGGCTGCTCTCTCCTTCGAGGAAGCGGCCGTGTTGCCACTTGGACTGTCAACCGCGGCGTGTGGACTGTTTCAGCGCGATTTCATCGGGCTGCGCCCGCCCGTGATGCACCCTGAGCCGATAAACGAGACGATTCTGGTTTGGGGTGGCTCGACGAGCGTTGGCAGCAACGCGATTCAACTCGCACGTGCGGCTGGCTATGACGTGGTCGCAACAGCGTCCAGCCATAACTTCGAGTACGTCACGCGCCTGGGCGCGCACGCTGTTATTGACTACCGGAGTTCCGATGCGATCAGCAAGCTCACCGCCCTTTTGCAGGGGCGGCGTGTCGCAGGAATGATGGCAATCGGAGCAGGGTCCGCGGCCGCTTGCTTGAAGGTTGCAACAGCCTGTACTGGCCGGCGGTTCATAGCCACGACTACCCCGCCCGTATCTTTTGATGAGGTCCCTCGAGGCAAAGGCCGTATGCGCAAACTGCTGCCGATCATGACGCGCGTGCTACTCGGCAATGTAGGTCTCATGCTAAAGGCTCGCCAGCTAGGTATCTCCATGCGAATGATTTGGGGCGGCTCCCTCTGGGCAAACGAAGTGGGGCCGATGATCTACCAGGACTTCCTGCCGACTGCACTCGCCGAGCAACGCTACAAAGCTGCCCCCGCTCCCCAGGTGGTCGGCAATGGCTTGGAGCAGCTTCCTGTTGCCGTGGAATTGCACCGCAAAGGGGTGTCTGCGCGCAAGCTCGTGGTTCGCTTATAACTATGAAACCGAATTTGGGGATACCTTCAAGCGTCGGCCAATGCAATAGCATCCGCCCCCGTCGGAATTCGGAACGGTGCCGCCGGATCGGTGACCGCCAGCCAAACCGCTTCTGCGACATCTTCCGCATTTGTGACCGGGGCGTTGGCGTCGCGCATTTCGTCGAACACGCTCTCCATATATCCGGCATAGGGCTCTGGCACCATCTCGCTCATTAGCCGTCGCGCGTTGCTGCCAAAATTCGTGCTGGGTGCCCGCCCAGGCAACACGAGCCTAACGCGGATATTGAATTCAGCAAGTTCCAAGGCGAGTGACTCTGTGAATGCGTTTACCGCAGCCTTGCTGCCGGTGTAGACCGATAGAAGTGGCAGGGGCTTCAGAGTCACGCTGGACGTAACATTGACGACGACACCGGCTCGCCGCTGACGCAACTGTGGCAACACGGCTTGAGTCATCGCGATGGTGCCGAACGTGTTGGTCTCAAACACCTCGCGCATGCTGTCCAGCATGGTCGCCTCCAGCGGCCCCAAGACGCCTACGCCGGCATTGTTGACGAGTGCATCGATCGGTCCGGCGTGCTCGACGCAGCTGCGGATGCTCTCAGCGTCGGTGACGTCGAGCGGCAGTACGCGCAAGTTGCTTGAGCGCGGCAACAAATCTTCGCGCGGATTCCGCATCGTCGCGACAACGCGCCACCCGTTATCGAGGAACAGGCGTGCAGTCTCCAGACCAAAACCGGACGAGCAACCGGTGATCAGGACTGTGAGTGAGTTGGACATTAAGCGCTCCCTTACGTTGGATAACGGTGCGCATGGTAGAGAGCTCTACTTGGATCTTCTACAATTTACCGTCCGTTTCTTTGTAGCGTTCGTCCGGAATGGTAGATCCCCTAGCCGAAGTCGTGTCCTTGTTGCAGCCGAGCGCTCCATTCTCGAAGCTCGTTGTGGCGACCGCCCCTTGGGCAGTTCGCCGCACAGAGATGGGCAGGCCGTTCTATTTCGTCATTCTCGACGGCGATTGCCATCTGACCATCGATGGGCCCGCGAAAGGCGACACGATCACGCTCCACGCGGGCGACTTTGTATTGATTCCGGCGGCGCGTGGCTTCGCAACCTCCAGCCTTGATCGGCAGCCGCCCTTGGATAGCGAGATTGTGGCTACCCCAATCCAACCAATGCCTGGAGGCGCTCGCGTGGGTGACCCTGATGGCGCAGAGGACGTTCGTATGCTCGTCGGCAATTGCGAGTTCGGCTCACCGGATGCAGCGCTACTCGTGCCCCTACTGCCACAATGGGTCCACGTACGGGGCGAGCATCGTCTTTCGACGTTGGTCCAATTGATCGCAGACGAATCGCGTGCCGATCGGCCTGCGCGCGAGATCGTAACGGCTCGTCTGCTCGAAGTGTTGCTGATCGAGGCCCTGCGGTCGATGGCGCGCATTGCGGAGTCTCCAGGCTTGGCACGCGGCCTATCGGATTCCAAATTGGCACCGGCTTTGCGCCGGATGCACGAGCGTCCGGCGTTCCCATGGAGCATCGCGCAACTGGCGCGCGAGGCAGCGATGTCGCGCTCAGCCTTTTTTGAGCGGTTCAGCCGCACCGTGGGAATGCCGCCAATGGAATACCTACAGGCTTGGCGAATGGCGATGGCAAAGCAGCTGCTGCGACAACGAGAACTCCAGATCGCAGAGATTGCTGAGCGCGTCGGCTATAGCTCTGTCAGTTCCTTCGGAGTTGCATTCACGCGGTACGTGGGCGTACCCCCCGGTCGCTTTGCCAAATTGGGGAGCGCTTGACGGTGACCTTAGCGGGTCCATACTGGCGCAGCGTTAGTCCGACGGCCGAGGCTCAACCCAAAGTGGATGTTCATCTCACCAATAGGTACCGAAAAACGGCAACTAATAAACGGTCCCGTATCAACCCCTTCAAAGCCGGCGGGACACTTACCGCTGGAGGCGTCCGCCAAGCAAGTACCCACGATACCTGACAGGAAGCGCATTCGATTGATGCAATGCTCTGAACAGAGCTTCGAGTAGAAATGCCCCTGTTGGTAACCGCCGGCTGCTCAATTTCGATTTGCCGACGGTACCAACCGGGTTAGTTGCTGACTTGCTTTGTGAAGCAGTGGTCAATCGCGTTCAATGTCAGCGTTAGCGTCATTGCGCACGAAGCCGGTATCGTGGGGTACAAAGACCTCGTCTCCAATTGACCGGTGCTCGACTTGCGTGACACGCCAGATTGCTGAAGCGTTGGCGTCTGACCAGATCACCATGGGCAAGTGCTCCCGGGTGCTCCAGCAGATCCGATGCGTGCTCTTACCCTGCGAGAGTGCATACCAACGGCACGTCGACGCGGGTGTCGGCGCTCCGGCAGGCGCGCTGGTCGGAGCAAGACGGTACGCGCCGATTGGATGTCGCAGACCGTGGGCGAGGTCGAACCAGTCGCTGAAGTGGCCAAGGCGGATCAAGTTGTTGCGATCAATTCGCGTGGTGATTCGCTTCCGATAGTCCACCACCGTCATCTGGTATTCGAGTGGGTCGGCAGAATCCCGAACGACGTACGTATCAAGCGCGTCATCCGTCTTGCGCCGTAGGCGCACCTGCCTATCGCGCCAGACCTGCAGCGTGTGCTCGCCGTCGACGCCTGCGAACGTGACCCGATAGAACAGCGCTGCAGGCTCGCGCCCCGACTGGAAGACCGACTCGAACGTCGCCGCCGGGCGTTCAGCGGCGACTGCCGGTGCAAATACCGCGCACACCAGCGCTGCGCCTGCCGCCCAGCCGCAAGCTTTACTGACGGACGGCCTTGGCATAGTCAAAGTACCGGTAGGTCTTGCCGTCAACACTCAGATCCTTCACGGCCAGATTGATGGTGTAGCTGCCCTGGGTCAACGCGGCATCCTTTGTCGTGCCGGTCGGGTCGGTCGGCACCTCGAAGCTCAGGCCGGTTGCGGGCGAGACAGGATTCATCGTCGACGCCTTGACGCTCGGCGCAGTCGGGCTGGCCGGATTGAGAAGCGCCTCGTTGATGATGCGGCCATCGGCCTGTGGCATCGACAAGCCCAACAAGTAAGCAACCGTCGGCGCAAGGTCAACGTTGCCCGTCGGATTGCTCACGACAGTGCTGGGGCGGAAGGACGGGCCGCTGGCAATCAGGGTGTTATGCACGTCGGTCGTACCGAAGCTGCCATGCATGCCACGCTGGCCGCCCGCGCTCTCGAACTCGATGCCGGGCATGCCCTGGATCGCGGCCTGATCATCCCAGTTAAAGCTCACCACCACATCAGGTTGACCATTGTTCTGCCGCTGCGCATTTTCCAGATTGACCATGGACATCGGCAGTGTGCCGGGCAGCGCGCCGTAGCGGCTATCCACGAAGATCGCACCATACTCCTCGCGCTGCTGCAGGACCTTCACGAGGTTCTGTACCGTGGTCGCGTCATGGCCTGGCACGTAGAAGTAATCCGACCCGCCGTTCGCGGCCACCACGATGCCATTGGCCGGGAGGTTGCCCGGGGCCGGCACCTTGAAGCTGGCAACAGGTGTCGCGAGGCCCGCGCTGATCGCCTGGTACTTCGAATTGGCTGCGCCACACAGCGAGCCGGTCGTGTCGACCTTGACCGGCACGGTCGGCGTACCGTTTGCCTGCAGACCGTACATGGCAGAGGTTGTGCAACCCGAGCCGTCGTACGCCTTGAAGCCGCGATAGGTCAGCAAGTCGGCCGAACGAACATCGCCGGAGAAGGAGTAGCCCGTGGTCGAGACCGCACCGATGGCAGCGGCATCCGTCCCGCTGGTTGCGCCATTGACTGGCGTGCCCGCAGGGGCCGTGCCAGACGGCGTGATGGCACGCAGCGGGTACAGCGAAAGCGGGCCCGAGACGCTGGAATGGCCATGGTCAGACACGACGATCAGGTTCGTGCTCGCGTACAGGTTGTTCGCCTTGAGCGCGCTGATCAGCTCGCCGAGGCGCTGATCCTGCGAGTGCAGACCAGCGATCGCATTGGCCGCCCCCGGGCCGTAGCCGTGCTCCACGTTATCGGGCGTGCGGAACCAGATCAGCGAGAGCATCGGCTGCTTCTTCGGCAGGATGTAGTTGGTGAACACCGACAGCATGTACTTGTTGGCCGCGTCCTCGGGGGCTCCCTGGGTCGCATCGCTGCTGTCGCGAGCCGCGATGGCGGTCACGCCGCTGGCACTGTCATAGGCCGTTGTGTTGAAGGTGATGTAGCCGGCGCGCGCGGTCGGATCTCCATTCGTCGCGGCCAGCGTGACGGCATTGGTCCCCGAGTATCCGAACTGTGTATTGAACGGCAATGCGTATCCCGCGCTCTGCAGTTCGGTGACCAGACTACGAGGCTGTACGGTGTTCTCATCAAGGAAATACCCGCCCTGCCCCAGATCCTGGATGAAGGCGGCGCCGGACTTCCCGACCGTCGCGGTCGTCAAGCCTGCAGCCTGCGCTGTGGCAAAGAGGCTCTTCACCAGAAGAAGTTGCCCCCCGTAGTACGTATTGAGGGTGGTCAGGACCTGGTAGTCCTCGGTAAAGATCGGGTCGACATAATCAGCCGATGCAGCTGCAGTCTTGGTGCTGTTCGGCGTCCCGAGCGTGCCCGACGGGATCGTGTTGGACGCTCCCTGCGGCGACGTCCAGAAGGTGTTGCCATAGAACCCGCTGGTCTTCGGGAACGCGCCCGTCGCGAAGGACGAGCCGTTCATCATCGTGAAGGTCGGGTAGGTTGAATGGTTGTCGCTGAAGTTGACACCCGCCTGACGCAATGCGTACAGATTCGGTGTATCCGTAGCGTTGACCGAGTCGGGGCGCAACCCGTCCCAGACCATGATGATCGTTCGCGTTGGCTGGCTCTGCGCAGCAGAGGTGCCATTGCTCAATACAGAGTCGCCACCGCAGGCGGCGACAAGAATGCTGCCAGCCAAGGCGGCTGCCAAGCCGTACATGTGTTTCATGTTTAATCCCCTGGAACCATCACTCGATACTGGCGCTGGAGACTAAATTTGATATGTGACGAAACCGTGACGTTGCCTGGAAGTTGCCGCGAAAGAGATTGAGGTTGTCGAGTATGAGTTGGTTTCTGCGTAAAGGCGCTGTAGATCAAATGCTCTCGGACAAGCCTAGGCCGGACTCAGAACAGTCGAACAGCGAGGAGTTCCGGCGCGGCGGCAAACAGCGATTGGTCACACGCATTTTGCACTGTGGACCTGAATCAGCCACTTCCGTATACGCTGTTGTGCTGACTCGTCGCCGAGCCCGCGAGCAGAATCGAGAAGAACGAAGTGCTCCATCAACGCGCCCGGCTCGCGACCAAATTTCGTAGAACCGTATGTGGAATCGTCGATTGCCAGCCAGTTCTTCAGGCGCTTGCCGTATGCATAGGAGACGATGACGTCCGTGCGGCCAGCACCGCTCTGCTCGTAGCTAAGACGAGGCTTAAGCAGCCTGGTCGTATCGACAACCCGGCGGGCAAGCTCTGGCGGCAGGTAAGAAATCACCGTATCAGCAGCCAGCGTTTGGAGCCAGGACGTCGTGAGCACAATTTCGACGCGTGGATATGGCTTCAGCATTTCGACCAGCAACAGGGCAAATTCGAACAACGGCCGGCCCATAGCCGCACGATCGCTCCTAAGTTTTATCGTCGCGCTCTTGCCTGTTGAGTGACAGCTCTTGCGCCGCCTGCTGCAGCAGCACGCGAGCTTCATCCAGCGATGGCCCTGCATGCTTGTCGATGCGACGAATGTACGGTGACGTCAATACCGCCAAGGCATTCCCGTCCGGCCCCAGGATTGGGAACGAAATATCGACCACGCCGAAGGATTGGCGGCTCTCGCATTGCTTATAGCCCACGGCACGAATGCCCTGCAGTGTTTCATCCAACTCGCCGGCAGGAATAGGCTCTTCGCCCTCCACGGCAATGTGCTCACCGAGCATCTGCGCACGGCGTTCGTCGCTCTGGCAGGCCAGCAGCACATGGCCGGACGCGGTGTCGAGCAGGCTCACGCGCGCACCCAGGCGGATCGACAAGCCCCAGGTGCCCGGACCGGGCACCTGCGCGATCACCAGCACATTGCCGCGGTCAACCATGCCCAAGTGGCAGGACTGTTCCGCCTGCCGGGCATAGGCGTCCATCACCGGAAGCGCTTGCGTGACCATTCGATTGACGGGCGGATGTCGATGCGCCAGCGCGAACATCTTCAAACTCAACGCGTGGCGGTCCCCACCGGCGGACCGCGTCACGTACTGCCGGGCGACGAGCCGCTCGAGCATGCGATAGATCTCGTTGGCACTGCGGCCGAGCGCCTTGACGATTTCGGCACGCGTGAGGCCATCGGGATACTCGGACAGCAACTCGAGGATATCGAGACCTTTGTCGAGCGCCGGCGCGCGATAGCGATCGGCGCCCGCCTCAACGGGAGAGATAGTGGTTTTGTCCATAGGGGAGCAAATCTTAAGGTGACGCTGGCCCGAGCACAAATAGCCAAGGACTGCACGCGGCTTCAGTAGGGCAAATCCCTAGGGCGCATTTCTTGACGCTCATTGATTCAAATATAAATACTATATTCACTGATGAGCGTCGAGAGAGGCGAGGCGCGCATCGGACATCGATGCAATTCGCAAACTTGCACGCCGGAGACAATCCCATGGCAACTCCACGCAGTTCGACCGCTATCGGCGGCCATAGCCAAGTCATTGAGCTACCCCCGTCCGTTCCCCTGTTCCTTCAACGTCGCTTCGCCCATCGCACGACCGTGGCTGCCGCAGCATTGGTTGGCTCCTGTATCGGCCCCTACCTGATGCACGAAGCCAAGATGGGCGCCACATCCCCTGCTGACCCCACCGTACAGCCTGCCGTAAGGCCATATGCGGTCGATGGCGAAGACGCCTACCGAGGTTGGCGACAGTCCCCTGCAGCTTGCAATGTCCACGGGGCCGTATCCGGCACCTCATGGCCCATTGCGTGCCCAAAAAAAGCCGCACACACAGCGGTTCGATGACCGACCGCTCGTGGCTGCGCGACGTGAAGGAGACATCTGAATGACGATCAAATACGACCCGCACCGCCGTGCGATTCTGAAGTTGGGCGGCGCCATTGCGGCGACTCCCCTGCTCCATGCCTGCGGCGGGGACGGCGAAGCCGAATCAGCAAGTCCAGAGAGCGCAGCATTGCGCCCGGCCGCCCTATCACAGGCCCTTACGCAAGGCGCCACGGCCGCACAACCGCTGGGCCGGAGTCTCTGGTATGGCAGTGCGGCAACGGACTGGCAGTCCGAAGCCTTGCCCATTGGAAATGCACGCTTGGGCGCCATGCTGTTCGGAGGCCCGTTGTCCGAGCGCATTCAATTCAATGAGCAAAGCCTATGGGGAGGGATCAACAACTACGACAATGCCACCGCTGGCCAGAACGACGAGGCCTTCGACACGAGCGTGACCGGCTTCGGAAGTTATCGTTCGTTCGGAAACGTTGTGCTCGACTTCGTCCCCCGCGCTGCGGTGATTGGCTGGTCCGCGCAGGGCAGTAGTAGCGCTGCTGAAGGCGTAGCACAAAGCGTCGACGGAAACACCGGCACTAAATGGTGCATCGATAGCCCTGGCAATCTGGTGACTTGGCAGGCCGAGTTGTCGACACCAGCCGCGGTTGCGACTTATTCGCTGACCAGCGCCAACGACGTCCCCGAGCGCGACCCCCAGCAATGGACCTTGAGCGGATCCAATGACGGCAACAGTTGGGTGACGTTGGACTCGCGCACGCTCGATGCGCCGTTCGCGAGCCGATTTCTCACCAGGTCATTCAACTTCACCAATAACACGGCCTACCGGTTCTATCGGTTTAGCTTTGTACCGAAGGCCGGCGTCAGCCACTTCCAGGTGGCGGAAATCGGGCTGGCCGGCGTGAGCCTGGGTGAGCCGCGTCCGCTGTATCTGTCGTCGCCGACCGGACAAGCTGCGGGCAGCAGCACGGGTGGTGAGGATTTGCTCAAGACGTCGGACCAATCGCCCGATACCAAGTGGTGCATCGAACAGCCGGGTTCTTCGGTCATGTGGCAGGCGCGTTTGCCGCGCCCGGCCGCGATCAACGCCTACACGTTGACCAGCGCCAACGATGTACCGGAGCGCGATCCGCAGCAATGGACACTGTCGGCCTCGAACGACGGCATCAGCTGGACCACGCTGGACTCCCGCGCGCCGAATGCGCCTTTTCCGAGCCGAAAGCTTGCGCAAACGTTCAGCTTTCAAAACACCACCGCTTACAGCTTGTACCGGTTCACCTTTACGCCCAGGGCCGGCGTCAGCCACTTCCAGGTGGCGGAGATCGCGCTGACGGGTGACGGTTTTACGACGGCTTCGTGTGCCGCAGTCTCGGAATATCGCCGCGCCCTCGACTTAGGGAGCGCGATTCATACCACCACCTTCGGCATCGGCAATCTTCAAATCACGCGTGAAGCCTTCGCCAGCAAGGTCGATGACGTGATGGTGTTCCGCTACGTCGCCAGCGGCACGCAGGGTCTCTCTGGACGGATCAATCTGACATCTGATCAAGGCACCAGCACGAGCGTGGATCCGAACGCCGGGCGGTTGACGTTTTCCGGGACGATGGCCAACGCACTCAAGTACGCCTGCGGAATTCAGGTCATCGCGACGGGGGGGCAACTCTCTGCGGTGGGTAGCGCGCTGGCGTTCAGTGGTTGCACGAGTCTTCTGCTCATTCTCGATGCACGCACCAACTACAAAATGGATTACGCGTCGGGGTGGCGCGGCGGCGATCCTCAGTCGGCTGTTTCGGCTGCTCTGGCCGCAGCCGCTGCGAAGAGCTACGGAGCACTGCACGACTCGCACGTCACCGATTTCAGCGCGATGGTCTCCACAGCCTCGGTCAACTGGGGGAACACCGATTCTGCAACGGCGGCTCTGCCTACCGACCAGCGAAGGGCCGCCTATGCCGCCGGGGCTGCAGACCCATCGCTGGAGCAGACCATGTTCGATTACAGCCGCTACCTGCTCGTCAGCTCGTCGCGACCGAATGGACTGCCGGCGAACCTTCAGGGACTCTGGAATCAGGACAACCAACCTGCATGGGCGAGCGACTACCACACCAACATCAACATACAGATGAACTACTGGGGGACCGAAAGCACGAATCTGCCCTCCTGTCATCTGCCTCTTGTCAACTTCATCGCCCAGGTTGCCGGGCCCAGCCGAGCTGCCTCAAAGGCGGCATTGGGCGCGAACCGGGGTTGGACAGCTAGAACCAGTCAAAGCATCTTCGGCGGGAACGGTTGGGAGTGGAACACGGTCGCCAGCGCCTGGTATGCCCAACATTTGTACGAGCACTTCGCATTCACGCAGGACATCGACTATCTGCGGAACATCGCCTATCCGCTTATCAAGGAGATTTGCCAGTTCTGGGAAGACCGCTTGAAGAGGCTGCCCAATGGGACGCTGGTCTCGCCAAACGGATGGTCGCCCGAGCACGGACCGCGCGAAGACGGGGTGATGTACGACCAGCAGATCATTTGGGACCTGTTCCAGAACTATCAGGATGCCGCTGCCAAACTGAACGTCGATTCGGCCTACCGAGCGACCGTCGCTCAAATGCAGGCGGATCTGGCGCCAAACAAGATCGGCAGTTGGGGGCAACTACAAGAGTGGCAAACCGACCGCGACGATCCGACGGACATTCACCGTCATACATCCCACCTCTTCGCGGTATATCCAGGACGCCAAATCAGCCCGTCCAAAACACCAGCCTTCGCTGCAGCCGCGCTCGTCTCGCTGAAGGCCCGTTGCGGTGAGCCACCCGGAAGCAACATTACGTTCACCGCGGGAACGGTCTCCGGCGATAGCCGGCGTTCGTGGACGTGGCCGTGGCGTTGCGCTCTTTTTGCGCGACTCGGAGACGCCGAGCGTGCCCAGATCATGCTCAGAGGCCTATTGACTTACAACACGCTATCGAACTTGTTCTGCAATCATCCGCCCTTCCAGATCGATGGCAACCTCGGCATCAGCGGTGCGGTGACCGAAATGCTGCTGCAAAGCCACGAGGGGAAGATCGTGCTGCTGCCAGCGTGCCCTGCCGCATGGAAATCCGCTGGGCGATTCAAGGGCCTGCGGGCGCGTGGTGGATATCGGGTGGACTGCGAATGGAGCAACGGGCAAGTCGTCTCGTACACCATCGTTGCCGACAAGGCACCCAATAAGCAACCGGTAATCGTCCGCGTCAACGGTCAGGACACATCCGTCACGCCCAGTTGAGTGATGCCCCTGAGGAACGGCATCGACTTGCGCTTGAGCGACCCGGTTCTCAGGGGTGGCCCACGCCGCCACGAATGTATGAAACGGATGGCCGGCTCAATCGAAGCCGGATCCAAGGGCCACCGGCGCGATCGCTGACCCGTTCTTTACCCGGCCGCATGATGACCCTCTCCACAGATGATGTCCGCGCCTTGTTGCACGTTGCTACAGAACTGCAACAGGCGTCTTCACATAGTTTTGTACATCGCCCGGATCTCGTCGGAGCGCTCGGCTCGCTTCTCCATGTTGACGTTGTCGGGCACCTGGTTTGGCGTGAAGGAGGACGCGTACTGGAGGAGCCAGGCGGCTGGGGTCGCGACGACAGCATGCATGCGGAATACCGACGCCACTTCCAGACCGTAGACCCAATTTCGCCACTGCTACGGGGCTGCCCAGGGCCATTAATCGTCGAAAGCCTGATGGACTACCGTGCGCTCAAGCGCACAGAGTACTTCGCTGATTTTCTGACGCGCCACCGGACTTATCCCGGCATTAGCATGTCTGTGGAGGACGGCACGGGCATGCTGCTCGACTACAGGTTCGGTACCAGCGATGCAAAAAAACGCTTTGGCGTGCGCGAGCAGACGCTGCTTCAACTGCTCCAGCCCTATCTGCTGAACGCGCATCGACTGCGTCAAGCGAGCCGCCCGCAAAGCAATGCAGTCTCAGCAGGCAACCTGCGTTTTGTGCTGAAGCCTGGACAGCCCCCACAGCCCAATCGCCGGGCACGCACGCTACAGGCAAGTCTTGGAAGAGAAAGACGAGATGCTCTGTGCGGCTTGCTATGCCGCATCGGTGAAGGGCTCCCGGCTGATATGACGTGGAGCGGCTTCGTGCTCTGTGTCGAACGTTGGAAGGATGGCGCTGGCCCGATCCACGGCTGTACCACCGTACATCTCTTGGCGGACACTGTCGGGTCAGCTGCTTGGTTTGTCCAGTACTTCGACATGACCTGGCGAGAAGCTGAAGTCAGCCATCTGATCTTGCAGGGCATGTCCGACAAGCAGATCGCCATGACGCTGAAGATCAGCTATTGGACAGTCAGAATTTACGTGGCGAGGATCTTCGATAAGCTCGGGATCGAATCCCGATCGGCCATCGGACAATTGGTGGTTCGGATTCAGTCAACTGATCCTGAACCTGAGCGCGGTGATGCTTCGGATTGCCGATTGGGCGGCGCCGACGTGTAGTGCAAGCCCTGCAAATGGTCTTATCACCACCTGCAGGACTGTGCTGACGTCGGCCCCACGGAGCTGCACTCAGCTCACGTCTTCAGGGGCCTCAGTGGCAGCCCATGCAGGCAGCCGAGCCCGCGATGTCGCTATCCGAAGACGATTGCATATCGGAGACGCCGCTACCTTGCTGACTGCTGCTCATATCGGCGGCCTGAGCGTACGACGATTGCGCAAAGATGGTGCTGGTCAAAGCGAGGAGAAAGCAGCAGATCACGTTCTTCATGATTTTTTCCTGTTTAAGGCGTTGAACAAAATAAGACAACCTCTGCCGGACCCGATGAAACCGCCATGCGGGAACAACCCTTAGGCACAATCGGTCTGGCTCAAATAGGTTAAATCGGCGCAAATGGATTAATAACGACAACGGCGAAAAGATGCAGCCGCACCCGAAAGATATGGCCCACACCACAATCAGGCCGTCGACCCATCCGTTTTCACGCACAAAACAAGCGGCATTTCAGCGCTACGAGCCGGAATTTCGCGCCTGTCTTGATATATTCGGAAATCTTGCCTGCGCCTTCGGAAACCTGGATTAAATTCTTACCTGACCAGCCAATTATTCGGTCACTTGATTTATTTAACCAGGAGTTAACATGAGCATTTTCAGCAAAATTTCGAACGCACTCACCGGTCACCACGTTTCCCACCCGCCGAAGATTGCGGGCGGCCCCGACAAGCTTCCGAATCAAAACCTCGAGAATGCAACGCACAAGATGGATGCATTCTTCTCAAACCTCGCCCATAAGATCAAGTCGACGGCTGACGATATTGCCGGCAGCGCAAAAGTACAGAAGCACTAAGATCTTCTCTGTACTTTCTTAATGGCCGAGGGGCGCCCGAACGCTTGAAAAGCGACCGTGCGTCGCCTCGCCATCTTTATTCTGAGAAAGACAAAGGACGATTGAAGCTCGGTAGCAGCTTTGAGCAATGTCGACTGCCCACTCGTCCGCCGCATAGGATCGCCATATCGGCACGGCGTGCTCTGCCGCCGTGCACGTATTGCATGGTGCGCCAGGAGATAGGCCCTTTTGGGATTGGCGCACTGCACGCTCCCCAGCGCCATCAAACGTCGGCACTCGTCGTTCAGTAGTTGTAGAGCATGCCTCGGCCCGACATGAACAGGCGACCGTAGACGCCGGTGTCCGCGACAATCCGCGAGACGCCTCCGTAGCGATGGTTGTCATCGTCGATACGGACCCACGTTGCGCCCTTGTCGTCCGAGCGATACACAGCGTCCTTGCCGTTGACCGTACCCACCAGATAGACGGCTGCCGTGTAAGCGGCGCCCGTTGCAGGCACACCCAGGGCGACCTTGATGGCCCCGTGTACGTTGGTGGGTTCCGCGCCCACCGTTGCCATACCGGTCAGCTTCGTCCATGTGGCGCCGGAATCGACGGAATGCCAGAGATTGTTGGCGTCGGCCAGCCAGAGGTCGCCTTCGGCAAAGGGGTTGACCGCCAAGTCCGTCACATTGAAGCCATTGGGCGCCCAGGTTTGTGAACTGGCACTAAAGGTGTGCCCACCGTCGGTTGAGTAGTAGAACTTGCCGGAATTGGACGGGTACCACCAGTTGCCGCCATGCTCGTAGGCGTAGACCTTGCGCGGGTTCTTGCGGTCAGCCGCCATGTGATACGCGACCGCAGGAGCTGGCAGGTTGGTCGCGGTCCATGTGGCGCCGCTGTCGGTGGTGTAGTACGGCACCGCACCGGCAATTGCCCAGATCACGCTGGCGCCATCCGCCGTAACCACCACGCTGGATTGATCGCCCGAGTGCGTCGCTGCCACCGGAGGCACGCTGGCAAAGCTCGTCCAACTGGCGCCGGCGTCGGTCGAATAGGCCCCCTTGGAGGTACCGAACGTGCCGACTGCGGCGATGTAGGCCGGATTGTTCCAAGCCATGTCGATGCCCGTTCCGTTACCGCCCTTCCCAAGGGGTGGCGACGCACCGAGGTTCGGGGATCGCGTCGCGGCCGCGGTCAACGACGTGTGGACATAGAGGCCAGTATCCCCTTGCCCGCTGGCGAGTACATAGGATGCGCCAGGCGGCGGCGCCACCATCGCGAGGTTGATCATCTCCTCGATCCCGTTGACCTCGAAACTCCAGTGCGGTGTTGACGAGGAGAACGCATCGCGCGTCGACCACACACCGCCGCCAGTCACATAAGACACATGATCGGGATTGAAGGGATCGATCTGGAGGTCGTCTGTCCAGCCCCAATACTCGGGCGACGAAGCGCCTGTCGTGCCAGATGCGTCATGGAAATTGTGGGTTCCGTTCACATCGCCTGACCTGCCGAACTCCGACCAAGTCTGGCCACCATCGGCCGAGCGCATGGCAACCTGCACCCATGCCGAGTCGCCCCATGTGCCCGACACGCCAAATGCAATTTTCGTCATCGCACCGCTGCCTTGCACCGAAATGCCACCGATACCGCCGTAGTACTGGCCCTCGCCAGAGGCGATCAGCTTTGTCCACGTCGCGCCGCCGTCAAACTTGTAAAGGAGCGACGGCCCACCGCTACCCGGGCCCGGTCCGGTCGTGAATGGGACATACAGCATGCCGTCAGCTGCACGGGCCAGATGCGGAATATGTATCTGGTTGCTCGCAATGGCGCTGGTGACCGCAGTGGGAAGCGCAACGCCCGACCACGTTGAACCGCCATCGATCGACTTGTAGAGGTAGGCGCCGAGCCCCGCCAGGCTCTTGTAGTCGGGTGCCACACCCACGTAAATCGTTGGCGTCGCGTTGCCGGTCGGCGTAAAGCCTGTGGTTGGAACGGTGACGTCCAGCACGACAAACTCGACGCCGATAGGGCTCCCCTGGCTGGCGCTGGAGATATCGGTCGAGGTCATGACGTAGGACGACAGCGAGCTGACCTGGCTCCAATGCATGCCGGAGTCCGTGCTTTTCCAGAGCCCGGCAGTGCGAGACGCATAGAACATGGTCGAAGGCCGATTCGGGTCAACTACCAGTCGCTCGCCGATCGCCCTGCCCTGGTTGTTCGATCCCACGGGAAAGGGCAGCGTCACGTAGTTCCACGTGTTGCCCTGATTGGATGAGTAGTAGAAACGCCCGTTTCCGGATGACGCGTACATGCCCGTTGTCATGTAGACCGCATTGGCATTCGACGGATTCACAGCCAGGCTTTCGACACCCACGTATCCGCCATCAAGGCGACTGAAGCCATCGGTCATTGCGGTCCAGTTGCCGGCAGTGTTGTCCCAGCGGTAGGCACCGGCGACGTCTGTTCTCGCATAGCGCAAGTTGGCCACGGTCGGGTGGTAGACCACCCCCGGCACGTACCCGCCGCCGCCCATCTTGACGTTGGCCCAACCGGCGGAGGGTGCCACGGACGCCGTCGAGCCAGACGTGCCGCCGGAACCATCCGTTGGGCTTGGCGTGGCACCCGCGCCGGGGGAGGTCGAACTCGTGCCGGTTGAGAGCGCGCTTGTTGTGGCATCGCTGCCGCCGCCACCGCACGCACCCAGCAGCAAGGCGGCGGAAATGGTTGCGAAGAATTGTTTGCTTGTCAGCAACATGGTGGTTTTCACGATCAAGAGAGACAAAGGCAGCCCGCGAGTGCGTGCCGTGATTTGCGAGTACGCGCAAGGCGACGGAGCGTTCCGCCGCCAGGGACCCACCACTGCTATCTGTGCAGTGCTCAGCGCGCCGCAGGCGATCCGGAGAGCCTGGACGAGCCGTTAAAGGTCGAAGCGTCGTTCATGCGGCTCGCCCTGAAGACCCTCGCCCGATCGTGAAGTGGCCGCGCCAATGGTTTGCTCTGGAGCCCGCCAGCGGGGCTCGTGATACCTGTTTGTTGCTCATACACCCTCCCGATTTCTTGTTGTCGTCAAATCTGCGGCACTGACACAGGGGCCAGTCATCCCCCCACGGAAGTGGGGTGCCTCGTTTGCACGTGTCGTATCCCACGCCCCCTTCATGCGTGTCAAGAATCGGACGGGCGTGCTGAGATTATTTGAGGGTCTTGGCGCGTACGCCCGGACTCTGTGAGCGGGAAAAGAGCACTAACAACCCGTTGCCAACGCCGCTGGCAGCCCCTCAATCGCTCACTCCAAATGCGTCCGTACGCGCTCAGCGGGAGTTTCGTACTGGCAGATCCCGCCAGCTGCCGGGCAACACCACCTCCGGCCCGACGGTGCCAGCACGCCTGCGTTTCGCCCGGTCACGGGTGCGGGTTCTGACGCAGACGACGGTCTATCGAAACGAACGTAACGAAGCCGCAACGCACCATTTCCGATCTGGAAAGCGCGCGGTCTTGACCACATCAAATCATATTTATACTATACCGTTCAGTTTAGTTTTATCTCGCGGTGCCTCGAATACTTAGGAAGCTGTCATGCACTCGACTCCATCTGCTATCCCCTCATTGCTGGCCGCGCTTGCGGCAGCGTCTTTACTTGCTGCCTGCGGCAAGCCGCCCGGCGGCGCGCCCCCGGCGGAGGGCACGCCAACCATGGGTGTGGTGACCGTACAGTCGCAGCGCGTGGCACTCAGTACAGAGTTGCCCGGCCGCACCGTTCCATTCCTGATTGCCGATGTGCGGCCGCAGGTCAACGGCATCATCAAGGCACGCAAGTTCCGCGAAGGCAGCGACGTCAAGGCGGGTGAGCCGCTCTACCAGATCGACCCCGCCACGTACCAAGCCACCTACGACAGCAATGTGGCCGCGCTGGCCAAGGCGCAAGCCAACCTCAAGAGCACGCGCCTGAAAGCCGAGCGCTACAAGGAGCTCGTGGCCATCCAGGCCGTCAGCCAGCAGGACTACGACGATGCCGCGGCCGCCCTGGCTCAGGGCGAAGCCGATGTGGCAGCCGCCCGAGCCAACGTAGAGACAAGCCGCATCAACCTGGCTTATGCCCGCGTGGACGCGCCTATCTCGGGGCGCATCGGCAAATCAAGCGTGACACCCGGCGCCCTGGTTACCGCCAACCAGACCACCGCGATGGCAACGATTCAGCAGCTCGATCCGATCTACGTTGATGTGACGCAGCCCAGCGCCGCGCTGCTGCGCCTGAAACAAGCGATGGCGCGAGGCGACCTCCAAAAGGCCGGGGCCAATGCGGCCACTGTGCGGTTGCAGCTGGAAGACGGCAGCACGTATCCGTTGGAAGGCAGGCTGGAGTTTTCCGATGTCACGGTCGACCAGAACACCGGCTCGGTGACGCTGCGCGCAGTGTTTCCCAACCCGAATGCAGTGCTGCTCCCTGGCATGTATGTGCGTGCGGTGCTAGCCGAAGGCGTGAAGGATGAGGCTGTGCTCATACCACAGCAGGCCGTGGCACGCGACAGCACCGGCAAGCCCTTCGCCTATGTGGTGGGAGCCGACCACAAGCTGCAGCGGCGTGCACTGGAAACCGACCGCACCGTCGGCGACCAATGGCTCGTACGCTCGGGCCTGCGCGTGGGCGATCAACTCGTGGTGGACGGTTTGCCGCGTGCATTGCCCGGCGCAGAGGTCAAGACAACCCCGTGGACAACGAAGGCACCCGCACCATCCACTTCCAAGCCGGCGACCGTGGCCGCTAACTGATCCGGGACACCACCATGGCACGCTTCTTCATCGACCGCCCCATTTTTGCGTGGGTGTTGGCCATCATCGTGATGCTGGCGGGTGCGTTGGCCATCGCCACATTGCCCATCGCGCAGTATCCGAGCATCGCACCACCGGCCGTGTCGATCACGGCCACGTACCCGGGGGCATCGGCCAAAACGCTGGAAGACACCGTCACCCAGATCATCGAACAAAAGATGAAGGGGTTGGACCACCTGAGCTACATGGCGTCCACCAGCGAGTCTTCTGGCACCGCCACCATTACGCTGACGTTCGAAAACGGCACGGACCCGGATACCGCGCAGGTGCAGGTGCAGAACAAACTCGCGCTGGCCACACCGCTGCTGCCACAGGAGGTGCAACAGCAAGGCGTGCAGGTGGCCAAATCCGCCACGAACTTCCTGAACGTGCTGGCCTTCACTTCAGAAGACGGCAGCATGAATGGCTCCGACCTGTCCGACTATGTGGCCGCCAACGTGCAGGACGCGATCAGCCGGGTGGAAGGAGTGGGTGACACGACGCTGTTCGGCTCGCAGTACGCCATGCGCATCTGGCTGGATCCGAACAAGCTCTCCAACTTCAGTTTGACGCCGCTGGACGTCAAGAACGCCATCCAAGCGCAAAACGCGCAGATCTCCGCAGGCCAACTGGGTGCCATGCCGGCATTGGCGGGACAGCAGATCAATGCGACCATCACCTCGCAAACGCGCCTCAAGACTGTCGAAGAATTCGGCAACATCCTGCTACGCACGCAAACCGATGGCTCGCAGGTGCGCCTGCGCGACGTCGCCCGCATCGAGCTGGGGAGCGAGAACTACAACACGGTCGGGCGCTACAACGGCAAGCCGGCCGCCGGCCTGGCGATCAAGCTGGCGACAGGCGCCAACGCACTCGATACCGTCAAGGCGATCGACGCCCGCGTGACCGAACTTGAGCGCTTCTTCCCGCCAGGCATGAAGGTGCAGAAGCCATACGACACCACGCCATTCGTCCGCATCTCGATTGAAGAGGTAGTGCGCACGCTGGTTGAGGCCATCGTGCTGGTGTTCCTGGTGATGTATCTGTTCTTGCAGAATTTTCGCGCCACGCTGATCCCGACCATCGCAGTGCCGGTAGTGTTGCTGGGCACGTTTGGCGTGCTGGCTACGTGCGGTTTCACCATTAACACATTGACTATGTTTGCCATGGTGCTGGCCATCGGCTTGCTGGTCGACGATGCCATCGTGGTGGTGGAGAACGTCGAGCGCGTGATGAGTGAGGAAGGCCTCTCACCGAAGGAGGCAACGCGCAAGTCGATGGGGCAGATCACGGGCGCGCTGGTCGGCGTTGCACTCGTGCTGGCTGCTGTGTTCGTGCCGATGGCGTTCTTCAAGGGCTCGACGGGTGTGATCTACCGGCAGTTCTCGATCACGATTGTGTCGGCAATGACGCTGTCGGTGCTGGTGGCGCTGGTGCTCACCCCTGCCCTGTGTGCCACCCTGCTCAAGCCCGTTGAGAAAGGCCACGTGCAGGCCACCACCGGCTTCTTCGGCTGGTTCAACCGGACCTTCGACCGCGGCAATCAGCGGTATCAGGGCATCGTGCGCCACATGCTGGGCAAGGGCTGGCGCTACATGGTGGTCTACGGCGTGTTGTTCGCGCTGGTGGTGGTGGGTTTCATGAAGCTGCCGGTCGGCTTCCTGCCGGATGAAGACCAGGGCTCGCTGTTCGTCCTGGCGCAGCTGCCGCCGGGCGCCACCAACGCGCGCACCGAAGACGTGCTGCGCCAAGTGGAACACCACTTCCTGGTCGACCAGAAGGACGCAGTTTCAGGCGTGTTCTCCGTGGCGGGTTTCAGCTTTGCAGGCAGCGGCCAGAACATGGGCTTTGCCTTCGTCAAGCTGCGCCCGTGGAACGAGCGCAAGGGCGAGGCGCTCAGCGTCAACGGTGTCGTGGATAAGGCGTTCGGCTTCTTTGCCACTCTGCGCGATGCCCGGGTGTTCGCTTTTGCGCCGCCCGCCGTGGCAGAACTGGGCAACGCCACCGGCTTTGACCTGATGCTGCAAGACCGTGCCAACCTCGGCCACGACGCTCTGATGCAGGCCCGTAACCAGCTGCTCGGTACGCTATCCAAAGACCAGCGCCTGGTGGCCGTACGCCCCAACGGGCAAGAAGACACGCCCGAGTTTCAACTCAAGATCGATGCGCACAAAGCCGAAACGCTCGGTGTCTCCATCTCCGATATCAACACCACCCTTGCCACCGCTTGGGGCAGTAGCTACGTGAACGACTTCATCGACCGGGGCCGCGTCAAGAAAGTCATGCTGCAAGCCGATGCGCCCTACCGCATGAACCCGGGCGACATCGACAAGTGGTACGTGCGCAATAGCGCCGGAACCATGGTCCCCTTCACGGCGTTCGCCAAGGTCGACTGGACGTCGGGTTCCCCCCGCCTGGAGCGCTACAACGGCGTGCCATCAATGGAAATCCTGGGTATGGGCATGCCGGGCAAAGCCTCCAGTGGCGAAGCGCTGGCCATCGTCGAAGATGCCGTCGCCAAGCTGCCCGCGGGCATCGGCTACGCGTGGACCGGCCTCTCGATGCAGGAGAAGGCCTCCACTGGGCAAACCACCCTGCTCTACACGCTGTCGATCCTGATCGTGTTCCTGTGTCTGGCCGCGCTGTACGAAAGCTGGGCGATCCCCTTCTCGGTGATCATGGTGGTGCCGCTGGGCGTGTTCGGTGCGCTGCTGGGTGCCGTGCTCACCTGGAAGATGAACGACGTGTATTTCCAGGTGGGCCTGCTGACCACCATCGGACTGGCGTGCAAGAACGCGATCCTCATCGTTGAATTCGCCAAGGAGCTCAACGAGCACGGCAAGAGCCTGGTCGATGCCGCCATGGCGGCCGTGCGCATGCGCCTGAGGCCGATTCTGATGACGTCCCTGGCGTTCATCCTCGGTGTGGTGCCAATGGTGATGGGCACAGGTGCCGGCGCCGGTGCACAGCACGCGCTCGGTGTCGCTGTCATCGGTGGCATGTTGTCCGGCACAGTGCTCGCCATCTTTTTCGTGCCGCTGTTCTTTGTGCTTGTGCGGGGGCTGTTCAAGCGCGGGCCGGCTACGGCGCCCGTTCATGCCCCACCGACCGACGCCGCTGCCTCGTAAGGACGTTCGAGATGATCCGTTTTCCGTTTTCCTCCACACTGCTCCCGTTGGCCGCCATGCTGACGGGCTGCAGCCTCATGCCGGCCTACCAACAGCCGGCCTCCCCTGTGCCCACGGCCTTTGCCGATGTCGCTACTGCAGCGCCTTCCGCAGACAGCCCCGCTGGCGAGACTGCCTCGCCGGTAGCCCAGATTGGCTGGCGCCAAGTCTTTACCGATTCACATTTGCAACGGGTCATTGAGCTGGCATTGGCGAATAACCGGGACCTTCGCGTCGCCGTGCTCAACATCGAGAAAGCCCGAGCGCAGTATCGCGTGCAGGACGCTGCGCTGTTCCCCTCCGTCAAGGCCAGTGGCAATGAGAACGCCAGTCGCACGCCGGCCGGTCTCTCTGGCATCGGACAACCGCTGGTCGCACATAGCTACAGCGCCACGCTAGGTTTCAGCGCCTATGAACTGGATTTCTTCGGGCGCGTGCGCAGTCTCAGCGCGCAGGCGCTGGAGCAGTACCTTTCCACCGCGGAGGCGCGCCGCAGCAGCCAAATCAGTCTGATTGCGGAGGTCGCCACTGCGTACCTGACGCTTGCCGCAGACCAGGACCAACTCAAACTGGCGCAGGACACCCTCGTCAGCCAAAGCAACACTTACCGGCTCAACCAGCGCAGTTACGAACTGGGCACCGCGTCCAAGCTGACGCTGCGCCAGTCGCAGACAAGCGTGGACAGCGCCCGCGTAGACGTCCAGCGCTACACGGCGCAGGTCGCGCAGGACCGCAATGCACTGGTGCTGCTCGTCGGTACCGATGTGCCCGCCGAGCTACTGCCCCAATCGCTGCCCGATACATCGGCGGCTGCCGGCAGCGTACTCGCCAGCATTCCGCCCGGCTTGTCGTCCGACCTGCTGCAGCGACGGCCCGACATCCTGCAGGCCGAGCATGATTTGAAGGCGGCCAATGCCAACATCGGTGCGGCACGGGCGGCGTTTTTCCCCAGCATCAGTCTCACGGCTTCGGCGGGCACTTCCAGCGCCAGCCTGGGGAGCCTGTTCAAGGCGGGCTCGGGAGCGTGGAGCTTCGGCCCGCAGATCTCGTTGCCCATCTTTGACGGCGGGGCCAACCGCGCCAATCTGGACATCGCAAAGACGAACCGCGACATTGCCGTGGCGCAGTACGAGAAGGCCATCCAGACCGCATTCCGCGAAGTGTCCGATGCGCTGGCGCAGCGCAGCACGCTGGGCCAGCAGCTCGAAGCGCAGCAATCGCTGGTGGATGCGACTGCCGAGAGCTACGTCCTAGCCACCGCTCGCTTCAAGCGCGGCGTCGACAGTTACCTCAACGTGCTGGATGCGCAGCGCTCGCTCTATACGGCGCAGCAAAACCTGATCAGCACGCGCCTGTCCCGCTTTACCAACCTTGCAACGTTCTACAAGACGCTGGGCGGCGGTTGGGTAGAGAACACCGGTACGCCCGCAGCGGCCGCAACCACGACGCCACGGGCCTCCGGCGTCTGAGGCATCGCATCGATGGCGAAAAGAACCGCCGCCGGCGCAGCGCAGACCCGCCAGCGCGTCATCGATGCAGCCATTGCGCTGTTCTCGCAGCACGGTGTCCATGCCGCCACCCTGGAGGATGTGGCTCTTCAGGCGGGCGTCACCCGTGGGGCGGTTTACGGGCATTTCGGTGGTAAGCCTGCACTTTTGGCAGCCGTTCTTGCCGGCCTGCGCTGGCCATTGGACATCGGCGATGATCTGTGGGGCTACGCCATGCATCCGCGGCCCTTGCAACTCCTCCAGGCGCAATTGCATGCCAAGTGGATGCAATGCGTGCAAGGCGACCCGCAGTGGCCAGTGTTGCGCCTTGTTCTACGGCAAGCCGATTGCGCCCAGTGGCCTCAGCCCGCGATCGACCAGATCGATCGCCTCAAGGCGCGCGCCATCGCAAACCTAGGCTACGTGATGCGCGCCGCATGCAAGCGCAATCAACTCCGTGCCGACATGACACCGGAGGCTGCCGCCCGCTATCTGCATGCCGTTGGCATCGGACTATTGCGGGAGCACACCGGCGCGTTGGCCGACGGTGTGCACATCGATATCCAGCCGTGTCTGCGTGCGTGCGTTGACGGTATAGAGAACATCCATCAGACCGCGACCACCGAAGCCATCTGACGTTGGCCTCTGCGCCATTGCAGGGCGGTCGATGGCATACACTCTCGCTTTCGCTGCGGTGATGCGGCACAGGATCAGGAAAACATGCATGCGCAAAAAGACAGAAGAGAAACGGCAAGCCATTGTTGACGCCGCTTTTCGCGTGTTCATGGAGGTCGGTTTCGATCAGGCCTCGATGTCAGATATCGCGGCCCGCTCAGGCGCATCCAAGGCGACGCTCTACAACTATTTCAGCTCAAAGGAAGAGATGTTCGCGGAGATCATGAGCGGCACCGCCGCCGACGAGATCCGCGATGCCTTTGCGCAGTTGAAATCGACTGGCCCTATCGCCGACACGCTTATCGTGTTTGGCGAGCACTACCTGAATGCCATCCTGCAACCGTCGATTCTTGCGATCCGCCGCCTGGCCATCGGCGAAGGCAATCGGTCCGACCTCGGGTGCGCCTTTTATGAGCGCGGCCCCAAGATCGGCTGGGGGATGTTGACCGAGTTTATCGCCGAGGCCATGAAAGCAGGCAAGCTAAAGCGCGCCAACCCGGACGTCGCCGCAGCGCATCTACATGCGCTGTATGAGGCCGAATGCGTGGAACTGTGCCTCTTCGGTGTGCCTGTCGACATCAGCCGCGCCCGCATATCTGAGATCATCGCCCGCGCAGTCGCGGTGTTCATGGCGGCATATGGAACCCCAAAATCCGGAACCAAGGCCAAATGATGGGGGATCGGCACTGACCGAGGAAAGACGAACTCTGACCGATTGAGTCGTCCTGCCCCAAGAGATGGTTTCAAAATGACCGCAACGGGGTTGCTTACCTAGCGATGTTGGGCTACGGCTTGCGTGCGCCCGGCCCAATCCCAAGCGCAGCGAAGAATGCAACGGTTTGATCGTCATTGAAGTCGGGCGCAAAGCGGAAGGCCACGATCTGCCCATCGGCAACACGAACAATGTCGGTTCCAACCACCCGCTCCACCCCAACCTTGGCGGTCAAGGCGCTGCGCAGTTCAACGCGCGCTTGTACGGTATCTCCATGCAACTCGGTTGAAACTTCGTTCAGGTGACCGTGGGCGTCCACGACCGTGGTACGGATGTAATGCGCCAGGCAAGCCTTGTTATCCATTGCCGGTGTGCACCCGACAAAATCCGAGCGCTCGACATGCGCTGAGATCAAAGCGCCAACGCTCTGCATATCCGCAGCATTTGCCGCCCGGACATAGCGCTGAAATGTCTCCAGCGGCCCGCTCTGGGCCATCGCAATGCGGCAAGCTGCACTTGTAGCCAAGGCAAGCAATGCAGCGGCAACTGACAAGCGTTTCATGGGCACTCCCGTGTGGAAAATAGAAATCAAACGTGCGGAAATTGTCAGCCGCACCCGAAAATGCGGTCGAGCATGGCTTGCACAGAGCCGTCGCTGCAAAACCCTGCGGCTTGTGCCTTTGGCGTTGCGAGCTCGGGGTAAGCGCCAAACAACGCTTGAACTCGAGGTTGTGGTTCGAATGACACCCGTGCCAGGCGCTCTCTGCCAAAGCGTTCTCCCAATGCATCGAGCACATCATGGATCGAGCACCGCAGCACGGGCAGCACGACAGGGCTGTGCGACGCGTGGGGCCAGCTCGTGCGGCCGGCGTGCAGGAGGTTGTCGATGCACCGCTGTCGACTCATCCACCACGCTGTCGCCGACGCGGATACTGGTAGCGTGATCGGAGCAGCGTCCCGTACCGCCCAGAACAGGTTGCTCATAAAGGCGGACACCAATCCGGACGGTACGGGTGGCCGGGCAACCACGCCGGGCAGACGCAGGGACCATCCATCAAGCTCACCGCGGCGCGTGGCATCCGACACCAGAATTTCGCCAATCAGCTTGTGCGCGCCATAGGACGTAACGGGGATTGCCGGGCTGCTCTCGTCCATCGCGCTGGGCAGTGCATGGCCGTAGACGGCGATACTGCTCGCGAAGACGAACCTCGGCCGGTTTCTCGCGCGCCGACAAACATCGATGAGCTGCTGCGTGCCGTCCAGGTTCACCCGGCGGCCAAGCTCGTAGTCTTGTTCGGCCGCGCCCCCCGGCACGCTGGCGAGGTGGTAGACCACGTCTACGGGCACGGCTGTCGCCGCTTGAAGCAACGAGGCGTCAGCGAGATCGCCTTCGATGACTCGCACCCGCGGATCGTCAATCGGCCCCACCGCAACGTCTAGCAACGTCAGACGGGTGACGCGGTCCTGCGTTTCAGAATCCGCGCTGGCCAATAGTCTGCGGACCAGCCCCCTACCGACGAATCCGCCGGCGCCCGTGATAAGAATGTGCATGGCTGCTTCTCGATGCGACGTGCGCCTAGTCGGTCGTTGCCCGCACGACACGTTGGTCGATCACCCCGAATGGGCCGACCCCCTCGGACGGCAATTTAGCCTCCATGCGCACCCGATCTCCGAACTTCATGAAGGGTGTTGTGATGCAGCCTTGATCGATTAACTCAATGACCCGCCGCTCCGAAATGCAGGCCGAGCCCGCCGCGCGACTCGCATTGGATACGGTGCCGGATCCGATGATGGTGCCCGCCGACAGCCGACGCGTACGCGCCGCATGCGCGATGAGTTCCCCAAAGCTGAAATTCATTTCGCTGCCGCATGGGTGCCCGAACCAACGGTCATTCCATTCAACATGCAGCGGCAATTGCACGCGGCCATCGCGCCAATGTTCACCCAGTTCGTCCGGCGTGACGGCGACCGGAGCAAAGCTGGTCGAAGGCTTGGCTTGCAGAAAGCCAAAACCGCTCTTCATTTCACGGGGGCCGAACGTACGCAGACTCCAATCGTTGATCTGCACGATGAGACGAACTTGCGTCAATGCCTGTGCCGCGCCCACGCCCATGGCCACACGACCCACAATCACCCCGAATTCGCCTTCGAAGTCGATGCCATCCTCCTCGCTTGGCAGCGGAACATCCTGCATAGGGCCAAGCATGTCGTCGCTCGCACCTTGATACATCACCGGCACGGTATCGAAGTCGGGAATGGGCGGCGTATTGAACGCACGCTCCATCAGCCGGCCGTGGTTCAGGAAGGCCGATCCATCACACCATTGTGGAGCGCGCGGCAACGGCGCCAAGCAAGCCGCAGCATCGAACATAAACGCATCAGCAAGCCTGCCCGCATTGAGCGCTTCATAGTGCGCCTGCAATGCCGGGGCCACGTCGTCCCAACGCTCGAGTGCATCAATGAGCGACCCGGCAATGTGGGCGACATCAACCGCTTGGTGCAGGTCGCGCGACACGAGTACCAGCCGACCGTCGGTCGCCGTGTGCGCAAGTGTGGCGAATTTCATGCTTCCTCCGCGTGCCGTGGCTGCAAAGCCTGGGCGATGGTCGACTCGTAACTGCCGTCGATCAGCACAAACAGCATTCGGCAGGGCCGGTTGGAGCGGTTGGCCCAGGCATGATTGGTACCCCGCTGAATGACGACGCTGCCGGGCTTGAGCGCGACCTCCGAATCGTCGAGCACCAACGTCATCTCGCCGTCGATCACTACACCGTAGTCGACTGACTCCGTACGGTGCATCAGCGGGTGCGGAGAATCTGCGCGGACGGTCGAAGCGTGCACATCACCAATCTGGCCGAAAGCGGACTGCATCCTGGTGGCACCATGCGAGAGAAATTCCGATGTATCCGGCGGAATATCGACAAAGCGAAACCGCGTGCCCTGGGGCGGCGGCGGCAACATCAACGCGCCAAGCGTCGGATCGGGGCCGTTATCGACGGGCGCGGGGGCACCGCACGTGCTCCACACCTCGTGGAACACCGTGCCCGGTATTGCGTCGATCTCCACCACATGCGGCAATGGCCCTTGCGAAACGATGACGGCCCGGCCGTCGGCATCATGGCCGGTGACGATGCGTTCAATGCTTGGCAGGCTCATGCCACCTCCTTGTCGACATCAAAGATGGCGACTGCTCGCGTCCAGCCGGCTGAAGCGCCGCGAATCTTGTGTGGAAAACAGCTGATGACAAAACCGCTTGACGGCAATGCCTCCAGGTTGTGCAGCTTCTCGAGATGGCAGTAGCCGATGTCGCGCCCTGCCTTGTGCCCTTCCCAGATCAACGAGGTGTCCCCTGTTTCCGCGATCTTCTTGGCGGTGTAGGAGAACGGCGCATCCCAACTCCACGCATCGGTGCCGGTCAGGCGCACGCCGCGCTCGAGCAAATACATGGTGGCTTCGTAGCCCATGCCGCAACCGGCATTAAGGTAGTCGGGATACCCATAGCGCGAACCCGCGCGGGTGTTCACCACAACGATGTCGAGGGGTTGCAAGGCGTGCCCGATGCGCGCCAGTTCAGCCTCCACGTCCGCCGCCGTCACGACGTAGCCATCGGGCAGGTGCCGAAAGTCGAGCTTCACCCCCGGCTGGAAGCACCATTCCAGCGGAACTTCATCAATCGTGATCGACGGCTTGGCGTGCCCCAGGCTTGCGTCCATGGTCGAATGGAAATGCCACGGCGCATCAAGATGGGTACCGCTGTGGGTGGTGAGCGTCACCCATTCGGCAGCAGCGGCTTCGCCATCCGGATAGTCTTCCGGCTTGGTGCCCGGCAGCATCGCCATGAACTCGGGCAAGGTATCGGCGTGCTTCTGATAGGTGATCTTCGGCGCGAGGGGCGGCGGATCGGACAGCACGTCGTTCTCCAGGTAGATGGAAAGATCGACAAAGCGGCGCAACGGCTTCATGCGGAGGCTCCTGCGGATACGGTGTTGCGACCCAGGCGTGCGAAGCATCCGATTGCCGCCGCCGCCGTCAGGATCGTGGCCATGCCAAGGCTTTCGTAGCCAAGAAACTTGACCAGCGTGCCACCGACGATTGGGCCGATGGCAGCACCCGTCATCAGCATGGCCGGCGTAGCCGCCACGGCACGGCCGGTGGCATCCATGCGCGCCAGCACGCCAAACGCGAAGGTGTGCGTGAAAATCATCACGGCGGCAAACACGGCGGTCGCTGCCGCATACGGGGCAAATGTGGAACTGTTGGTGATCACAAGCGCAAGCATTGCCTGCACCAGCGGCCCGGTCATCACCACTCGCCGTGCGGGCACATGCAACTCCAGCAGGGCGGCCAGTGGCGCCGGCAACAGGTTGACCAACCCCAGCGCGATCAGTACGGAGGTCACCGATGCCAGGCCGAAGCCGTGGTCCATGCCAATGCGCTGGACAAAGCTGAAGACCATGGCCTGCGTCAATCCCATGCACCCCACACCAACCATGCCGCTCCATACCTCAGGGGCTAGCCGCGTCTCGGTGCCCGAGGTGTCGCGCACCTGCCTCAGGCCGCCCGGAAACGCCAGCCCGCACAGTGCAGCCGCCAAGGCCATGACGCCCGCAAACACCTTGAAAAGCGCCGGCCCGCCATGCGCGGCCACCACCCCGGGCGTCAGACCAAGAAACGCAATGGCAAAGCAGCCCAATGCCACGCCGGCTGCCGCAAAGAGCCGATGCGGGTTGCGGCTGCGGCCGATGGTGCCGTGTGTCAGGCTCAGGCTGCACCCCACCGACAAGCCCGCCCCGGCATGCAGGCCGGCCATGGCGGCATAGCTATCGCCCCAGACCGTCATGCCAAGGAACGCCAGCGCTGCCAGCCCAAAGCTGGCAGACGCAGCGACACGCCCTGGCAATCGGTTCAGGCGCGAGGCGAAATACACGCTGCTGGCAACGGCGCCCGCCAGAAATAACGTAACGAGGGCGCCCGCTTGCTGCGCATCCAGGTGGTAGCTGCCGATCAACGTGCCTACCCAGACGGGCAAGGCCACCAGATCGACCATGCCGGCGCAGTGCGCTGCGAGCAATGCAAGGGTGCCCGCGCGGCTGATGGAGGCACCACCGCCTCGCTCTGCGCGCACGAAGCCGCCTGTCGGAAGATTCGATTCCATGGGGGTCTTCTCCATGTCAGATGTCTTGCGCCAGGCTCATCAGCGTGTCGCGCATGATGCTGGCGTGCTCTGCCTTGTCTCCGCCGGCGATCTCGATCTCGCCCAGGCGGCCGGAGTTTTCCACCACCATGCGGCAGCGATCCCAGCGGCGGTTCTGGAATGCCTGGAGCGCGGCATCCAGCGTGGCCGCTCGGTGAAGTTCTTCTGCCAGCACGATGGCATCTTCCAGCCCGATCCCGGCGCCCGCTGCCATGTGCGGCGTCGTGGCATGCACGGTGTCGCCGATCAGCACGACGCGGCCGCTGAACCACGGGCGCGGCATCAGCAGACGTTCGAGCGGACGATAGTTGATAAGCGACTGGGCCGAAATCTGTCCGCGAATGGTCTGCATCAGCGGCGCGGAGAACGGTGCGAGCAGGTCCGAGAGCATGTGGGGCCAATGCTGCGGGTCCACGTAGTCGTTCGTGGGGCGGTCTTCCGTCACGAACAGGTACATCTCGCCGTCCGAAACGGGGTTGACGCCTGTTTTGACCTTCTGCCCGAGCCACATGGTGGCGCACGTGATGTCTGCCGGGCGCGGCACGACGGCCCGCCATACCCCTTGGCCGCAGTATTGCGGCTTCGGTGCATCGGGAAACACCGCTTCGCGTACCTTCGAGTACAGCCCGTCGGCGCCGATCACGAGATCGTAGGTGCCCTGCGCGCCATCCGTGAAAGCAACAACCACCCCGTCAGCGCGCTGCTCAATCGTTGAGAACGTACAACCCAGGCGCACGTTGATGCCCGCAGCGACCGTGGCCCTGGCCAGGATGTCCGCCAGTACCGGCCGCATGATCGCCCCGCCGCCGGGCACGTCTGGGCCAGCCACGCGGGGGGTGGGCAACTGGCCCAACGCTTGGCCACTTGCCGTGAACAGGTTGACGCCATCCCCGCAATAGCCGCGCTCTCGAAACGCGTCCAAAACGCCAATCGTTTTCAGAGCGCGCAGCGTGGGGCCGCCGATGCTGATGCCCGCTCCATAGGCGCGCCAGTGGGGGTCGATCTCGACCAGGTCGACCTGCATGCCGACCTTGGCGCATTGGATGGCGGCGGCCATGCCTGAAAAGCCGCCTCCGATCACGAGGATCTTCTGCGCTGGGGATGTCATTGTGGTGTCTCCTTGTTGTTTGGCATCAGGATCACGGTGCCGTCTGCAGCGACCTCGATCTCGACGGGCTCCAGCGTTTGTCCAAGGCAAGGGCCAAGCACGCACACACCGGAGCCGATATCAAATTGCGCACCATGCGCATGGCAGACGATGCGGGTGCCGTCGCCGTTCAAATAGGCATCTTTGCGCCATGCCATGGGCGCTCCACTCTGGTGTGGACAGGCGTTGCGGTAAGCGTGGAGCGTCGTGCCCTGCCGGACCACGAATACCGAGTCCTGGCCGGTGCCCTGCGGGTCGAACCCGCGCGAACTGCCTTCAGGAAGCTCGGCCAGGCGGCAGAGCGCCACACGGTTGCGCGCAGACACAGCGCTACTCCACACCAGGTTCGGATGGCACGGCCTTAGGCGGGGGCGGCCCGCCTGGGGCCCATTTCTCGCGGTGCTGGAACAGGAACAGTTGCGAGGTATCGGCCCCCATCGGCGCTTCTCGCGCGACCCAATCGGCATCGTGGCGGTCCATGTCGGCGTCGTATTCCACATGGCAACCCAATGGGCTGTTGAAGTACCAGAACCAGTTGGAGCCGAAGCGGTGGCGCCCGGGGCCCCAGAACGACTGGTAACCCTTCTCCACCAGCCGGGCACCGGCCTGCATAACCTCGGTCGGGCCGCCGAGGTGGAAGGTGAAGTGTTCGCAGCCCTTCATGAACGGCGGCGTCTGGATCATGAACAACGTATGGTGATCCTGCGTGCCGGCGGGCCGCAGAAACGGTCCGACACCGAGAAAGCGGTCCGTGCAGACAAAACCGAGCCGTTCAACATAGAACGCCTCTGCCTTTGCTGCATCCGGCACGAAATAGACGACGTGGGACAGTGTGCGCGGCGCCACCACGGCATTGGCATCGACACCCACGGTGTTTGCGGGGCGCTGTGCTGGTGCCCCCGGCGCATTGACTCGCTCTGCGGGCAGCGCCAGCGGGCGGCGGACCGTCAACTGGAACGCCAGCGCAAAGCCGGCATCGTCCACGCTGTGGATTGATCCGTCTGCATGCCGCTCAACCGGCCTGTCCTTCTGCAGCTCCGTGGCAATCGCTTCCAGTGTTAGTTCGTCAGCCACACCGTAGACGGTCTGTCGCAGAAAGCTCGCCGTGCCGAGCGACGGCGGCAGTGACGCGTCATCCTTGTGTGCAATGCGGATGGACGTTCCGTCCAGTGCTTCGAATCGGCCTCCGCTGGCCGTTACGTCAATCGGCTTGAGGCCGTAGTCAGTCAGATATTGCGCGCATGCGGCAACATTATCCACGCCAAACAGCAGCGCATCGGGTCCGATGATGTTCATGGGTGTCCTATGGGTCAGATGGGATGGATCAATTGAAATCAAGGCGCCGTACGGCCGCCCAACGTTTCTGCAACCCAGTCGGCGATGTAGGCTCCGGCGTTGGCCGAGTTGTCGAAACTGCTGTGCTGCACACCCCCCTCGCGCGCCGTGAAGATCTTCAGCTCACGCTTTGGGCTGTTGATGAGTTGCTCGTACGTGCGGTGTGCCCACTGCACCGGAATCTGCGAATCCTTCTCGCCGTGCGTAACCAGGAACGGCACGCGAATGCGCTCGAGTACGCCATCCAGATGCACGCTCTCTGCTATGCGCATGAAGTCGTCCATGTCGCGCGCGCCCCATACCCAGCGGACGTGGTCCCAGTAGTGCGGTACCGGAAAGCTCCCCTCGCGCGCCAGGCGCTTCTTCTGCACGTCGCGCCAGTCGTGGTTGGCGCCCCATACGACCCCGCACGCGAAGCGCGGCTCGAATGCCACCGCACGCGGACAGTAGTAGCCCCCGAGCGAGACGCCCTCCAAACCGATACGCTTGGTGTCAATGTCGTCGCGCGTCTCCAGCCAGTCGACAACCCTGCTGGCCCATACCTCGGTGTTGTAGACGGCGTGCATGTTGTGCAACCGCAGCGCTTCGCCCGTCCCCGGCTGGTCGACCACGAGCGAGGCCACACCGCGGCGCGCGAGCCACTGCGGCAGACCGACGCGGTATTTCATCTCCTTGGTCGAATCCAGACCGTTGACCTGTACGAGAATCGGCGCCCGACCGGTCACACCATTCGCGCGGACGTAGAGCGCACTGAGATGCCCGTCGCCGTATGGAATCTCTACGCGCTCGCAGTTCTCGCCAGTGGCAGCGATGCTCTTGGCAAACACCTCCAGCGAGCGCTGGTATAACGCCAGCCGACCTTCTGCACCGTGCGCCTGCAGGCGTTCGCCCGTGAGGTAGTACGTTGCGGCTCGGTTGTACTTGTCGCCAGCCGACAGTACCCGCCCTCGTGCCTCGTCTTCGGCGGCGAGTTCGCACAGCTTGTCCGCCATACGCGACCACGTTTCACGAAATGCACGCGTGCCGGCTGCATCAGGCTGTTTGGCCGCCTCCTGCAGCGGTGCGCACATCTCCTCGATCTCGCCGATGCGCGCGCCCATTTCGATGGCCAGATTGACCGACAGATTCCAGACGTAGTTGGTGGGGAAGTAGCGAAACATCCTGATTCCTTTTCTGCGTTTCAGATACCGTTGCCAGGGCCCGGCGGCTTGGCCCACAGGGGAATGGCGACGTTCAGCCAGATGCTGCTGCTCTTTGCAGTATTGGCGGCGTACACCCCCTGCTGATAATTGAGGTTGATGCTGATGGGACCGGCGTCGTACGCGATCGACGGACCGATCCCGAAGCTGCGAGCGCGGTTGCCGGCGATAGTCGTGCCGTTGATCTTGTCGTCGGCGAACTGGTTCAGATAGCCACCCGCCACTCCGACCTTCCACTTGCCGAAGTTCCATCCGGCAGTGAAATCCGCCGCGTAAGCAGTGCCGGAGCGATATCCGGTATCGCCGTTCTCTCGGTTGATGAGCAGCCGATTGGTGATCCCGAGATCAATGCCGTCCGGCACGTTGTAGCGCACTGCAAACACCGGCTGTATCGACGTATAGCCCACTGCAACGCTCGGTCGCGTCGGGCTGTACGAGCCAGTGGCTAGGGCGAAATCCAGACCGGTAACAACGGCAAGGCTTGGCGTGACCGACCATTTGAGAATGACGGGAGACACCGTGATGTTGGAGAGGCCGCCATGCCGCTCGCTCTGGCCCGCAACATCCGTATGCAGCGACACAACCGGCACGACTAGCTGCGAGTACACATTCGCACCGAACATGGTGACCGTATACGACGCCAGCAGTCGTGTCGTGACCACAGGCGCCGAAGAGCGGAAGGGAATCGGCAGCTTTTCGCCGGTGTTCCCATACAGCCCATTCGCAAAGCTGTAGCTGAATTGCTCAAGCAAGAACACCCCGGGGATGGGTGGCATGGCAGCGATGCTCGTGCCGGCAGCGCCTACTGGATAGGGTGAAACGCCCCCTTCCAAGGCATGGGCGGCTTGCGGTGCCAATGCTGCCAGCGTGATGCTACCTGCGGCAGTGCACGCCGCAGCCAGTCGTTTGCTCATGTGGTCTCCTCACGCGCGACACCTCGTGTCGGGTGCCGCTTTTTTTCATTGAATGCGCGCAATGCAAGGGTGAATGCCGCGCGACTGCTGACGCTTTTGATCCCGGCCCGTGGACTGGCGAACAGTGCTGTGCCGGAATGGGGTTTAGATTAAGATCGCCGCGGAAATCGCTCAAATTGAACGTTTCCATCTGCCGTATCGATGCCGTGAATACTTGCAGGGAAAACCCTAGAGGCACATCACGCTGGACGTGGCGCTTAGCATGTCAGCGGAAGACCTAAACGGAGGCGGCGCGCATGCGCTTCAACAAACTTGATTTGAATTTGCTCGTCGCGCTCGATGCGCTGCTGCGCGAGCAGAGCATCAGCCGGGCCGCGGAGAAACTTCACCTCAGCCAGTCCGCCATGAGTAACGCGCTGGCACGGCTGCGCGAGTACTTCGATGACGATCTGCTCGCCCAAGTTGGCCGACGGATGGAATTGACGCCGCGTGCAGAAGGCTTGAAAGACCCCGTGCGTGACATTCTCGTGCGCGTTGACGCAACTGTCGCCGCCCAGCCTGAGTTCATTCCGGCACAGTCGAATCGGCGTTTCCGGTTGCTGGTCTCGGACTACACGATGCTGACCCTGATCCCACATCTGGTCTCGCTTGCCTATCAACAAGCGCCGGGCGTGAGCTTCGAACTGCGTCCGCAGGTTGCCGATCCTCAACGCGCCCTCGAGCGAGGGGAAGCCGATCTGCTGATTATTCCCAAGACGTATTGCTCGTCCGAGCACCCCGCGGAAGTTGTGCTGGAAGAGACGTTCTGTTGTGTGGTGTGGAACCAAAGCCCGCTTGCCCACGGCGAACTCACAGCGGAGCGCTACATGGCTGCCGGTCATGTTGTCGTAGAACCGTGGGAGGCGCGCTCGGCACTGGAAGACTGGTCAATGCAGCGACTGGGCATCGTTCGGCGCATCGAGACGTCCACCTACAGCTTCCTCGCGCCGGCCTATCTGGTGGTCGGTACCGATCGGATCGCCACCATGCACAGCCGGCTGGCCCACCAGGTGGTACGAAGCCTGCCCATCACGATTCGTCCGCTGCCTGTTCCCGTGCCGATCATGGAGCAGACCGTCCAATGGCACCAGCATCGCACATCCGACCTGGGACTGCGTTGGCTGCGCGGGCTTCTTAACGAAGCTGTCACGGTGATGGATGCATCGCAGGCCTCTCCAGGGACCGCTTAAATCTGGCTGAAACCTGCGACCGCTTCAACCATCGCGATGAGGACGTGAAACCGTTGCTGCGTGGGCTTCTGCAGGTAACTCCTACCCTCGACATTCAACCCATTCTGGTCCGGTTTGGGTAGGAATTACCCAAAAAAAAAGCTCGCTATGCAAGCGAGCAAAACGTCCGCAGAGGAGGGGTCGTCCGGACGTAGGGAACAGTTGAGCAAGCGCGCGTGGTCAGGCGCGTACATCCAGCGCAACGCCGAGCGTTGCCTGGCAGTGCAACGCCATCTTCGTGCTGTCCGATATGTTCAGAGAACCCATAGCGGAAGAGCCGCGACTTCCGAAATCGAATCCTTCCGCCGTACAGAGGATCTGCCCGAGAACCCCCTCGTAATGCTCAATGGCTTGCCGTTGCACGAGAGGAATCGAGAAATCTTTGAGCAACTCGTTTTGAGTTTGCCCTGTGACTGCATGCAAAAGGGAGTACACCCCTGTTTGATATGCCGCATCAGAGAGCGCGTAGTTGCCCGGCGCGACAGTTTTTGCCATGAGTTCCATGAACCTCGATCGCACGGCGACCAGGCGAAAGAGCGGATCGCTGGCCAAGTCCGCGTCTGTATCGCTCGCAAACAAAAGAAGTTCGGCCCAGCGGCCCAGGGTTTTCGTCCCGACGCGCATGATGGCTTCACGCACCGTGACGGCAACGGGCTCATTTGCACCATAGGCTGCCGATTGGGCAAGCTTCATCAGTCGCGTAAGCAGTAGTGGGCTCTTCTTTACAAGGCTCTCCAGTTGCGTGATAGACGGATCGTCTGCCAACGCTTTTAGTAGCGCAAATAGCGTGCTCGCGCATTGAGGCAATCGACGCTGAGACAGCAGTTCCGGCAACGCAAAGAAATATCCCTGAAAAAGATCAAAGCCTTGCGCATGCAGCGATACGTGCTGTGCATGCGTTTCGATCTTCTCCGCCAACGCGGTGCACTGGTAGCGCCTGGATGCAGCAAGGATTCGCTCGATATCAGCCGGCTTTGTTGCGCTTACGTCCACTTTGATGACGTCGGCCAACTCGAGCATGCTGGGTGGGATCGCGTCAATATCGATCACGTCGTCCAGAGCAAGTTTGAAACCGAAGTCGTGCAGGGCCTTGCATTGATCGATTGTCGGGTCATCGAACTCGATTGTCTCAAGCAGCTCCAGCGCAAAACGGTGGGGGGGCAATATTGTCAGCACATCCAGGTCGAGACCCTGCATGCCAACATTGACATAGCCGACCACATCGCCCAGCACACGATCAACGCCGAATTCGCTGATTGTGTTGAGAATCACATTGGACGTCGCAGCCGCCCCATCTGCAAAGTTCGCACTGAGGCACGCGTCGCTTCCGCGAAAAAGCAGCTCGTATGCAACCAAGCGCCCTTCGCGGTCAACTATTGGCTGCCTGCCTACAAGAACCTGACTCTCACACCGTTCCATTGGTGGCAGCATCTGCACCCCCTACCGGCGGGTGCGTAACGCCTTCATGCTCGTCTTTGGCGCGGTCCACCATGATGATGTGGGCGCAGAACTCACCCAGATCATGGAGTGTGGCGAAGTCTTCCGTGCTCAGTTCGCGTGGAACAACATCAAGCACACACAAGGTGCCAAGCGCGAGTCCAGAACGATCGAGCAGAGGCATACCTGCGTAGAAGCGAATGTGTGGTGGCCCTGTCACCAACGGATTGGATGAAAAGGCCGGGTCAGCGGTGGCATCTCTCACCACGAAGGGCGCTGTGCCACAGACCGCATGCGCGCAGAATGCCCATTCGCGAGGAGTCTCCCGCACATCGAGGCCATGGCGCGATTTGAACCACTGGCGTCGCTCGTCCACGATCGAGATCAGTGCCATAGGCACGCGTAACGCGTGGCAGACGATTCGTGTGATTCGATCAAATTTCGGGTCATCTGCGGTATCCAGAATTCCGCAGTTCAACACCGCCGCCAAGCGCTCGGCTTCGCGTTCGCCCACTGGATAAGAAGTCATCAAGGTCTCCGTGAACGCCACTGGCTTATGCAATCTGGAAGCGCTGGACTTGGTGAGCGAGCGCCTTTCCTTGCTCTTCCAGTGCTTGCGAGGCCGCGGCCGATTCCTCGACGAGCGCGGCGTTGCGCTGCGTCATTTCATCCATCTCCGACACAGCGATATGGATCTGGGCGATACCCTGACTTTGCTCCGTGCAGGCAACTGCGATCTGCTCAATGAGGTTCGTCACGCCCAGTACCGAGGTGGTAACGGACTGCATTGTCTTCCCGGCCCTACCTGCCACGAGCGCGCCCTCTTCAATCTGGGCCAGAGAAGTCTCAATGAGCTCTTTGATTTCCTTCGCAGCCTTTGATGATCGCTGCGCCAATCCACGCACCTCGCTCGCCACGACGGCAAAGCCTCGGCCTTGTTCGCCCGCGCGTGCCGCTTCCACCGCCGCGTTCAATGCCAAGATGTTCGTCTGAAAGGCAATCCCTTCGATCAAGCCAGTAATCTCACCAATGCGCGCCGAGCCAGCGCTGATCTTGGTAATCACACTGACCACGTCATCAACTTCGGCATTTCCTTGGCGGGCAACTCCCGAAGCGTCAGTCGCAAGCGCCGCAGCCTGCTGCGCGTTGGAAGCATTCTGTTGGACCGTTGTGGTGAGCTCTTCGACACTGGAGGCGACTTGCTCAAGCGCCGATGCCTGCTCCTCGGTCCGGCTGGAAAGATCAACGTTTCCACTGGCGATTTGTGTCGAGCCGGCCGAAACAGAGTGAGCAACCTCTCCCACCTCGCCTACCAGCATGCCCAACCCTTCGCTGATCGTCTTCATGGAAGAAAGCACGCTGCCAGGGTGCGCCGTTTCAAAGCCCGCCTGTGGCCTGAAATCGCCGCTGGCAATCCGCGTGGCAGATTGGGCCAAAACGGCGGGTTCAGCACCGAGTGAACGGAGCAGGTTGCGTCCAATGGCATAGCCCAAAACGATTGCGAGCGCGCAGCCAAAAAGCCCTGCAAAAATAGCCACCCACAGCCCTCTGTCAGCACGCATCTGGGCATCCGCCACCGCAGCATTTGAGCGGCTAAGCGCGTAGTCTTTGTACGCGCGCACAGCACTATCAAGCGCCTCCAGGAGTGGGATGCATTCGCGGTTGATCATGTCGGTGGCGGCACCGCGTTGTCCCACTTGTGCGAGCCTGACAATCTCCAGCGCGACCGGGCCGTACTTGTTCTCGACCGTACGAATCGCCGCAATCAGGCGGCGGGCTTCGTCAGTCGATCCAGGCCCGGTTTTCGCCTCGGATTCCAACCGCGAAAGCGTCTCTCCCACCGTTGCATGCGCCTCTGCAACGTCCCTCAACTCTCGTGCGCGACTCTGCTCCGTATCAGCTAGCACGATGTTTCGAGCAGCAATTGCACGGCGGTCTACCGCTGCCCGCACGGCATCAGCGAGCTTTGTTCTCAGGTACAAGCCCCGATCAAAATTGCTGAACTGCGCGCCCAGGGCGTTCAGTTCGTAACAGCCGATTGCGGCCACAACCACGACCAATAACGCCAGCGCCGCGAAAGCTGCGCCAAGTCTTGCCTTTACAGTCATAGAGCTCCCCGCTCAAAAGTGCCTCTTTACGAGGCTTTGTTTTGCGAGAGCGTAGAGGTTCGAGCTGCTGCAGGGTTGGGCCAACCTGACTAGACCTTAATAGTTAGTCTTTGCGGTAATTAGCGTGGATGCATGCAGAGGAGCGCGGTTTGTTACTGTCAATAACAAACATGCAGGGAGACTGCTTGCCCCTTCCGCTTTGAAACGGCAATCCCTCCCGTAGAGGTATTTTGAAAAATAAGCCGCCTCAAGTCTCACTCATGATGTGGTATATCAGCCGCAAAGAACTAGTCCTATTGGATGATTCCGGCTTTATGAATTTTTCAGGTTTGCGCAAAAGCAAACGGTTGCGCAACCAAAATATGCTTTATAAAGCTCTTATATCGCTGAACTTGCATGGTGGAACACAGGTTTGGTTACAGTGCCCTTTCATCCTTCTGGTGTTTGTCTTTTTTTGGATACAAGACCCGGATGCAACTTGGGGAGTTGCCACCAGTTCACCCGGCCAAGCTCCGCCGGCGCAACTGGAAGAAGTTGGCACACCACCTCGCTGATTGCCTGCATTTCGAGCAAAAAAATGCGCCCTATACAAGGGCGCTGACGCTTTTGCCTTTGAAACGGACGTCGGAAGACGCAGGCTCAGAGAGGCGGGATTACGGGGTAGTGGACAGCCTGCGTACTTTCATCTTCGGCGACCCACAAAGGAACGCAACGAAAATACGCGCCCGCATCGATTGCCTCTTAGCGCTGAATCGGAACTGAGTGCGATCTTGGTTCTCATAGCTGTCAGTGAAGTTGCCCCGTGGAGCCCCCCCCCCCCCCGCCAATCCTCGGACACAGTCCCCCCACTTAAACGACGGGTAGAGTTCGAATAACGCCATTCCCAACGGCTCGGGGGTGTCTAGGAAAACCCGGGCGATTCACCCCATTTTGCGGCCCATTGGCTCAGCGGGCTAAGAGCCTCTAGAAGCCCCAATCCCTGCTCCGTCAGGAAATACCCATCGCCCTCATGCGCCACCAGATCGACGGCCCTGAGTTCCTTGAGTCGGGTATTCAGTTGAGCGGGGTTGGTCGCTGCGGCTTCCTGAAGCGCTCTGAAGGTCATAGGCGTCCCCTCTCGCAGCTCCCATAGGATTCGAAGGGTGCTCCGCCTGCCAAGTAGATCGAGGACCACCATGATTGGCCGTCCGGTGCTCGAACCACGGGCCTTCTTGCCGACCATCAACGTTGCTGCTTTACTTTTCATAGCACCCTGCCTAGTATGCTATGAATTCTATAGCAAAGGGGCACCGATGGTAGCCAGAGTTGCGCCAGCAGTCGCACCGTATTCGCCTTCGGTGCAAGAGGAGCTAAACAAGCTCATGGGGCCCGGCCGCGACCCGCTGGTCCTGTTCACCACGCTTGCGAGGGACGAAAGGTTATTCAAGAAGTTTTTCGCCAGTGGGCTCCTCGAACGAGGAAATTTGACCCTAAGGGAGAGGGAGATTGTCATCGACCGTACTACTGCCCTATGCCATTCCGAGTATGAGTGGGGTGTCCATGTATCGATCTTTGGACAAAAGGCTGACCTCACCGAGGATCAGATCCAGTCGCTTGCTTTCGGCCAGGCGGACGACGCTTGCTGGGGCTGGAAAGAATCTCTGCTAATTCGATTTTGCGACGAGTTGCATGAAACTTCGACCATATCCGAGGGGCTCTGGGTGTCTCTGCGCAGGGGGTTCTCAGAGGCGGCGATCATCGAGCTCTTGATGGTCGCGGGCTTTTATCACACCGTCAGCTATCTTACGAACTCGCTCCGCTTGCCGCTGGAAGCGTTTGCCAGACGCTTTACCGACGTCAAGTCATCGAGTCAAACAACATGATCAAAGTCACCGTGATGTACCCGTACACCGAAGGCGCGCGCTTCGACCACACCTACTACCGCGATCGCCACATGCCGATGATGAAGGCTAGGCTGGGCAGTGCCTGCGCCTACTACACCGTCGAGAAAGGCTTGACCGGCCGAGCCCCCGGCTCACCGCCCGCCTTCGTGGCAATGTGCGCGTTCTACTGTGACTCGGCCGAAGGCTACCTGGCCGCCAGCCAGCAGCACAGCGCCGAGATCCGTGGTGACATCGCCAACTACACCGACATCGTGCCGGTAGTCCAGTTGAGCGAGGTCGTTGTCGAGCGGTCGGATCTCTTCACTTAAACCCCTTGTGCTGGCTCCCGCGGTGATCGAGCGGTTCCGGGGCGCCTTACGGGTATGGGTTATGACGATCGACTCGTGACTGAGTGTTATCGCGCGAGCAGAATTGAATCGCCCGGATCTCAGTAGACACACGCCGGCCTCGCCAGCCTGCTCTTACGACATTGAAGCGACCGCGCGTGGCATCTGCCCCGGGACACAGCGGGTGTTCAGATAGCCTATTTCAGGGCGCGCACGCTCATGCCGTCGCTGAGCGTGGTTGGTGGATACATGACCACAGTGTCGTGGTCTTGAAGCCCGTCGAGTATCTGGGCTTCTTCCGCGTTGCGCTCTCCGATCTGAATGGTTCGCTGGACAGCCTTTCCATTGTTGACGATGAACGTGCACCAGTGGTCGGCACAGCGGAATAACGCGCCGATCGGTAGCTTGAGTACATCAGGCTGGTCCGAGATGACAATGCGGCCCTGTACGCGGTACCCATCGTTCAATCTTCCTGGTGGGTCCACAAGGTCCGCGACAATATGGACGCGCTGCTCTTCGACCCCCAGCGCCGACACCTTGGTAAACGCCCCCGGACCGACTGTCCTGACTACCGCGTTGACCGCCAGCGGACCGCCCCACTCCACTACCGATACACGCATGCCTGGGCTGATCTTGACAGCATCGGACGACAGCACGTCGACGACCAGTTCATAGCGCGAAGGGTCAGCTAAGACCATGAGGGCCGTACCTGCAAGCACGACGCGTTCGCTTTGCTGTTCGATTCGTAGCAGCACCGAGTTGGCCGGTGCACGCACCTCGACAGGTTGCCCTGCTTCCAACGCCTTCAGATTCGCCATCGCGACGCGCACATCGGCCGCGGCCGACGTCTCCCTTGCGCGTGCGGCCGACAGATCGCTGGCGCTCGAGGCGGACATGGTCCGCATCTGCTCCACTTCCTGCCTCGACATGGCGCCGCTGCTCAGAAGCGTTTCGCCCCGGACCAGGTCCCGGCGGGCTTGTTCGTAGTCCGCCCTGGCATGAGCGGCGCGCGCCTGCGCCTCTCGGAAAATTGCCTCTGCCGCATCAACCCGTGCGCGTTGCGAAGCCCGCTCCCCCGGCGTCATCGGCACCGGTACCAGGGCGGCGATCACCTGCCCACCTTTGATCTGATCACCCTCATGCAGCTCAACCCGAAGCAGCCGGCCTGTGATCGGCGCCGTGATGACGTAACGATCATGCGCGCGGATCTCCCCGTCTTCGTCAATGGTGACTTGCAGCGGCCCACGTGTGACGCGCCCCGTGTCCACTGCCGCAGGCGCCGGCCAGAGCGCGTACGTGAGCGCCACTGCCAGCGCAAGCGCGGCACCCGCAAGAGCCAGGGGCTTTCGCACAGCGCCGCGCTTCATGATTCTCTTGCCTTGAGGACGGCGACGATATCCAGCCGTCTGATCTTGGCCGCCACCAACAGGCCTGAACACACCACCGCCCCACCGGCTACAAGGAATGCGTAAGCGAAGGTCGCCGCATGAACCACAAGCGGAAGCCGGTACAAGTCAGTTGCCAGCCGAGTCGAGAGCAGCCCGCATATGCCGTAGCCAAGAAGGAGCCCGGCTGGCAGCGCTATGGCGGTGAGCACAAACTGCTCGCCAAGGAGAATCCAAGCGACTTCGGTCTGCGTGAACCCGAGCACGCGAAGGGAGGCCAACTGCTGAACACGTTCCGAGTAAGCGATGCGCATGCCATTGAACGCGACACCAAACGCAATCACACAGGCAAAGGCGAAGTTGATGGACGTGGATAGACGAACGCTTTCGTCCATGATCTTACGAAAGCTGGCGATGACGGCCTGGCGAACCGCCACTGCATTGACCGACGGCAGCCGCTTGAGCGTCGCGTACAGATGTGCAGACGCGTGCTGATCGACAGACAGCCTCGCCCCTGACCAGTTTCCGCTCTCCCCCAGGAGTTTCGCCAGTGCCGTCTGGTCCATGTAGGCCGCGACGCCCACCAGATCGCCCGACAGCTGCATCAACGTGACTTGTCTGGTTTGGCGCTCGCCTTCAAGCACTTCAACGGTGACCGGATCACCGGGTTTTATGCCGAGGACGGCGGCAAGTCTGGCCGAAACCACCAAGCCATCCGGGGGCATGTGCAGCGGTCTGCCCCCTTCATCAACCAGTCTGTGCAGAGCTGCCTTCGGAGCGATCCCGCTCAGCGAGACCCGCCGAGACCGATACCCAGCGGATAGCCTGACCGGCACATCGCGAAACCCCTCGACCTTCAGCACACCAGGCAGACGTTCGATCGCGTAGACGGCGCGGAGAGATAACGGCTGAGAAAAGGCCACCGTCACATCCTGTCGCTCGATTTGCTGAAACTGAGTATCGAAAAGGAAATCGATGGAGTCGAAGAAAAACCCGCCAACGACGAGAATCGCACTCGCGCATGCAATGGCCAAGGAACCCAGGAGCGACTTGACGGGCTGGCGCGCGATATTGCGCGCAATCATTCGCCACACCACGCTCAGTTGCCGATAGATGCCCGCCCGCTCCACCCAGCCCACTGAAAACGCGGGCGGAACGACTGCGCGAAGGGCCTCGACGGGCATCAACCTCATGGCCTTCGCAGTGCTCGCGATGGCACCTCCGATGGCCGTTCCGAAGCTGATGAAGAACGCCCAGGTTATCGTCGAAAGATCGGCGCGAAATTCGAGGTGGGCAAGCCTGTAGTACCTGGCGTAGAGGTCTGTCAGATACGTCCCCAATGCCAACCCACCTCCAATACCGACAAGGGTCCCTGCGGCAGCAACGACGCACCCGAGTTGCAGGTAATGCAAACCGACTGAAAGGTCACTGTATCCAAACGCCTTCATCAAGCCAATCTGTGAGCGTTGTGTATCGATCAGCCGGGTCAGGACGTTCTGCAAAAGAAACATTGCGACGAGAAAAAAGATGGCCGGCACATAGGTGGCAGTTACGCGGTTCTGCGCGATCTCGTCAGTAATGAACCGATTCGATATCTGGTTTTCCCGGCTGATGGTTCCAAGTCCGCCATACGGCAGCAACGTTCTGTCGATCTGCGCGATGACGTGCGGCGCCGGCACGCTGCCATCGAGAGACAACACAAGATCATTGAAGGCGCCATCCATACGGAACGCTGCCGAAACCGCATTCGTTCCCATCCACACCACGCCGTAGTGACGGTTGTCCGGGAAGATGGAGCCCGCGCCGGCCTCGTAGACATACTCCGGCGAGATTGCAAGACCAACAATGTGCAGTCGCTTCCAGCGGCCATTCAGTATGGCGCTGAAGTATTGGCCTGCCCTCAGGCTGTTGGCATCTGCGAAAGCCGCGCTGACCAGCACTTCGTCCTCTCGGCCCGGCGAAATGTATCGGCCGCTTTGAAGATGCAGCAGGTTCAGCGCGGGCCACCCGAGTTCCGGGATCGAAACAAGGCGCGCTGTGGCCGGCTCGGAAAGGCCGGGAATATCGACCGTGACATCTGACACCACCCGCGCGTCCACATGTGCCACGCCGGGCAATGCAGCAATGCGCGAAGCCGTCTCAAGTGGTGCGCGCTTCAGGTGCACGAAGAGATCGGCAAAGCGATATGACGCGTAGTAGTCCTGCTGGGCGTTCAACAAAGCCAGATAGGTGCTGCGCATCGCAACAAACGTGGCAACACCACATCCGACAACGAGGACTGCCGACAAGACCTGCGCCCGCATTTGCCAGAGGTCTCGCCAGAGCAACCGGACGAGCATGGTCACCATGACAGATCTCCCACTCGGGCACGCTGGGCGTTGCGGCGTTGCTCGACAATGGTTCCGCTGCTCATCCGGACGACACGATCCGCCATGTCGGCGATGACGGCGTTGTGCGTGACGATGACGATGAGGGTGCCGAACTCGCGGTTCACCTGCTCGAGCACCTCTAGCACCAACTGACCCGTCCGAAAATCCAATGCGCCTGTCGGCTCATCGCACAGGAGGACATCTGGCCGCTTCGCGACCGCGCGGGCGATGGCAACGCGTTGCTGCTCTCCCCCCGACATCTGCGAGGGAAAGTTGTCCGCCAACGCACCGATCCCCACCCGGTTCAGGGCCTCGGTGGGGTCTAGCGGATGCTCCGCGATGTCCGTTACCAGGGCGACGTTCTCGCGAGCGGTGAGACTTGGAATCAGGTTGTAGAACTGAAAAACGAATCCGACATGCTCCCGTCGGAATCGCGTCAGGCCTCTGTCTCCGGCGTGGGAAAGATCGTGGTCTCGATACACGATGGAACCGGTCGTTGGCGTATCCAGCCCGCCCATCAGGTTGAGTAGCGTGGATTTGCCACTGCCCGAGGCTCCGAGCAGCACAACGATCTCACCCGCCCCGAGTTGCAGGTCGACGTGTTCCAGGGCGCGCACGCTCACGCTTCCCATTGGATAGACCTTGCTGACGGCCTGAATGTTGAACACCGTTTCCACAACACACCGGTCGGCTAGGGAGGGGGGCGAGTACGCCGCTCAGATGTTCGGCGCTGCCCTGACGGCGACGTCCAGCGTTCTGCAATTGCTCGTCCCACCTGCATGCCGGCTTCAATCGCGCCATCCACAGAATCGAAGTCTGCACAGACGTGGTGGAAGCGCTCGAGTTTTGGATACTCCAGCGCGGCGGATTTGGGTGAGCAGACAAAGCCGGTGTAGGCGTACTTGAATCCATCGCACCGTCCAACGACCGCCAAGATGTGAATAGAGCAGCCCCGGTACTGTTCAATTGCCCAGGCCGACATATCGATCTCCTCCAGAGCAGATGGAGCTGTCCTACATGCCAGCCCTATTAGGGCGCTGCCCCTCATATCTGGACGAGCTGTGCCGGGCGAAGAAGAGAGGACCAGCGCACTGATTCCTTCAGGCTACTTGCATTTGCCCGCGACGCGTTGACCTACCTCAATCAGTGCAGAAGCCAGCGCCGCTGGGGCACTCAAAGCAGTTTGACCTGCTCATCGCCCTACCCTTGTCCGTGTGTCTTTGGCCGACGATGCGATCGGTTCCGGTCGCCGCCAGCGCAGACGCTTCGTTTGCAGAAGGTACTGCCAGTCCAATTTGGCAAACCCATAAACGAGTGCCAGAAACACGACCTGCGACACGACGAAGTACACGCCCATATACGCGCCGTCGATCTCCGTCTCCACATCCAGATAACGGGCACCAATCTGGGCAATACGCGTCCAGGTCAGGTAGCTTATCCAGCGGCCCGCAAAGAACGGAAGTCCGATCAACCAAAGCCGCATCCCAGTCAAGCCGTAGGCTATGAAGATGTAGTTTGACGGGAACGGGCTGAACGCGTACGCGAGCATCAGTCCAACCGTCATACCTTTGCGCTCTTCAAGCCAGGAGCGCACCACATCGACGTTCTGGCGATCGGCCTCGCGCATCCAGCGATTGCGTACGAGCGTGCAGGATAGCCGCGCTAGAACCAGGCGGCCGAGTGTTGCTGCGCAAGCGGCAATGCCCGCCAGAAGCACCGGGTTGGCATCGGGCCGCGAAAAGCCGATCCATGACATCACCATCCACGTCGGCGGTGCGAACGCCGGCATCACATTCAGCAACAGGATGGTCACGAACAATGCGAGCAGGTTTGTCATGGCGATCAAACCTCCTCACCGAGTACATGGAACAGTTCGTCTTCTTGTGCGCAATGCAGCCGCAGGATGGCATCGAGCCCATACAGCAAGCGTTGCAGCTCCTGCGTTACAGCAGCATCGGGGCCGTCGGGAGAAACATCCGCCACGATCCGGCTCAACAGGTTCGTCACGCGGAAAATCTCGCGATGCATGGCACTCATCGCCGCCATCGGGTCATCTCCACCAAGCAGGCGCGCAACGTCCGGATAAAGCTGGGTATCGTCTCGGCGCTCATGCGGCACCAGAACGTCCGCCAAGGACTGATTGAGCGATAGCAATGCGGCTTTTGCCGCGCTGCCGGCCATTTGGGGCAGCGTGTCGGCGACCACTCGGATCCGGCTCAAGATGGGTTCCAGCTCCGCGTGTTCGGCTTTGAGACGCGCGACGTCTGCAGAGACGAGTGAACGGGTTGTCTCGTCTTCGGTCCGTCGCAGGGCACGCAACGCACTGGCGATCGCCAAGACATCGATGACCTCTTGCAGCATTGCGCCCGCCAAGGGTGGCAGTTGCCCCAGCGCTGCGACAACCATGGCGGCCAGCGACAGCGACATGCCGATCATCACGCTCTGCAGCGCGACGCGGCGTGTGCGGTGCGCTATGCGGACCGCGTCAACGAGCCGATCCAGGCGGTCCACCAACAAGACAATGTCTGCAGCTTCCGACGAGGCTGCCGCGCCGCGCGCCCCCATTGCGACGCCAATGTCTGCAGCGGCGAGCGCGGGCGCGTCGTTCACGCCATCGCCGACCATGATCACCTTGCCGTCTGCTCGGGCATTCCGAATCACCGCGAGCTTGGCCGCCGGCGACAGGGCCGCATAGACCTCCGTCACCCCCAGCATGGACGCCACGGATTCGGCAACATCTGGGCGATCCCCGGTCAACATTGCCTGTCGTGGGATGCCCTCCCGGCGCAGGAGCCGCAGCGCGCGAGGCGCCTCAAGACGGACCCGGTCAATCAACTGCAATGCACCCACCAGTTGACCGTCCACGCCAACAAAGACGGCCGACGCACCGGCATAGCTCACGCGCTTGACGAACGCTTCCACCCAGCCCGGTACATCTGCCGAACCCAAGACATAAGGCAACGCGCCGATCGACACGACATGGCCTTCAACGCGGCCGCACACGCCGGCTCCTGGACTCTCGACCACCGCACTCGGCAGTCGCAGCGTTGCGCCCTGTTCGCGCGCCGCCTTGGCAACGGCTTCTGCCGTGACGTGATTCGATGCCTGTGCGAGTGAACCGGCCAGGCTCAGCACAACGTCGGCGGCGTACTCCGGTGCGCACTCAACGTTGACCAATCGTGCATATCCGCTGGTCAGCGTGCCGGTTTTGTCGAAGAACAGCGTGTCGGCCAACGCCAGCCTCTCCAGCGCGCCACCGCCCTTGACTAGCACGCCCCGCTTGGCGCAACGCGACAGGCCCGACACGATGGCGACAGGCACCGCCAGGATTAGCGGGCACGGCGTGGCCACGACGAGCACGGCAAGACAACGCGCCGAATCACCGGTGAGGATCCAGCTGGCCCCCGCCAGGAAAACGGCGACGCCCCCAAAGGCAAAGGCGTACCGGTCAGCCAGCCTCACGGAGGGGCTGCGTTCCGCCTGCGCCGCACTGACCAGCCGGACAACACCCGCAAACGTGCTCCTTTCGGCAGACGCACTGGCGATCATTTCGAACGCGGCGCCCACATTCAGCACGCCGCTGCAAATGGCATCCGCCGCCAGGCGATGGCGGGTGACCGATTCTCCTGTCAATGTGGATTCATCCAGATCGGCAGGCCCGGACAAAGTGCCATCCACCGGTACGACTTCGCCGTGCCGCACCAGCAGGCGGTCACCCGCTTGAACCTGTTCCAGACCGACCTGGTGCCATTGCCCGCCATCGAAGCGATTAGCCCGCTTGGGTGCATGGCCCAGCAACGCAGTCATCTCGCGTTGCGCACGCGCCTGGGCAAAGTCTTCCAACGTGCGGCCCGTCGCGAGCATCAACGCAATGACCGCCGCGACCAGCACCTCGCCCGACCAGAGTGAAAAGGTGATCGCCAAGACCGCCAAAATATCCACGCCGGCCTGCCGTCGCACCAGTGACCGAATAATCGTGACGACCAGCGCCAGCCAGTTCGGGACGATGCCAATCAGCCAGAGTTGCCGCGCCAGCGCATCGGCACCGAGGTACCGCGCCCATAACCCCGCCGCCATGGTCAGCACCGACAAGGCGAGCAATGCAACGTTGGCGAGCAAGCGCGGAGAGTGCATCGTCTAGCCTCTTGTCGGCGCAGTTTTCATGTGCGCTAGATCATGCGGCGCAGCAGCCGATCCTTCAGGATGAACTCGTGCCAGAGCGCCGCGGCGGCATGCAGCCCGACCACGATATAGACGACCGTCGCGCCCGACTCATGAATTTCCTTGGCCAAGTGGGCCAACGACTTGTCCTGCGCCAACGCCAGCGTCAGATCCAGTCCGAATGGTTGAATCGGCTTACCTGCCAAAGCCAGTGCCAGCACGCCCAAAACGGGCATGCCGACCATCAGGGCATAGAGCGCGCCGTGCGTGAGTCGCGCTACAAGCTGCACCAGCGGTGTGCCCGGGACGGGAGGCGGTGCCTGCGTGCCCACCCGGGCCAGCAGACGCAACACCATCAGGGCGAACACGGAGAGCCCCGCTGTCTGATGGACCATGAACAGAGCGGCACGCTCGGTGCTGCCTTTCGGGAAGAAATCCATGATTTCGATGGCGACGACGGCGATCGACACCGCCAGAACCACGAGCCAATGGAGCGAGCGCATGGTGAGGGAGTATTTCGGTTCGGATTGCATAGCGTTATCCAGAATGTGTTGAGTGAGGGGTAAGGCTGGAGCAGGTCAATCGTCAAAGTCCCACATCCGGTGCAGATCGAGCTTGAGGCGGCTGTCTGCCTCGAGCAGGTCGACACGGGCGAGCCGCTCGGCCAGCAGGGCCTCCGCTAGACTACGGCGCGTTGCCAGTAGTTCAGTCAAGCCCGACTCACCTGCGCGATATGAACGCGTTGCCCTGTCGGATGCGCTTTTTTGCAGCGTAACCGCTTCCATCTGGGCTTGCGCGCTCGCCCGTTTGCCTTGCAAGTTGCCATAGAGCACGTCGAATTCGGCACCCAGCCGACGCTCGGAACCCAATCTGCGCCGGGCAGCCGCTTCCGCTTCGGCAGCAGCCGCCAGCGCCGCAGAGCGACGATGCACTGAACCGATCGGCATGGCAACGCTCACGCCCATGATGCGTTCGGCACCGCCGCGCTCCACCGTCACGAACATCCCGACGGTGGGGTCAGGCCGACGCTCCAGATCTGCGCGCTTGGCCATTTGCTGCGCCTGAACCTCTTCTGCCATGGCGAGACGGTATTCGTGGCTGTCTTGAATGTACTGGGTACGCAATCGATCGGGTGGTTCTTGCGGCAATGGGGGCAGCACAGTATCGGCGCTAAACGAGGGTTGACCTAACCCCGGAAACCGTGCCCGAAGCTCTGCCTGCGCCGTCTGTTCCGCCGCCACGGCAGTCGCCAGCGCAGCTTCCGTGCGCGCCCGATCAGCGGCGGCCAGCTCCGCATCCAGACGAGAGGCATCGCCCAGTTGCACCCTTCGGGCAGTGAGCGCGGCCAGGGCGGCGGCCGCCTTGGCATTCTCCTGCGCTGCCTGGCGTGCCTGCCCCGCACGCACGGCGCCAAACCAGAGGGCCAGAATCTGGCGTGATGCTTCGTGGCGCGCATCCTTGACAGCCAACTGCCCAGCCTCGGCGGCGGCATCGGCAAGCTGCCCATCGGCTTGCGCTTTGCCCCAAAGCCGCAATGGACGCTCCACCGCAATCTGCCCTTCGGCATGGCGCTCGGAGGGATCGCGCACCTGGCGCCCTTGGCCAATTGCACGGACCACGGTTTCCGCCGTGCCGGCGCGAATGCCATCAGCCCGAGCCAGTACGGCGTCGCGGCGGGCCTCTGCCGTCAGCACGTCGGGCGACTGTGCGACGGCCTCGCGCACTGCGCTCTCAGCCGGCAGATAGGTCGGCGAGATTTGCGCTTGCGCGGCGGGGCTGCAAAGCAGCATCGTGCTCGCTCCCGCCAATACGATGCGAAACAGATCCAACCTCATTGCGAATCTCCCTGCCCAGCGGCCGCACGCGGCCGAGGCAACCCAAAACGTTCAAACAGCAGGGGCAGAAGAAGCAGCGTCAGCGCGGTCGAAGAAATGAGCCCGCCCGATACCACGATCGCCAGCGGCCGCTGAATCTCTGACCCCGGCCCGCTGGCCAGCAGTAGCGGAATCATCCCGAGTGCGGTAATGCAGGCCGTCATCAGGACGGGCCGCAGGCGGTCGCGCACGCCATCGCGCACGGCTTCCGTCATGCTCAAACCAGACTCCAGCAGCGTGTTGAAGTGCGACACCAGCACCACACCGTTGAGCACCGCGATACCGAGCAAGGCGATAAAGCCAACGGAGGCCGGCACCGACAGGTACTCGCCCGAGATCCGCAACGCCGCAATGCCGCCCACGAGCGCAAACGGAATGTTGGCAACCACCAGCACCGCCTGCCGCACCGAGCGGAACGTCAACATCAGCAAGAGAAAGATTGCGCCAAGGGCCAACGGGACAACCAACGCAAGGCGCGCCGCGGCGCGTTGCTGGTTCTCGAACTGGCCGCCCCACACCACCCGCAATCCTTTTGGCAACGTGCCAATCCCGCCGACGGCTGCCTGGGCTTCCTGCACGAAACCCGCCAGGTCCCGACCATCGACATTGGCCTGGATCACGGCAAACCGGGCGCCATCTTCGTGGTTGATGCGCACGGGCCCATCCACGCGTTCGATACGCGCCAGAGAGGTGAGCGGCCAGACTTTGCCGTCGGGTGCCGTTACCAAGAGGTTGGTCAGGTTTTCGGGTGCCTGCCGCAAGCCTGCTCCGCCACGCAAGATGAGCGGCGTGCGGACAATGCCTTCGGGCACCACGCCAACCCGGTCGCCCTCGATCAGGGCGCGCAGTTGCGCCTGGAGGGCATCGCCGGAGAAGCCGGCCTGACCCACCGCAGCGCGGTCCAGCGACACTTTCAGGTACTGCACGCCGCTGTTGCTGGGCGCAATGACCTCCGCCGCCCCCGGGATGGTGCGGACCTTGGCAGCAATGGCCTGCGCGGCTGCATCGATGGCGGCAAGGTCGCTGCCAAACAGCTTGATGGCAACGTCGCCGCGTGTGCCGGTCAGCATCTCGGAGACACGCATCTCAATGGGCTGCGTGAAGCCGTAGATCACGCCCGGGAAGCGCTCCATCACGCGCCGGATCGCAATCGCGATGTCTTCCTTGGTGCCGCGCCACTGATCCTTGGGCTTGAGCACCAGGAAGGTATCGGTTTCGTTCAGCCCCATCGGGTCCAGGCCGAGATCATCGGAGCCTGAGCGCGCAACGATCGAGCGTATTTCCGGCACCTCCTTGAGCAGCGCCTGCTGCACGCGCTGGTCCATGTCGAGCGACGCCGCAAGCGAAACGGACGGTGCTTTCTGCAACTGCACGATCAGATCGCCCTCGTCCATCGTCGGCATGAACGTCTTGCCGACCGACATGTACAACACCACGGCCAGCGCCAACGCCGCCCCCGCCAGGCCGAACACCGTGCGGCGATGGGTTGTCGTCCATGCCTGGATTCGCGCAAAGCCGGCCGCGACCTTGCGCATCAGCCAGGGCGGCTCGTCTGCATGCGCCAGCAGGAGCAACGAGGCGAGCGCCGGGACCACCGTAAAGGCAATCACCACGGACGAGGCCAGCGCCAGCACGATGGTGAGCGCCACCGGCCCGAAGAGCTTGCCCTCCAGGCCTTGCAGTGACAGCAGCGGCAGGAACACGATGGCAATGATCGACACGCCCGACAGCATCGGTACCGCTACCGTTGCCACTGCATGGCGGATGACCGCACCGCGCAGCGCCGGATCAGTCTTGTGGTCTTGCGCGCGCGCCATGGCCGTCTCGATGTTCTCGACCACGACGACCGCGGCGTCGACGAGCATGCCCAGCGCAATAGCCAGTCCGCCCAGGCTCATCAGGTTGGCCGTCAGGCCCACATAGCGCATCAGGAGGAAGGTGGCGAGCATCGACAGCGGCAGTGTGGCCGCCACGACCAGGGCCGCCCGCACCCCGCCCAGGAACAGGTACAACGTGATGACCACCAGCACGCTGGCTTCAATCAACGCGCGCACCACAGTATTGGCCGCACGGGTGACCAGCTCGCCACGGTTGTAGAAGACGTGCGTCGACATGCCCTTCGGCAACTGGGGGCGTAGCGCATCCAGCCGCGCCTGCACCGCCTCGACCAGCTTGCGGGCATCGCTGCCGCGCAGGCCCAGCACCAGCCCTTCAACCGCTTCACCGTTGCCGTCTTTGCTGACTGCGCCGTTGCGGGTGGCCTCGCCCAGCCGCACGGTCGCGACATCGCCGACCGTGACCGCAGGGGCGGAACTCGCGCTTTGCGCCGGCACTACGACAATCGCACGCAAATCATCCAACCCGCGTATGCCACCCTCCACGCGCACGACCCAGTGCTCGTCTCCGCGGTCCAGCCGCCCTGCCCCGTCGTTGCGATTGTTGGCATCCAGCGCCTGACGCAATTGATCGAGGGTGACGGCGCGGGCGCGCAATCGGGCCGGGTCCGGTGTGACCTCATAGCTGCGCACCTCGCCGCCGAGGGCGTTGACATCGGCCACGCCTGCCACGGTGCGCAGCGCTGGACGGATCACCCAGTCCAGCACGCGGCGCCGCTCGGCCAGGGAATAGCCATCGCCCTCCACCGTGAACATGAACATCTCGCCCAACGGCGTGGTGATGGGCGCCAGACCGCCTACGGCGGTCGATGGCAGATCGCGCGCCAAGCCGGCCAGGCGTTCCGACACCTGCTGGCGCGCCCAGTAGACGTCCACCCCCTCTTCAAAATCGACCGTCACATCGCTGATGCCGTATTTGGATACCGAGCGCACGATCGTCTTGTGCGGCAGGCCGAGCAGCTCCTGCTCGATGGGCGTGGAGACCCGCTGCTCGACTTCCTCCGGGGTCATGCCGGGCACCTTCAGCACGACCTTGACCTGCGTCGGCGAGATATCGGGAAACGCATCGATCGGCAGGTTCAGATACGCCCACACGCCGGCCACCGCGAGCACGCCCGCGGCGATCAGCACCAGCACGCGCTGGCGCAAAGAGAACTCAATGAGGCGGGGCAGCATTACTGTTCTCCCGCCAGCAAGCCCTTGAGCGCACCGACACCTGTTACCGCCACGTGTGTACCCGCTGGCAGGTTTGCCCGCACGACGGCGATGGCGTCGTCTGTACTGCCAACGGTGACATCCTGGAAGCGGAAACCCTTATCGGTTGCGACGAATACACCCGGCACGCCTCGCACGTAGACCAACGCGGCCACAGGAACCCGCAGCAGGCCCGGAGCGTTTGCATTGGCCGCACTGCGCAGCTTGAGCGTGACATTGACGCTCTCCCCTGCGCGCAGGTCCCCACGTCGCTCCAGCGACGCGCGCACACGCACACCCGCTGTGCCATCACCGGAAGGCGCGACACCAATAACGGTGCCGCCCGCGCCGCGTTGTGCGATTTCGACGTGGTCGCCTGTGGCCGGCACAGGTATGTCGCGGCCAACGAGCAGGTCCAGCTCCAGAGCCGCCGGGTCAACAATCCTGAACAGCGGTGCCGCAGCTTCTACTCGTGCCCCCGGAACGGCATTCACTTCGGATACCACACCGCCACGGCTGGCCACCAGTTGCGCCTCACCGGCGGGGCCGCTGAATGCGATGCCGGAGGACGCCAGCTCTGCCCGGCGCGCCTTCACCATGGCGCCGGCTTCAGCGGCCCGCGCCTGCGTTGCCTGCCAGCGGCTTGCTGCGATGATGCCGTCATCGTACAGCGCCTTGTCGCGCGCGAGCGACTGCTGCGCGAGCCGCGCCTGCGAGTTGGCTTCCGTCAGTGCGCGGCTGGTTTCGAAGAGCTGCGGGCTCAGAAAACCCGCCAACGGCTGGCCCGCCCGGACGGTTTGCCCGATCGACACCAACACCCGGGGCACCATGCCCGCGTACGGTGCCGCCACCACATACTGCGCATCCGGCTTGAAGACGACACGTGCATGCGTGCCAACCTCCAACCCTGAAGAAGCGGCGACCGGGCTGAAACGCACGCCGAGGGAGCGCGCCTGCTCCGCCGATAGCGGCACCACCTGGGCGCCTGCTTGGGCAGCGGCCTGCTCAAGAGGAAACGCGATCAGCGCTACACACGCACTGGCCGCGACGATTCGTTTGAAAGACATGCCTGACTCCAATCCTCGGAGGCAACGCCACGGGCGCTGCCTCTGATTGCCGCGCATACGCGGGCGACCTAAAGACCAACCGTCGCCCAGCATTTCCATGCGGCGCGAACGACAAACTCTTACGATGGATGGCCGATGGGGAGTGGAGTTGCTACCACCGCGTAGCGTCAGGCGTGCGCCATGCGTCAGAAGACAACACTTCTGACGCATTCATCATCGCCAATGCAGACACGAGGGGCTTGTTGCAAGTCAACAAGTTGCGGAGCAACGCGCTCGCCGGCCGTCAACCGGGTACGGATCAGAGCTGCGGCGGAGGCGCCTGTGCAGGAGGTGGCCGATTGATGCGATCGCGCCAGCGCGCTCGAACGGGCGTTGGCCGATAGGCAGGACGCAATACTGCGGCGAGAGCAAGCGCCGCAAGCAGGAGGAACGTCAGCGCGGATACCCCCGGCGCCGCCGCTGCCCAAAGAAATGCACCCAGATCCGCAGGGCCAATGGCGGGCTCGACGTCTACCTCAAAGGGTTCCTGGCTCGTCAATGCCCAGTCATGACGACCGGCCCCGGCCGATTCCTCAATGAGAGGACGGTGGGCAAACGCTGCGGATTGGAAATGAGAATCAACTGCGGCAGGAACCGCGGTATGCACGTGCAGGCCAAATTGTTTCGGTGTTCCGAGATGGCCGTGCAGAAGCGGGCTTAGCAGCTGCATCAACACGATGGTCAACAACAGCATTGCCCGAAGCGAGATGCTTGCGGTCGCACGTGGCATGGCCGAATTGTAACGCAATGTGCCCTTCGTTTGGCGCAGCTTCCCGGCGAAAGTCTGGCTAGCTTGATGTCAGCTCGCGCCCACCGGTGACAGGCCCACCACAGCATGTGCCAACGCATATGCCGACGAATACTCCAGCTCGCCCGAGGCTTGCGCGTGAATCGTAAACAACGGTTGTCCGACATTCACCTGATCGCGCAGTCGCACATGCATCTGCACGCCCGCAACTTGACGCATCGGTGCGCCCGCAAGTTTGGCGATGCGGGCAAGGTGGCGGTTGTCGATGTTCGTGACGACGCCATTTTGCTCGGCAACGACGTCGCGGCGGAAGACGGCTTCCCCGGGGATGCGCAAGCCTCCCTGCGCCTCGCAAATCGCTTCGAACTTCCGCCATGCGGCTCCGCTATCCAGCAGGGTGGTTGCCATGTCCAGCCCCGTTCCGGCCGCAGCGGCGCCGCAAAACTCCAGCAATGCGCCGGCGAGCAACAACGACCGTTCCCGCAAGTCGAACGGCGCCGTAGGGGAACGCTGCAGCACGGCCAGAACGTCTCTTGCTTCCAACGCGGGGCCAATTCCACGGCCAACGGGCTGTGCACCATCCGTGCGCACCATCAACACCTGCACACCAAACGCATGGGCCACGCGCTTGAGCAGCATTTCAAGGCGTTCGAGGTCTTCGACACAGCGGACTTTGGCCGTCGGCCCCACAGGCACGTCGATCAACACATGGGTGGACCCGGCTGCGATCTTCTTGGAAAGAATGGACGCCACCAACTGCGCATCGCTGTCGACATCGAGTGCCCTTTCCACGCGAATCAGCACATCGTCCGCCGGGCTCAGGCTCAACGCCCCGCCCCATGCCAGCGATGCCCCAACCTCCCCCACAACGCATCGCAGCTCCGCAGCGGTCAGATTCACGCGGGTGAGCGTTTCCATCATGTCGGCGGTACCTGCCGGCGACGTGATGGCGCGTGATGAGGTTTTGGGCAACAGCAGCCCTGCCGCTGCACAAATGGCCACGACAATGGGGCTGGTGCGATTGCCGGGAAGACCGCCTACGCAGTGCTTGTCCGCCACGACCGCGCGATCCCACTGCAGCCGCTCGCCGGAGTCGACCATCGCTTGCGTGAGGTCGATGGTCTCCTTGATGGTCATGCGGCCCGCTGCACAAGCGCTCAGGAAAGCTGCGATATGGACATCTGCATAGCGTTCGTTCGAGATGTCGGCAATGATCTCCTGCAACTGCTTTGCGTCGAGATGCCCCCCGTAGATCTTCGCCCGCAGCGCCCGCAGCGACTCGAGCGACGGCGCATGCCTGACGCAGACTTCGTCCCCTGGGCGCGCCATCAACGCATCGACCGCAGCGGCTGAGAGGCTCACCTCATGCCTCTCTAGCAGCCCAGATCCGACCAGGTTGAGCGTGGCGATGGTCGATCGCTGCCCGATCTCGACCTCCACACGCGCCTGTGCGGCAAAGCCTTCCGACCGGCAGATCGCGCTGTCCGGGTGCATGTAGATAACGTGCTCTTGCCACGTATCGATGCCAAGCGCCTTGAACCTGAGGCATCCCGGCGGCACGACGGGTGCGTCAGCCGTGGGCACGGAGAGGGTGCTCATGACATGCGCGTCAGCTGGCGAAGCGGAAGTGCCCGCTGTGTAGCGTGATCTCTTTGGAACCTGTCTGCTCGAACAGCATGCGCGCGACGTCTTCGATATCGCCGCGGTGCGCTTTGAATGCGCTGAGCAGATCGTCCGACCGGCAGGACAGCGCGCCAAAGTGGTCTTCAAGAGCCTCCGCCGTGATTGCATAGCTTGCGGAACTGCCATCGACCGACGCGCGGCATTGCAGACGCGGCCCTGCGGCGCAGTATGTCGGCTCGTCAGGCAGGAACCTGATCTCTTTCATGATGGCCTCCAGATACGAACGTGCCCTGGTCAAACAAGCACCTGCTTGCCCGAAGGCAGGGGTAAATCGAACATGCTTGAAACGGCGTCAACCAGCGGCCCCGTGAGGGCAATCTCGTTCGAGGGGTGCGGGATGGTGTCGCACGTCACGATCTCTGCGCTCACCGCGCAGAGCTGGCTATACGCGTCGGCGGCAAACACAGCGTGCACGCCGACGCAAACCGGCTGCGGTTTGCCCGCACGCTGCAGCAAGCTTGCTGCGGCGAGCATCGTGCGCCCCGTTGAGATGATGTCGTCGACCAGCACGGGCGCACACCCCGGTGGAATGTTTGGCAAATCCGCAATTTCCACGTGCCATGCGCTGTGTCGCGTTTTGGTCAATGCCGCCCATGGAGCCTGGCAAAGGCCAGCTACATGCTCGACCCACTGCCTGCTTTCGTCGTCGGGCCCGATCAGGAACGGTGCCTTTACGTGAGTCTGGATCCATGCGGCGATGGCAGGCGCGGCTTCGACGGCCACGGTCGGCATGCGATAGACACTCGATAAATGTGAAATGCGATGCAAATGCGGATCCACCGTGACAAGCCAGTCGAACACCGGATTCAGCAAGGCGGCAAAGTGCTCTGCTGCGCGAATCTCGCCGGCTTTGAAGATGACGTCCTGCCGCATGTACGCCAAGTACGGCGCGATCAATCCAACACGGCGCGCCCCGCCCTGGCGTGCGGCAATCGCCAGCCAGAGCAGCGGTAACAGCTTCTCGTCCGGATGATCGAGCGTGCAGACGATGGCCACCTCTGCGCCTTGCACGGGTGTGTAAAGCCGAACGTAGGACTCGCCGTCCGGAAAGTGGCTCACGGCCGCATGGCCCAACTCGGCGCTCAGCGGCGTGGCAAGGCGCATGGTGGCGGCTTCGCAGCCCGGCATGGCAATCAGCACACGCTGCGGGTCCAGACCAACGACCGGCGCGGTCATGCACCCTCCAGATCGTAGGACTGGCGATACTCCGGCATGCGGACTGACCACTGCAGTTCATGCTCGATGCGCTGGCGCAAGGCGTCGCTGGCGGCGGGCTCTCCATGCACGATGAAGGTCTGCCGTGGCGGCCGCGTGAAGCCCCTTAGCCAAGTCATCAGTTCATCGACATCCGCGTGGGCGGAAAGATTCTGAATCTGTTCAACCGAGGCGCGGATGGCGACCTCACGTCCGTGCACCCGCAATGCCCGTTGACCGGCCAGCAGCGCCGCGCCACGTGTGCCGGCCGCCTGGAACCCCGACATCAGGATGGCGTTGCGCTTGCCGCCGCCAAAGCTCTTGAGGTGATGCAGCACACGGCCGCCCGTTGCCATGCCGCTTGCCGCAAGGATGATCTTAGGTGCGCGATCGCTCCCCAAATGCCTCGACTGTTCAGGGCTCTGCACCGGAATGGCCAACGCACAGGCGGCCTGGCAGTCGGCAGCCCCGATATGCAGATCGTCAACATGATGTGCAAACACCCCGGTCGCCAGTTCGGCCATCGGGCTGTCAAGGTAGATCGGCACATGCGGGATCCGATGTTCGCGGATCAGCGTGTAGAGGCAATACAACAGCTCTTGCGTACGCCCCACCGCAAAGGCAGGGATCAGCAGCGTGCCGCCCTGCCCGATTGTCCGCTGCACAACCTGCTGCAAGGCATCGAGCGGATCCCCCGCCGGATGCACGCGATCCCCATAGGTGGATTCCACCAGCAAGGTATCGGCTTCCGCAATGGGCTCGGGTGGCCGCATGACAGGATCAACCTGCCGCCCCAGATCGCCAGAAAAGACGATGCGACGGCCCTCGGCCAACAATGTCGCCGTGGCCGCGCCAATGATGTGTCCTGCACGGTGGAACTCCGCTTCCACGCCCTCGGCAACGGGAAAGCGCTCGCCATAAGCGACGGGATGCAGACGGCGCAATGCCCTGGCAGCATCCTTTTCATCGTAGAGCGGCAACGCTGGATGATGGCGCGAGAACCCCTCGGCGTTGGCGTACTGGGCGTCCTCCTGCGCAAGCCGAGCGCTGTCAGGCAGCAGGATATTGCACAGTTCGGCCGTACCTTTCGTGCAATAGACGGGGCCATGAAACCCATTGCGGACCAACAGCGGCAGGTAGCCGCTGTGGTCGATGTGCGCATGCGTGAGCACGACGGCATCGATGTGGTGCGGGTTGACGGCGAGCTTGTCCCAGTTCCGCAGGCGCAATGACTTGTAGCCCTGAAACAGCCCGCAGTCGACCATGACGCGGCGCCCGCCGGTCTCAAGCACGTACTTGGAGCCCGTCACCGTGTCGGTGGCGCCGAGAAATTGCAGCCGCATGCGATCGCCCCTGCTGCTCAGCGAATCGTCACGCGCTGCTGCGGTGATGCTTCCTTCTTGGGCAGCGTCACGCGCAGCAGTCCGTTCTCGTACGTCGCATCGACCTTGCTTTCATCGACTGCCGCATCGAGCGTGAACATGCGCTGCATCGATCCGCTGTAGCGTTCACTGCGGATGATGCGTTCGCCTTCCTTCTCCTCGGAACTGCGCTCTACCTTGGCCGAGATCATGACCGTGCCGCGATCGACCGTCACGTCGATGTCTTCCTTCTTCGCACCCGGTATTTCAGCGACAACGCTGTATGCCTTATCCGACTCGGTTACGTCTACCTTGAATGGCAGCGCGCCATCCATGCTGCCGCGAAATGAGCGCAAAAGCCCTTGGAAGATATCGCCCACCGGCTCGATGGCGAACGGGTCATAACGCTTGAGTTGACTCATGACTGCCTCCTGATGATTCGACCCCGGGAGGATTGGGGCCAACAAATTCATCGTGGCACGGCGGTGCCGGAGCGCCTTGCGGCAGATCAACGGCGGCGCACTGTGGCCGCCGCACGGGCGCGGTGAGATTCCTACCCCGCACATCGCTTCAGAGGTGCCGGCTGCCTTGTCAGGCTTTCCTGACATGAACACCTGCAGCTCCGACAGCATTTTCAGCACAGCCTGCATGACGCCGGCGAGCACGCTGCCAATACTGATGACACGCCAACGAGCAACGCAGCGTCTTGTCGAATCGCCCCCGGAACCCGACAACGCCGGCCAGTACAACGGAGCGCGCCATGATCCAGAGCATCGATTGCATCGCCCAATGCAATGACTCGCAAGACCTCGCCGCTTTCGATACTGTGCTCCCCGTTGGCGCACACCTCGTAGCGGGCCGTGATGGATACCAACACCACGGCATCTATGTCGGCAATGGCCAGGTGATTCACTACGCCGGCTTCTCCCGCCGCCAGCGCTGCGGGCCGGTCGAGCGCATCTCGATTGGCTGCTTTGCATGTGGTTTTGCGGTAACCATCCAGTGCGACGCCAGCCCCTGCTACGACGGCGAAGAAGTCGCTCGCCGTGCCGGTTCACGCCTGGGCGAGCGCAACTATCGGCTGCTGACCAACAACTGCGAGCATTTCTGTTCGTGGTGTCTGTTTGGAGAATGCCGCAGCGCACAGGTGGAGGCGTGCCTGAAGAGCCCCCTGCGGGCTGCGCGCACGCTATTCAAGCTGATGCTGCTGGCATTTCCCGCCGAATGGCGCACTGCGCAGCCGCCGGCTCAGGCCGCATGAAGCCGGAGCGCACCATGCCCCAATCCGACACCTCGTTGCACGAACTGATTGCCAAGTGGTTTGGCCAGAGCGACACACCGCATCTGCGAATCACGCGGCTGCATTGCCCGGGCGTTGATTGTGGCTGCGTGCGTGCGGAGCTGACGACATCCGCCCGCCCACTTGCCATCGTCTTCTTCCGTCACCAGGCCGGTTGCTGGAGACTGTTTCCGCCACCGCGCGTACGCCGCCAATAGCCGCAACGCAAATCTTCCTGCTGCACGGCGGTGGGACTTGGCCGGTGGTTGATCCGCATCAACCGCCCTACCGGCTCAAGCACGAACATCAAGGTTCGATCGGACGTTGGTTGGCGCACGACCATGCGAGGGTGACGAAGTGAAAGAGAGTATGCAGCCACGGCAGCAAAGGTTCTCGCTCTGGTACGCCGTCATCGTCGCGTTGACCATGCTGGCGCTCCAAACGCTGTTCATGTCCGAGCAGGTCGACACCCTTCCCTATAGCGACTTCAAGGTCCTCCTGCATGCCGGCAAGATCAAGGACGTCGCCATTGGTGACCAGGACATCACAGGCACTTTTTCGACCGAAGGCGTCGAGGGGCTGTTGACGCAGCAGCAGATCGATGCCATTCGCCGCACGGGCAAGGGCGACCATCCTTTCCAGACCCTCCGCGTGAATGACCCGGCCCTGGTTCAGGAGCTGGAGGCCGCCAAGGTGCGCTTTGTCGGTCGGCCGGACAACAAATGGTTGAGCACGCTCCTGTCGTGGGTCGTGCCGGCGCTCCTGTTCTTCGCTGTCTGGAACTTCCTGATCCGGCGCATGGGCGGCGCTGCGGCCGGTGGATTGATGGAGATCGGCAAGAGCAAGGCAAAGGTGTACATGCAAAAAGAAACCGGCGTGACCTTTGCTGACGTTGCCGGCATCGACGAAGCCAAGGAGGAACTGTCGGAAATCGTCAGCTTTCTGAAAGAGCCGTTGCGGTATCAGCTCCTGGGCGGCAGGATCCCCAAGGGTGTGTTGCTCGTGGGTGCGCCAGGCACGGGCAAGACGCTGCTTGCCAAGGCAGTTGCCGGTGAGGCAGCCGTGCCATTTTTCAGCATGAGCGGGTCGGAGTTTGTCGAGATGTTCGTCGGCGTCGGTGCGGCGCGCGTGCGGGATCTGTTCAGTCAGGCCGAATCCATGGCGCCGTGCATCATCTTCATTGATGAACTCGATGCCTTGGGCAAGACGCGTGCGTTCAACCTCGTCGGCGGCAATGAAGAGCGCGAGCAGACGCTGAACCAGCTTCTGGTCGAGATGGACGGCTTTGACAGCAACAAGGGCGTCATCATCATGGCCGCGACCAACCGGCCCGAGATACTCGACCCTGCCCTGCTTCGTCCCGGACGGTTTGACCGCCACGTTGCCCTGGACCGGCCCGACCTCAAGGGTCGAGAGCAGATACTCAAGGTCCACGCCAGGAACGTCACGCTGGGGGCCGATGTTGACTTGGGAAAGATCGCCGCGCGAACCCCGGGTTTTGCCGGAGCCGACCTTGCCAACCTGGTCAATGAGGCGGCGCTTCTTGCGGCGCGCGAAGGTAAATCCGCCGTTCAGACCGTCGACTTCGACGAGGCGCTTGATCGCATCGTAGGTGGCCTTGAGAAGAAGAACCGCGTGATGAACGCCAAAGAAAAGGAGACGATCGCCTACCACGAAGCAGGCCATGCCATCGTGGCCGAGCACCGGCCGCTGGCCGATCGCGTTTCGAAGGTTTCCATCATTCCAAGAGGTATCGCCGCCCTGGGCTACACGCAACAGACCCCGACGGAAGACCGCTATCTGCTCAAGCACAGCGAACTGCTGGACCGGCTCGACGTGCTGCTGGGCGGTTACGTTGCCGAGCAGATCGTGTACCACGACGTATCGACTGGTGCGCAGAACGACTTGCAACGCGCAACCGACATGGCGCGCCAGATGATCACCCAGTTCGGCATGAGCGAGCAGCTTGGTCTGGCCACCTACGAGCAAACGCCCAACCCGCTCCTTGCCGGTACCGGCCTGATGCAGCGCGAGCGCAAGGAATATAGCGAAGACACCGCTCAGTTGATCGATGCGGAAGTGCGCAAGGTGCTGTCCGATGCCAGCGCGCGCGTAACAGCCACGCTGGAAGGCCAGCGCGCCAAACTGGAAGCACTGTCGCGCATGTTGCTGGACAAAGAGGTGGTTGACCGCCACGACCTGGACATGATCCTGTCTGGCAACGTGACCCCGATGCCGCCTCCAAAGGCAGAAGCGGGTTCTCCCGCCAGCGCCACGGCACCACAGCCCGCGCAACAGCCGCATTCAAGGTAACAGCGCCGAAGTCAATGGTTCGATGGCGGAGGTTTCGTCCAGATGGATCAGCGCGTCAAACTGGGCGCCAATGGCGGCATCGAAGTAGTGCGACGCATACTCGGTCTTGGGGAGGTACAGCACGCCGATTGCCCGTTCCAGCAGTGGTTCGCGGAACACATCTGCCGCCGTATCGCCAAGCGGGAGGAAGAAGCGATCGAGCCCCGTGCTATGGAACAGGTGTTCCCAACTGTCTGGCCGCGCTGGCCGCACCCATTTCCGCTCCGCCTCGCCACCCCACTCGGATGCGGCGCACACGTGGCCGGTATAGGTCGTAAAGCCGACGAGCAAAGCGGCACCGCCAACCTGCTCGCGTACGAGCTGCCCAAGGTTCCACTCATGCCGGCTGGCGGATTCCGTTGCCCGTGCGTCGCCCACATGCGAGTTGTGCGCCCACACCACGATCCGCCCGTCACCGCCACGGCGCTGCCGATACGCAGCCAAACCAAACAGCGTCTGTGCCATGTGGGCGTCGCGCAGGTTCCACGTGTTGACGCGGTGCCCGAATGATTCACGGTAGTACGCCTCTGCGTTGACGACGACGATGGCGTTTTGCTCGGCAAAGAAATGCGAGTCGATGGCAGCAATGCCGTCCTGCTCGATCAGCCTGGCCTCGCTCGCCCGAAGCCGGCGCAGTTGCTCGATCACCTCACGTTGCGCAGGCAACCTCAAACCTGCGGCCGCTTCGTAGCCGTACGTCATGGGTTCACGCACGTGGTCCAGCGCCGCGTAGTGCATCCGCGCCACCGCCGCCTGTTCCGGGTCGGTCTTCTGCAGGTATTCGATGACAGCCTCGGCTGACCTGTACAGGCTGTACAGATCCAACCCATAGACACCAACACGTTCCGGCGCGGCAAGAGCCGCGTTGTGCTCATGGAGCCAACTGATGAAGTCGAGCATCTCCGGATTGCGCCACATCCACTCGGGAAACCGCTGGAAATCGCCCAGCGCCTGGGCGGCGGTGTCCGTGCCCTCGCCCTGAACATAGCGATTGATGCGCCACACATCCGGCCAATCTCCCTCGATGGCGACGGCATCAAAGCCGCCTTGCATGATCAACTGCCGCGTCATGTCTGCGCGTGTCTGATAGAACTCGCGTGTTCCGTGCGTCGCCTCGCCGAGGAGAACGTAGCGCTTTGCGCCGGCCATCTCCAGGAGGCGGTCGTAATCGCCAGCGCTGCCAGTGAGGCGGCTGGCCACTTCACGTACACCAAGGAAAGGTGTGAGCGGTGTGGACATGGGTGATCGACTCCACGGATGTCGCAGCGGTATTTGCAGTCTAGACAGCGCGGCTGCACGCTGATTGCGCTATCGCAAACGACGGGCCCCTCGATGGGCGTACCGCCGTTCGCGCACGCTGGCGCGGATGTTGCCCGTGCGTTGACGCTCATCAATCGCCATCCAAACCAATCGTCCAATATGAATCGGGGCCCGCCCGGTTCGCGCGTGCGCGCCGCCATTCTTGCGGAGGCAGCCAATGAAAGCGCAATGGGTAAGGCAGTTGGCCATTGCCCTGGCTCTCCTGCTCTTGTTTGGCAGCCCGGCAATACCGCAGCCGGATGCATCGGAAAACGATCTACAACCCGCCACCGCGGTGCAGCTCGATCAAATGCTGGCACCCATCGCGCTGTATCCGGACGCATTGGTCGCGCAGATCCTCATGGCAGCCACATATCCGCTTGAAGTGGTGCAGGCTGATCGCTGGGTGCGTGACCCCGCTCACGCCGCACTTCGGGGCGACCAGTTGGCTGAAGCCCTCGCGCCGCTGCCGTGGGATCCGAGCGTGAAATCTCTGGTGCCGTTTCCCGGGCTCTTGCACATGATGAACAACAACCTGGATTGGACGGAACGGGTAGGCAACGCCTTTCTGGCCGACGAGGGCGCGGTCATGGACTCGATCCAGCGCTTGCGCAGCCGGGCTCAGGCCAACGGCACCCTGGGGTCGACCACACAAGCTGTGGTGTCGACGCAGGATGGCGCCATCATCATCGAGCCCACCAACCCGAACGTGGTCTACGTTCCGGTCTATGACCCTTATTTCGTCTATGCACCGTGGCCCTATCCCGCTTACCCGCCGTACATCTTTCCCGACATCTGGGGCGGAGTGATCATCGGCGGGCTCGGGTTCGGATGGGTGGGTTTTTCGGTCGTCGTTCCGTTGTGGGGCTGGAGCCATTGGAACTGGCACGGCCATCACATCGATATTGACCGGGGCCGCTTCGGCAACATCGACCGCCATCGTCCGCCACCCAGTGGCGTCTGGGCCCATGACCCGGGGCATCGCCATGGCGTGCCATATCCGGGAGCATCGCGGGGGCGGTTCGGCCCGGGCTCTGCTATCTCGCCGGACGCGCGGCGCGGGTTTCGTGGTTACCCAACGCCCCCGGCCCCGCCAGCGGGCTCCGTAATACGCCCCTCCCCGGTTTCGCCTGTGCATCCGACAATCCGGCCGCCGCCGGCCAGGCCGGCGCCCGCTCCCGGTGCACGCTCCTCCCGGCGCCAGTCACCTGGCTACCCGCCCACGTTCGAGTCGTACGGGCGCGGATCCGATGTGCGCGGACAAGCCCAACGCGGGCAAGCCAGCCGCATGTCGCCCGCCGCGCCCCAGCCTACTGGACCACGCTCTGGTGGCTTTGCACCCCACGGCGCAGCGGGCGGTGGGCACCGGAGACGATGATGCACAAGTTCTCTAGAGCGCTGCGCCTGCACCGCCTTGCCGTGCAACTTGCGATGCTGGTTCTTTATGCGATCGCCGTTCCATCCTGGGCCGACAAGCCCGCGCAGCAGGCGTTCTCTTCCCCCGAGAACGCTGCCGAGGCATTGGCATCCGCATGGCGCTCGGGCGACGCGGATGCCCTGCTCCTCCTGTTCGGGCCGGCAGGGGCAACGCTGGTGAAATCGGGTGACCCCATCGGCGAACAGATTGCCCGAAGCAAGCTGGCCTCAGCATACGACGAAGCGCATCGAATCGAACGAGACGCTGAGGGCCATGCCGTCATCCTCCTGGGCAAAGACGAATGGCCCTATCCGATCCCGCTGGCAAGGCGAGGCACGCACTGGCGCTTTGACACGAAAGCCGGCGCACAGCAGATCATTGATCGACGCGTTGGCCACCACGAGGCACACGCAATCCGCGTCTGCCGGGCGTATGTCGAAGCGCAACTGGCTTATGGCACGTCGCACCGCACCGCAGATGGGCGCGCCGTGTTTGCACAGCGCCTTGGCAGTTCACCAGGCAAGCATGATGGCCTGTTCTGGGTGCCTTCCGCCGGAGATGAAGAGAGCCCGCTGGGGCCGCTCATCGCGCTCGCCGATGCACGACGCCAGGACACGTCAGGCGCGGGCAAGGTCATCCCCTTTCATGGCTACGTCTTCCGGATCCTGACTCGGCAGGGAGAGCACGCGCCGGGCGGCGCGCGGAGCTATGTTGACGGCGGACAGATGACAGGCGGATTCGCACTGGTCGCATTTCCCGCAACGTTCGGGGCATCGGGTGTCATGACGTTTATCGTCAACCAGGATGGCGTCGTGTACCAAAGGAACCTCGGCCCGCATACCGCCCAGATCACGCGGCACATGCGCGCGTATGACCCCGACGAGCGCTGGAGCCCCGCATTGCCGTGATGCCGCGGTCTAACCGCCGGCAATTCTGAAGATGACGACATCATGGAACGCGCGCCTGACTCTGAAGCAGCCGGAAACGCTGCCTACCAAGTTGGCCGTCATGCGCGCCATCGGAGCGCATCTCTACTCAAGTCTGATTTGATGAGTACCGCTGCACGCAGACTTGATTCAGCCCAAATTGCGTCGCGCTGCGGAAGGTACTCTGAGAAGTGTCCACCGCGACTGCGTTGCAGGTTCTGGTCTGCAACAGGCCGGAGGAACTCGCCCTCACAGGAGTCAACATGAAACAACGCTCTCAATCCGAACGAGTGCGGCCGGCACGCTGGAGCCCATTTGCCGTCGAGCCGATCCACAACCGATATCGGGAACCCGACAAGGCACCGGCTGCAAGCTGCTGCCCAGTTTGCGGTGCTGTCTATCTCAAGGGCCGCTGGTTGTGGCGCAGCCCGCCACCTGGGGCCACTTCCCTGGTCTGCTCGGCATGCCAGCGTGCCGCCGACCAGATGCCCGCAGCACGAATCCACCTGTCTGGAGACTTTGAGGCGGCCCATCGGGAAGAGATCCTGACACTCGCCCGCCACCGCGAAGCTGATCTGCGCGCCGATCATCCAATGGAGCGCATCATGGCTGTCGAAAGCACGAGCAGCGGCACTGACATCCTGACGACCGGCTTTCATCTGGCGCGCGACATCGGCCATGCAATCCACCATGCATTCCACGGACACCTGACGTTTGACTATGGCAATGCAGAGACCGAACTGCACGTGAAATGGAGCCGGTAGTACCCCGGGGCGTTCTGTAACGCCCCCAGCCGCCTGTCCGCCAGGTTGGTTAGCCGATACGCTTCAAGACAATGACACCTCTGCGTAGCGCTGCTCGATCTCGGCGGCGCTGCCAAGTTCGGTACCGGCATGGCTCAACGCTGCTGCGGCCGCTGCCATGCCGTATCGAAATGCCTCTCGCATGCCTGCATTCCGGTTAAGCGCCCACACCATCCCCCCCACGAAGCTGTCGCCGGCTCCAATGGTGCTGAGGAATGACGTTGCGACGGCACCTGCCCGGACGATTTCTTCCTGCGTGACGAGCATGGCCCCGCCAGCGCCCAGTGTGAGCGCGACCGCATGCGCGTGCCCATTGCGGACAATCTCTTGCGCAGTCTCCATGCAATCCGCTTCTGTTTCCAACCCGCGCCCGGTCAGCTGTCGAAGCTCGTTCAGGCTTGGCTTGATCAGGTATGGCCCATGCGGCAACGCCGCGCGCAATGCCGGCCCCGAGGCATCCAGCACGACACGGCTGCCATGAAGCTTGGCCTGATCAATGACCCGCGCGTAGAAGTCGTCAGCCACCCCGAGCGGCAGGCTTCCGCTTAGGACGAGGTAGCGCGGCGCTGGCTGCAGCGCATCGAGGTAATCCAGGCAGTGCTGCGACTCCGATTCCGAAACGACCGGCCCCGGCATCACGAACCGGAATTCACGATGGCTGCAGAGTTCCGTCACGGAAAAGTTCTCACGCGTCTCCCCTTCGATCCCGAGCGCGACGAACGGTAAGCCCTCTACCGACAAAAGACGTCCCAATCGTTCAGCCACCGGGCCGCCGGCAAGGTAGATGGCTACGCAATCCCCGCCCAGGCGATGCACAACACGGGCGACGTTGACTCCGCCGCCTCCAGGGTCAAGGCGGGCCGGGGTGCAGCGCATCTTGTGTGTATCCGTCAAACACTCGACCGACGTGGCGATATCGATGGCGGGATTGACCGTGAGCGTGACGATTTCCGGCATTGCATACCTCAAGGGGCTATGGCGGGCAGCCGGTAGTCATGCTGCACATCCGCGTTTGGATCCTGCCGCCTTGATCATTACAAGCATGTCTCGGAGGGCATTGAGAAGCGCGACATGTACGTCCACATCCGATGCCTGGTCTATTGCAAGCTCCCGCCCCTGCATCTGCACTTCGACATGGACGAAATAGGGTCCGCCGCAAAGCGGCTCGGCTCGCTCCGAAGCCAACCTCACGCTGCAGCGTTCGACCCTGCATGGAAGACCACTGAGTCTGGTGGAGAAACGCCTCACGGCTTCCTTGATGGCATCCGAGGGAGGCAGATGACGGAATTGAATCTCGACTCGCCGAGTGTCCATGATCTAAACGGAATGAAAACCAAGTTCAACAGCGAAGCAGCACCAAAGCGAACTGATCTATTAGCGTATTGGGCGCTACGTAGCGCGCCTTGACCTACCTCAACACCGCAATACCTGCTTACGCTAATCACGCCCAGCGGCTGTACACATCGACGTGTTTGCATAGGCTGCCCGGATATGCGAGCAGGTGCGTGCACAGGAGCGCGCTCATCGCCGGGGGCTCTGGTGGATCTCCCGATTGATCAGGCAACGATCGCGCGCTCGATTTCACTGCTTGCATGAGGCTCACCAACCGAATATCTGCGCTGCCTCAGATTGATACGCTCGCTTGCAAGCTAATGTTGAACACTACATAGGCGAGTCAACGTGAGTAAGCGGCCTGGGATGAAATGCACATCAGCCCGATAGCGCTCCGCTTGTCAGGAAAACCTGACAAGGTTCGGTGCCATGTCGGAGATGACGTCCAGCCCCACATAGCAGCGGCCACGTATCGCCCGAACAGGTTCCAGATTGGAGAGTGATCTTGAGCGACCAAGGGGGCAATCCCCGCATCTTCCTGTCGACCGTCCAGCCTCGACCGAATCAGCAGCGGCTGGTCATGGCCGTGATGCTGGCATCCGTCGTCGTCTTTGTGGCCGTATTGCCATTCGCTCAGTGGCAACTGGCGCAGGTCTGGGGGTTCATTCCTGTCTATGAATCCGCGGTCGTCATCAACGATTTGGTCACCGCCGCGATGCTGGTCGGGCAGTTCACCTTGCTCCGCTCTCCAGGATTGCTGGCCCTGTCATCCGGCTACTTCTTTACCGCCACGGTGGCGGCGGTGCACATGCTCAGCTTTCCGGGGCTGTTCTCAGCATCGGGGCTTCTGAATGCGGGCCCGCAAACGACAGCGTGGCTTTACATGTTCTGGCATGGAGGGTTTCCCATCTCTCTGATCGCCTATGCCCTTTTGCAGGAAAACACGCGGACACGGCATATCAGGTTGCGGCGTGCCGTCTCTCCCGTTCTATGGGCAGCCTGCGTTGTGCTGCTTCTGACTTACGGGCTGACTGCGCTGGCCACCCACCCCTCTCTCTTGCCGGCCATCATGCGCGGGCATGGATATACCGGTGCAATGTCTACGACAGTGGGCATTGTGTGGATGCTGAACGTGGTGGCCGCAGCAATCTTATGGCGGCACCGTGGCCACTCCCTGCTGAATCTATGGTGTGCGGTTGTCGCCGTCACCTCGGTATTTGAGGTCGCACTGTCTGCCATGTTCAATCATGGGCGGTTCGATCTCGGCTTTTACGCAGGCCGCGCCTACGGCCTCGTCGCTTCCGGCTTTGTTCTTGTCGCGCTGATCATTGAACATGCCAGGCTTTACGCCATGCTGGTGAAAGCCCTGGATAACGAAAGCGCAGCGCGCGCACGCGCCTTGGACAAAACGCAGCAACTGAACGAGGCGAACGAGCACCTCGAACAGCGCGTCAAGGACCGCACCGCCCAGCTCAGCGTCACGAACGTCGAACTTCGACAGGAAATCGCCGAACGCAAGCGCGCCGAACAGGCGCTGGAGCGATCGAGAGAGGAGTTGCGTGAATTGGCAACGATCAGCTCACGGGCGCGCGAAGAAGAACGACGGCGCCTTTCGCGCGAGCTTCACGATGAACTCGCCCAATCGCTGGCGGCGCTTAAGGTCGACATGCAGATGCTGGAGCAGAAGCTTCATGCCACGAACAAGCCGGTTGCCGACCGCCTGAGTTCAATGGAACAAGCCGTGGATGACATGATCGGTGCGACACGGCGGCTCGCCTCCGATTTGCGCCCCTCCATGCTCGACGATCTCGGTCTTGTACCTGCGTGCAGATGGCTTGTTGAGTCGTTTCAGCGGCGCCATCGCATTCGGTGCGAGCTAACGATCATGCCCGAGCACTTTGAGCTTCCCGAGCCCTTTGCATCCACCGTCTATCGCGTGCTGCAGGAATGTCTGGCCAATGTGGCCCGCCATGCTGGTGCCTCAACCGTACGAGTGAGGCTGGTCCATGACGTGCCCACCGTTCAGCTCTCGGTGCAGGACGATGGCATCGGCTTCGACCCTGCGCATCCGAGAAAAGATTTGTCTTTCGGGCTTGTTGGCTTGCGTGAGCGTGCCTACCTCGTGCGTGGGAGCTTAAGCATCGAATCGTCGCCAGAGGCCGGAACGTTGATCGAACTGACCATTCCACAAACGATGACTGCAGCTATGGAAGCGCCGCTTCCAGCGCCCGACGCCCAACCAAGGGCAATCTAGTTCGGCATCGCTGCGGCCAGTCTCATACCAACCCATGGGTGAGCGCGTACCGCACCAAGGCGACATCATTCGGCAAGTTCATTCGTTCAAGAATGCGCGCCTTGTACGTGCTGACCGTTTTCTTGCTGATGCACAGATCGTGCGCAATCGTCGCCAGTGAATCGCCTCTCGACAGACGCACAAAAATATCGAACTCGCGGTCACTGAGCCGCTGATGAAGCAGTCTGTCTGCGGGGTCGCCTAGATTGTGTATCAGCAGCTCTGCCACGGCCTGCGTCATGTACGTACCGCCCGATGCGGCCTTGCGGATGGCCTTCTCGAGCTCCTTGACGGCACCCTCTTTCGTCAGATAGCCGACGGCACCGGCTCGGAATGCGCGTAGCGCGTACTGGTCCTCGGCATGCATGGTCAGGACCAGGATCTTGAGCTGCCGAACGTCCCGATGAACCTGGGCGATCAGGTCAATGCCGCTGCGTCCGGGCATCGACAAATCCAGCACGATGACGTCGGCAGGTGTACGGCGCACCAGATCGATGGTGGATGCACCATCGACTGCCTCACCAACAACCTCGATATCGCTAGCATCGCTCAGGATCCGGCCCAATCCCTCACGAAAGACGGCATGGTCGTCCGCTATCAGCACCTTGATCATTGTGTATCCCTTGGATCTGCGTACCCACTATTTCATGGTAGGCGGCGGGTGGATTCCCATACAACGCTTGGCACCCGGCTTCTCTGATCAAGGTCAGGAACGTGACGGTGCTGTTTGTGACGAACACGGCGGTCACCAAAACGCTCGCCAACCCTGCTCCGGCAACGACGGGACCGTTTGCGTGATCTCCAGCCGAACTCGATGTGCCCAAAGACCATGTGGCAACGCATCGCCGGCATCGATCGGTTGACGTCCATCAAGATGCTGTCCGCATCGGCGTCCAGAATGGTTTCTCCCAGACCCCCCACAGGAGAAAGCATCATGGCTGAATCCGATACCAAACTTGCCGTGAAGACCGGCGCGGAAGCTTCGAACAAGCAGCCTGGCGCCATGCAACCCTGGCGCGCTTTTGACAACCTTCGGCAAGAGGTTGCGCGTGTGTTCGATGATTTCGACCGCGGATTTCATCTCTTTCCATTTCATCGCGCGGCGCTCGATATCGAGCCATTCTGGCGGCGTGAATGGGCATTGACATCCGCGCCTGCCGTGGACGTTGTCGAAACCGACACGGCTTACGAGATCAAGGCCGATCTGCCCGGCATGGAAGAAAAGGACGTCGAGGTCAAGCTGGCCAACGGCGGCCTGACGATCAAAGGCGAGAAGCAGGAAGAGAAGGAAGAGAAGCAAAAGGACTACTACCTGCATGAACGCCACTTCGGCGCGTTCGAGCGGTCATTCCGTATGCCGGACGGCGTCGACACAGAGAAGATCCAGGCCAGCTTCAAGAATGGCGTGTTGACGGTGACGCTCCCCAAGACAGACGCGGCGCAAGCCACGCCCAAGACGATCCCCGTCAACGGGGGCTGATGTAGCGGACGACGCACTGCAAGAACAGCGGAGGACGAATAGCGACTCGTTGCACGACTCGCGCCTCCGCCCACCTTGGTTTTACTCGCGGCCCGAGCCGCTACGCTGCGGCTGCGTCGTCCGGTTGACAGGAACTGACCTTGAAATTCTCGGCTGCCCATGATGACGTGGCGGCGCCCGATTTTGGGTCAAGGAGTTCGAGCGTGATTTTGGCATTGGACATTTCATTTCGGGATTTTCCGTACTCCAAAGCGATTGAGGATGCTGTCATCAAACAGGCGAACCGCCTTGGCAGCGTTCAGGTGGAGATCGCCCGTTGCCGCGTCAAGTTGATTCAACTGCCGCGCCAGCAGCTACCTATCCCATCCGTCAGGGTTCACATTGACGTGATGACGCGCCACCATCGCCACCTCTCGGGCCATGCCTCCGGCGACGACGCTCTTGTCGCACTTCACGATGCGTTCAAAGATGTCGAGTTCGTATTGCGAAGCGAAATGGTCTGTGAACAATCGAGTGCAATCATCGAAGCAAAGGGGGGCATATGAGCTTGACCGTTCATGCCGGGCGGGGTTGGGTGGACGTTCGTACAAAACGGCGAAGCGACAAGCGCTGGGATTGCGAATGCCGGTTCGTTTCATCCAATGGAAAATGCTCGTCCTGGGTTTCAGCGGCCAACGCTGAGGGGTATGTGTCCCGGGATCTCGCATTCAGTGCCGGCATTCTGCTCGGCCGCGAACTTGCCGCGCGCTTTACGGCACGCGTGGAATCGGCTCCGCCACGCATGTATCAATGAAGCGGCAGGGCAAGGTCCGCCGACGGCCGGCGTGCCTCGCCCACTCAAGGTTGCTTTAACTGCCGCGTGTCGCCGGCAAGTGATTCAGCGGGGCCAGGTCATGGTGCGCATGGCGGCACCATGCGCGGGCACGACAAGCGTGCCCTGCCGTACCACGCCGTTATAAGACGCGCTGACTTGATACTTACCGCTCGGCAGACGGACGTAGAGCAGCGGGCCTTCCGATACGACAGCCAGGGACACCGCGCCGCTGGCAGAACGAATACGCGTGTCGACATCTGAAACGTACGCGCCCCCTTGCTCAACGAACGTCAAGCGCAGGTTGTAGTCCGCCGCAACGCTACGCATTGCGTCCACCTCGTCTTGTCCCACCCCACCTGACACATAGGCCACGCCCCCTTGCACACGTTGGATAGGACGGGCGGCGTAAGCACCTTCATTCAGGCAGCCCATCTCGTACATGGCACGCCACGAGCGCCTGTTCGTCATCCCACTATGCCTGCCACCTCGTGCCCGGCCCGTCAGCCGATCAGGCTCATTCACGCCTTGAATATCCCGCATGCGCTGCATCAACGCGCGGCGCTCTGCCGGTGTCCGAGCATTGCGCAGTTGCGCGCAAAAATCGGCGCTCGGCTGGCGTACTTGCTCGGGGGCGGGCGCCTGCGCCAATGCCGCGTTTGTCGACAAGAGAGACGCCGCAACCAGCGCAGCGCACAAGAGGCTGTGTACCCGAACCATGACCGACTCCTTGAGAGTTCATTCGCTTCCCTAGAGCCACAATGGTCCATGCGTGCCGAAGCGCGTTGATATGGCGCAACCTTTGATCCAGCCCAAACTGGCATATGACGTCATGGCTAACCTGAAAAGCAGCAGCACGTGCATCGCATACCACTCGTGGCGGCGGCACCCGCTGCTGCTGTGAGCGAAACCGCACGCCGCGGCACATTCCATCCAACGTGAGTTGACCATGACAGCCCGCACCCTCGTCTTCCATCAAACCGCGCGCAGGATGATGCTCAACGGAATCGACCTGTTGGCCCGAGCTGTCAAGGTGACGCTCGGGCCTGGCGGCCGCAACGTGATCATCGAGCGGCCGGGCATGACGCCTATGGTCGCCAACTCCGGCGTGGTTGTTGCGCGTTCCATTTCATTGCGCGAGCCCTTTGCCGATATGGGTGCCCGATTGCTGTGCGAGGCAGCGGCGCGCACCAGCGAGGTCGCGGGTGACGGCACCACCACGGCCACCACCTTGGCACACGCCATCGTGGCGGAGGGCGTGAAGTACGTAGAAGCCGGACACGACCCGATGCAGCTCAGGCGCGGTATCGAGGCCGCCGGCGCTGTGGTTGCGCAGCAGCTCCACGCCATGGCTCGGCCCTGCACCACCGTTGACGAAATGCGGCAGATCGCCACGATTTCCGCCAGCGGAGACCAAACCGTGGGCACGCTGGTGGCGCGCGCGGTTGAGCAGGTCGGCAAGGACGGCGCCATCAGTGTGGAAGATGGCTCGAAGCTGGAAGACCAGTTGGAGATCGCAAAAGGCGCGCGTGTTGACCGGGGCTTTCTATCGCCATTCTTTGCCACCACCGAGAGCCGGGCCGTCGTGCTGGAAGAACCATGGGTCTTATTGTGCGATGCCACGATCAGTTCGATTGCCCAATTGCTGCCGGTTCTCGAAGCCGTGTCCGGCACCGGTAAGCCACTGCTGGTCATTGCCAACGAAGTGGAAGGCGAAGCGTTGGCCACGCTCGTGGTCAACAACCTGCGCGGCACGCTCAAGAGTTGCGCGATTCGCTCGCCCGGCTTTGGCGAGTCCCGCACGGAACAACTGGCCGATCTTGCTGCGCTGACTGGTGCGAGCGTCATCTCATCGCAGACCGGCGTTTCGCTCGAGCACGCGACGCTTGACCAGCTGGGCCGCGTACACCGAACGGAAACCACCAAGGATTCGACCACACTCATCGCCGCCGATACGGCAAAGGCCGAGGTGGAACGCCGCGTGGGCCAGGTGCGGGCTCAACTCAATGACGCAAAGACAGACTACGACCGCGAGCAACTTCAGCACCGGATCGCGCGCCTGAGCGGTGGTGTGGCTGTCATCAAGGTAGGCGCGGCAACCGAAGTCGCGTTGCACGAACGCAAGAACCGCTTTCAGGATGCCCTTCACGCCACCCGTGCAGCCGTTGAGGAAGGCATCGTTCCCGGCGGTGGCGTTGCATTGCTCCGTGCGCGCTCCGCAATCGACGCATGGAGCGCACCCAACACCGAGCAGCATGCCGGTGCCCGTATCGTGCATACCGCCCTGGCCGCGCCGATGCTGCAGATCGCAGCCAACGCAGGCGCAGACGCACAGGCAGTCGTCCACCAGGTCCTCTCCGGGGAGGGATCGCACGGCTACGATGCGGCGTCCGATCGCTATGGCGACATGCTGGAGCTGGGTGTAGTCGACCCCGTCAAAGTGGTACGCACGGCATTGCAGAACGCCGTCTCCATTGCCGCCCTGTTGTTGACCACGGATTGCATGATCGCCGACGCGCGGGAAGGCTATGTTGACCGGCCGGATGAAGCTTCAAGCCCGGCCATGTTCAACGCCGGATACGCGTAGCAAAACCCCGGTCATCCCGAGCATTCATGACCCCACTGGCGACGGATCAAGCTTTGCTCACGATCAAGGGAGCTTCCAAACCGTCCTCTACAGTGATGACAAGACACTTCGACACGCCGGACTTGCCATGATCGCTCACGCCTTCGTCCACCATCAGCGCTCCAGAGCGACGCCCGCCCGGCACATCAACGAAGACGCATTGGCGACGGCCTTTCTTCCGGATGCCAGTGCGTGTCAGCTCCCTGATCCGGCGCTTGCCGTTCTGGCAAGAACGGCCGCTTCCTGGTTTGCCCCAACGTTGGCCACCGCAATCCATCTCAGCGCGGAGCATGGGCGTATTCGCGTTGCCGGGCACGTCTGCAATGCCCGCCCGCTAGCCTATCTGAAGATCGCGCTGCTGCGCTTGCCCGGCGTCGTCGGACTGGACATGTCGGTTACGGTGGAAGCCACCACCAAACCGCTGCGAGCGGAGAACGTGGCCTTGCAACGCCACCACGTCGGCTAACCGGGGGCGCGCAAGCATGCATACGACTTTTTTTTGCGCGACCAGTTGTCCGTGCCCCCACGCCAACTTCGATCCGAAATGTCCGCAGTCAGTGGAGGAGATTCTCCGCGCGTATGCTGCGCTCTTCTGGTTCAACCTCTACCTCAGGTGCCCCGACTTCTCCACTGCGGATGGCATGTTTCCGCGGGAGCCAGATGTTCGCCAGAAGTATCTGGCAGTGCATTCGAAAGTCTTCACACACTGGGCCACGGCGGCCAACCGTATGGGCATCACCACCGCGCGTTTTCGTGATGTCTGCGCGAACGTGCGCGCGGCCTGGATTGGACCGGACGACCCTTTGCGCGGGTGCCGCGCCCGGGCCGATGTCCTGTCGGACCATCCGGAATTGGATTTGGACTAAGCACCGGCCCGCCTTCTCACCAAGTGCAGTGAGGGCCGCATCGCCCTCCGACGCAGGTCTTTTGGCCCAGGCAGCTAACAGCCTCACGATGACCGCCCCATCAGGGGCGTACGGCAAGCCGATCTGGCGGCTTGCGTCAGGTCAACTCTGGCAATGACGAAGTGCCTACCCTGCAGTCATATCAACCGGAGATCGTGATGCCACAGCCTACTGAAGCAGTCTGCAACCTTGCCTGCGCCACCCTGCGCGATGCCAGCCGCGCAGCCGAGTTCTTCGTCGATAGCCAGCTTCAGCTCGCGCGCCTTCGCGTCAAGATGGCGGAAACGGCGCTGCAGAATCTGTCCCAGCTGGAGGGCCAGTTGGACGCAGTCAAAGACTGGCGTGGCCTGGCCTCGGCACAGAGCGCCTATATGAAGCTGCAAGCCAGCCAAGGCGCAAACACGGCTCGCCAGTGGGCCGACCTCCTCAATGACGCACAGCGCTCATATCTACGCCAAGCAACGGAGTGGAACGACCAGTTCCAACATCGGCCGGGCACGGCTGCATCTCCTGCACAACTGTTCATCGCCTCCTTGGACTCTTGGCAAACATTGGTCAACACCTTCAACGCGATAGCCGCATCGGCTACGCAAGGCCGGACGCCGTCGTAACCGCGCACGAGGCCCAAGAGCGCGCAAGGCGCGTGACGGCGCGCAGGCCGAATGGCTGGCGACTGCCGATCGGAATGTGCAATGCACGGCGCCGACGAAAGAGAAGAGCTTGATTCCTGTCAACGAGGGTGTTTGGCAGCTACCTATTCTTGAAATAGCCATCGGGCAAACACAGAGTGGATGGAAACGATTTTTGATTCAGCGGTTGAATTTGATTTGTTTGCAGGAGCAAAAAATGCGCGGAAAACTCATGATGGCTCTGCTCGTCGCTGCAGCAGCCTCCACGTCGGCGTACGCACAAGGTAAGCCCGACACAGCACCGAACAGCGACGGACAACGGGCCGGCAAGGTAGATCCCTATACGGATGGCGCCAAACAGGCCAAGCCCGACCCGTACACAGAAGGATCGAGGAGCGGCAAGTTTGATCCGTACACGGAAGGCGCAAAGGGCAAACGCGACGCCTATACGGAAGGCGCCAAACAAGCCAAGCGCGACCCGTACACGGAAGGATCAAGACGCGGCAAGTTTGACCCGTACACGGAGGGCGCAAAGGGCAAACGTGACCCCTACACGGAAGGCTCGAGGAGCGGCAAGTTCGACCCGTACACGGAAGGCGCAAAAGCCAAACGTGACCCACATACGGATGGCGGCAATCAGACGAAGTAGAAGCATCGGGGATTGCCTTTTCGTATTCCATCTGTCGGCGTAGCTGCCTCCTTCAGTACAGCAGATACGCCGCACGCTGGGAAAGGAAGGCATCGGTCTGGGCGATGTAGGCGTGCTCGATCGCGTCCAGCGAAACGCCATCACGCAGCATTGCCCAGACCGTCTCGGACCCCACGGACACGCGGATCGTCTCCAGCTTGAAATGCTGCGGATAGCGCTGCGACAGCACTCGGGCCAGCGCTAAACCGATGCGACCGGGGTGCGTGAGCGCAGACGTCTGGTGGATCGCTACACCCGAGCACGAGCGGCCATGGTATGGCCCCTCTGACGGCACAAAATGGACGGGCGTATAGGTAGCGCCCGTATTCAGCGCATTGAGTTCGCGCGCTACCGCAGCGCCGTCCATCCACGGTGCCCCGACCATGCCGAACGGCGCCGACGTGCCTCTGCCCACGCTGACATTCGCGCCCTCGATCAGCCCCACATCCGGATATCGCTCCAAGGCGGCGAAATCCCGCAGGTTTGGCGATGGCGGAACCCAACCCAGCCCCGTGTTGGCAAAGCGCATGGCGCGGTCGTACTGTTCCATGGCCACCACATGCAACGCTGCGCCAATGTGCAGCTGGTCGTTCAGCAGCCTCGCAAGCTCGCCGATCGTCATGCCGTGCACAAGCGGCAGAGGCACGTAGTTCGTCAATGACCGGTCTGCCGTATCGGATACCGGCCCACCAACCAGATCGCCACCTATCGGGTTGGGACGGTCCAGAACCAGCACTGGAATGCGGGCCTTCGCTGCGGCTTCCAGCGTCGCCCCCAGGGTCGCAAGGTAGGTAAAGAAGCGTACGCCGGCGTCCTGCAGGTCGAACACCACGACGTCGATATCAGCCAGCGCACTGCGTGGTATGTCCTTGCTGTTGCCATAGAGGCTATGAACAACCACATTGGAGCGTGCATCGATCGTGTCACCGAAGCGCGCATCGAGATCGGTGCCGATGCCATGCTCAGGCGCAAAGATGGCGCTCAACCGCACGCCGGGTGCCTCATTCAGTACATCGATGGTCCGGCGCCCCTGCGCATCGAAGCCACTGTGGTTGGTGACCAAGCCGACCCGCTTCCCGACGAGCGGTGCGAAGCCGTTGGCCTCCAGTACATCGATACCTGATCGCACGGGCCCGACCGCCATGGGCAAGCGGCGGCCGGCACTGGTCACCGCTTCGGCCATGGTCGGGGCGCGCACCGCGATCTGTTCGCCCGAGAGCAGCGGCGCAGAGTTCGATACCAGATTCAGCACGGCTTCACGCAACGGCATGGCGTTACCCTGCTCGTCGGGATACAGCCGGCTCGTGAGCACAATCACGAATCGGCGCGTGACCAGGTCGATCCATAAGCCGGTTCCGGTATAGCCCAGGTGCTGGAGGAGTCCGGCGCGCGGCGCGCGATAGCGATTGGGGATCAACGGCGCCTGGACTTCCCATCCCAGCGTGCGGGTCGCCTCCACCGCAGCTGAACCGTCCGGCGTCAACAGCAGGGCAACGTTGTCCGGTTGCAAGATACGGCGATCGCCAACGCGGCCCCCGTTGAGCAGCATCCTGGCGAACAGCGCGAGGTCATCCGCCGTGGAGAACAAGCCCGCGTTGCCGGAGACGCCCCCCAGTGCGGCGGCGGTCGGATCATGGACTTTGCCGCGAAGCCATCGTCCGTTGCGAATGATGGTCGGAGCGATGCGCGTGATCGCCTTGCGGCTCGGACGAAACGCGGTGTCGCGCATGCCAAGCGGCCGAAAGATATGCTGCGCACACCATGTATCAAGTCCTACCCCACTGACACGCTGGACGATCTCGCCCAAGGCGACATAGTTGAGATCGCTGTAAATGACACGGTGACCCGGCTCAGAAATCGGCGGCATGATCCCGATCGCGTGAAGCACCGAAGCGGGGCCCCGCAGTTCCGAACGAGCTGCCAGGCCAGGAGGCAGGCCGGACGTGTGCGTGAGCAACTGCCGTATCGTGATGCGCGACTTTCCTCCGTCCGCGAAGGCTGGCCAGTACCGGCCGGCCGGCGCCTCCAGGTCCAAACGTCCACGCTCTGCCAACTGCAACACCGCCGTGGAAGTGGCCACTGCCTTGGTAAGGGATGCCAGATCGAAGATGGTGTCTTCAGTCATCGGCTCAGCGTCGCGTCCGACGGTGCGCTGACCCAGCGCGACACGTTCGCGCACCCCGCTGGCATCACCGATGGCTACCACCGCCCCCGCCACATTGGCATCGGCAATCTGCGCGGCTACCACGGCTTCCAGCTCGTGCATGGGCACAGGCTTGCCCAGCGGCCCTGGCGTGCTGATGGTTGGCTCGGCGCGCCCGCTCTGCATGCACGCCAACAACAGCGCAGCCAGCACCGCGGCTATCGCGGCAAGTTGGCGGGATCGTAACGATTGCGCGCGTTCCATAGCATCCATCCGTTGGTACCTTCCGCGTCAGCAGCGTCGACTTGGGCGCGAATCATCTCGGCATTGAACTCACGACGATCAAAAGCATAGTCCCGGAATGCCTGGAGCCATGGCCGGAATCTCACCCCCGGCAAACCTGTGCGCCGCTTCGCTTCAGCCAGGGAGTGCGAGACGATCTCGCCGGGCTTCTCGGTGGGTTTCCTGACACCCGGCAAGCCCCATGTGAAACCGGACGGATAGAGCATGGGCGAGATGTAGTCCACCACGGCGCCCAGCGTGTTGATCTGCTGGCCGATCGCGGTGTCGTCGGTGTTCCAGCAGACGTAGCCGAAAATATCCGCTGCCAGGTAAATGTTGTACGGCCGCAGCCGCTCTCTCGCCTGCGCAAGAAAACCCGTCACGGCCGCAACCCGGTGTGCCTGCGTGTTGGCCTGATGGAACTGCAAGCCATTGGCGTCCGGAAAACGCAGGTAGTCGAACTGGATCTCGTCGAACCCGAGTCTTGCAGCCTCTTCCGCCACGTCAAGCGAGCTGGCCCAGGCGGCTTCCACGCCAGGGTCGATCCATTGTTGATCTTCACGATCGTGCCAGAGCGCTCCATCGCGGTCCCGCACGGCCCATTCGGGGTGCGCCCGGGCCAAGGGGTCGTCCTTGAAGACGACGATGCGCGCAATCAGGTAGAGGCCTCGTAGACGAAGTTGCCGAATCACGGCGGCGAACTGGTTGATGCGGGCTGCACCGTTCTTCTGTTCGCGGGCGGCGCTGACTGCCACACGGGCCGCGCTCGGGTACGGTGTATCGCCCCGGTCGCCCTTGATATCGATCACCAGCGCATTGATCGCTGTCTCGCGCTGGAGGGCGACGGCGGCATCGCGCAAGGATTTGTTGGATACGCCCTGTACCGACAGATAGACCGCTCGGGGCTTGATCTGCTTGAGCACGATCTCGGCTGCGGGCTGCGGGCCGCCAAGCACTAGTTCCGCGCGTGCATAGCCGGGGGCACGGACGCTGACCACCGCGCGTGCATCCACTGCCGCCGCTGGAATATCGACCAGGCCAGCCACATCGGCATTTCCGCTCTTGCCCTGAACAAATGTGATTGCGCCTTCCACAGGAAGGTGGGTCTGTGCATCTACCACCCTGACCTCGGCCGCGCCGGCAAACTGCGCGCAGGAAAGCCACGCAGCGGCGAGCCAAAGGCGCAGACGGCTACTCATGATTGCCCTCGGCCGCATTGAGAATGTTCGTCATGCATCGTGCACCACAGCCATCGGTGATCAGGTATCGTGGCAGTGCCATGGCGGGTTGGCTCGCCCGCAGCGGTTGCGCGTCCAGCGTGAAGGCCGCGGTATAGCCTTCCTCTCGTGCAATGCGCTCCAGCTCAGGATCGTGGATGCCGAAAGGCCACGCCAGCAAATGCACGCGGACGCCGATTTCCGTCTCGATGCGCACCTTTGCGCGGCGCAACTGATCGCGGGCGAACTTGACGAAATCATCGGTGCTTCGGTGCATCCGTTCCACGCGGAAGTTCGGATGCCAGTAGGTATGGGACTGCACGTCAAACTGCCCGGTGCGGGCGAGCGCTCGCAACTGGGGCCAGGTCATTGCGTAGGCGGCATTTGAGATGGCAGACGGGTACACAAACAGCGTTACGGGAATGTGCCGGCCGCGCAGCGCGGGCCACAATGTCTCGTACACAGACCGGTGGCCGTCATCCACCGTAATAACCACCGCCTTCCCCGGCAGTGCATCTTGCTCGCCTTGGTGCCAGCGCAGGATGTCCGCGAGCGGCACGATGCGATAACCAGCCGCCTCGATCGCCTGTAGATGTGCTTCGAACGTCTGCATCCGAACCGTCATGGTGCTATCCACCGTCGGTGCAAAGCGGTGATAGACGAGCACCACCACATGTGGCTCCATGGCCGGCATCTCTGCGTGGGCAGCCGGATACGCAAGCATCAGGAGTGCACAACACAACGAGAAGATCCAGGTGTTCATCAGCCGTGCCTGCGAAGAAGAGTGGATAGCGCGCATCGCCCGGCCCGCCCCGGTTATGACGCTCTGGGTGTGCCGTGCAGCCAATGCCAAAGCAGCACCCCGCTGCCCGCCATGCCGCCCAGATGGGCGAAGTGCGCGACATCGACTTCGGTTCCGCTCACGCCCAGCGTCAGCTCCACGATCGCATAGAGCGTTGCAAACACCCACGCAGGCATCGGGATGGGCGGGATCAACGGAACGATCATGCGATTGGGAAACAGGACGGCATACGCGAGAAGCAATCCGAACACGCCCCCGGAAGCGCCGATGACCGGCCCCGCCGGCAGCACGCTCAAGGCTGTAAAGGCGATCTGCGCAAAGGCCGCACTCAAGATGCTGGATACGTAGAGCAGCCAGGCCCGCGGTGTACCCACGGTGCGCTCCACGTCGCGGCCAAACATATAGAGCCCGAACATGTTGAGCACCAGATGCGCCCCGTTTGCGTGCAGGAAGGCGTATGTCAGCGGTTGCCACGGCATGAATCCGCTCCGCAGGCCGGCCCCTGATATGCCGAGCGGCCAGAGAGCAAAGGTACGCAGCAGCTCGTCTCCTGCAAAGAGCTCTGCACAGAACACCGCCACGTTGGTGAGGATGAGCAGCTTGATCATGAAGGCACCCCTGATCTCTGCCCACGATACGGCCGCGCGCGTTGGCCGGGTTGATCTCGCGCAAGGCGGGTCGACAGTGTGTCTTGATCCTGCAAAGCCACGCATTCCGTTTGATGTGCCGCAAGGCCCCCGCATCGCCAGATGAAACGATAGAGGGACTTGCATGCAAGAGGATGACCCATGCCATTGGCCGCTTCTTATCAGTACCCCGCGAACCAGGCCATCGCTGCGATCTTCAACGAAATCGCTGATTTATTGGAGGTTGAGGAGGCCAACCCGTTTCGGGTACGCGCTTACCGCAATGCTGCCCGCATGGTCGAAGGCATGACGGAAGGCGTTGACGCCATGCTGGCACGCGGCGCCGACTTGACCGCCTTGCCAGGTGTTGGAGTCGACCTCGCGGCAAAAATGCGCGAGATCGTCGAAACGGGAACCTGCGCCATGCTCACACGTGTGCGTACGGAGGTTCCATCGTACGTGCTTCAACTGCTTCAATTGCCTGGGCTGGGCCCAAAGCGGGCCCGTGCTTTGCAGCACGAGCTGGGCATCACATCGTTGGACGAGCTGGCTCGGGCAGCAGCGGCGCACCGCATTCGCGAACTGCATGGCTTTGGCCCCCGAAGCGAAGAGCGATTGCTCGAAGCCCTCAACGCACGCCTGGCGCGCGATCGCCGTTATGGTTTGGCAATCGCCAAGCCATGCGCCGACGCACTGACGCATTACCTGCTGGCGAGCGGCCTGGTCGACCAACTCGTCGTTGCCGGGAGCTACCGGCGCGGCCGAGACACCGTGGGGGATCTGGACCTGCTCATCACGGGAAGAAAACGCGCACAGATCGTTGAGCACTTCGTGCACTACAACGAGGTCGCTACCCGAATCTCAGCGGGACCCACCCGTGCAAGCGTCGTCCTGAAAAACGGCATGCAGGTGGACTTGCGCGTGGTGCGCTCCGACGCTTTCGGCGCGGCGCTGGTGTATTTCACCGGATCGAAGCCGCATAACATCGCTCTGCGCAAGCTTGCGCAGGCTCAGGGTCTGAAGATCAACGAATATGGTGTCTTCCGAGGAAAGGCGCGCATCGCCGGCCAGACGGAGGCGTCGGTCTACCGTGCAGTGGGCTTGCCTTGGATCTGCCCCGAGCTGCGCGAAGACCAAGGCGAGATCGCAGCCGCGCAGTCCGGCGCCCTACCATCCCTCGTTGAACAGAGCGACATCAAGGGGGACCTTCATGTCCACACATCGGCCAGCGATGGCACCGCCGGCCTCGAAGCGATGGCGGCGCAGGCGCGCCTGCTGGGCTATCAATACCTGGCAGTGACCGATCATTCGCCACGCATTGGCATAACCCATGGGCTCACGGCGGAGCGCCTGGCCGCACAAGCCGATGCCATCGACCGCTTCAACGCCGAACACGAGGGTTGGCCCGTGCTGCTCAAGGGGGTTGAAGTCGACATTCTGGAGGACGGGTCACTGGACCTGCCGGATTCGGTGCTGGGGCGCCTGGATCTTGTCGTGGGCGCAATCCATAGCCACTTCAGTCTGCCGGCCGACCAACAGACGTCACGCATTCTTCGTGCGCTCGATCATCCGCACTTCACCATCCTCGCCCACCCGCTAGGCCGGCTGATTGGCGAGCGCAACGCCTGCAACGTTGACCTCAAGCGGGTCCTGACCGCCATTGCACAGCGCGGCTGCTACGTTGAGGCCAATGCCCAGCCCTCCCGCCTGGACCTGTCCGACGTTGGATGTCGCCTGGCAAAGGCGGAAGGCGTGCTCGTGAGCATTGCGTCTGACGCGCACAGCCCGGCTGATCTGACGAACCTGCCCCTGGGTGTCACGCAAGCCCGCCGCGCATGGCTGGGGCAGGCAGACGTGCTCAATGCGCACTCGCTCGACACGCTGCTGCCGTTGTTGAAGCGGACCATGTGACGAGCGCACGCGCACACCACCTCGGGCATTCTGTATCTGCACCGCAACATGTCGTACCTCGTGCCCATCGGGTTGATCCGAGTCAAGGTGCCGGAAATCGTGCGATCAAGAATGAACACATGAATTTCCACATCAGTATCCAGACCAACCGGAGCCAAACCATGAGCGTCCCAGTCGACATTTCCTTCCAGGGTATTCCGCATTCCAAGGCCGTCGAAGAAGCGGTTATCAACCATGCAGACCGCTTGAAGCGCATTCGTGCCGATCTGATGCGCTGCCGCGTCAGTCTTGCCGTGGGAGCCAAGCATCAGCACCAGGGCAAGCCGTTCGACGTCCACGTCCACGTGTTCACACCGCATCAGACGCATGTTTCGAGCAATACGTCCAACGAGGATCCCTACGTCGCGCTCCGCGAGGCCTTCACGCACGTGGAACGCATGCTCGTCGAAGCCAACGGCAAACGAGAATCACACTCTTGAGGCATCGTGCTTGTGCACGCGCGCTACTGCATGTGCAAGCCACCATTCACGGCCAGGTTGGCACCGGTAATGTAGGCAGCGTCCTCGCCGCAGAGAAAAGCCACCAGGGCCGCCACCTCTTCTGGTCGACCAAGACGGCCCAGCGGGATCTGCGGAAGAATCCGTTCTTGCATGATCTCGCGGGGAATATCGCGGGTCATTCGCGTGGCGAGATAGCCGGGCGAGATCGTGTTGACGGTCACGCCCTTTGCGGCACACTCGAGGGCCAGCGCTTTGGTGAACCCATGTATGCCGGCCTTGGCCGCCGCATAGTTCGTCTGCCCGAACGCACCCCGCGAACCATTGACCGACGAGATGTTGATGATGCGGCCCCAACCGCGGTCGATCATGCCTTCATACACCGGCTTGGTCATGTTGAAGACGGAGTCGAGATCGGTGGCCAGCACGTTCCGCCAGGCTTCGAGCGTCATGCGCTTGAAAGTCATGTCCTGCGTAATACCGGCGTTGTTCACCAGAATGTCGACCGGGCCGACGGTCGAAAGCACGTCGGATACGCATCGCTGGCAAGCGTTGTAATCGGCCACATCCACCGCGAACGTCTGGAACAGGCGCCCGTAGGCATGCTGTTCTGCCACCCATGAGGTCACATGCGCGTTGCCCAGCGAATGGGTAACCACCACGCAATGCCCTTGCGCGTACAGACGAACGGCAATGGCTTCACCCAACCCGCCCATACCACCGGTGATGAGCGCAATGCGCTGTATTGTCATGACGGCCTCATCGCGTCGTCGGACGTACGCCAGCGCGGGGGCAATCGCGCTTGCACAGGAGCCACCGATCTGTTTCCGGTTCGATACGCAAGCGCACAACGGCATCGACCGGCTTTGTACCGGCCCGAACGCTCAGGGTCTGCATTACGCCCCGGTACGCAGCGGTTATCTGATAGTGCCCGCGCGGCAAGCGCATATACAGCAGCGGCCCCTCCGTGCGCACGCGCAATCGAAGCGTTCCGCGATCGTCCGCCACCGAGACATCCACATCCGACAACGCCTCGCCGGTTCTGGCCGACACCACGTTCAGCCGCACGTTGAAACGGCTTGCCATTGCGTGCATGGTGTCGCGCGCGTCGCTGCCAACGCCACCCGACACATAGGCGATCTCGTTCTGAACGCGGACTTCCGGAGCCGCCGCCGCATCAGCCCCAGCAGCACCGGCGTGCATGCTGGCGGCCAACGCCCACGCGACTAGAAGGCAGCGCGGCAATAGACGACATGTCTGGTTCATTTCATACCTCACCGCTCAGCGGCCGGATGGCCGACCGTCTGTGCCAGCACCGGCACTTCGTCTTCATTGAGCGATAGCGCTTCTGCCAGAAAACGCTGATTGAGCCAGCCGCGCACCACACAGCCGAGCCCGGCCGAGGCACAGTAAAGCGACACGTTTTGCGAGATCGCTCCCGCCGCCACACCGGAAAATGTTTCGCGCACCGCTTCTGGCATCTGGTCTGCACGCGCATGGTTCACCACGTACACCAGATCCAGCGGCGCCTTGCCCACAAAATCCTGGTATCCGGTCAGGTTGCGCGCGTCCACGGCATGCTTGAGACGCAGGCGGTGGGCCGCAGGCTCGTATTCGTAGACGCCCTCTGGCAGGGCGACGTAGATGTCGATCTCGTTCAGGCCGTGCGCTGATGGCGCCGTTCGCCCCCCGATTTCCGGCCGGTTGATGCCGTTTGCCGCCCATAGCAATTCGCTCAGTTGCTGAAGTGACAGCGGCGTGGGCTCGAACGCCCGCACGCTTTTCCGCTTGCTCAGCGCAGCACTCAACGTGTTCCCGCCATCCAGTACCGGCGGCGCCAGTGCAATGGTTGCCGCTGGCGCCGCGTGGGACGTTGACTGCGGCAGTAGATGTTGCACAGGGTCATAAGACAGGAGCATCGTCTGGCTCATGGCATTCACCTCATCAAACTGAAAATCCATCGAACATGTTTGGCCGCCTAGGCGGCGATGATCACCTTGAGCGCCTGAGTCTTCGCGGCGTTGCGGAAGGCAGCGCCGACCGACTCCACCCCCACGCCTTCGTGGCCCAGCGTGCGCCCTTGATGCTGTGCAGATCGGTGCCGCAGATGGTGGTTAACGTGACGCGCACCACTGCGTCCCCCGGTGCCTGCAGTACCGGTTTCGGCTTGTCGGCAAGGGTGATCTTGCCGGGCCCTTCGTAGACGAGTGCTTTCATTGGGGAACCCCAAGAAGACGATGACTCCATGCTAGGCAACCGACCCGTGCGGACGTTGATCTACGTCAGGGCGCATGGCAGCCACCGCGCGATATTGACCTTCTCTATCCGGAGGCGAAAACCGCGTATGGCCGAACAAGCCACCACCATTCCATGCTCGCAGCCACCAGAAGCGTTGGTGACGCGAATGCTCGAAGCAGCATCGTATCCACACCCCGCTGCGGATCTGCAGATGATCGAAACCCATCTGTCGTGGGTCTTCCTGGCCGGAGAATTTGCATACAAGGTGCGCAAGCCGATCAAGCTGGACTTCGTCGATTTTTCGACGCTCCGTGCGCGGCAAATCGATTGCGAGGAGGAATGGCGCCTGAACCGCCGCCTCGCTCCTGCGCTATACCTTGGCGTGGTGCCGATATCGCACGATCCGGCCACGGGCGGGCTCCACGTCGGTGGGCAAGGCACGCCCTGTGAGTACGCGGTCTGCATGCGCCGCTTTGCCCAGCAGGACTTGCTCAGTGCATTGGCGCGTGATGGGCGCCTCCGCGCGAGGGAGATCGACGCACTGGCCGACCTGATCGCTGACTTCCACGCAACCGCGCCTGCCTGCGGCTCAGGCTCAGACGATGGCACACCCGCAAGCATTCAGCGCACGCTTGAGGACTGCGCAGCGGCGGTGATTGCCCTCACCACGGAACCCCAGATTGCAGCGGCCACGGTAGCGCTGCTTCGTCAGCATGCAAGTCGCCTGGAAGCGACATTCGCGTCACGCCGGCGCAGCCGCCATATCCGCGAATGCCATGGCGACCTTCACCTGGGCAACATCGTACTGATCCATGGCCAGCCGACGCCGTTCGACTGCCTGGAATTCTCTGCGTCGCTTCGTCGGATCGACACCATGTACGACACGGCGTTTCTGTTCATGGACTTGCTCGCAGCGGGCCTGCATGCGATGGCGTATCGCCTGATCAACCGTTATCTCGAGCGATGCGGCGACTATGGCGGGTTGGCAGTCCTGCCCTTCTACGCATCGATGCGCGCGCTCGTGCGTGCCCGTGTGCTGCTGGAGCGCGCCCATCAGTTGGAGGGAACCCCCGATCTGGTTGCCAGGCCGCGCGGCGAGGCACGCCGCATGCTCAACCTGTCTAGTGAGCTGCTCTGCCGAAACGATGCCTGCATTCTTCTCATGCATGGCCTTTCTGGCAGCGGAAAATCCACCCGCGCAGAACAGCTTGCCGAAGCAGAAGGGATGATTCGCGTGCGCTCCGACGTCGAACGCCAGCGCGTCGAGCATCCCGCCGCCGTCGACCGCTACCTGCCGCGCGCAGTCGAACGTACCTATCGGCGCCTTGCCGCTGTCTGCAAGCTGGGGGTAGGCGCCGGCTTCCCGATGATTGCGGATGCCACGTTCCTGGCCGAGCGCCAGCGCCGACGTTTCTTCTCGCTGGCGCGCCGATTGGGCGTGGCCCTGGCCATCGCGGACTGCGTGGCCGACGTCGACACGCTGCGCATGCGTATCCGCAATCGCATGCGCAGCCGGGCCGACGCATCGGAGGCGGACCTGCACGTGCTGGATGCCCAGATCGCCACACAGCAGCCGCTCAACGTGGAAGAGCGAGCGCATGTGATCCCCGGCGAGATATCCAACGTGGTGCCCTACATCAGAGGCACAGAACGGTGATTCCGTTTGGGCGTGCTCAGGCACCCAAGCGCCCTGAGATCAAGCACCGTAGCGATGGTGTTCCGCGCGCGGCCGCCAATTTGCGCCACATCAACGCACACAACTGCAAAGTGCCTACGCTGCATATGGACACCTGATTCGGCGGCCCCCCTCACCTGCCCGCCAAGACCCCACCGGAGATCACAATGCAACAACCTGCTGATATGGCATGCAACGTGGCATGCGCCGTCATGCGCGAGATGAGCCGCACCGCCAGCTTCATGCTCGAGGCGCAGATCGACCTGGCCCATTTCCGGCTCAAGCTGGCCGAGGCTGCGCTGGAGGATGTGCGTGAGCTCGAACATGAACTGAGCGGCACGCATGACTGGACATCGCTGGCCACTGCACAAGGCATCTTCATGAAGATGCAATCAAGCCACGGCGCCAACGCACTGAAGACCTGGGCCGAGTTCACGAACAAGCTGCAGGCAGCCTATTTTCGTCGGTTGACGGAGTGGACCCAGCAGATGCAGCAACCCGAAGGCCAAACCTCTTCCTCACAGTTGTTTGCCGCGTCCTCCGATTCGCTGAAGGCCTTCTTTGACAGCTTCAACCTCATGGCTCCGCCAGACTCCGAAGCGAAGAAGAACGGATTGGCACGTTCCACGACGGCAAGAGCCGAAAAAGCCGCCTGATCAACACGCCAAGGAGCCCATCATGCGAGTTCAGGACGTCTATTCACACAATGCAGTACACATTCCGCTTTCCTGCACGCTTCAGGAGGCAGCACAGCAGATGCGCCAGAAGCATGTCGGTGCACTGGTCGTGACGGAAAACACCCCGTCCGGGCCCCGCGCGATCGGCGTTGTCACGGATCGCGACATCGTGCTTGATGCGGTTGCGGTTGGGGTGAGCCCATCGCAGACCTGTGTGGCCGATGTGATGAGCCGGGGCATCTCCAACGTACCGCTCGAGGCAAGCCTGAGCGACGCGTTGCAGGAGATGCTCTCATGCGGCGTGCGGCGTGTCGGAGTGACGTCCGACGGTGCGCTGGTCGGCGTGCTGTCTTTGGACGATGTGCTCGGCGCAATGGCCACCGAATGGAGCCTCATCGCCCGGCTTGTTCATAACGAGCGTGAGCGCGAGATGACCGGTAGCGTCCAGCCGCCGCTGAGCGTGTAATCCGGCGGCCACCCCACTTCAGGAAGACATCTCCCATGAATCCCGAGCCGCTTTCTCTCAGCATGGATATCGTGGCGGACGACGCAGTGCTGGAAGGCACGCTGGACTGCCCCGGCAATGCAACCGGCCTGGTGATCTTTGCGCATGGCAGCGGAAGCTCAAGGCACAGTCCGCGCAACCAGTACGTTGCGCATCAGCTCCATGCCGCCGGCCTGGGCACGCTGCTCTTTGATCTATTGAGTGCGGAAGAAGCGTCGCATGCGTCGTGCCGGTTCGATATCGACCTTCTGGCACGGCGTCTGCATACAGCCACACACGCGGTAGGCAGCATCGCGCGCGAACGCAAGTTGCGCCTCGGCTACTTCGGCGCCAGTACAGGCGCCGCAGCCGCGATCCTGGCGGCGGCCGAACAGGACGACGCCTGCCCGATCGAGGCGGTCGTCAGCCGCGGCGGTCGCCCCGATCTTGCTGGCCAACGTGCGCTAAGCAAACTCGCCTGCCCGACCCTACTGATCGTCGGAGCTGCCGATTTGGACGTTCTCGATCTGAACCGGCAGGCTCTAAGCCAGATGCATTGCGAGAAAGCCCTGGAGACGGTGCCCCACGCAACGCACCTTTTTGAAGAGGAAGGCGCGCTCGAACAGGTGGCCGAGCTGGCGCGGGCGTGGTTTGTCCGCCACCTGAGTGCAACCTCCCAACCTCACAGACACGCGAGGTAGCCCCATGCGATTCAAAGATCGATTGGATGCAGCGCGTATGCTCGCGCAGGCACTGGAGAAGTACAGGGACATGCACCCGCTGGTATTGGCCATCCCACGGGGTGCGGTTCCAATGGGCGCACTCATCGCGCACGCACTCGGCGGTCAGCTTGATGTGGTGCTGGTTCGCAAGCTCGGCGCACCGTTCAACCCTGAACTGGCTGTCGGCTCAGTGGAAGAAGGCGGCTGGACTTACTTCGCACCCTATGCCAGCCGCATTGGCGCGGACACCACATACCTCGAACAGGAAAGCGCCGAACAGATGGACGTCATCCGTCGGCGCCGTGCGCTCTATACCCCGAACCGCGGTCCGTATGAGGTAGAAGGACGCGTCGTGATCGTGGTCGACGATGGGCTGGCAACCGGGGCCTCCATGAAGGCAGCACTCCACGCCATACGCCAGCGCCATCCGCAACGCCTCATCTGCGCCGTTCCCGTGGCGGCACCAGACAGCCTGGAGGAAATCCGACCGCTGGCCGATGAGGTCGTCTGCCTCTACGCGCCGCAGGGCTTCCGCGCGGTCGGCTTGTATTACGCCGATTTTCCTCAGGTGGAAGACGCCGAAGTGCGTGCTGCGCTGGGTGTGACTCCGCAAACCGAGCGCCGGGCCGGCTGACACGACCGGCTCAATCCAGACCGTATCTGCGCACGTACCAGGCTTTCATCACGTAGGCACACAAGCCGTAGACGAGAACGATCGCTGCCAGGCAGGGCCAGTAGGCTGCCGGCAGCGGCGTAAAGCCGAACAGCGCCCCGACCGGTGTCAACGGCATGGCGATACCCACGCAGGCAATGGCAATGCTGGTCAGCACCAGGGCGGTGCTCGCCCGGCTTTGCACGAACGGCACCTTGGCCGTGCGGATGATATGGATGATGAGCGTCTGCGTGAGCAGCGATTCAACAAACCACCCGGACTGGAACAGCGCTGGATCGGCCCACGCGTGAAAGACGCCGAGCAGCAGCGCATAGGTCGCGAAATCAAACAGCGAACTGACAGGCCCCATGTACAGCATGAACTTCAAGATGCTGCCGATCTCCCATCGTCGTGGTTTGACGAGATAGTCGTCGTCTACGTTGTCGGTCGGGATGGCGGTTTGCGAAAAGTCGTAGAGCAGGTTGTTGAGCAACACCTGCACGGGCGCCATTGGCAGAAAGGGCAGAAACAGGCTGGCGCCCAGCACGCTGAACATGTTTCCGAAGTTCGAGCTGGCGCCCATCTTGATGTACTTGACGATGTTGCCGAACACCTTGCGCCCTTCCGTCACGCCCTCGCCCAGCACGGCCAGGCTTTTCTCCAGCAGGATGATGTCGGCGGACTCCTTGGCAATATCGACGGCGCTATCCACGGAGATGCCGACATCCGCGGCCTTGAGCGCCGGCCCGTCGTTAATACCGTCACCCATGAAGCCCACAACGTGGCCCCTGCGGTGCAGTGCCTCGACAATGGCCGCCTTTTGCGCCGGCGACACCTTGGCGAACACGGATGCGCGCTCTGCCACCTCGGCCATCTGCTCGGGTGACATGGCGGCCAACTCGGTCCCGAGCACCACGGGCTCCACGGCAATCCCGACCTCGCGACAGATCTTGCGCGCAACAATGGCGTTGTCCCCCGTCAGGATCTTGACCGCCACGCCGCGGGCCTTCAATGCGGCAATGGCGGGTGCGGCCGTATCACGTGGCGGGTCGAGAAAGGCGATATACCCCAGCAACGTCAATCCCGACTCGTCCGTCACGGCGTACTGGCTTTGCTCGTGCGGCATCTCCTTGTACGCAACCGCCACGACACGGAAGCCGTCGGCGTTGAGGTTCTCCGCCAGTTGCCGCGTATCTTGGAGGTGGCTTGCCTCCAGCGGGCCAGCCTCGTCGCCGCTTATGTAACGCGCACTGACGGCCAGCACTTCTTCCACTGCACCCTTGCAGATCAGCACATGCGTGCCGTCGTCCTGCGCCAGCACCACCGACATGCGCCGGCGCTCAAAGTCAAACGGCAGCTCATCGATCTTCTGGAACCGCGCATGCACATCCAGGCGCTGTTCCAGCTCCACATGCTTGAGCACAGCCACGTCCAGCAGGTTCTTCAGGCCCGACTGATAGAAGCTGTTAAGAAACGCGTACTCCAGCACCTGGTCGGATTCTTCACCGCGCAAATCCAGGTGATGCTTGAGGATGATGCGGTCTTGCGTGAGCGTGCCCGTCTTGTCGGTGCACAGCACATCCATCGCACCAAAGTTCTGGATGGCGTTGAGCCGCTTGACGATGACCTTCTTGCGCGACATGGCGATGGCGCCCTTGGCCAGATTGACCGTCACGATCATCGGCAGCATCTCGGGCGTCAGGCCCACGGCCACGGCCACCGCAAACAACAGCGCCTCGAACCAGTTGCCCTTGGTCAGCCCGTTGATGAGAAAGACCGTGGGGGCCATCACCAGGATCAACGTCAGCATCAGCCACGTGAATCGGGTAATGCCGCGATCAAAGCTGGTCTGCACGCGTTGCGCGGCAATCAGGTTGGCCACATGGCCAAATGCGGTGCGGTGCCCGGTGGTCAAGACAACGGCCGTGGCGTAGCCGCTCACCACGGCGCTGCCCATGAAGCACAGGTTGGGCCGGTCGAAATCTGCCGCAGGATGACTGTCGGAAGGCTCCGCATGCTTTTCCTGTGGCATGGCTTCGCCAGTCAGGGCCGACTGGTTGACGAACACATCCTTCGCACTGAGCAGCCGCAAGTCGGCCGGGACCATGTCACCGGCCGAAAGCTGGACGATATCGCCCGGCACCAGTTGCTCGATCGGGATTTCCTGGCTCGCTTCGGCGCCATCGGAACCGATGCGACGTACCGTTGCCGTGGTATGCACCATGCGCCGCAGTGCCTCCGCCGCCCGGTTCGAGCGATGCTCCTGCAGAAAGCCCAGCACCACGCTCAGCACCACCATGACGGCAATCAGCACCGCCGCCCGCACATCGCCCAACACCGCCGAGACGCCCGCCAGCGAGATGAGCAGCAGATTCAGCGGATTGACCGAGCGGCGCGCCAACTCAATCAGCACGGCCTCTTGATGACCATTGGCCACGCGGTTGAGGCCGTTTTCACGCAGGCGCTGTGCGGCAGCCTCCTCCGTCAGGCCGTGCGTCTGGGTCTGGAGGCGCACCAGCACGTCTTGCGAGGCAAGCGCCGACCACATCGAGAGATCGTCGGCGGGCGAGTGCGGAAACGGCACGGACGTGATGTGCATGGGAAATCGCGAGCAAACCGGATGGATGTGCAAACCATTAGAGCGCAGGACGTGCGTCCGGTCTTGACGCAACTCAACGGCCATCGTTGCCTGGGCGGCTGTCGTGCGTGCCCGCCACCGGCGGTTCAATGCCGGCGCCACGCCAGCCGCCGCCCAGCGCAAGGAACAGCGCCACGGTGTCTTGCAGCCGCTGTGCACGCACCTGCAGCGTGCCGAGCACGGCTTGCTGATACTGCAGGTCGGCACTCAGCACCTGCAGATAGCCGCTAACGCCGGCACGGTAGTCAGCGTTGATCTCTTCGAGTGCGGCACTTGCCGCCGCCTGCGCGCGCAACTGTGCGTCAAGCTGCGCGGCATCGTGTTCCAGCGCCCGCAGCACATCGGCCACCTGTTCAAACGAAGAGAGCACGACCTGCCGGTAGCCGGCATCGGCGGCTTGCAAAGCCTGCCGGGATGCGGAGCGGCGGAAATACAGGGTGCCGCCCTCAAACAGCGGGGCGACAAGGCTTGCCCCCACGCTCCAGGCGCCGGCCTTTGCACCAAACAGATCGGCGCTGCGGCCGCTCATCCGGGCGTAGTCTGCGCTCAAGGTCAAGCTGGGCAGCATCGCCGCCGTTGCAACACCGACCTCGGCGCTGGCCTGGTGCAGGCGTGCCTGTGCGGCCAGAACGTCGGGCCGCTGGCGCACCAGTTCAGAGGGCACCAGCCTGGGCAGGTCCGCCGGCAGTTGCAGCCCGTTGAGCGCGACGTCTACAGCGTCTGCTTCGGAAGGAAATCGGCCAGTCAACACCGCCTGCAGATGTGCAGCCTGGTCGCGCTTCTGCTCCAGCGGTGGCAGCGATGCCTCGAGCGACGCCAATTGCGCAGCAAGGCTCAGCTCGCTTGCATGTGCCATGACGCCGGCTTCGACCTGCGCGTGTGCAATCTCTACCTGCTCGCGCACCACGGCAATCAGGCTGCGCGTGGTTTCAATCTGTGCCCGATAGGCGGCATGGGCGATCACGGCGTTCACCAGGTTGCCGGTCAGGGTGAGGTAGGCGGCGGCCACTGCGTACCTTTGTCCCTCCGCTTGCGCCGCCAGTGATTCCACCGCACGCCGATTGCCGCCAAAGATATCCACCGCGTAGCTGATGGATGCCCCCAGCGTCCACAGCGTAAAAAGACTTGGCGCCCCGGTCTGGCCGAGCCTGGCGGGCACCGCTGCCTGGCGCGACACATCGGCTGATCCCGCCACCTGCGGGTAGAACACGCCCGCGCCAGCTCGCAACAGGTCTTGCGCGGCGCGCAGGTTGGCTTCTGCCTGCTGCAGGCTCGGGTTGGCCGTAATGGCGGCATCCATGGCCTGATCAAGCGCCGGACTGCCGAGGGCGCGCCACCAGTCTGCAGGCACGGTTGCCGCCGTGAAGCGCTGCGCAACGCCATCTGCGGAGGTGCTCTGCGCAGGATTGCCTTCACGAAGATAGCGATCGACGCCCGGTGCCGGCGGCGCCTGAAAATCCGGTCCGACGGCACAGCCCGACACCGCAAGCGCGGCGCCTATCGCCCACGCCGCCGCTTTCACGACGCCCCCTGTAGGTAAACGTCGACCAGTTGGCCTGGATAGACAGCCAGCTTGTCAGGCTGCTTGAAACGGAAAAGCAATGGCAGCACGCGCACATCCACGCGTTCGGAGCGCTGGTCAGACAACTGCACCTTGGGCGACACGTACGGCTGCACGCGCACAAATTCCAGCGGCACGCTGACATCGGTGCCGCGCACAAACATGCGTGCCTGTACCGCACCGGGCGGAAGACGGTGCACCAGGATCTCGTCCACATACACACGGACAGCCAGCTTGTTCTGGCCGGTGCTCATCGTGACGAGTGGCACGTTGGCCCGTGTGTAGGCGTCATAGGTACCCTGCGGCGAGACATAGCTGCCCATTGCCGTGTTCACGGACATGACAACGCCATCCACCGGTGCACGCACGGCATATTTTTCGAGCAATTCTGCCGCTGCCGCCGCGCCCTTCTGCAAGGCATCGCGCTGTTTTTGCAGCGTGCGGATGTCGTAGCTCCAGGCGCCGGCGCGCGTGAGTTCGTACTGCCGCTGGGCAACTGCAAGATTGCTGTGTGCCACCCGTACCGCGTTGGCGGCGTTGTCCATGGCATCGCGACTGACTGCCTTGGGATTGAGGCGGGCGGCCGCTTCAAGCTTGTCCAACTGATCCTGTACGGTGCGCAGGCCGGCATCTGCTGCGCTCACCTGTGCACGGGTGACCTCCAGTGTTTCCTTGCGCGGCTGGGCCAGCAGCGCGTTCAACTGGGCGTCGACGGCATCCGCTTGCGACTGCTGCTGCGCGGTCAGGGCGCGCTGCACGGAATCCTCGATCTGGATCAGCACATCGCCGCGCTTGACCGTCTGCCCTTCCTGCACGGCAATGCGCGCAACGGTGCCCGACACCTCGGCATACAGGTTCAGGTTGGCGCCGCTGGGCTGATCGCTTTCGACGATGCCGTTGGCGTAGATGCCCGTCGCGTACGGATTGGCCGCTGGTTGGAAGACGGGCGGCAGCGGCGGCCTCTGCCGTGCGTAGTAGATGGCCGCGCCAATCCCCGCCAGCGCGCCGATCACAGAGAGCACAAACAACCAGCGGATCTTCATCGCGCCTCTCCATGTTCAATGCGGCTCAGCCTGCCGTCCTCCATGTCGAGGATGCGGCTGGCCATGTCGAGGATGCGCGCGTCGTGCGTCACGATCACGATGCAGCGGTGCGCGTTCAGGATTTCCGTCTTTACGAACTGCATGATGGAGCGTCCGGTATCGCCATCGAGCGATGCGGTGGGTTCATCCAGGATGAGGATGTCGGGCTGCGTGACGATGGCGCGTGCAATGGCCACGCGCTGCTGTTCACCGCCACTGAGCTTGACCGGCGGCAACTGCGCACGGTTCTTCAGCCCGACCACATCGAGGTAGTGCATGGCCTGCTCGAGCGCAGTGTCCCAGGCGACATGCCGCAGGATCAGCGGGATGGCGACGTTCTCGACCGTAGTGAGCCGCGGGAACAGGTGATAGTCCTGAAACACGAAGCCGATCCTGCCCAGGCGAAAATCGGCCAGCGCGTCGGCACCCAGGCTCCAGATATCGACTCCGTCCACCACGGCCCGGCCGCCATCCGGGCGCAGGATGCCGGAGATCACGCTCAACAGCGTGGTCTTACCGCTGCCCGAAGGCCCGACGATGAACAGCATCTCGTTGAACTGGGCGTCGAAACTGACCTGCTTGAGCGCGCAGGTACGCGCCTCGCCCTCGCCAAACCATTTATCGAGCCCCTGCGCGGCAATGGCAACGTTGGCCACGATCAACCCCGGAAGATGTCGAAGGGTTCGATGCGCAGTACCTTGCGTACCCCGATGTACCCCGAGATGCCGGCAATCACAACGACCATGGCCAGCGCAAGCATCAGGTTGGTGAACGTGATCATGGCTGCATAGTCTGGAATGCGAAGGCGCACCAGTGCGATCGATGCCGCGCATAGGCCGATGCCCAGCCCGTAGCCAACCAGCGCCACGAACGTCGCCTGGAAAACGATCATCTTCACCAGCTCGCGCCCCTTTGCCCCGATGGCCTTGAGTGCGCCAAAGCGCTCCAGGTTTTCCAGGATGAAGGTGTAGAACGTCTGTCCCGATATCGATAAGCCCACCACGAAGCTGATCACCGTCATCAGCAGGATGTTGGTGCCAAGCCCGGTCTGGTAGGTGTAGAAGTGCGAGATGCGGCCGATGAACTCTTCCTTGGTCAGCGCGCGGTAACCGAGCCGGTCTACCGCACGTTCGATCGCTGCAACGTCGGCGTCGGACTTGGGCTCAATCAGGATGTACGACATCGAGTAGCGCGTACCGGGCAGATATTGCACAGCGCGGCGGTACGTTGTGTACAGGGTGGGCACGCCAAACAATCCGCTGGTCGCCACCTCGCCAATGCCGACGATTACCCCTCGATGGTCATTGACTTCGAACTCCGTGCCGATATGCGGGTTTTCCAGTTTCCCGAACTCGGCGTCCTGGATGACGATGAAGGCGTTGTCGCCGTACAGATCCTGGATACGGCCACTCAGCATGCGAGGACGGCCGAACAGGCTGGTGTCGTCAATGCCGACGACGGTGACCGGCTGATAGGTTCCGCTTTTCAGGCGCACAAGTGCGCCGCCCGAATACAGTGGAACGGCAAACTTCACGCCGTGAATGCTGCGTACCGCATCAAGAACGTAATCCGGCATGCCGATCGAATTGGCCACGGTATTGACAGCCGGATCCATGACCCACATGCGTGCGCCGATGTTGTACACGGCAGATGAAGACCGATTGAGCACGCCTGCAAACAGCGACGTCATCTCGATCATCAGAAACACCGCAAACGTGATGCCGACCAGCAAGCCGCTCAGCTTGGCCTTGTCATTGACCAGCAGCTTGTAGGCGAGTTTGAGAATGGCTTGCACATGGCCCCCTTGGCCATGCACGGCAGACAGGGGAGCGCCCCGGGGTGATCTCGACCGGCCGATGCATGTGCATCAACAATAGCGATTCGGGCGCGACGGCCTTTGACGTGTCGCAAGACCGGGTTGGGTCCTGCGGGGAATGCGCTAGAGCGTATCGTCGTCGGAGAACAAGCGATGACGTATCGCGTAGCGCACAAGGGCAGCTTCGCTGGAGAGCTGCAGCTTGTCCATCAACCGCATCTTGTAGGTGCTGATTGTCTTGGCACTCACGCACAGGCTGGTGGCGATTTCGGTCAAGGGCTCACCCTGCACCAGCCGGCGATAGACCTCCATCTCGCGGTCTGACAGGCGCGTGTGGGCGGCCTCCTCACTGGGCTCGCCCAGGCTGTGCGCGAGTTTCTCCGCCATGGGCGGACTGACATACGTGCCGCCGGTCGCCACCTTCTGCAGCGCGGTGACCAGCTCGGTCGCGGCGCTCTCCTTCGTCAGGTAGCCGGCCGCCCCCGCACGAAAGGCACGCGCCACGTACTGCTCTTCTGCGTGCATGGTCAGCACCAGCACCCGCACCCTGGGGTGGTCGTCGTGCAACTGGCGGAGCAGCTCCAGCCCGCTGCGCCCCGGCATCGAAAGATCCAGCACGATTACCTGCGGTTGATGGTCACGCACCAGTTGCAGGACCTGCGTACCGTCGGAAGCTTCGCATGCGACTTCAAAATCCCCTGCGCGCTCCAGGATATGACGCACACCATCGCGCATCACGGCATGATCGTCGGCGATCATCACGCGAATCATGTCCGTGCCTCCTCGGTGGCTTTGTGAACGGTGGGAAAGCTTACGCTCAAGCGAAAGCCACCGCCGGGCGCGTGTGTGATCGTCGCCTGCCCGCCCAGCAAGCGGGCCCGCTCACGAATGCCAAGCAACCCCAGCGGCTTGCGCTCACCCACCGCCGGAGGTGCCCCGCTCCAGCCATGCCCGTTGTCTTGAATGGACAACTCCAGCACGTCTTCTTGTTGGGAGAACGCGATCTCAACACGTGTGGCATCGGCATGGCGCACGACATTGTTGAGCGCCTCCTGCACGATCCGAAAGACCGAGATGGCGGCGCGCTCGTTCATTGCCAGCTCTTGAGCATGGACAGTCACGACCAGACCAAAGCGTTGGCGAAAATTCTTGGCCATCCATTCGATGGAGGGCACAAGCCCCAGCTCGTCAAGCAACGGCGGGCGAAGATCCGCGGAAATCTGCCGCACGGCAACAATCGTCTCGTCAATCACATGTTGCATCGCCTGGGTCTGGTCGATCAGCGCCTTGTCGCTCCGTGCGGCCTGCAGATCCGCCGCCAGCAGCGAAATGTCCATTTTGAGCGCGCTCAGGCGTTGCCCCAGATCGTCGTGCAGCTCGCGGGCGATGCGGTGCCGCTCCTCCTCGCGCGTTGCCAGGATGCTGTCCGACAAATGCTGCAGTTCTTCCTGGGAGCGCCGCAGTGCCGCTTCCGCGCGGACGCGCTCCGTGGTGTCGCGCAGCATCACCGTGAACAGCTTGCCGCCGTTCACCTCGATCTGTGAAATCGACGCCTCGATCGGGAATTCCCGCCCGTCGGTATGCAGGGCAAACAGCGGCCGCTGCTTACCCATCTGACGCTCCGATACGCCCGTCACCCCGAAGCGCCGCACGTGGGCCTCGTGTGCACCGCGAAACCGCTCGGGAATAAAGTCCGACAGGGGGCGACCGATGGCCTGGCGGGCTGAACACCCGAACAGTGTCTCGGCCATTGGATTGAACAACACGATGCGCTGGGCGTCGTCCACGGAAATAATCGCTTCCATGGACGAGCGGATGATGCCGGCCAGCCGGGCTTCGCTCTTTTCCAGGTACGACAGATCCCGGGCGACGGCGGCTCGCAGCTTTCGGAGCCGCAGCCAATAGAACACCAGTGCTACAACCGTCGCGATACTTGCCGAGGCTAGTAAAACGAAGGCGGCATCTCCGGCCTGGAGGGCAAACGCCAGTCGCGCAACCGCTGCGGCCAGTAGCAAAACGGCCAGTACACCCACCACCAGTTCAGCTGAGGTGGATTGCAATTGCAGCAGCCGCCTGTGCGTTGCCTTCGAGGATTGAGTGTCTTGCTCCGGCACCGAACACCACCAAAAGGTCGGGATGCAATCAACATAGCCCATTCCAAAGGCTGGAGATACTAGCCGTGTGAAGGAGGCGCCCCCCGGAAAACCCTGCCGCCGGTGTCAGGGAATCCTGACACCGGCATGGCGCATCCCGACGGCCAACTCAGCGCTGCCTGATTTCGCGCAAACGCGGCGCCTCCGATACTGAGCATACGGACACCGGACCTTGATGGAACGCAGTGACCGGATACCCACCGCCTCACCGAGGATGTGTGGTTCAAAGACCACAGACGCCTTCCGGAGCCGCCCCATGATTCCGCGCACCATAGAGTCCCCTGCCCCCATTGAAACCCGCCATCCTGCTGCGCTTCCCCAACTCAGGCTCGTGCGCGACGCAACACAGGCCCGGCAGACTACGCCACTGATTCCCAGCAGCCAGTGCGCAAATTGCATGATGCACTGGGCTTGCATTGCGAGCGCTGTACCAACCGCGCAACGTGAACAGCTGGACCAGATGGTGCACACCTGGCGCAAGATCGCCAAGGGCGAAGCACTTTTCCGTGCGGGCGACAACTTCCACGCCCTGTATGCCATCCGGTCGGGATCGTTCAAAACCGTGGTATCGCACCCCAACGGCGCAAATCACGTCACCGGATTCCAACTGTCGGGCGAAACGCTTGGGCTCGATGGCATTGCCGCCGATCGACACACCTGCGATGCGATTGCCCTGGAAGACAGCACGGTCTGCTCCATGCCTTTCCATTGCATTGAGGACTTGTGCCAGGACATCCGCCCCCTGCAACATCGTCTTCACCAATTGATGGCCGAAGAGATCGTGCGCGAGTCGGGGCTCATGCTGCTGCTCGCCGGGCTGAGTGCAGAAGCGCGTGTGGCCACCTTCCTGCTGAACCTTTCCACGCGCATGCAGGACCGCGGATATTCCCCTTCGAGCTTCACGCTGCGCATGACCCGTGAAGAAATCGGCAGCTACCTCGGCATGCAGCTTGAGACGGTCAGCCGTGCGCTGTCGAGGTTTCAACGCGAGGGTTGGATCGTCGTGAGCGGCAAGAACATCGAGCTGACCGACAGGGCAGCACTGACTGAGCTTTGATCGGTCTGCCTGTTCTCCGCTAATCCACTAATCCACTAAAAAACGCTGCTCCGGATTTGCTGCCGGGCAGCGTTTTTTCTTTCTTGCATGACTCCCCGACCCTACGGCGCGATCTGGAGATGATCGATGACTTCCGTCACGCCCGGTGCGGACCATGCCGCGCCCTTGGCAGCGCGCCGCTCCGCCGCGGAACCGATGTGGCCGCTGAGGGTCACCGTCCCGCCCTGAACGGAGACGCGGATGTGATCGGCCTCGCGTGCGGCATGCCGCTTGAGCGCCGCACCGATCTGCTCGGCCACATTGGCCGGCACCACGCGCGCTTTGATCCGCAACCGATTGATCAGACCTGCTACACCGCGCAACGATCCCACCGCATGCGCCGCCTGTTCGCTCTGGTATGGCCAGTCGACCTCGCCCGAGAGCGTTACCCAGCCGTTCTCGACCAATACCTCGATGCGATTGGACGGCAGGCTGACCTGCCATTCAAGCGCGTCACGGGCCGCTTGAGCAACGTCCGCATCGGTGTGTGCACCCGGCAGGCGAACTTCGATTTTCTGCACGACACCACGCACGCCACCTACGCGCTCAGCTGCATGCTCGGCTGCAAGCTTCTCCATGTAGCTGCGCACGTGGCCGGTCAGTGTCACCACGCCGTTCTCCACTTCCACACCAATCCCTGCGGCATCCACCGCAGGTTCCCAAAGCAGTTCGTCGTTGACGTCCTGCTTGATGCCCAGATCGCTTTTCATATCTCGCTCCTGCTAGATAGAGTCGCCTGGCTATGCCCAGTGGCGTTCACGCGCCGTTTGGCAAGACAGACAGCGCATGGCTGTCGGCTGGGCTTGCAGGCGTAAAAACGGAATCGTTTCGCCACAATCGACGCAGATGCCGTAGCTGTGCTGCTGCATGCGCTCGCGTGCAGCATTCAGTTGCTCCAGTTCCGTTCGGTAACGGGCGAGCATGACGTCGTTCGTTTGGTCCCCCGCCTCTTCATCGGCAAGATCCGCGTTTTCGAACGGCGCTTCACGCTGGATCGGCACAACGGATTCGCCCAGCGCCGCCAGTTGACGTTGCACGCGGGCTTCCTGTTCGTCGAGCAAGCTCGTCAGCCGTTTCCATTGCGCCTCGGTAAAGCGGGTCATGCCCAGTCTCCTTCGGTTGATTCAGCGTCGCGCTGTGTGTCCGGTTTCAGGCTTCGGTTGGCGACAGCCAGGCTGGGCGCTGCCTCGATTGCTCCCACCGCCCGGCGGTCTTCACCTGATCGATAAAGCCCGCGATCTCCTCCTGCGACAACCCACTGAGCACGTCGCGCTGGAACAACGCCAGCACCGGCGCCGGAATGGTGGCCGTGATCCGCATGATTTCTTCCACAGCGCGGAATGCCCCGCGCGCCGCCATGACACAAATCACAGACAAGTGCGTGGACGCCGGCAATTGGTCAGCCAGGAAGTCCCGCATGGGCGAAGCCAGATGGCCCATCCAGATGGGCGCGATCACGACAACGTGCTCGACTTCACCAAGCGGCGGACCTTCATAGCGATACTTGGCGCGCGCATGGAATACCGTTTCGATGACGCAGCGCGCATCGCCCAGGAAGCCGGCGCGCGGATGCTCGTCGGTTACCTCGGCAAGCTGCCATCCGCTCTGCGCAGCCATCTGCTCGGCAACCTGACGTGCCGTACCGGTACGCGAGTAGTACACGATCAGCTTCTTTTCCATCTCGGACTCCAGGGTTTTCGAAAGCAGTGGAACGGGCACTTGCGTCTAGGAAACAACCCACATCTGATCGACAACGGCACGCACGCCGGGCGCGTCCCATGCAGCTTCACGGGCCGCTCGGCACTCGTTGAGGTTGCGCAGCGGCCCATACAAAGTCACCGTCCCGTCCGCCACGGAAACACTGAGGCGCGAGGCGTCGACCACAGCCAGGCGTTGCAGCGCCTTCGCAATGCGATCACTCAGATCTGCCGGGCCGGAGGCGGGGCGCAATGTCAGCGCATTGGCCACGGACTTCACGCCGTGGACTCTGCGCACCGTGTCCAGCGCCGCGCGGCGCTGGAAGTCCTGATCGACTTCACCGCGCAGCGTCACGGCCCCGTTTTCAACAGTGATCTGGACAACATTCGGCGGCACCGAAGCATTCCAATGCAATGCACTGCTGATCGCCTGCGCAATCTCGTCATCCGGGCGTTCCATCTCTGGCGGCATCCGTACATCCACATGGATGACAAGCGCGGTTACGCCGGCAACGCGGCGGATCGCCTCCTCCGCGGCATGCTTGTCGGTAAACCTGTCGACGCCGCCGGAGAGCGTGACGACGCCGTCCTTGGCCTGCACCGCAAAGCGGCTGGCGTCCACCGCCGGATCCCATAGCAGCTCCTCCTCGACATCGTGCTTGAGCTGGATATCGTTCTTCATGGCGATCTTCTCAGGTGCAATCGAGGTCAAGGCTCAGTGCGACATCAGCACCGGTACGGTCATCGTCTTGAGCAGGGTGCGTGTCACGCCGCCCAGCACGAGTTCACGCAGGCGGCTGTGCCCATAGGCGCCCATCACGATGAGATCGGCATTGAAGTCGGCCGCTCGCGAGAGCAACAGCTCGCCCACGGCGGTGTCGGAATCTGCGCAGTCGGCCTCTTCCACAGTGGTGTTGATGCCGCGCGCGTTCAGCGCACGCGCAACCTGCCCAACCGTGGTTTCTTCAGCCCAGTGCTTGGGCTGCGTGCTCGTGATCTGCAGCACGTGCACCGTTGCGCCCGTCATCATGGGCAGGGCATCGTGCAGCGCGCGAGCCGATTCGCGGCCGCCGCTCCAGGCCAGAAGCACACGCTTGGGCAATGCGGTGAAGTTGCCGGCATACGGCACCACCAGCACCGGGCGGCCCGACTCCAGGATCAGGGTTTCCACAAAGTCGCCGGCGATGAATTCATCCGGGTCGTCATGGTTGCGTTGTCCGACGACCAGAAGATCGGTCTCCCGCGCCTCACGCAGCACCAGTGCCACGGGGTCGCCTTCCACTGCACGCCATTCCGTTTCGACCGCAAGCTTCTCGGTCGCCTGGCGAAAGCGCGCGTGCACGGCATCCCGCACGCTGTCGCGCCGGATCCGGTCTTCCTCCAGATAACGTGCGGCGTTTTCCATCATGTAGAACCAGCTGAGGCTTGGCGCAAAGCTCGCATAGATGCCGACGAGTTTGGCACCGTGCGCCTGTGCGAACTGGGCCGCAAGGTTGAGGCGGTGCATGGCGCGTTCGCTGCGGTCCAGATGCACCATCACACTGGCGTAGCTCATGGTCAGATCCCGATGTCGTGTCAGAGGATGCGCTACCCGACTAGGCAATGACGGCATTGCTCAGCGGTTCCGTAGCGGCGTGCGGTGCTTGCGTCTCCACCGCGCGGACGAGCAGCACCGGCAGCGTGCTCCGGCGTACAACGCTCTCGGCCACACTGCCCAGGAACAAGCGCTGGAAGCCGCGACGCCCGTGGGTGCCCAGCACCAGGGCTTGCGCGCCGACGTTGTGGGCGGCCTGCTCAATGGCAGTGCCGATATCGAAGGTGCCGATGGGGTCGTCAACCACCACGCTGTGAACGTGCACACCTGCCTTCTCGGCCTTGGCCCGCGCGTCGGCAACGATTTGGTTGCCTTGTTTGACCAAGGCTTCGGTAAAGGCGCCGACATCGATGTAGCCAACGTCGTACATCAGATACGAGTTGTCGATCACGTGCGCGATGACCAGCTCAGAGCCGAGCTTTTGCGCAAGCTGGATGGCCTCGTCCAACGCGCGATCTGCCGTCGGGCTGCCATCCACCGCTACCAGAATCCTGTCGTACATGATGTGCCTCCATCGAATCCGTCGTCCGCCCCAAACGGGGTTGCTGGATTCAATGTTGGACCACCAAGCGGATCACCCCTTGATTTACATCAGCGTTTGGCTCGGCGGACTGCCCAGCGACGCCACTTGATCTGCCTCAAGGGCATGTGTCCAACGCTCAATAGACTCCTCCGCTATCGGCTGCCGCCTTGTGCAGTCATGGAAAGCTCACGGCACCTTGTGCGGGATCAACTTCTGACACCGGCCCGTTCTTATAGTGAAAACGTACGCGCATCGGAGTTCAGCATGAGGGTCGACGAGATTTGCTCCCGCCGCATCGTCCACGTCCAGTCAACGGCAACGCTGCAGCAGGCCGCCCGATTGATGCGGGACGAAAGCGCTCGTGCGCTCCTTGTCACGGAACGCACCGGCTGCGGAGCGCGGGTGGTCGGCATCGTGACAGACCGGGACATGGTGGTGCACGGGATAGCCAACCGCGGCGACTGCACCGAGACCGCCGTATCGGAAGTCATGACGCGCGGTCTTCTGACCATTCACGATGACGCCATGATCAGTGAAGCCTTGCGCTCGATGCTCAGCCACGGCCTGCACCGTCTGGCGGTGGTCGATCGTCAGCAACGACTGGTGGGGATGCTCAGCCTGGACGACACCATCCGCGCGATGGGTGGCGAATGGACCTTGCTGGCCGGCATTCTCGGTCGCGACAACGCTAGCGGGTCCCGCCAGCATGCGCCGTCCGATTTGATCCTCTAAGGTTTCACCTCCGCTGACTCCGCATGTGCATTGGGCAGAATTGACTAGGCGACAAACCAGAACACCGCCCAGCTGGACAGAAGCATGCTCAGCAGACCAGCGGTGACTTTGCCCGCAAAAGCACGGCCCCCGCTGATGGCCACGACAACCTTCGAGAAGGTGTTGGCCGTCAGCGCAAGCATCACCAGCGCGCCTGCCGTCGAAGTCTGCAGCGTGTGGCCAGCCACCTGCGTTGCAATGGATGCGGTGGCGGCATGCACATCGGCAAATGCACCAAACACGGTGACAGCCACCACCGCTGCTGTCCCAAACCATGTGCGCGCGGCGGCGGCGGCAAGCAGCAAGGCCGCCGTCCACAGGGCAAAACCAATCGCGACACGCCAGTTGATGGATGACGCTGAACTCTCGGGCGCCTCCTCAAGCGGCTCGCTGCCACGCCATATCCATAGAGCGGACCATGCCACCGTCGCAATCATGCCGACTGCCAGCGGAGCCCCCAGCACGCGCAAAAAGTCGATGTTGATGGCGGCAATGAGCAGCAGCATCTGCACCAGCGTAGCGACGTTGGACAGCAGCGCCGCGGCAACGGCACCGTCAATGGGGCGATGGTCCTTGCGCACGCGCGCTGCCATGGCCGTGATCGTTGCCACACTCGATGCAAACCCGCTGAACAGGCCTGCCAGCGGCAAGCCGATACGCTCTCCAAACCATCGCGCCGCAAAATGGCCCGTGTTGCCGGTCAGCATGACAAGCAGCACAACCAGCCACAGCGTATGTGGGTTCCAGGCGTTCAGCGGCCCCATGTTCCGGTCTGGAACCGCGGGCCAGACCAGCAATGCCGCGACGGCGAGGATCAGCAGATCGGCGAGTTCACGCTGGGTGATGACCGTACGGGCAAACCGATGCAAACCCGCTTTCGCATAGAGCAGGACAAGAAGTACCGTGCCCAGGCCAGCCGTCATTTCGGGCTCGCTCACGGCATAGGCGCCTAACAGCGTGGTGGCCACCAATGCGAGTTCCGTGGTCACGCCGGGATCGACATTGGCCGAATGGTGATAACCCACCGCCGCCAACACCGCTACCGTGAGCAACACCGTGGGCACGGCCAACGGCACGGGCAGGCTTGCCGCAATGGCGCCAGCCAGCGCCCCGATCGCAAACGTTCGCATGCCCGCCGGCAGTTCTGCGCTGCCGGTGTGACTACGCTCACGCTCAAGGCCGATCGCCAGGCCCACGCCCAAGGCAACCGAGAAGGACAGCAGTGAAGTCATTCAGTGGAGCCGGATGGCCGTTGCATTGCACCCATTCAGTATTGCGCGCGGCAACGCCTTCCGATTGATCTGGCGCAGCCGATGGTCGACTGCCGAGACTAAGTTTTTCAGGGCTGATCCATACTGACCAGACACGCCATACGGAGACAGCGATGTCTGAATCGATGCGGGCCATGGTGATGGAAGGCGCCGGGAGGCCATTGATTTGGCGGGAAGTTCCCACGCCCAAGCCTGGGCCGGGCGAGGTCCGGATCGCGGTGTCCGCTTGTGGTGTCTGCCGTACCGACCTCCATATCGTGGACGGCGAACTGACTGCCCCGAAACCCTCCCTCATTCCTGGGCACGAAATCGTCGGCATCGTCGAGACGTGCGGCGAAGGCGTGACGACGCCCGCCCCGGGCGAACGCGTGGGCGTGCCGTGGCTGGGCTGGACGTGCGGTGTCTGCCCGTACTGCCTGCACGGGCGCGAAAACCTGTGCGATCACCCGGCCTTTACCGGATACACGCGCGATGGCGGGTATGCGCAATACGTGGTCTGCGACGCGCGGTACTGCCTGCCGATTCCGGCGCGGTACGACGATGCCCACGCGGCGCCCCTGCTCTGCGCGGGCCTGATCGGCTACCGCACGCTGCGCATGGCAGGCGATGCGCGCCGGATCGGCATCTACGGCTTTGGCGCCGCGGCCCACCTCATCACGCAGATTGCCGTGGCAGAGCAGCGGGAAGTGTTTGCCTTCACCCGGGCCGGCGACGCTGCGGCTCAGCAGCTTGCGCTGGACACCGGCGCCAGGTGGGCGGGCGCCAGCGACACCGCCGCCCCGGAGCCACTCGACGCCGCGCTGATCTTCGCACCCATCGGCGCGCTCGTGCCGCAGGCGCTGCAGGCCGTGGTCAAGGGCGGTTCAGTGGTCTGCGGCGGCATTCACATGAGCGACATTCCCGCGTTTCCGTACCGGTTGCTGTGGGAGGAACGCAAGCTGGTTTCGGTGGCGAACCTGACGCGAGCCGATGGACTCGCGCTCATGCGCATCGCCGCGGAAGTCCCCTTGCGGGTTCACGTCACGCCCTACCGGCTGCAAGATGCCAACACCGCCTTGGAAGACCTCCGCGCTGGGCGGGTGGCCGGCGCTGCGGTCCTGCAGGTGTCTTCGGAAGACCTTTGACACGCATCAACAGCCCCGGCGCCACGCTGTCTACGCTGATTACACGCGGTGCCCTACTGCGCAACGCCTTGGAGACCACCATGTACCAGCGAATCCTGCTCGCCATCGACGGCAGCCACGCGTCCTATCTCGCGCTGCACCAGGCTATTGTGGTCAGCAAGGCGACGGGCGCGGAAGTCGAAGCCCTATTCGTTGCCGATAGCAGCGACATCACCTTCGACATGGTCGGAGCTGACTCGATTGCCTACGCCAACCAGGTGGCCGGCTACGGCCGTGACACGCTTGCCGAGGTATCAAAGAAGCTGGACGCTGCGGGCGTCAAGCATTCGACCAAATTGCTCGAAAACTCCATTGCGCCGGGGCAAATTTCCGCAACGATTGTCGGGGAAGCCAACGAGACCGGTGCTGACCTGATCGTGCTCGGCACGCATGGCCGGCGCGGGCTCAAGCACCTGGTGCTCGGCAGCGTGGCCGAGGGCGTGGTGCGCAAGACCAACAAGCCGGTATTGATGGTGCGCAGCGAGGTCGAGGAGTAAGAGGCAGCGAGCAGCACGGCCTCCCGATCCTCTTGTGCGAGAGCGGCACACCCTGACGCCGCCCGCCTGGAAACCCCGGACGGGCGGCGAAGTCTTTCTGGAAACCGAGCCTGTCGCGCGGCGGCCAGTGCACCCAAGCGCACTCAATTCTCTGCACCCTCCCTGTCCGGACCGGCCCTCCGCCCGCCGGACCAAGCCGAGAGAGTGCAAAACGCAGCCGCCCCCGAACGCGAGCCAATGTGATGCGTTTTGACGACAGTGTTGCCGCGCTGAACGTGCACGTCTGGGTCACGACCGAGCACTTCTGTGACACGCCTTGGACGCTCGCCCAGCAAGTCCGCGCCACCCTCGCAGAGACCCGATGCGCCGCGCCCATGCGGATTCGCGAGCTGCATATCGTGCGAGACGACACACAGGAAATGGATGGCGGACCTGCCCGTCAGGGCCGCAAATCCGCCCAGACCATGGCCGGATGAGGGTCGGGATTTTCTTGTGCATTCGCAAACGCATTGCATAGACTCACTCTTCAAGGCATCTCTATAGGCAATGCATCATGTGTCGCTGGCTGGCGTATTCAGGCAATCCCATTCAGATGGAGACAGTGCTGTTCCGGCCGCGGCACTCGTTGATCGACCAGAGTCTGCGCTCCCGCCTGGGCGGCGAGACGACCACCAACGGCGACGGTTTCGGCATCGGGTGGTACGGCCGCTACTCTGAAGTGCCCTTCCGTTATCGTTGCCTGCACCCCGCGTGGAACGACACCAATCTGCGTGAAGCCGCCCGCGCCATCCGGTCTTCGATGTTCATCGCCCACGTGCGTGCGGCCACCGACACCCCGGCCCAGGAGACCAACTGCCACCCGTTCCGCTACGGCCGGTGGCTTTTTGCGCACAATGGGCTGATCCGCGAATACCCGTTGCTCCGCCGCGCCCTGATGATGGAAGTGGCGCCGGAGCTGTTCCGCTGGATCGAAGGTTCGACCGATTCCGAGATCATGTTTTTCCTGGCGCTCTCGTTCGGGCTGGACCGCGACCCGCGCGGAGCCCTGGAGCAGATGGTCGGGCTGATCGAAGACATCGGCCGGCGCCACGGCGTCGAATACCCATTGAACATGACGGTCTGCGCAACGGACGGCGTTCAGATCGTCGCAGCGCGCTATTCCAGCGAGGGCGAATCACGCTCCCTCTTTCACAGCACATCTTTCAAGCACCTGCACCAGCTCTATCCTGACAGCGCCGCAATTGAAGACGCAGGGGACGGCGCGTTTCTTGTGCTGTCCGAGCCGCTTGTCGACCTGCCTGGCGCCTGGGCGGAGATTCCCGAAGAGACGGTCGTCATCGTCAAGGGCGGTGTGGTTGAGCACCACCGTTTTGTGCCGCGCAAGCCCGGTCCCACGGGTTTTGACCTCCCCGCCAACCAAGCCACTTACGGACGCGAGGCAGGCTGATCGCGCTCCCGCTGGGGTGATACCAGCATCACCCCGTTCTTTTTTCCCCTCCGCTGAAACCTCCTGACAAAACGCTGTCAGGAGCCCTGCGTTACGCTCGCGCTCGCGACATGTTTCGTAGACGAACCGGATCTTCATAATCCGCTACAGTTTACGGCTCGAATTCCGATTGCCAGGCGCGGCTGCAAGTGATTCACCGGCGCCGGCATTCCCCTCTACCTCCAAGCTCCAAGGAACGCCCTCCATGTCCTCCGGTGTCATTCGCCTGCGCGGAGCCCGTCAGCACAATCTCAAAAACCTCGATCTGGACCTGCGCACGGGCGAGATGACCGTCGTGACCGGCCCGTCGGGGTCCGGCAAGTCCAGCCTCGTTTTCGACACGCTTTACGCCGAAGGCCAGCGCCGCTACGTCGAGACCTTCAGCGCCTACGCGCGCCAGTTCCTGGACCGCATGGACCGGCCGCAGGTCGAGCACGTTGAAGGCGTGCCGCCCGCCATCGCCATCGACCAGACCAACCCGGTGCGCAGTTCGCGCTCGACGGTCGGCACGATGACGGAGCTGAACGATCACCTGAAGCTGCTGTTTGCACGCGCCGCACAACTGTTCGACCGCGACACCGCGCTGCCGGTGCGGCACGACACGCCGGAAACCATCTACGACGAGCTGCTTTCGCGCACGCGCGAGGGCGATCCGCGCCTGGTGGTGACGTTTCCCGTCGAGCTGCCCGCCAATACGAGCCCCGAAGAAGTCACGCAGTGGCTGTCGGTCAGCGGCTATACGCGCGTGCAGGCCGAGCGCGTGGTCGAGTCGTCCACGGGCAAGCGCAAGCTGCTCGATGTGGTGGCCGATCGCTTCCGCCTGCAGGGCACCGAGCGTGCCCGCGCGCTGGAGGCCATCGAGTCGTCGCTCAAGCGCGGCGGTGGGCGCGTCAGCGTCTACGTACTCCCTGCCGAAGAAGGTGCGGAGCCAACCATCTGGCGCTTTTCCACCGGTCTGCACTGCCCCGAAAGCGACCTGCGCTACGCCGACCCGCAGCCCGCGCTCTTCTCGTTCAACTCCGCTTACGGCGCGTGCGACGCCTGCCGTGGTTTCGGCCGCGTCATCGGCGTCGATCTGGGGCTGGTGATTCCGGACGAGCGCAAGACCCTGCGCGATGGCGCCATCAAGCCGATGCAGACGCCGGCCTGGAAGGAGTGCCAGGACGATCTGATGCGCTACGCCGCCGCAGCCGACATCCCGCGCGGCATGCCGTGGGCAGAGATGACGGAAGCCCAGCGCAACTGGGTCATCAACGGCGACCCGGCCTTCAAGCGTGGCGGCTGGAACAAGCAGTGGTACGGCGTGCGCCGCTTCTTCGACTATCTGGAGTCGAAGGCGTACAAGATGCACATCCGCGTGCTGCTGTCCAAGTACCGCAGCTACACGACGTGCGAAACCTGTGGCGGCGCACGCCTGAAAACCGAGTCGATGCAATGGCGCCTCGGCAGCAAGGAAAACGCGGATGCCGTGCTCGCGCCCGAACACCGCTTCATGCCGCGCGGCGTGGCCTGGAGCCGCGCCCAGCTCGAAGCCCTGCCCGGCCTGACCGTGCACGACCTGATGCTGCTGCCCATCGAGCGCATCCGCCGCTTCTTTGACGAACTGACACTGCCGTCCACGCTGCTCGACGACGCGCTCAAGCTGCTGCTGGACGAGGTGCGCACGCGCCTGGCGTATCTGTGCGACGTCGGTATCGGCTACCTGACGCTGGACCGCCAGAGCCGCACCCTCTCTGGCGGCGAAGTGCAGCGGATCAACCTGACGACGGCGCTCGGCACCTCGCTCGTCAACACGCTGTTCGTGCTGGACGAACCAAGCATCGGCCTGCACCCGCGCGATCTGGACCGCATCGTCCAAGCCATGCAGCGCCTGCGCGACGCCGGCAACACGCTGGTGGTGGTCGAGCACGATCCTTCCGTGATGCTGGCCGCAGACCGCCTGATCGACATGGGCCCCGGCCCCGGCGAGCGCGGCGGCAACATCGTCTTTGACGGCACGCCGGCGGCCATCCGCCAGGCCGATACGCTCACGGGCGCTTATCTGTCCGGACAGCGGCGCGTGGCTGATGCAACCGACTGGCAAGCGCGCGCCGTCGATAACGCCACGCCGCGCCTGGTGCTCGAAGGCGCATCGGAACACAACCTGCGCGATGTCACGGTCGAGATTCCGCTGCAGCGCCTGGTGTGCGTGACCGGCGTGTCCGGCTCGGGCAAATCGACGTTGATCCAGGACGTGCTGCACCCGGCGCTGGCACGCCATTTTGGTAAGGCGACGGAATCGCCCGGCGCATTCCGCGCGTTGCGCGGTGCCGATCAGATCAGCGACGTGGTGTTCGTCGACCAATCGCCCATCGGCAAGACGGCGCGCTCGAACCCGGCCAGCTACGTTGGCGCGTTCGATGAAATCCGCAAGCTGTTCGCCAAGGCGCCGATGGCGCTGCAGCGCGGCTACACGGCGGGCACGTTCAGCTTCAACTCGGGGGACGGCCGTTGCCCGACCTGCGGCGGCTCGGGCTTCGAACACGTCGAGATGCAGTTCCTCTCCGACATCTACCTGCGCTGCCCGGATTGCGACGGCACGCGCTATCGCGCCGAAATCCTGGAAGTGAAGCTGCCGCGCGCCGGCCGTGCATTGTCGGTAGCCGATGTGCTGGAGCTGACGGTGAGCGAAGCCGCCAGCGTGTTCGCCGATGACGCTGACGTGCTGCGCGTGCTGCAACCGATCGTCGACGTGGGCCTGGAGTACGTGAAGCTTGGCCAGCCGGTGCCGACGCTCTCCGGCGGCGAGGCGCAACGCCTGAAGCTGGCGGGCTTCCTGGCCGAAGCCGCACAGGCTGCCCAGGCGGCCGCCCGCAAGCGCGTGAAGCAGGACGTGCCCGCCAACGCGGGCCGCCTGTTCATGTTCGACGAGCCGACCACCGGCCTGCACTTTGACGACATCGCCAAGCTGATGCGCGCGTTCGGCAAGCTGCTCGACGCCGGGCATTCGCTGATCGTGATCGAACACAACCTCGACGTGGTGCGCGCGGCGGACTGGATCATCGATCTCGGCCCCGAAGGCGGCGACGCCGGTGGCCTGCTGGTCTGCGCCGGCACGCCTGCGCAGGTTAAAGGCTGCGCCGCATCGCACACGGGCGCCGCGCTCAAGCAATACGAAGCCAGCGTCGGCCAGCCGGAAGCCATCGAAGGCGTGCCGCTGCAAACCGCTCTGGCTGAGCGCCGCGCCAAGCGTGCTGCACTGGCGGAAGTCCAGGGCGAAAACGTCGTGCGCATCGTCCACGCTCACGAGCACAACCTCAAGGGCCTGAACGTCGATATTCCGCACGGCAAGTTCAACGTGGTGACGGGCGTGTCGGGTTCGGGCAAGTCGACGCTGGCGTTCGACATCCTCTTCCACGAAGGACAGCGCCGCTATCTCGAATCGCTCAATGCGTATGCACGTTCGATCGTGCAGCCTGCGGGGCGGCCGGAAGTCGATGCGGTGTACGGCATTCCGCCCACGGTGGCCATCGAGCAGCGCCTGTCGCGCGGCGGCCGCAAGAGCACGGTGGCGACCACGTCCGAGGTGTGGCACTTCCTGCGCCTGCTGTATGTGAAGCTGGGCGTGCAGCACTGCATCCACGACGGCACGCCGGTGTCGGCGCAAAGCCCGGAGGCGATCTTTGCCCAGCTCATGCGCGATCATCGCGGCCAGCACATCGGCCTGCTCGCGCCGCTGGTCGTCAACCGCAAGGGCGTTTATACCGACCTGGCCAAATGGGCCAAGGCGCGCGGTTATACGCATCTGCGCGTCGATGGCGAATTCCTGACTGTGGACCCATGGCCGCGCCTGGACCGCTTCCGCGAGCACACGCTGGAACTGCCGGTGGGCGACATCGTTGTCTCGCCGGAAAACGAAGCCGCGCTGCGTGCGTTGCTGGAACAGGCGCTGGAATACGGCAAGGGCATCATGCACGTGCTTGCACCGCTCGACGGCCTGCAACACGCCATGCACAGCGGCGGCACGGCGCACGTCGGCAACGTGAAGGTGTTTTCGACCAAGCGCGCGTGCGCCACCTGCGGCACCAGCTACCCCGAGTTGGACCCGCGCATGTTTTCGTACAACAGCAAGCACGGCTGGTGCGCGAGCTGCGTCGGTACCGGATTGGCGCTCACGCGTGAACAGCGCGCTGCGTTTGACGACACCGTGCTCGGCGGCGACGATCGCGGCCGCGAGCAGACGCTGCCATCGGAGGAAGTCGATCCGGAAGGCATGACCGACCTGCCCTGCCCGGATTGCCACGGCACGCGCCTGAACCCGACGGCGCGCGCTGTCACCTTTGCCGACAAACCCATCGTCGACATTGCGCAGTGGACGGTCAGCCAGACCCGCCGCTGGGTCGAGGGCCTGGACCTGACCGGCCGCGACGCCGACATCGCCCGCGACGTGGTGGCCGAGATTCACAGTCGCCTGTCGTTCCTGGAGGAGGTTGGGCTGGGCTACCTGAGCCTGGATCGCGCCGCGCCCAGCCTGTCGGGCGGCGAGGCGCAGCGTATCCGTCTGGCGGCGCAACTCGGCAGCAACCTGCAGGGCGTCTGCTACGTGCTGGATGAGCCGACCATCGGCCTGCATCCGCGCGACAACCAGATCCTGCTCGACGCGCTGCGCAAACTGGGCGACAAAGGCAACACGCTGGTGGTGGTCGAGCACGATGAAGACACCATCCGCCGCGCCGACCACATCATCGACATCGGCCCGGGCGCGGGCAAGCGCGGCGGCACACTCGTCGCGCAAGGCGGCGTGGCAGACCTGGCAGCGCAGCCGGATTCGCTCACTGGCCGCTTCCTGTCACAGCCGATCGAGCATCCGCTGCAGCCGCGCCGCCAGGTGGTTGCGCCGCGTGCCGGCAAGCAAGCCGTGCCGGAGCAGTGGCTGACGGTGCACGGCGCCAAGCTCCACAACCTGCGCAACGTGACCGCGACGATGCCGCTGTCGCGCCTGGTGGCCATTACGGGCGTGTCGGGCTCGGGCAAATCGACGCTGGCGCGCGATGTGTTGATGACGAACCTGCTCGATGCGGTCGGCCGTTCCGTGCTGTCTTCGCCGGCAACCCGCCGTGCACGCAAGGCCGCGCAGGCTGAGACGCCTGAGGCGAAGATGCCGCGCAAGCTCGACGTCAAACACGACTGGCACGGCTGCGACAGCGTCACCGGCTGGGAAACCATCGACCGCGTGCTGGAAGTCGACCAGACGCCGATCGGCAAGACGCCGCGCTCCTGCCCCGCCACGTACATCGGCGTGTGGGACACCATCCGCAAGCTCTTTGCCGACACGCTGGAGGCGCGCGCACGCGGCTACACCGCCTCGCGCTTCTCGTTCAACACCGGCGACGGCCGCTGCCCCGCCTGTGAAGGCCAGGGCGTGCGCACCATCGCCATGAGCTTCCTGCCCGACGTGAAGGTCGGCTGCGACGTCTGCCATGGGCAACGCTTCAACGCCGAGACGCTGGCCGTCACCTGGCGCGGCAAGAACATCGGCGATGTGCTGACCATGGAGATCGACGAAGCGGTCGAATTCTTTGGCGCGATGAACAGCATCGCCCATCCGCTGCAGTTGATGAAGGACGTCGGCCTTGGCTATCTGACGCTGGGCCAGCCCTCGCCCACGCTGTCCGGCGGCGAGGCGCAGCGCATCAAGCTCGTCACCGAGTTGTCGAAGGTGCGCGATGACGTGACACGCCGTGGCCAGAAGGCGCCCCACACGCTCTACGTGCTGGACGAGCCGACCGTCGGTCTGCACATGGCCGACGTGGCCAAGCTGATTCGCGTACTGCATCGCCTGGCGGACGGCGGCCACAGCGTGATCGTGATCGAGCACGACCTCGACGTGATTGCCGAGGCGGACTGGATTCTCGATCTCGGCCCCGAAGGCGGCGATGAGGGCGGCACGATCGTCGCGGCTTGCGGGCCGGAGGCGCTGACGCGCGTGCCGGCCAGCCATACCGGTGCAGCGTTGGTGCCGGTGCTGGCGCGCGGCAAGCAGGTCGATCCGAGCAAGGAAGGCGAGACGGTTTAACGGAGCGCGGCGGTCTCCACCCTGGTGGAGACCGCCGCGCTGGCCGCTGCGTCGTGTGGCGTCGGCAATTCTTTCGCTTTCCTGAGCAAACCCGGACAAAAAGGCTGCCCGAGCAGGGTTTGCCCTAAAGAACGGGGCTGCGCTGCCGTCACATTGTGGAGATTGTGAAGAAAGCGTTTGCGCGCGTCCGACCATGGCCACCTCGTCCACGAGCAACAACTACATTCCGCCGATCTCCGTTCCGGGCATCGGTACGAACATCGACGTCAACAGCCTTGTCACGAAGCTGATCCAGGCCGAAAGCAAGGGCATGACGCTGCGACAGACGCAGCAGAAGGCGTTTCAGACGCAGTTGTCGGCGGTCGGCTCGCTCAAAAGCGCCCTGGCGACCTTCCAGACGGCGATGGCCGCCCTGAATAACCCGGATACGTTTACCGGCAACAAGGCCAGCGGACACGACACGTCGATCCTCACGGCCTCGCTGTCCAACACGGCGCCGGCCGGCACGTATCAAGTCAACGTGACGCAGCTTGCGCAGGCGCAGGTACTGTCAGCCGCCGGGCAGGCGTCGAGCAAGACGCCCATCGGCAGCGGCACGCCCACTACGCTCACGTTTTCATTCGGCAGTGTCTCGGGCGGCAGCTTTGCCGACGGCAAATACACCGGCGCCACTTTCACGCAGAACGGCAACCAGGCCGGCGGCTCGATCACCATCGACCCGTCGAACAACACGCTCGCCGCCATCCGCGATGCCATCAACAGCGCCAACCTGGGCGTTTCGGCCAGCATCGTCAACGACGGCAGCAATTCGCCGTACCGGCTGGTGCTGACGTCCACCGCCGGCGGCGCCAATTCGGAGATGAAGATTGCCGTCTCGGGCGACCCTGCACTGCAATCCCTTCTGAGCCACGACCCGGCCGGCACGCAGAACATGACCGAGGTCGCCACGGGCCGCAACGCCATGGTTACCGTCAACGGCATCGCCGTGCAAAGCGCCACCAACACGCTGACGGACGTGGTGGACGGCACCTCGTTCACGCTCGCCAAGACGGGCAGCACGACCGTCACGGTCGGCAGCGACGCCGGCCAGGCCAGCCAGTCGGTACTCAACTTCGTCAAGGCGTACAACGCGCTGCGCATCCAGCTCAATGCGTTGACCAAGTTCGATACCGCCAATGCCGCCAACAACGGCGCGCTGGCCGGCGACGTCAGCACCAAGGCGATGATCAACCAGCTGACCGACGTGCTGGGCCAAGGCATCGGCAACGGCGCGCTCCAGTCGTTGGGCAGCATTGGCGTAACGATGGACAAGGAAGGCACGCTGTCGATTGACGACGCGAAGCTCACAGCGGCCCTGAAGAAATCGCCCAGCCAGGTGGCAGCGCTGTTTGCCGGCACCGGCACGGCGACGGATTCATTGCTGAAAGTTTCGGCGTTTTCAACGACCACGCAGGCCGGCAGCTACGCCGTCAATGTCACCCAGCTGGCCACGCAAGGCTCGCTCAAGGGCTCGGCGGCTGCCAACACGACCATCCAGAGCGGCGTGAACGACAGCCTGTCGGTCACGCTCAGCGGCATCACGACCAACATCAAGGTGCCCGCCGGCAGCTACACCGCATCGAGCCTGGCCACGCAGATCCAGAGCCAGATCAACGCTTCGCCCGACCTGCAGAAAGCCAAGGTGGAAGTCGCCATCGGCACCGATGCCAACGGCGTGCTGACGTTCACCGACAAGCAATACGGCTCGGTATCGACGGTGTCAGTGTCAGGGAATGGCGCCGCGTCGCTGCTGGGCGGCAGCCCAACGGCCACGGCCGGACGCGATGTACAAGGCACCATCAACGGCGCCGCCGCCACGGGTTCGGGCCAGAACCTGTACGGCGCCAGCGGATCGGCCGTCGATGGCCTGACGGTGCAAGTGACCGGCGGCGCGTTGGGCGACCGCGGCACCGTCACCGTGCAGCGGGGCTACGCGGCGCAACTGCATACCGTGTCGGGCAACTTGCTGTCGAACAATGGCATGGTGCAGAACGCCAGCGACGCAATCAACAGCTCGATCACCTCGCTCGGCAAGCAGATCGATCTGATGCAGAAGCAGCTCGATGCCAAGCAGGCGCTCTATTACGCGCAGTTCAATGCGCTGTCGAAGGTGGTGGCCAGTATGACGAATACGAGCAATTACCTGGCGACGCAGTTGGCGATGTTGCAGAAGCAGCGGACGGGGGGCTGATCGCGCCTTGGCGCATCCGCTGCGGCCATTTGCCTGGTTACTGCTGCGGCTTTCCCCACAACGGGTTCTTGTTATCCGAACCCAGCACCTGGGCGAGCACTTCTGCATCGCCATCGCGAGCCACCGGGGCACTCTTGCGCGCGCGGGTGACCTTGCCCCGCTTGCCGTGCTTCTTTGCGTGCACGGCCTTCTTGATTCCGCTTTGCGGGGCATTGCCTGAGGTCGGCACGGTGGAGGTGTGCTGGGCACAGATGCCTGTGGTCATCCAGGCGGTGGTGAGGAGGGCTACGGCGAGTTTGTATTGCACGTTCATGTGAGAAAGCTGACTGATTTAGTAATTGGAAAGGCGAACGCATGAGCATGTCGTATCAGCGAGTCCATGGCCTGCAAGCCATCCCCGGCGAACCATCATTTCGCGCTGGTATTGGGTGGCGGCGAAACAGGCTGATCACCGGATGTCTCGTCCGGATTGCGATAGCTGGTGTCAATGCTATAGCCCTGAACCTTCAGCTTTTGCTCTGCGCCGGCCCGCTCTGCACGCATCTGTCGTTGCAAGCCGGGAAAGAGGTCACGCCAATGTGGGCGGTCCTGCTCGTTGAACGCGTTGCGCCAATAATTGGCGTAGCCCTCCAGCTTGATCTTGACGAAGTACGCGCCCGGTTCATCCACTTTCATGCGCTTCGAGTCCCTCGACATCTGAACGTCCATGTAGACCCCGTTGAGGTAAAAGCGCCACGAGGTCATGTCGGGGAGTTTCATCCAGTCTTCGAGGCCAGGCAAATAGCCTGGATCCAGTGAATCGACCCCTTGGTCTTTTACGAGTCGATAGCGGAAGGCTTCGACACCGGACAACCGAGGATTCTCTGGGTATATCCACCGCTTCCAGCCCGCCTGCTGAATTCGCTTGAGCATTTCGTAGAACTGCAGACGTGCTTGGTCGTGCGCAACGTTATTTCGCGGGGGAATGCCAAGGCTAATGCTGTAGTCATAGATACCCTCGTCGGCGTGGGCCTTGTCGAACGAACCCGAGACACCCAACGCCGTGTCGAGGCGCACCTCGCTCTTTTGATTCTTGATAACGACCGTACCTTGCGAGCTGTCAGGCCAATCCACCGCATAGAACGTCACGCCATAGGCCTGCTCATTCTTGTTGTCAACATCCACGGCCTTGCCATAACGCCCAATGAGCGCCTGCGGCGACTCGCCTATCTCGATCTCAATACTTTGCGGCATCACTGTTTTGCTGGATGACTTAGTGGTGGAAGAAGGCTGGCACCCCATGACCAGGAGCGCGGCCAGCGTTGCGAGAAGACACGAAACCGTGCGGCGTATTTGAAACATCATCGTGCAGGGGCTGTTTGATTGGATCCGCGAGAAGCAGATTGTGACGATGGTGGTGCAGGCCTCAGCAGCAATGCCGTACTCAGATAGCCGTCGGTGGTTTGTTCGCTGCGGGGGATCCTAACGGCCCGTCTGCAGAGGCGGGAAACACCGTGGAAAATACGTACGCCGACAACGCATGCCGAAGCATCTTCAATCCGGATCCAACCGTGTTACACATGACTTGGGACTGTTGTTCTCGAAGAATGTACTGATCAGTCGTTTTCGTTGCGCGTCCACTCGAAGGTTGAGGAACGCGTCGCCACAGCGGGGATGGCGCTCAACGAAATCGTTCCGCTTTCGTCAGAAGGTGAAAACGCGGTAGATCTTGTAAACGCCCTGCCCCTCGTCAATCGACCAGAACGCGAAGCCCTGTCGTCCACTGAAATCGTAGTCGCCTGCCGCTAGGTGAATTGCCTTTTCAGTTTGGGTGGCAATTGTTGCGCTGCGAATGCCGGCCGGAGTTCGCAACTCGTAGTAGATGTCGCTACCTCGTATTTCGATTGTGGCGTTGGTGAGTTGATCGGGCGAAATCGCAATGGAGTCGGTTGCCGATGCGGCGTGCTGGGTCGCAAAGAAAAGCGCAAACGCTGTCGCTATGCGGCGCATGCAACTTGTCGTGTGGGAACGCAAAGGAGGCTGTTTAGCGGGACATCTTGTCCGATTCCCGGCGGCTGCCGAGTGTACGGTGGTATATGGATCAGCCTTGGATATGGTTGTAGCCAGGTGGTGTAGTCGCGTCTCGCTTGACACCGGGCGCGATCTCGTCGGGCAAAAGTGGTATCGGTTCCGCCGGCGCCTGAGGGGGTGGCGGTGCATCCTTCAACGCGCGCATCTCCTCTTGAAGCCGGGCCCGTCCCGCCGCTTGCGCTCGGGCGCGCTCTTCTTTCAGCTGAGCCGCACGTCGGCTTGGCTCGAAATGAAAGTCGGCCGGCTTAACCGGATAGGCCGGGCCCGGATAATCAGGATGACCAGCGCCCTTACTGGAAACGATGAGTCGAACCCTATTTTCAGGCAGGAAATGCACGTGTAGCGTGCCGGTTTCTACGTACTTTTCGATTGGAACAACAGCTTCGTGCCAGTGCGGCTTTACCGCGTCGCCTGTCGCATTCGGGTCAGAACTGGACGTTGTCCACTTCACCGTGGCAGTGAAGCCCGGGCGCCATGTTTCGGGGTATGCGACGCAACAGACAAATTTGCCTCCGCCGCCGTACGCGAACGAATTGCCCGCCCAAGTTCCATCCACGTAGAACTGGTGGATATAGTCGGGAGTGTGGTTGTACGAAGTGATGCTAGCCGCTACCTCGTCAGCCGTTGGTGCAGGCTTAGTGGTGCACGCCGTCAGTACACAAAACGCAGTTGAAGCGATGGCCGCTGCGCGTAGGCATCTCCAGGTTTTCATAGCGTTTCTTTGCGGACCGGTGAGATCAGGATCAAGGTTCTTTCCCCGGCGGCACCGCGCCGCACATCCGACTACAAACCGCCATTACTGCTGCGGCTTCCCCCACAACGGATTCTTGCTATCCGAGCCGAGCACTTGGGCGAGCACTTCTGCATCGCCATCACGCGCGATTGCAGTGTTCTTGCGCGCACGGGCGCTCTTGGCACGCTTGCCGTGCTTCTTTGCGTGCACGGCCTTCTTGATTCCACTTTGCGGGGCATTGCCCGCTGCCGGCGCGGTGGAGGTGTGCTGGGCGCAGATGCCTGCGCTCATCCAGGCGGTGGTCAAGAGGGCTACGGCAAGTTTGTATTGCAGGTTCATTGGAGAGAGTCAGGTTGTTTTAGGGTTGAATTCACAACGACGTCGCCGGGTCATCCGGAAAACGCGTCAAAGTTTTTCTGGTTGGTGTTGTCACAAATCCGGTCTGCCCGTACGCCTACGGGGACGCCCGTGGAGACCGTTCTCTGGTCTCCGCCGAGAAGGTTCTGTGTCTGAAACTGCTCCGCAGCAACGACGCCACCGTCCAAAAAATACAATCGAACGTTACGGACAGATGCTTGCATAGCCCGTGACGTCGTCCCTTGAAAGGCGGGAACGCTTACGCTTGCCTCGTGCCAACGGGCCGGATCGTCCAGCGTCTGCCAGCGCACTGCAAGCGGCGCTTGGATGTCCAGCAGCGCACTGCCGACAAAACTCGAACGTCGACCGCACGGCCCTTCAAAAACGCGCTCATTGTCAGTTCCAATCACCAGAGTCTGACCATCGATCTCGAGTCTCGCCAAACCTCGCGGGTATTGATCGGACAGATAGAAGGACACGACATTGCCCAATCGGCCCTGTAGTTCGTCCAATTTCGATGCGTCCAATCTACCTAGCGCTGGCGCGACATCCACATGATCGTAGTAATGAAAGTACTGATACACCAGCAAATCGCTCTCGCGAAGGTCCGACGGAAGTCTGCCGAGATCTGGGTACGGGCGTAGCAGCAGTGGGCGCGGGCGTACCGCTACAGGTTGTCCTGCCTCGTCCGTATCGGCGTAGGCGTACGAATGCTCGCCCTCACCCAGGCGGCTTCCCGCATATGGAAAACGCCCCTGGTTGACGTCGTCTTCCTGAGGATGACGAATGAAGCCGGCAAACCTTGCCTCTGGCCCCGACAGCAACGGCATACGCGGCCATGAACCTGCGCCTGTCTGAGCGCTGCCTACTGCAAGCCACAACGGTCTTCCGCTGAAGTTGACATGCAGTTCGCGGATGTCTGGGTGCGCTTCACTGAACCACCTTCGCGCTGTGTCCTGCATTCCCGCCCCAATTGGAAGAACGCTCAACGCTGCAAGAGTCGGCAAGAACATGGCTGCATGCAACTTTGCCGGCAACGGCGTTGATGCACTGCGTCTATATGCAAGCCACGTCAATAGCAATGCCAAACACAACGGCAGACCAATTACCAGCGCGAGCAGGATCAGCAGCACCACGCCATAGTCGAGATTAGGCGTAAGAAGCGCGATCAAGCTAAGCGTGATTAGCAGGATTGCGAGTGCTGCGCTGAGGGTGATGCCAAGCCGGTAAGGTTTTAGGGATAAATGCCGCAGGTCTCCTCCCGAAGCATCGGCACTATTCATAGCGCTACTTTAAAAAAGTTTTCTCGGTCACAGCCTTGGAATGCCGCCACCGGTAAAGCGATCTAGCGTGTCTTTCGCGCCACGAATAAGGGTCTCTTTACCGGCTTCCAAGATTTTGCCTGCGGCTTCCGCCGCCTTTTCCTCAGCGCTATGCGCAACGTCCTTGGCTTTATCCGTGATCTTGTCCGCGACTTTTCCCGGAATCTTGGAGGCCTTATTCCACGCCGCCTGCGCGCGCTCGCTCATAGTTAGTGTTGGAGCAAAATGGGTTCGCCAGCGCAGATAACCCCACACAGAACTGAACTCGCGGCCTGATTTTTCCAGTGGTAGAGAGCCGTCCTTCAAATACCGGTCCAAGTCGGTGCGGTCCTGACCGACCAGCAGCGGCGGATATATATCGCCCTCCCCACCCTCGTCGACCGGCGCGAAGCGCTTGCGCACCCCCTCCGGATCTCGCGCGGATGCCGCATTGATCTCGGCCCACTGGGCTTTCCACTCGGCGTCCTTGCGCTTGAGATCTTCCAGGCGAGCCTTTTGCTGGCGCTTCCAGACTTCTTCGTTGGTGGCGCCGGTTGGCTTGAACCAAGCACGTGAGTCGTGGACGTAGTCATCGAAAAATTTGACGATGCGGGCATCTAGCGGCGATGTGTCATTCCAGTATGACTTGACCTCCCTCCATTGCTTGACTTTCTCACCCCAGACGAACTGCTGGATCTCGGCAACCACCCCGCCCGGGCCCGGAACGTTCCGAAAAACCTTGCCCATCCAGCCATCCGAGTAGACGGGGGAGTTTTCCATCTCCGCCATGATCTTGGCTTCTTCGCGCAGCTCTTCGTTAGCACCGGCCAAATCTTGTGCACACTGGGCACTGAACTTTTGCGCTCGCTTGAAGAAGGGCTGATTCTCGAAGGCCTGCGCGCCCGCGTTCAACCGTAGGCGACGCCAACGCAGGTACAACCCGTATTGCACACGTGCAGCACCGGTCGTTCCTCCGCCGTGCTTGCGTATCAGTGGATTTACAGCATCGACGTAGTCGTTGTAGTCCTTGATGAGTTGCGGAGAAATAGTGAGGGCGTCCTTAAATTTCTGAGCAAGGTTTGCGGCAGCCGGATTCAACGGGACACCAGCCGCAACCGCTTCGCGGTACATCTTCGCCAACGTAACTTGGGACATCTTCGTGCTGTCATCGGGTGTCCCATCGGCACGGCAGCCGCGCCCTTGATCCCCTGGTTGATAGGCTCCTCCCACATCGGTATGGACCCCGGGGTAGGCCAACTCCAGACAGTTCTTGGACTCCGCCTTGTCGAGCGGGAACGAACCGCGTATCTCGTGTGACGAGATGAGATGCACTGTTCGCTCGACGTAACCCGGGATGCGCAGGAACTCTTCGTTACCCCAACCGCCATGGCCGCTGGCGATCATGAAGCTTTGGGCGAAGCCCACCGACGCTACGGTGTCGAATATGCCGAGAAAATCCACGCTGACCTTTACGCCAGCCAGCGTCATGTCCTTGCCTAGGGCATCCTCCAGCCAGCTGCAAAAAACACGTGCCTCGGCTGCGCCCCGGGAGAATCCGAACACGTAAAGTCGAATCTTCGTCAGCGTCGGCTTGCGACCATCGATCAGTGGTTTGAGCTTTTGCTCAACAAACTCTCGGCGACGCGCCAGCTCTTGCCGGCGAGCCTCATGGTTGGGGGCAAGCGTGGCGGTGTCCAAGGTTCCGGCCAGCGTACCAAACGTGCCAGCGTTGTTGAGTTCATCAACTTCGTCGCTGCCAGCAGAAGCGCGAAGGTGTACTGGGAGGTTTACGTCGGTGGATATCTTTTTGATGAGCTTTAGATCGTCAGTACCCATGTCGGCACTAAGATCACGAATGTAGTAGTACCGATATAGCGCATCGGTAATTTTTAGCAGCGCCCAATTGATACGTGCCTCGCCCCCCCACCCCGAACCAAGGCCCGCACGCGCATCATAGCCGCGGCCTGTGTCTCCAATCTCCCGCTGGAATGGCGTCCCGATGCCGGGCACATAGAAACGCACTTGCTCTGGTGTCACCTGAAAAATGTCGAATAACCTCGCCACGTTGCTATGCGCCCGCTTAGGGGAGTCACGGTCTTTATTGTTGTTCGTGCCATCAAAGAAGAACCCGATACGGAATTCCTGCGTGCATTGCCCTGAGGATGCGTCCATATTGCTTGCCATGCACCGTCCCTTCTCGTCTACGCTCAGAGAGAAGGGATTCGGATCAAGCTGTTCGAGTTCGGCCATCTCATTGCTCCTGATCGCTGCGTGTTACACGCTCCGGATAAAACTTAGCTGCGCACGCTTTGTCTGCCATGCAAACATCGAACGGAAGCTTCCACTTCGCAGGGAAATTCGAGTGGCCGGGGCCATAGCTGGATGCGATAGCTTTGATCGTGTTGTCCGGTAGGAATGCGAGCCACAAGTCCGACGGACGGTCATTTTTCAAATCATACGGTTCGATCCCCACCTGCTCCTTATACAGCGCATCGTGATCCTTGCGATACAAGGTGTCGTCCTGCCATTCGACTTCGACTGTCAAGCCCGCATGCCACTCGGCAGGCAGACCAACTGATCCAGCGACACTTGTGCCACCTGCATGGCTCGGCATTCCACCTACCCATATGCCATTTACATAAACGTCTCCAAGCGGTTCATCCCTGTAGTTGAGTACTTGGACCTGCAATCCAAGACCTTCGTCCTGCGACGCCGCTTGTGCTTGCTGCGAGGGCTTGCAGCCGGTAGCGAGCAGCACCAACACGAGTGCCATCCATGTTCGTATTTTCATAAGCATTCTTTATGGGTTACCGCTGTTGGGGGCGAGTGGGACGCGCTGCGGATAAAACTTGGCGGTACACACTGAATTCGCCCTACAAGCGTCTTCCGGATACCTCCAATCCGCGGGAAACTTCAAATGCCCCGGCCCGTAGCTGGACGCTATGGCTTTCAAATTGTTGCCTGGCATGAATGCAAGCCACAGCACAGCAGGATGGTCGTTTGTCACGTCGTACGGCTCAACCGGTACCTGCGCCTTGTACGAAGCATCGCGGTCTTTCCGATAGAGGGCATCGTCCTGCCATTCGACGTCCACCGTCAGCCCCGCGTGCCACTTGGCCGGTAGACCAACTGAACCGGCGACGCCGAAGCCTCCTGCGTGGCTTCGCATACCTCCAGCCCATATCCTGTTCACATACACATCTCCGAGGGGCTCATCCATGTAATTCAGAATCCGAACCTGTAGCGCAAGGTCTTCACTTTGTGAAGCCACCTGTGCCTGCCGCAAGGGCTTGCAGCCGGTAGCCAGCACCACCAACACGAGTGCCATCCATGTTCGTATTTTGATAACCATTGTTTATGGGTTACCGCTTCTGGTCGGTGCGCGCTGCCGATAAAACTTGGCCGCACATGCTGGGTCCGCCATGCAAACGTCATATGGAAACTTCAGCCCCCCCGGAAACTTTGGGTTGTGAGGCGTATAGCGCGACGCAATCGCTCTTATCTTGTTGCTAGGCATAAACGCTAACCACAACGTAGCTGGCTCCCCCGTTTCGTAGGGCTCCACTGACACCTGCGTCTTGTGCAGAGCATCATGGTCTTTTCTATACAGAGTGTCGTCCTGCCATTCAACTTCGACTGTTAGGCCGGGGTGCCACTTTGCAGGCAAGCCAACCGATCCCGCGACGCTTGTGCCTCCTGCATGGCTGGACATACCACCTACCCAGATGCCATTTACATACACGTCCCCAAGCGCTTCATCCATGTAGTTGAGCACTTGGACCTGCAATCCAAGATCTTCATCTTGTGGCGCCGCTTGTGCTTGCTGCGAGGGCTTGCAGCCGAGGGCAAGTAGCGCCAACAAAAGCGCCACCCATGTTCGCGCTTTCATGACGATGCCGTCGTAACTTCGGATGGCACCGGTTGCTGTTGCGACTCGAGCAATCCTGCTTCAGTCAATGCATGAGCGACAAGCCGAAAAGCTTTCGCATCGTGCTCCACTTCGGTCGCGTCAAACGATTCAAATACTGACCGAATGCACGCATGCGCTTGGGATGGCGTGCCAACAAGTGTGCCGAACCAATGCGCATTGGTCTGGATGAGCCGCAGGACGCCATCTGGGCGAGCCAGTGCGGCAAACCGGGCCATTTGATGGCGAGTAAAAACGTAGGGGGCATCGGTCGGTTCGAGTGCCCCTGCATCAGTGGTGCCGACGTGCTGCAGAGCGCCGTCACGCGAAAAATACCACCATTGCAAACCGCCGAGAAAGCGTGTGCGCTGCGCGTCATCAAACACCTGCAACAACATATCGAGCGCGCGCGTGTCCGCAAAGCGAATGAGAAACATCTCCCCGTCAGGGTCAACCGCTTTCATTTGGTTGATGAGATGTGCGTATGGGTCGCATGTTGATACGCTTGATTGCAGAAAGCTCAACATGGGGTTGCCCGATGTCTCGCGCAAAGCGATATCAAGAAAGGCGCGCCGCTCGATCGAATGGTCTGGAATGCGGATGATGGAAGGTGCGATTTCTGCCAAACCGGGCCCTTCATACCGGCCGGCGTAGAGCGATTGAGGTTGTAGCGTCGGAAACCTTGAGTAAAGCCGCTTTGCGAGACCGGTATCGAATGCGTTGTCAATCAAGGCGTAAACGTTCGCTTCCGGCAATGCAGCGAGCAATCGCTCCAGAGCCCCGTCAGGAAAATCATCAATCCATGCTGGATTGGCTGAGCTCAAGCGCTGAGCCTGGTAACGAGTCGCCATACCGCCAATGCTGTTTAGGTCAAGGGCCACGTCAGCCGTTCATGTTGCCAAGCGGATGGCCACCCGCCATCGCTCGCAGCATGCATTCGACGCAGATACTCTGCGGAAAGGACGGCAACGGATAGTTGCTGTTCACCGGCCCCTCAAACACCCGCTGCGCCGCCTTATACGTAATCGCCCCCGCACACTCCACGGTGATATTCCCACCTTCGAGCGTGATCGACGCCCCGGCGGCCGTGGCGATGCGGATGCGCTTGGCGGCCGCAAAATCCACATTCATATTGGCCGACACCAGCTTCAGATCCTGCTTGGCCATCAGCTTGAGCACGTCGTGCTGTGCCTGCACATCGATGTTGTCTTGCCCCGCGGTGAGCTGCAGGCCGATGTTGTTGTCACCTGCCTTCGACAAACCGGCAGCCACGCCGACTGCCTGGCCGGCGTGCATGCGTGCCTGCTTGCCGATGGCGAGGTTGGTGTCTTGGCCGCTGCCCAGCGCGATGCTTTCGCCGTTGGCGAGCTGTAGGTCTTGCCCCGCCACCATGACGAGGCCCGCTCGGCCTGCGAGGTGCGCGATGGCCTCGCCCTGATGCGGCACCTTGCCTTGCGTGGTGGTGTTGCCGGCGCTGGCGTCTTGCTTGGCGGCGTCGAGCGCCTTGCCGTCGACCATGCCGGCCACCGCCTTGGCTTGCTTGGCCAGCGGGGCATCGTCGTTCTTGGCGGTGTCGAGCGCGGCGGTCTGATGGGTGACCGCCCCTTGCCCAAGCGATGACGTCAATTCCTTGGCTTGCTTGATCAGCGCAATGCCCGCAGCGTTGTCGCCGGTGGGCACTGCTTTGCCGTTGCTGGCGTCGCGATAGGTGGTCAGCAGCAGGCCGGCCTGGCCGCGCACGGCGGCGTGGCCATCGGTGCGCAGCTCAAAGCCCTGGCCACGGAAACTGCCGCGCCGGTTGTCTTGCTGATGGACGAGATGCCCGAGGTTGAGCTGGCTGAATTGCTGCGTGGTGGCGAGCTGCGTGCGCAACTGGCCGTCGCTATCGTCAAAAACGAGGTGGTTGTAGCCGCTGCCGCCGTGTTCCGCGCTCTTGAAGCCGGTGTGAGCGGCGGCGTTGCGGTGGCCTTCAGCCTCCGTGCCCATGCCGTGCCACGCGGGGCTGTGGCCGCCGGCCACGTTGCCTTGCGCGCTTGCGGCGCTGTCGCTGCCTTGCTTGTAGAGGGCTGTGCTGTCGCTTTGGTCGGATGCGCCCTGCCCGCCCGGCGTGGGCGCAATGCCAGCCTCCCCTTGGCCGTTGTACAGCGAGCCGATCACGACCGGCTGGTCGATGTCGTCTTCGCTGAACTTGACGAGCACTTCCTGCCCGATGCGCGGCAGCCATTGCCAGCCCATGCCGGAGCCGGCCTGCCGCTGCGCAACGCGCACCCAGCGCGTGCTGCGGTCATCCGCGCGCTCGCCTTGTTGCCAGGGAAACCGCACGCGGATTTCACCTGCGGGGGTAGCGTGGTGTTCGCCGTCTCCGCCGGCTTGGGTCTGGCCGTCCGGGCCGACCACGATGGCGCTGTGCACGCCTTGCGCGGTGGGCGCGGCGTAGAGGCGGCCGCAATCCGGTTCTGTCACGGCCGGGCGCCAGGGCCTGCGTGCGTCGCTTGCGCGGAACATTCCGGCATAGCCGTGCGTGCGTGCTGCCTTGAGCAACTCGCCAGTCGGCGTGCTGCGTTCGATGGGGCCTTCTGCTTCCTGGAAACCGAAGATGCCGGGGCCGGACTCCGGCGCGCTAGGCGGCGTATCGAATTCCAGCGCGGCATCGAGCCCGCCCAAACGCTGGCTGAGCGCGTTGTGCGTATCAACGGTCAGGTTGTTGATGCCGCAGTGCTCGACCAAATCCATCAATAGTGGATAGGCGCCTTCCACGTCTTGCGGCAGGTGCGGGCAATCCACCACCTGCAGCCGCGTGCCGCTGCGCAGCGTGCGCACCGTGCCACGCCCTGAAAACAGCAGCGCGCGGGCTTCCAGGCTTTCCATGACCTGTTCGACAATGCGTTGGGCGTTGGCGGAATCGGGTGCAAGCGATGGGCTGATCGACAGATACGCGTCCGGGCTGCCCGCGCTGGTAGCGAAGCGTGCGGGCGCGTGGGCTCGGGCGTTCTGCTTGCCTTCCGGGTCCCACGCGGCCACAGCTACCCCGCCTACCGTTGTCCGCGTGTGGCAAACCAGTTGCTGAATCGCGTCGCGCTCTTCCAGGCTGTGCGCGCGGTGGAAGCGGATACCGCCCGCCGCTGCCGATTCCGCATCTTCCTGCAGTTGCGTGCTGTCGGCAAAAATCACCAGCGTGTGACCGCCATGCGCCTGGTCGTCTTCCACCGTGGTGAAGCCGAGCCCCGCTTCGGCCAGCAGGCGCGTAACGAAGTGGTAGTCGGTCTCGCGAAACTGGGCGATGTGCGTGCGTGTACCAAAGTCGGCCATGCGTGCTTCGGCACCGGCCGCATAGCGCCACGAGGCGTACGGCTCGTACGGCGACAGCATCTGCTCAAAAATGTCCGCGAGCGGCCGGTTCTGGAACACCTGGCTGTGGCGCTGCTGTGTGGTCAACCAGAACCAGGGCACCACGGTCAGGCGATAGCGTGTGAGGCTCCCATCCGCGCCGAGCTTCTCGGCAAGCCGGATCAGGCCAGTGCGCTTGGTCTGCGTTCCGTCGGCCAGCGTCGTGACCAGCGTGACGCGCTCGCCCAGCAACGACTTGAGCGCGATGCGCGCATTGGCGCTGACGGCCACCACGCGCCATTCAAACAGCTCGGACAGCGCCTCCCGCCCGAGCCAGGCTTCGACCGCAAGGTCTGCAAGCGCCCCGTCCCCCTCCAGCGTGTATAGGCGGCGTGTGGGTGCGAAGAGGTTCTGAAGAAGGGTCGTGGCGTCCATTCGCTGTCCGGTGCTGCAACGCGTGGCGTATCACGGGGCGATTTCGTGAAACCAGCGCGGGCAATTACGAGGCAGCGCAATGTCGAGCATCGCACCCGCCTCCGCTCAATTACCCGGTTGTAAAAAAACCAACCGGGCAGTCGGGCGGCTATTGCCCTTTGTAAGTGGGTGAATTGGCGGGCTTATTGGCAGCATTCTGCGGCGCAAGCAAAGCGGCCAGCAGATCAGCGTCAGGATCATCAGGCGCCAATGTACCCTTTCGGTTCTTGGCGGCTTTGGCAGTTGAGTGCGCCTTCGGCTTTGTTGGCTGCTGCAGCGCCTTAAATGGCGTATTGGTCGATTTGGCCACCAGCTTGGCGGTTGCCGTTTTGCCTTCGTCGGTATCCGCCGTGGGGCTGGCAGACTTTACCGCCACGGAATGCGCCGCCGGCGCCTCATCATGCGCCTCCTTGGCCGGCGCGCTGGCAACCGACGCGTTATCGCTCTTCTCGCTCTTGTCGCTCGTGCGCTCCTCGCCCGGCGGAACGTTGACGATGGTGGCGGCTTGCACTTCCGCCACGGGCTCGCTTGCGGAAGCGACAGGCGCCGCAGTGGCCGTGTGAGCGGCTTCCGGCGCCGCTGCCTGCGTGGCTGCCGGCGATTGGGCGGCCGTCGGCGCGGGTTGTTCTGCCACCTGGGCGGGCGCGGATTCGCCGCTCGGATTCAGCATGATCCATGCGCCAATACCGGCGGCGAGCACCACAACCGCCGCTGCAACGCCATAGCGCTGCCCCGACTTTTTCGGTCCCTTGCCGCTGGCCGCGACGCGGCCTTCCAGGCTCGCCAGAATGCGCGTATGCCCGGCCTCATCGGTCTCGGATTCAGAATTGAAGAGCGTTGGAGGCCCTTCTTGTTTCAAATCGCCGTTATTACTCATCACGGGTCCAGAATTGAAATAGAATGCGCGGCGAACGTATGGATTACAAACAACCGCCGATTCCGGTGGTGGCTGCTGATTCTAAGTCTGGCCTTGCTGAAAGACAAATGATTGACGTAGGTTGCGGTATTTTCTTTATCGTTTCTTAATATTTCTGCGTAGTGAGCACCCGATTATTACCGTTTATTAATAATTTAGACTTCTAAATACAGATATAAATCTGGATGAATTGACGTAGGCGCCCACGCTCCGCAGGTCGGTATGGTTTTTCTCGCTCTTGTTCTCTACTTCGTTGCCATGGTGGTGGTGGCTGCCGTGCTGCTGCTGCCGTCGGTACGGCAGCGCTGCGCGGCGTTGCTGCGTGCCCAGTGGCGGCGCTTGAGCACGGGGGCGGCGGTGGTGGGCGCGCGCTCGGCAGGTTCGTTGCGCGAGTCGGTGGACAACGCAACGTCAGGGGTATCGGCGTTCAAGCAGTTCGTGGTGCGGCGGCGGATGTTGCTGCTCGGTGCACTGGGTGTGCTGTCGGTGCCGCCCATGCTGGCGCTGGCGCTGCGCGAGCAGCAGTCGTTCGAGTTCGATGACGATCAGGTGCGCGAACCGGATCCGCACATCTCGGCGCTGCTCAATGGCGAACGGCTGGTCCCGCCGCCGCCCTTGCCGCCCGAGGTGTTCACCACGCGTGAAGTCGAGCAGATCCGTCCGGCCATCCGCGATGCGAGCCGCGACTGGAACCTGCTCGACGCGGATTTCCGCCAGCGTTTGCTGCTTGTCTACAAGATCATGCGCGACGAACACGGATACGAGATGGCGCTGCTCGAAGGCTACCGAAGCCCCGAGCGGCAAGTGAAGCTGGCGGCGATGGGCAGCAATGTCACGCAGGCCACGGCGTTCCAGAGCTATCACCAGTACGGCCTGGCGGCGGACAGTGCGTTCTTCCGCGACGGCAAGCTGGTCATCAGCGAAAAAGACCCGTGGGCAATGCGCGGCTACGAGCTGTACGGCCAGACGGCGGAATCGGTCGGCCTGGTATGGGGCGGCCGCTGGAAGATGATGGATCTGGGCCACGTCGAGCTGCGCCGCAAGGGCGTGCTCGGCAAGCAGCCCGCACCAAGGCAATGACGATAGGACACATGGGGAGCATGCAATGACACGGCCCTTCATCCTGCTGGGTGACAAGACCGACCACGGCGGCGTGGTGATCACCGCATCGGGCAACACAAGCACCGGCGGCAAGGGCATCGCCTGCGTGGGCGACAAGGTGACCTGCCCGCGGAACGGCCACGGCGGCACGACCGTCATCGTGACGGGCGACCCGAACGTCATCATCGACGGCAAGCAGGCAGCGCGCCATGGCGATAAAACCGCCTGCGGCGCCACGCTCCTGTCCAGCCAGGGCAACACCGGCAGCATCTGAACGCGCACGACATGGTTGCAAGACTCTTCCGGTCCGGGCTGACGCTGCTCGCTGTCTTCGTGGTGGTGTGGATTGCCGTCATTGTGTGGTGGCAGTCCGTCAACCGCATGCCGACCACAGGCGACATCCTCACCTACCTGCTGTTGCTGCCGGTCGGCATGATCGTCGGCTATTGGGTCATCAAGCGCGCGCTGGATGGCATCCGCTCCAATGTGGTCGCGGGCCGCGAGCTGGCTGCTGCCACGCCGGCCGCCGCAGGCACCGACGCCAAAGCCGCTGACCCGCAAGACTCCACGCGCCAATGGCGCGCCGTGCTGCTGGCCAGCGCTCTGCGCGCGCCTGCAGGCAGTGATGCGGCATCGGTGGTGGACGCAGTGCAAGCCAACACGCAACCGGGCCTGACCGATGTCCAGGGCTTCGGCCAGCCGATCTTTGCAGCGCAAGTGGAAGGCATCGACATCGAAGACCTGCGCGCCGAGCTGGCCGAGCATCATCCTGACATCGACTGGCTGGACGAACGCCTGCGCGCCCTCTCGCTCGCTGGCCAGGTGGCCGAAGAGCTGGCCGCACATGCCGTTGCGCAGGTTCCGGAATCGACCGCCCCGGAAAGCACGCGACTGATCATCACCGCCCTGCTCCCGCGCGAGTGGACACCGCAGCATCAAGCCGCCGCCGATGGCTGGCTGCGCCAACGCATCGCGTTGATCTGGCCCGCAGACCGACTGACGCTGGAGCCCATCACCGCCAAGGGCGATGCCGATGCGCTGCTGCTGCTCGATCGCGCCACGCAAGGCGTGAACCGCGCCAGCGACGAGCGCGTGCTGCGCATGGTGGTGGTGGCGGATTCGCTGGTCGGCCCAAGCGCTGTTGAGCAACTGATGCAGCACGAGCAATTGTTCGAAGCCAATCGCCAACACGGCCGCGTGCCGGGCGAAGCCGCTGCGGGCGTGCTGCTGTGTGGGCCGGCCATGGCGCAAAGCCTGCTCCCGCCGGCGCTGGAAGGCGAAGCCGCTGCATCGGAGCCGTTCACGATCACGCGCGCCGGCGTGGCGCGGCTTGAATCGCCGACGCCCGATCGCGGCCAGCCGCAAACGCAGGCGCTGGGCGACGCCGTGGGCCACGTACTCGACACCTTGGCCGCCGCACCGGTCAAGGAAGCCGAAACCGCCGAAGGCAACCCAGCTGCAGAACCCATCACCGTTGCCGGCGTTGTCTCCGACACCGGCATGCACCCCGTGCGCACCGTCGAGGTGGCACGCGTGTTTTCCGAACGTTTCCCCGCGCTGGACCTTGCCGCAGATCTGCTGCCCGTTGGCACACCCTGCGGCTATGTGGGCGCCGCGGGCCCGCTGCTCTCGGTGGTGGTGGCGCACCAGTTGAGCCAGCAGACCGGCAAGCCGGTGCTGGCCATTACCGCCAACGACATCCAGCAGCGCGGGGCCATCGCGGTGGTGCCCAGCCTGACGTGACCTCGTTCCTGATTTCGATTCCGATTCTGTCTGTTCCCGAGCCGAAGGCAACATGCAACGCTTCCTGAACTTCCTGACCAACTCACGCACGCTGTCCATTCTTGGCGTGATCGTGCTGACCATCTTCCTGCTCCTGATGGCGCAGACCTTTGAGGTTGGCCTGGTCTGGGTCGGCGTCGCGCTAGGCGTACTGCTCGCGCTGTGGCTGCTGACGTATCTGTGGAAGCGCTGGCGTGCGCGTCAGGCCAGCAACAAGCTGGAGGGCGTGCTCGAACAAGCCGCCACCGACAAGGCCGCCACGCCAGACAAGCGTGAAGAAGTGGAAGCCCTGCGCGTGCGCCTGGCCGAAGCCGTCAAGACCATCAAGCGCTCCAAGCTCGGACAGATGTCAGGCAGCGCAGCGCTGTACGAGCTGCCCTGGTACATCGTGATCGGCAACCCGGCGGCGGGCAAGAGCACGGCCGTGTTGAACTCCGGCCTGCAGTTTCCGTTTGCCGACAAGGGCGGTGCCGTCATCCAGGGCATTGGCGGCACGCGTAACTGCGACTGGTTCTTTACCACCGAAGGCATCCTGCTCGACACGGCCGGCCGCTACTCGGTGCACGAAGAAGACCGCCGCGAGTGGCTCGGCTTTCTGGACCTGCTCAAGCGCTATCGCCCCAAGGCACCCATCAACGGCATCGTTGTCACGGTGAGCGTGTCGGAACTCACGCAAAATCGCCCCGAATTCGCCATCAACCTGGCCAAGAACCTGCGCCAGCGCGTGCAGGAACTGACCGAACGCCTGGAAGTGTTTGCCCCGGTGTACGTGATGTTCACCAAGGCCGACCTGATCACCGGCTTTACCGAATTCTTTGGCGACAGCGAGAAGCAGGAGCGCGACCGCGTCTGGGGCGCCACCCTGCCCTTCGAGCCGGATTCAAAGCCGGACGTGGCGGCCGTGTTCGACCAGCGCTTTGACGAGCTGTGCGACGGGCTAAAGGAGATCAGCGTGGCGCAGATCGCGCTGCACCGGAACAACAAGCTCTCGCCGGGGCTGCTGAGCTTCCCGCTGGAATTTGCATCGATCAAGCCGACGCTGCGTGCGTTCCTGATGACGCTGTTCGATGAGAACCCGTTCCAATACAAGCCGGTGTTCCGTGGCTTCTACTTCACCAGCGCGCTGCAGGAAGGCGCCACCAACAGCGTATCGGCCGAGCGCATTGCGCGCCGCTTCGGCCTGTCGACCGACGGCGCCGCGCGCACCCGCGAAGTGTTCTCCAAGAACGGCTTCTTCCTGCGCGACCTGTTCTCGAAGGTGATCTTTGCCGACAAGCAGACGGTGCGGCAATTCGCCAGCCCCGCCAAGACGCGACTGCGCATCGCCACGTTCTTTGCGCTGGTGCTGGCGCTGGGCGTGATGCTCGGCGGCTGGACATGGTCGTACATGGGCAACCGCACGCTCACCGCCAACGTGCAGGCGGACCTCGACAAGATCGTGAAGATGCAGCAGAACCGGGTAGACCTTCAGGCCCGCCTGGAGGCACTCGACATCCTGCAGGACCGTATCGAACAGCTCGACCGGTATCGCAATGACCACCCGCTGGCGCTGTCGCTGGGTCTGTACCAGGGCGACACGCTGCAGCACAAGCTGCTCGACGAGTACTACAACGGCCTGCGCCAGGTCATGCTCAAGCCGGTGGGCGGTGCAATCGAGACATTCCTGGCCGAAGTGAACGCGCATCCGGATCAGCTGGCCCCGATGGTGCGGCCGCCCGAAACCGGTGCAGTGATGACCACGTCCGTGACGACAGCCACCGCCACCATGGGTGGTGCGTCGGGTGTCTCAGGTGCCTCGGGCGCGGCCGCCAATGCGCCTGCTGCACCAAACCAGGCCACGGCTTCAACCGGAGCCAAGCGCTACACCGATGCCTCCCCCACGAACGTGGAAGACGGCTACAACGCGCTCAAGACCTACCTGATGCTGTCGGACAAGCGTCACGTGGAAGTCGCGCACCTGACCGATCAGATCACACGCTTCTGGCGCGGCTGGCTGGAAGACAACCGGGGCAACATGCCCCGCGAGCAGATGATCCGCTCGGCGGAGCGCAACCTGTCGTTCTTCCTCGCCCGCGTAAACGACGACAACTGGCCGCTGCTGGAAGCCAACCTCTCGCTGGTCGACCAGACGCGTGAGAACCTGCGCCGCGTGGTGCGCGGCATGCCCGCACGCGAACGCGCGTACGCCGAGATCAAGGCCCGCGCGTCCACGCGCTACGCCCCGATGACGGTCGCACGCATCGTTGGTGACACCGGTGCAGGCCTGGTTGCTGGCAGCTACGCCGTGCCCGGCACGTTCACCAAGGAAGCGTGGTTCGGCTATGTGCAATCCGCCATCAAGGAAGCTGCCAACAAGGAACTGCAGACCAAGGACTGGGTGTTGAACGTTGCCGCCCGCGACGACCTCACGCTGGAAGGCAGCCCAGAGCAGATCCAGAAGGCGCTGGTCACGATGTACAAGACCGAATACGCGCGCGAATGGCAACGCTTCATGCAGGGCGTGGCGATCCAGGATTTCACCAGCTTCGATCAGGCCGTCACCGGCATGAACCTGCTGGGCGATCCGACCAACTCGCCGATCCGCAAGGTGCTCGACACCGCGTACGAGCAGACGTCGTGGGACAACCCGTCGATGTTCAACGCCGGCCTGAAGCAGGCCAAGACGGGCGTGCTGGGCTGGTTCAAGCAGTTGTTCGCGCGCCAGACGCCGTCGCAGGTGAACGTCAACGTGGACGTGGGTGGCACTGCTGAAGCCGGCGCCATCCCGATGGGCCCGGTTGGCAAGGAGTTCTCGGGGCTCGCACGCGTAGTGGTCATGCGCGACGACAAATCGCTGCTGCGCGGTTATATGGATTCGCTCTCCAAGGTGCGGACGCGCTTCAACCAGATCAAAAACCAGGGCGACCCGGGGCCGGGTGCACGGCAGTTGATGCAGCAGACACTGGACGGCAACGGCTCAGAACTGGCCGACACGCTCAAGTACGTGGATGAGCAGATGCTGACCGGCATGACCGACAGTGAGCGCGCAACGCTGCGTCCGCTGCTGGTGCGTCCGCTGCTGCAGTCGTACGCGGTGGCGATCCGCCCGGCCACCACCGAAGTCAACAAGGTGTGGAACGCGCAGGTGTATCAGCCGTTTGCCACCACGCTGGCTGACAAGTACCCGTTTGCGCCCAACGCCAAGATCGAGGCCAGCGCGGCCGAGATCGGCCAGGTGTTCGGCCCGGATGGCGCGATTGCCAAGTTCGCCAGCACGACGATCGGTCCGCTGTCGGTGCGCCGTGGCGACATGATCGCCTCCCGCACCTGGGGCGACCTGGGCATCGCGTTTGTGCCGGAGTTCACCACGGGCTTCACGCGCTGGATCGCACCACTCACGGGTGGTGCGGCCGGAGGCGCAGGCGGTGCAGCAGCCGCAGCACCGCAGACGGTGTTCCAGATCCTGCCGGTGCCGTCGCAAGGCGCGACCGAGTACACGATCGAGATCGACGGACAGCAACTGCGCTATCGCAACACGCCGCCGCAGTGGGCCAACTTCGTGTGGCCGAATCCGCAAGGCACGCCGGGTGCGCGCGTGACGGCCACCTCGTTTGACGGCCGCACCGTGGAGCTGCTCAACGAGCCCGGCCGCTTTGGCCTGGAGCGACTGATTGCCACGGCGCAACGCAAGCGTCGTCCGGATGGCGCGTTCGATCTGTCCTGGACGAAGGACAACCTGACGGTATCAATCAGCCTGCGCATCATCAGCAGCCCGCAGACTGGCGGCACGACGGCATCGGATTCGCCGCAAGGCCAGGGCCTGCGCGGCCTGCGCTTGCCGACGTCGATTGCCGATGCATCGGCACCGCAGAACACACTGACCCCGCCCGCCCCGACAGCGCCCGCAGGCACGCCGCCTGCGGCGCAAGCGGCCGTGTCAACGCAGGCCGCACGCCACAGCATCACGGAAGAGCAAGGGGGGACGGCGCAATGAGCCAGACCCAGTTGCAGCTTTCGTACTTCGGCAAGCTTCCGTCGCGCGGCGATTTCGTCAAAAGCGCCAACAATGTCCAACTGCTCGACACGCTGGACCGCTGGCTGGCGCAAGGCATGGAATTGCTGGCCGAAGCGCCGGATTGGAAGACGACCTACGACAATTGGAAGCCGGTGCAGTTTGCGTTTCTCGGCTCGCAGAGCAAGCTCGCCATTGCGGGCACGCTCATGGCCAGCAGTGATCTGTCATCGCGCCGCTTTCCGTTCCTGACGGCGGCAGCCATGGAGGTCGATCGCCCGATCAACTTCATCGCGCGCAGCCCGATTGCGCTCGCTCGCCTGTGGACACGCGCCGGCCAGCAGATGATCTCGCTCGGCACCGCCACCGACGCCACCGAGGGCCTGCGCCTGCTGGCCGAAGGTCAGCACGGCGTAGAGACCGGCACGGGCGGCACGAGCACGCAATCGCACGACGCCAGCTTTTCGGATTTCATCGACTTCCAGACCGTTGCCGGCCTTGAGCAGATGCTGCGCTCGGAAGGCCACAACATCCGCCTGCGCCGCACGTTGCTGGCGCTCGGCACGCTGCTCCAACCCGTGATGGCGAACGGCTCGTCCCGGCTTGAAAAAGGGCTCACGCTGCCGCTGCCGGCAGACCCGCTCTATCGCAGCCTGGTGGCGAGTTTCTGGCTGGAGCTGGTGTCGCGCTTCCTCCAGCGTGCGGACTTCGAGCTGTCGCTGTTCCTGGGCGATATCAACGGCGCCGAGCGGCTGGTCATCGGCTTCAACGGTGCCTCGTCGCGCACGCTGCACAGCGTCATGTCGCCGCTGGCGTATGCCGAACAGAACATCAACATCGACGATCCGGAATGGGTCGACCAGCACGTCAGCGGAGATTACGGCTTGGCCAAGTTCGTGAGTTACCTGGATCAACCGCAGCTCTCGCTGCGCGTGGCGGTCGATACCTTCCGCGAAGTCTTCATCGGAGAATGAACATGGGTCTGGATGCAATCAAGCGCGGCTTCCGGCCTGCAACCTTCCTGGCGAACGCTGCAATGCTGGTGTGCCTGGGCAGCGCCCTGCCCGCGCATGCCGCTGCTGGCGACGCTCCCGTGCCGGGTCAAGTCGTGGCCGGTGGCATGGTGCCGGACGAAGCCACCAGAGCGACCGTGCTGGCCAAGCTGCGCGAGCTGTACGGCAGCGCCAACGTGGTCGATCAGATCGAAGTGGGCAACGTGGTGTCGCCGCCCAACTGGTCGGCCAACGTGCAGAAGATCCTGTCGCCGGCCATCAAGCAGGTCAACCGTGGGCAACTCAACATCGACGGCACGCAGGTTTCCCTGCACGGCGACGTTGGTAACGAGGCACAGCGCCAACAGCTCACGAGCGACATGGCGACGGCGCTCGGCCAGAGCTACACGATCAAGAACGGGCTGCGCGTGGCGGCGGTGTCCGAGCAAGGGCTGCTGGATCAGACGCTGGCCAACCGCATCATCGAGTTTGAAACCGGCAGCGCCACGCTCACGCCCAAGGGCCGCGCGATTCTGGATGAAATGGCCGCCGTGCTGCCGCGCCTGAACGGCCGCAAGATCGAGATCGTCGGCCACACCGACAACTCCGGCAGCCGTGCGTTGAACCTCAACCTGAGCCAGGCGCGCGCCGAGACGGTCAAGAACTACCTGATCGCCAAGGGCGCCGAGCAAGGCACGCTCACCGCGATGGGCGTGGGGCCGGATCAGCCTGTGGCGGCCAACAACACCGATGAAGGCCGGTCGCGCAATCGGCGGATCGAGTTTCGGGCGAGTAAGTGACGCGGGAGGATGCACGCCGACGGGCGCGGTTGCGTGAGCCGTCGACAGCTACCCCATTACAGCCGGGTGATGAACGGCGTGCCTCCATCCAGATCCGCCTCGAGTACCACGACCCCACCAGGAGACCATCGCAGCCCATCGCGCAATTTTCTCCGATGAAAGAGCGCATCTGGTGGTTATGGTGCCATTTGGTATGGGCGTGGCAGCAGCTTGAGCACTGGCTTGCCAGTCGACGACAGGGCGCGCCCGTCGCGATCGTCAGCGGAATCATTCGCTCAGTACAGGTGGATAACGCGGCATTCAAGGCATATGAGGCCATGGGATGGAGCGTCGACACCAATGCGCGCAGCGCACATGACTACACCGACGATATCTCGCGAGACACCTACTATCGCGTGACCCCCGTCGTCATTACGCTGATGGACGACCGGGTCATCCACTTCTGCGAATACCAGGTCACGGACCGTCGGGTTTCGTCCAACGCGCCCTATTTCGCGGGCCTGAACGGCATGCGCGTGCGTGCAGCAGGCTGGTGGGACAACGACTGCTTTTCAGCGTGGGGCATGCGCTTAACAGGCCGTCGCGAGGCTCAGACTGTTTATGTTGCAAAGCGCCCTCGAGAGTTGCCCGAACCGCTGGACACCATAGTGTCGCGCAGGAGCCCCCACTTTAGCGAGGCGATCGGACTTCTCGGTTATTTCAGCGCGCTGATGCTCGTGATCATGCTTTTTTTTGTGAGCAGCGAGTTTGGCCTCGAAGGCGTCGGCCCTGTCGCGGGGATGATGGTCGGGATGTTTACCCTGGCGCCGATGTTGCTCGTGATCATTTCACAGACGTTGATGCGCCTGATGGCGGGGCCCCTGCGCCCGATCCCAGAAATGATGGTGGCTGGTGAATACGGCAACCGCCATCTCCGCTTGCGCAGCTTCGACTTCGGCCGCTGCGAGCGCGCGGTGTTTCAGGCGCTCGAGCAGCCACAGCAGGAGTAATCGTCGCGATCTGCTGCCAGTGCTACTGGCCGGCGGCTCAGCCTCTAGGCAGGCACATACGGCGGACAACAACACAGATGACATCGCTCACTCCATCGACCTCCCCCGGTTCCGTCTCCGCACACCAGGCCGCTTCGACCGAAGCAGATCGCCAAGCCTGCCTGCTTCGGCTGAGCCAGTATTCACCCGATGCGCCTGACGCGCCGGTGCCCTACAGCCAACGTCTGGCAGAAGCCGAAGGGTGGTCGCGTTTATATACGTTGACCGTCATCGAGGAATACAAGCGCTTTGCGTATCTGGCGGTGTTTGCGGGGCACCCTGTCACGCCTTCCGAGGCCATCGATGCCGCCTGGCATCTCCATCTGCAATATTCGAAAGAGTATTGGACGGTGTTTTGCGGGGAGGTACTGCGCGCGCCGCTTCACCATGCGCCGGGAATTGGCGCCCCGGACGAAGACGACACCTACGCGCAGCACTACCAACAGACGATCGATAGCTACCGGCGCACGTTCGGCGTCGAGCCGCCTGCCGACGTCTGGCCAGTGCCGGAACCTGCGCAGCCGGATGGTGCGCCTGAGGCTGCCCGCCGCGCACCGCATCCGCCGCCCCTTGCCACACCGCCGCGCACGTCCACCGCTCGCTCGATCATACCTTCCGTATGGCTTCTGATCGGAGTCATCCTCCTCGTCATCACCACGAACATCGCATCGGATTTCGATGTGCTGAACTTTCCGGGGCCGCGCTTTCTCGCGTTCTATCTGGGCGCGAGCGTGATGGCGTGTCTGCTGATCCGGGGCCTGCATCGCGCGGCGTACGACCGCCAGCCATGGGGCGCCGCCGATGGGAACGTGCCCCGCAAGTTGGCGCCTGCCGAAGCCGCGCTCATCAACGGCGACGCCACGCGAATGGCGCAGGTTGCGACGCTGGCACTGCTCGACGCGGGTGCGATCCGCGTTGCTTCTCCTGCAAAGAGAAAACGTGACCGCAACACATACGTGGTCGCGAACGAAATACAAATGCCCCATTGCCACGTCAACGCGTGGACCTGGCTCGCACGTCAACCCCAGCGCCGTTCGCCATGGCCAGCCTTTCGGGATCGATTCCTCGACGAAGCCATAGACATGACAGATCGGCTGCGCCACGAAGGTTGGATGTGGGCCGCCGGCGCGATGCGCGCAACGACTGTCGCTGCATGGGCGATCGGGCTATCGGTGCTGTGGCTCGGGGTGATAAAGGTATTTGTTGGCCTGTCCCGAGAGCGCCCGGTGATGTGGCTGCTGGTGGAGATGGCGATGTTCGGAATCGTCTACTGGTGCGTGACCGTACAGCTGATCGGCGTAGGTCGTGCGGGCCCCACCGCAGGAGCCCGCGCCGCGCTCGATGTGCATCGTCAGCGTAGCCAGCGGGCGCCCAAGGCTAGTTTGTCGACAAGCGATCTACTGTGGTTGGCGGCGTTTGGCGGCACGAGCGTGCTGGCCAACACAGTGTGGGCAGGATACCGACCGATGATGGGAACACCCGCCGGCGCCAGTTCCGGCGGCTCCGGAGGCGACACGTCGAGCAACTGCAGCTCAAGCAGCAGTAGCTCCAGCAGTTGCAGCTCGAGTAGCTGCGGATCCAGCGGCTGCGGCGGTTGTTCAAGCAGCTAGCCTGTTCAGCTCGCGCTTTCCGACGGCGGATCGCCCAGGCCCAGCAGCTCCTCAATCTGCGACAGCGTCGCATCATCCTTGACCACCGTGCGCAGCCAGGCGTGCAGCGGCATGTCGCCCCACTTGGCGGCGCGCGCGGCGAGGTAGGCAACAGGGCTGTGCGGCTCGGTCTGGCGGAAGAACTCAGCCACATCGCGCAACTGGTTCAGCGCCTGCGCGCGCGTGCGGATCGGGCCAGAAACCACGGTTTCGATGGCGGCGCCGGTGGCAGACTGCGCTGTCTGTTGCGGAACACTCTTCGCCTCCACTGCAGTTGGCTTGGGCTCCGGCTTGCCACCAAAGCGCTCCACCAACGCACGCACTGCTTGCAATGCTTCACGTGCGGGGCGGAAGCTCGGCGCATGGTCTCCAGCACGAGCATCCAGCACGGATTCCAGCCGCAACAGCGCAGCGCCACAACCCACCACATCATCATGCAGCGTCTTATAGAACGCCGGCGGTGTGGCGCGCCGCGCCGATTCAAACTGGTCCTGCGTGATCTTGCCGCGCGACAGCTCGTCAGCCTGTTCCGGATCGCGGCGGATGGCTTCGACCAGGCTGGTCGCAACTTCCCAATCGACGAGGCTATAGCCGCCCTTGGCCGCATCCACCAGCGGCACCTCGCGAATGAGCTGGCTCGATCGCGTCGCAAGCCACGCCATGCTGCCCGTGCGGGCTTCGGGGTCGTCGGCTTCAGGCAGCGGATAGATGTGTTCCCAAAACTGCTCGCACAAACCGGCGATCAGTTCGTAGCCCTCGCGCAGGCCAGCGAAGCCACGCTCCTTCGACAACGCCTCGGCCAACCATGCGGCCAGCCGCAGATCCTTCGTGCGGTTTTGCAGCAGCGACGTGCTCTGGGCGATGACGGCACGCCAGTCGGCCTCCTTGATCTCCGTGACCCACTCGCCCTGATCGAGCGACGGGTCATCAAACCGGCGCGCATCCTGGATGCTGTCGAATTCTGCAGAGAAGAGCATGTCTTCGCCGCAGGGCTGAGCGCCAGGCAGCGGAGCGAGCAATTGGTCAAACGGAAGAGAGGCCATGGTCGGAAACGAAACTGGAATGCAATACAAAAATCAGGGCTTGCCGACGCGGCAGTCCGCCAGCGCCAGCGTCAGGCCAACGAACTGCCGGTTCAGGCAGTCCAGCGTGATGTCCTTGCTGGGCTTGTACGCCGCAAGCTTGTGATCGGGAAACAGCGCCTTGAGCGCGTCACGCTGATCGTCCTGGAACGGCGCGCCCACCTTCAGGTCTTCGGTCACCGCCAGCGTATTGAGGCTGTCGTCGGACACCGGATAGACCTGGCCCGTGAAGACAAGGCGGTGGCCGTCGTATTTCTTCGACGCGGTCGGCGCGTCCTTGAAATATTCGGTCAGCACCTGGCGGTACGAAACCTGCAACGGGGTGTCGTCCTGGGCGAAGGCGGGCGTGACGAGCAGCGCAGCCACAGCAGAAGCGGCGGCGAAGCGGGACAAAGCGTTCATATCAGCGTGCGTGAAATGTGACGTCCGCACGCGCACGGGCGGACGGTGGAGATGCTACGCAGGCTTGGAGCGATTGGGGGGATTGTTTCTAAATCTTCATGTGCGGGCGGGCCCCTCGCTCACATCTGCACGGCTGAGCTTCACGGGTGGAGCATCCCGGCACAAGGAAACTCAATCGTGGGAGGGTCGCCCGGTTTGCGAAACGATCTCTGCCGGCCACTTTGGCTCCGGCGCAAGGCGTTGCCCGACGTACTCAAAAATACCCGCAGGAAGAAACAGCCAAAACAGCGGGATCCCAACCGCCGTCAGCAGCACCAACTCCACCGCGTGCATATTGGCGCGAAGCCGCGCGCCCTCTTCTGTCCGGTCAAACAACGGATAGAATTCCAGCAGGCACCGCCGGAAACTGATATCGCGCGGGAACGGCCTGATGTCTCGCAAATTCTTTGGCCCCTCACTCATGAAGCAGCGGATATACGCCCACATCTGATGCAGCACGAGTGGAGTCGCCACCTGCGACTTCACGATGATCCGATCCTGGACCTTGGTCGTGTTCGCTTCGCACTGCGCCAAAATCAGCCCATAGCGCACCGAGTACGTCTTGCCGTTGTATCCGGCGATCTTTCCAATTTCCGCTTCGACGCGCGACCAATCCAGCTCCTTGATCACGGTCTTCCATTTCGCGAATGGATTCGCCTTGGGCACATACTCAAACGCAAAGACCTTCCGATTCTTTCGATCGAATAGAACTGGAAGGTCTCGCGGCGTCCGCACCCCTCTCTTGATGAGGTGAAGCAAAAGAACCGCAAGCCCCAGCAGCATCAAGGCCAGCACCGACGCGATGACCGGCGACTCTTCAGGGTGGCCCTCCTGATACATCTGGCCGATGAACGGCAGCATGGCCACAAACGCGACGGAGACACCCACCCCAAACATCAGACCAAAACCACGCTGGATGGACGACGCCCGGGACAACTCAAACACGTCTTCATTCACGTAATTGAGGTCGAGTGCGAGGTTTGGTTGGTCATTCTTGTCGCTGGACTTGAGCGGCACGGTTGGGCCGGGCAAGTCTTCACACCAGTAGGGGCTCTGCGGCTGCAGTTTCGATGCATTTCCCGTCATCTTGACCACTCATCATCGTTCCCTCTGGAATCCTAGGTGCATAGGCACATGGCCGGCTTGCGCAACAGCCCTCCGGGTTGGATCGGCCAAACCCTGTGTCTCGCCGCCTGCCAACGCATCAGTATCTGAAGTAGAAGGTGCCGTATTCGCCCGGGTCATCCGGCCTGCGTTGGACCTTGGCCGACTTGACCAGATCGACGTTCCCGGAATCGGGAATGCCCAGCGTGCGGCAAACCTTCTCCGTCAGACGTACAAATGGCATCCATTTTTTGGCGAGGCTAAAGGTCATCAGACCGAAGAACGCGTAGAAGCCTGCGGTCATGGCTAGAAAGCCGTACGGGAAAACGTCGCGCAGCAAACTCTGCGGCGACTCGACGAGCAGCAGCATGATTCCCAGCATCGGTCCCCCGAGCCCAACAAGTATTCCAGCCACTCCCGTAATCCACCACTTCACCGCATTCTTGATATGCCGGGCCTTACCCCGAGAGCAATGCGGGTACAACGCGATGATGCGGTCCTCTGGTCTCGCAATACCCGCTGTCTCATAGTGATCGTTACGCCATTCGGCGGCCACTTCGACTTTGTCCCCTTCTTTGAAAGGACTGCGCCAGACCCAGCCCTTGACCGGATCGCCGTCGAGGTCAAATTCGACGTAATCAGCATGTTCCTCCGCACTCGATGCGGACGCTGCTGTCGCGATCGCGGGTCCACTCAACCCCGCGATGCCCGCTGCAATGGCGACCACTCCGAGCTTGTCCCGATCGGCCTCCGTAAACACGAAACTCGCTTCTGCACGGGTCACCTTGTAGTTCGTTATCGTGCCAGTCAGCTTTACCAGCCCTTCAGGCCGTTGCTCGACGCTCATTTATCGGAAACGCATTTTGATCAAAGCAGCCGACAATTTTTCGCCTTGTTCCTTGGCTGTCTTTTAGCCGACAGCCCTCCGCTCATGCTGCCCCTGTCAAGGCCTCGTTGCTCTGGCGCGTTCTTCATGCGGATCAAGATAGTGGTAGATCCATGGCCCATCGCTGAGGTAAGGCCATTTTATGCCGCGGGCCTTGCTGTAACGCTTGTGGTCGCGCGGCAGATCGACGTGTGAAGGATTGGGGTAGCCCAGGGCGGCAAAGATACGTTCGGCTTGCTGAGCAACGGGGCGCCATTGGAAGTAGAAGCGAAGGCCATAGTAAATCGCTGCTACAACCCCGAATGTAGAAAACATCGGCAACACAACGTGAAATGTTCCGGCATCGATTTTTGGGCCAAACGAAAACAGGCTTGATGCCAAATAGCTGGCACAAAAGAATACGGGCAAACCCACTACCAGTTGCAAAAAAACTCCATACGCAAACCGCCTATGCGCTCGCACACCGCGCGAGCAATGCAAGCTCATCCATAGTGTGCGGTCCCTCGGCCTGATGGCCGCCAAGGCCCGATCGGCTGCACGTGGCTGACGCGCCACCACAAACGAAACTTCATCCCCATTCTTGAACGTCACCTTGCTGAAACCACCTGCCACGGTGCGCTCGCCCAACTGGCAAGTAAAGAACTGCACCGCGTCACCTGTGGATGTGGCCGCCAAGCCCGCGCCCGCGGCGGCTCCAGCCAGCCCCGCCGTCGCAAGGCCAGCAGCCACAGCCGCACCAGAGCCCTGCTGTGCTGTGCTCAAGAAAGCTTGTTCGCCATCGTGAACCGTCAGGCCGCTGACCATGCCCGAGATCAATTCCAGTCCATCGCTCATTCCGCCCCCGTCAAAGCTTTGTTGAAGGCGGAACGCTGCGCCTAGACCGCCTTGTAGCTGTCTTGCGGTTGCACCCGTTTCAAGCCGATGGCGCAGCGGTCACACCACTTTTTCAAGGCATCAACATGGCTTTGCTTTACGCGATTCGGCTTTAAGGAGGCGGCGCGTTTCTATGGCCAGCCAAATCACACTTTTTCTGGCACCCACCTTAGTGGTTCCTCTGGCCCAATCCCGTCTTCTCGACGCGGCCGCCCACAATCGCTGTTCCACTCCTTCGGGAACGTCGGCCAGGTACAAAGGCGCTCGGCCAAGCAATGCAGCGGTGCCCACAGAAACGTCGCCAAGAATGTGAGCTGCGTTTGCGCGGAATTCTCGCCGCGACCACCGACATGATCCAGTACGCGCGAGGCCGACAACTCCGTTTCCTCAAGATGCTGGCTCGGGGTGTGGAAGCCTTTTCGCAGCCATTCATATTCGGTCGGGGGCGGTACCTTCTCCATGCCCTCTTCCATGAATGTGCGGATGTACTGCCACAACCCTTCTCCGGCCAGCTTAGGGCCGACCCAAAGAACCTCCTCGCCCTTGCGTTCGGGGTCGCCCGGGTCCAACGGCGGCCAGTACAGCACCAGGCCACGCAGCCCAAAATAGCCTCCACCTGTCTCCTGCCTGCGCTGGCGAGCGAATTTGTCATCAATCTGGTCTGGCCGCATGTCACGTGGTGCACACCAACTGGTATGCGCCCTGACGCGATCCCACTCCAAAACGACGTTCCCGCCATAACGCTGCGGACGCACCACATACACTTTGCGTGTGGTGCGATTGAAGCGATAACGCGGTCGCAGCAGCGTGAAATAGTTAGGCGCAATCTTCTCTGGCCAAAAGAGAGACAACACAAATCCCATGACTCCTGTCATGCCGGCGCCGATCAGCATGGAGATGTACCACCCGCTGGAAAACACGGGGTCCATCGTGGATAGCAGCATCCAAAAGAACAAACAAACACCGAGCGCAAGCCATAACAAGCCCACCGCCATGAACTCAACGGAGCGATCTTCCTCGCCCATGTTGGAGAGTTCGATGAAGTGCTCGTTATGATCGAACAGCGTGCGCGCCCATTCTAAGCTGGGCTTAGCATCATCCTTGCGGCGCTCCTTGGGAGCGTGCAGTACGGTGTACCGATTGATATCAGCCAGGAATTCGACGGCCTCCTTCTGACCGTGTTTTTTCCGGTGCTGCTGGAAAGCTGCTTCGCAATCAAACATTACCTACCTCAACCGATATCAGCCAGTGCATCAGCAAGCTTGTCCATCATTTGCGCCTCGCTCTTGTAAGGGATTTTCGTGCTACTGGCCTTGTGGAACGGCTGTGCTTTAAGCCAATTCTCCCACTCCACGCCTTTAAGCTTCCCGATCACGAAGGTGGCAGCGACCGTCAACAACCCCGAAACCAGGTTGAGTCGAAGCAACCAGAGAGGTGCAGTCAAATAGCGCGCACTCAAAATGGCGCCACCAACCGCAACACTGCCACTAACGGCGCGCACAGCGTACGCGACCATCAAATATTTTTCTTTTTCCTTGTACGCAGTCACGCCGTCCACACTATCCCAGATAACCCCAACAACCGCCCCCGCAGCAACATATCGCGCTGCCCCTGCCTTCAATGTGAGGAGTTCGCGTTCTGCGACCGTGGCCGTACCGACCTTGTGAGTCTTATACACAATGTCTGGCACCTGCTTATAGAGCACCTTTTCATAAAAGGTTGCCCTCGTGTCTTTGAACATCCCCAGCAGATCGGCCATTGATCCGACCAACTCTGTCGTGGTGCGCAGATCGTGCCGAACGTAGGCCCGGCTGATGGCTGGAAGAATCGCTAAGGCATTGACGGCGCCGATTGCATGAGTGGTTCGCATCTCCTGCATGGCGCTGTTAGCGCTGCCCCCTTTGATAGCATTTCGTATCCGCCGGTCAATGGATTTGACTTGCTTCATCAGCGCTGAACTGAGTGCGTCCTGTTCGAGCTGCTTGATGTGAGCTATAGCTTTGGTACCCAAACCTCGAGCGAGTAGCAAAGCCTGTGTCCGGGCAATGCGCTTCTCCATCTCGGACGGCGAGAGCCCCTTGACCTGGATCATGACGGCGGACAATACGATTCCCGCCATGCCGCTCTTCGCTTCCTTCGCAAGCTTCATCAGCGAAGTACGCCGATCTGCGGCGGCAGCTGCTCCATCGAGCACGGTCAACAGATCCTTCTCAACTTTGTCCGACGTCTTGAGGGTGCCGCTCATCTTGTTGAGCGCTGCTGCCATATCTGCGTAGGCTTTCTGGCTACGCGCGTTGTCTTGCGCTCCTGTCACCGCCTGCTCAGAGGGGGGTATCGGCGTGACGAGAAGCTGCAGCGCCGACTGCAGTTCCGAGCTCAGAGCACGATTGTTCAAGCTGAGCATTCGCCAGACCAGATTCTTCTTATGTGGAGTGAACAAGTCCAGTGACCCATACCACTCGCGACCACGAGGACTGTTGTCCAACTGCATGAGGATGACGCACAGTTGACCAGCACACCGATCGCCGTCGCCCATATCTGCGGAAGCAGTATCGCTGTACAAACCCAGTGCTTTGTCCGTCAAACTATCCGACTTCAGCCATTGCACAAGGTCTTCCGCTACGCGGTCCATCTCTGTATCGCGGTTCCTAATTTCCTTTTCGTGCTCGGTGTCGAAGGCACTGACCAACGCCATATCGCAATTGGCGTCGATGCTGGCTTGTGCCTTCTTTGCAGCGTCGTCAACAGCCTCTTGACGCTTCGCTGTCTTCTGGTCGATCTGCTTCTGCAAGTCTTCACGACGACGCCGATTCAACTCTTGAATGCTAATGGTTTCGTAGGTGCCATCCGGCCGGCGAACCCTGACAGGTTGAGGGCTGTCCGAGCCCGGATAGTGCCCGCCCATGTTTTCGCGGACTTCACGCATACGATCGATCGCGCCATCAAAGTCATCGATCGCTTTTTTCTCGAGCGCCTTCTTAACCGTTTGGATACTGCGACTGGCGCTGTCCTTCCAAGCGTTTGTGATGTTTCGCCCGTCCTCCGTCTTAAGCCACTTGACATAGGGCACTGATGCCGACAGGTGATGAAGGCTCAGTTCCTGCGCGACACCGAGCGCGTCTTCGCACGCAACTACCGCGCCTTTGTTGTCCTGCAGGAACTTACGCATGCCCTCCAACCGAGAACCGTGCTTGGCCTTGTAGGACGGCTGCGTCACCGTTTCAACGCGAGTGTCTTCGATAATCACGGGAGCCGCATCGGGGGTTGGAATGACCTGCTGCTCCGTCACGGTTTTCTCGTAATTGCCCCAGCCACGCTCCTGCGGCGTCATGCCCATCAGGCCGAAGAACTGCTCATTCCCGACAACCTGAACTTTCTCATCCCCAAGCGCAGCATATTCCAGCACCTGCTTGTCGAGTTGCGCAGGCTGCATGCTGTCTGCCTGGCTGGTATTGCCACCGAGCCAGCCAGCAACATCGAACTGCTGCATGTACTTTGCGGGGTTCGGTTCGATCTCGCGCTTGAGGTGCTCCGGGTCGATCGGATCGGGATGGAACGCATACCAGAGCGATTTGACGTTCTTTGCGTCTTTGATCCAGACCAGGCTGTTATTGGCCTGCCGCGCGTCACGCGCGCAGGCAATCTTGGTTTCCGCCTGCTGCGGCAACATCACCGGAAACTGTTTCAAATACCCGTGCGGGTGGATGGCGTAACCCTCCCACTCCAGCAAGCCACGCCGCTCGATGCGCAGGTACAGGTAACCGGCACGCAGCATTCGTACGCCATAGCGCGCTGTATTAATGGATACCCCTCCGGGCTGGGGTTGGAACTTGCCGGTCGGTTTGAACTTATCGAGAAGGCTCAGCCCTTCCGGCCGCGAACTGTAGCCAACGGCGTAGCGTGTAAAGAGAATCGGCAAGCCTTCGCGCTTGCAATCATCACACGGGTTGGTGCAAACCATGTGTTTCGTCTCCGGGGTTCAGGCAGGCATCGAAGGCGCTCACAAAGCGAGCGTCCGGATCTGCATTCAATACTTCCAGCGTTTGGTTCAATACGCGCGACCACTGCGGCGTGCCCCAGTCAATGGAAGGCGGTGCTTCGCGGTAACGGATGCTGCACCAGACGAAGTCTTCGAGGTTGCCCTCATCGAGATGGTGCGAGGTACCGATTGCAAGCAATTGCCGCATCAGGTTGCCGTTAGGTTGTTCACCTGCAATGACGCCGTTTTCCGCAAATCGCGCCCACACTCGATTCCCGACCGGCGCCGAATGTGCTGCCCGCCATTGCTTCGCATCCATCAAGCGGTTCAATACCAGCCCTTCTGACCGCCTGTCTGGCTCCATCGGCTGCTCGGCCTTGAACCAAACGGGTACCGACACAGCGGCATCCTCCGTCGCTACCATGTCCTCCAATGCCCACGGCCCCCATGGCTGCGTCAATGACCACCATGCTTGCACCGGGCCCAGCCACATGCTCTGCTGCGTGGCACTCAGTTCTGGCCACACGCGTTGCATCACGCGTGGGTCCTGGTAGCGAAAGACTTTGGCATTTCGGCCTTCGGGGGGATATTGAAACCCCAGCATGCGGAGGTGTTGTGCGACCTCGGCCGGGGAATCGGCGCTGAACAGCACGGCACCCAAACCTTGCCGCACCAGCCGTTGATGTGCATGCCCGCTCGCGGCCTCCAGCAAGCGGGCGAGTACATCTCGTGACAGCCCTTGCTCCAACGTGTCCGTCTCGCCGTCTGGTAACGCGCTGTCGGGCAGCGGCACGACGCAGGGTGCTTCGTCCTCACGCCCCGTGTAAAAGTCGTCTGGCACGGCGGCGCGTATGGTGGCGGCTTCCGGCCAGGCCTCGGAAATAGCGGCGGCCAGTGGATTGCCTTCCCAGGCGTCCAATAGAAGATAGGCACGCAATGGGGGATACCCATGCCGTTGTTGCCGGTTCATTGCGTGATAGCCGGCGGCCAACTCTCCGCACCGTGCCAGGGTGTCGGGATGTGGCACGTCTGTACCTGTGCTGTCCGCCGCAAATAGCGAAGCTTCCAAGTTCGCCAATGTGCGATTGGTCATGCTTTGGTCCTGCCGGTTCAACGCGACACCGAACCAGCACCATTGGCGGCAGCGCTGCTTTCCTGCACGCCACAGCCTTTCAAGCTACCGCTCGCAAGGCTGTTATCCACCCCCGCCCCTCCCGGCCCCACAAACCGATGCCCCGCCCCCTTAAACGTCACCATCCCCGGCGCATGCAGCTCAATCGTCCCGTTCGTCACCTTGATCTGCGCTCCGGCTGCATTGACGAGCACATGCTGCTTCGCTTCCGCAGTGACGTTGCCCTGCGTGGACGCAACCGTCACGGCCTTTTCGGCAACCAGATGGGTCTCGCCCTTGAGGCTCGAAAGCCCGACCTTGCCGCTTGCGGCATGCATGGCGATGCCCGGTGTCGCATCGCCGGCTTGCCCGAGCGATTTGCCGTGCGCGTAGAGGCTCAGCCCCTCGGCTACCGCCACTGAGAGATTGCCGCCCGCCGCCACGTTGGTGTCCTGCTTCGCAACCAGCGTCGCCTGGGTGCCCGCGACCAGCACCGCATCCACGGGCGTCGTGCTGACGATGCCCTTGGGCGCCGAGACTTGCAGATGCGGCTCGCTGTAGGCAACGGCCTGTGCGCCTTCACCCGCGCTTTCGGTGTGACGCAGCACTTCGGTGGTGTGGCGCAGTTGCTTGAGCGCGGGGAGTTCCTTGGCGGCGGGCTCGTCGGCCAGACCGGCCTTCTGCTTCTGCGCTGCGTCGGCGAGGGATTCGGCGAGGTCGCTCACGGCTTCGATCTGGCTGGCGGCATCCTCGCTGTCTTGCAGCGACGCGCTGGTGCCGGCGCTGTGCACGGTGAGCAGCAGGCCGGCGCCGGCGCGCACAGCGCCGCTGTCGTCAGTGGCGAGCGCGGCTCCGTGGCCGAGATCGGCCTGCCGCGCGCTGTCGACCTGTTCCTTGTGATGGCCAAGTACGAGGCCAGTCGCCGCCTGCGTGGTGCTGAGCTGTGTGCGGCCCTGCCCTTCGGAATCATCGAAGACGAGCTGGTTGTAGCCCGACGAGCCCGACTGGCTGCCGGCCAGCGCCTGTGTCTTGATGCCGGACAGCACTGCGTTGTGGGCGTAGGCGCCCTGGCTCTTGCTGTCGCCGGCAAACCAGGCGGGGGCATTGCCGGTGGCCCCTGCTGCGCCGGCCTGGTTCTGGTTGTATTGCGCGTCGGTCTGGCCGCTACCGTTGTAGGCGGCCCCCACCACGACGGGTCGATCGATGTCGCCTTGCAGGAACTCGACCAGCACCTCCTGGCCAACGCGCGGCAGCGCCACGCCGCCCCAGTTCGGGCCGGCCACGGGCGCGGTCACGCGCACCCATGCGCCAAGGCCGGCGCTCGCACGCGCGTTATCGTCGCCAGCCGGGTGCGATTGGCGGCTGGCGGACCGAGCGCCGCGCTGCCAATGGAATTGCACCTTGATGCGATGGTCCCGGTCGGTATGCACGGGCCCTTCCGCACCCACCACCAGCGCAGTCTGGCTGCCATTGACGGTCGGACGTGGATGCAGCGCACGGCCTTGCTCGTCACTCTGCTGCGGGCGCACGGGCACGTTGTCGCGCACGACGGTGAAGTGGTTGCGGTAAAACGGCGCGTCGTCGCCCGTGCCGTGGTTGCTGCCTGCGGCCAGCACGTCGCTGCCGCGCAGTGTGCCCAGCGCTTCGGTCAGTACCTGGCCGAAGCGATCGTTGAAGTTGTTGCGCGCCTGATGCGTCACGGCCAACACGGCAAAGCGCTGCTCGCCATCGTCGTGATCGAAGTGATCGAGCAACTGGAAGCGCGTGCCGGTCGCCAACGTGCGGGCTGTACCTTCGCCGTCGAACTGCTTGTCGCGCAACTCCAGCGCTTCCATCATCAACCGCGCAACACGCTGCGCCTGGTTGTTGTCTTCAAACCAGTACTGACCGGGGTAGTCGGTGTCTTGCAACGTCAGCTGCGGGCCGTCGTTGCCTTGCTGCTGCGCCCCGAGTTGCGCCGTGCGCTTGGCGTTGGCGCGGTAGTCCCAGCTGGCAATCGACACGGCATTGGTCTGCCAGCGGCGGGCGCCTTGCCAGCGGTCGATCACGTCCTCCGTGGCGGTGGCATCCGCACGGCCAAAACGAATGCTCGCCTGCGCGTTGTCAACGAACACGTCGTTGGAATCTGCAATCACCATGCGATGTACGCCCAGCGCATCGCCGTCCTTGGCTTCGTGCTCGAAGAAGTAAAACAGCCCTTCTTCGGCCAGCAAGCGCGTGGCGAAATCGAAGTCGCTTTCGTCGTATTGCGTGATGGCGCTGCGGCGCGTGTAGACCGAGCTGTCGCGCAAGGCCCAGCGCCATGCGGGCACGAGGCGGCCTTGGCCCTGGTAGTCGCCAAACAGGCTGTCGATTACCTCGATGACCGACATGTCCTGGAACAGGAAGCTGTCTTGCCGATGGCGCAGGAACGCCAGCCACGGTTCGATCACCAGCCGATACCGCACCAGGCCACCGTTGGCTCCCACCTGCTCGAAGCGCGTGACGTGGCCATGGAACGGCCGCAGCGCGCTCCGGCTCTGCTGCGTCAGCAGATCCAGCCGCACGGGCTGGCCAAGCAGCTTGGCCGAATCGATGTCAGCGTTGTCGGACAGCGCCGTCAGTTCCAGCAGAAAGCCGCCTGCGTCGATGTGCTCGGCGGCTTCCAGCTGCTCCGGCAGCAGCGCGTTCGGCCCCAGCGGCGTTTCCAGGCGCAGCAGCCGGTCAGCCTGGGAAAACGACGCACGCAGCAGGTTTGCCAACTCGGTCGGAGAGACCATGATGTGCTCCAGCGAAGCGACTTAGTTGATGCGGTATTTGAACTCGCCGTTCTTGCCGACGCCGACCTTGATCTTCTCGACGCTGCCGCCCTCGGCCATGCGCGTCAGCACCGATTCAGCAATCTGCGGCAGCAGCGTGCCGTTCAGAATGTGATCGACCGCGCGGGCGCCGGCGTCCACCTCGGTGCAGCGTGCGAGCACCGATTCAACCAGTGCGTTGTCCCACTGGAACGTCGCCTTGTGGTTGATGGCCACGCGATCGCGGATGCGGCCCAGCTTGAGCGTGATGATCTCGGCCAGCACGTCGTCGGAAATCGGGTAGTACGGCACCACCTTCATGCGCCCGAGGAATGCGGGCTTGAACGCCTTGTAGAGCGTCGGGCGCAGCAGCTCTGCCAGCGCATCAGTGTCGGGCAGTTCTTCAGCGGGCTTGTTCAGGCAAGCCTGCATGATGGCCTGCGAACCAACGTTCGACGTAAGGATGATGATGGTGTTGCGGAAGTCGATCGGGCGGCCTTCGGCGTCGTCCATCTCGCCTTTGTCGAATACCTGGAAGAACATCTCCAGCACGTCGGGGTGGGCCTTCTCCACCTCATCAAGCAGCACCACGCTGTACGGGTTGCGGCGCACGGCTTCGGTCAGCACGCCGCCTTCGCCATAGCCGACATAACCCGGCGGCGAGCCCTTGAGGCCCGAGACGCTGTGCGCTTCCTGGTACTCGCTCATGTTGATGGTGATGAGCTTGCGTTCACCGCCGTAGAGAATGTCGGCCAGTGCCAGCGCCGTTTCGGTTTTACCCACGCCCGACGGGCCGGCAAACAGAAACACGCCGCGCGGCTTGTTCGGGTCTTCCAGGTTGGCGGTGGCGGTACGCACGCGCTGCGCGATTGCATCCAGCGCGTGGTCCTGTCCGATCACGCGGGCAGCCAGCAGCGGCTTGAGGTTCAGCACCGTGCGCAGCTCGTCCTTGACCATGCGGCCCAGCGGAATGCCCGTCCAGGCGGAGACGATTTCCGACACGACATGGCCATCCACCTGCAGCGGCACCATGGGCGATTCGCCTTGCAACGCACGCAGTTCGGCGAGCAGCTTGGCCAACTCGTCCTGCTCCTCCGTTTTGTCGGCGGCACGCTTGCGCTTGGGCATCGACACCACGTCGCTGTTGGCAGCCACGGGCAGTGCGTCTTCCTCGCCGGTTTGTGCTGCACCGCTTTCGCGCGCCTCGCGCAGGGCCTGAATGCGTGCAACCAGCGCGCGCTCCTGCGCGAGACGTTCGGTGTTCTGCGCGACGCGTTGTTCCAGCTCCGTGCGCTGCTCATTCAGCGCCTTCAGGCGCGCGTCGTGCTCGGCACCGGCGCTTTGCTCGCGCTCCAGCGCGTTGATCTCGCCTTGCAGGCGTTCGAGCGTTTTCTGGTCGTCTTCAATGGCGCCGGGCGTGGCGCTCTGGCCCAGCGCCACCTTGGCGCAGGCCGTGTCCAGCACGCTGACGGCCTTGTCCGGCAGTTGGCGGCCGCTGATATAGCGATGCGACAAGCGCACCGCCTCCGTAATCGCCTCGTCCAGCACCCGCACACCAAAGTGGCGCTCCATCAGCCCGGCCATGCCGCGCAGCATGGCAGCAGCCAGCGGCTCGCTCGGCTCTTCCACCTTCACGACCTGGAAGCGGCGTGCCAGTGCGGCGTCTTTTTCGAAGTACTTTTTGTATTCGCTCCACGTGGTGGCCGCAATCGTGCGCAGCTCGCCGCGTGCAAGCGCAGGCTTGAGCAGGTTCGCAGCATCGTTCTGCCCGGCCTGCCCGCCTGCCCCAATGATGGTGTGCGCCTCGTCAATGAACAGGATGATCGGCTTGGGGCTCTTCTTCACCTCGTCGATCACGTTCTTCAGACGGTTCTCGAATTCGCCCTTGACGCTGGCACCAGCCTGCAACAGCCCCATGTCCAGCGTGCGCAGCGTCACGCCTTGCAGCGGCGGCGGAACATCGTTGGCGGCGACGCGCAAGGCCAGACCTTCCACCACAGCGGTCTTACCCACGCCGGCTTCGCCGGTGAGGATCGGGTTGTTCTGGCGGCGACGCATCAGGATGTCGATCACCTGGCGGATCTCTGCATCGCGGCCGATCACGGGGTCGATGCGGCCATCGCGCGCGGATTGGGTCAGGTCGACGGTGAACTGATCCAGCGCGGGCGTGGCCGTCAGGGCAGCCGCGGGCTTGCCGCTTTCGCCTTGCGCCGTGTCCCCGCTGTCGTCGGCAATGTCCACTGCCTGCTCTTGTTCGTCGGAACCGGTGGTCAGCCGATCGAAGTCGTGCTTGAGGCGGTCTGCCTCAATCTGCCCGAACAGACGCGAGCCACGTTGCGCAAGCGCGGACAGGCTCGGCTCGGTCAGCAGCGCGAGCAGCAAATGGCCCGAGCGAATGCGCGTGATTTGCGAATCGAGCGACGCAATCAGCCAGCCGTGCTCGAACAGCTTGGGCAAGTACGGCGAAAACGCCGGAGTGCGCGTGTTGCCGGTCTGGAAACGGCCGATCTCGGCCTCCAGGTCACGTTGCAGCGCAGCCAGGTCGATGCCGCTGGCGCGGGCCGCGACGGCAAAGTCGCTGCGGCGGTTTTCCAGCAACGCCAGGAACAGGTGTTCGAGATCAACCTCGTAGTTGCCGCGCGCCATGCACAGCGACGCGGCGCGCTCGGCGGCTTGCCGGCTTGTCGCATTCAGCTTGGTGATCAGGGTTTTGAGTGGGATGGCCATGGCGGCAGCGCTCCGGAAGAATCGATGAATGTGTCGGTATCAATGCAGCGGCGCAAGCGTGTATTGCGCATCGCTGCGGTCCTGCTGCGCGGGGCGGGAGCACAGGAAGGTGTCCCAGCCCAGGCGCCCGTCGTTGCTGTTATCCAGCGTGCTGCCGGTCACGTCTTGGTGGCGCAGGATCAGCTTGATCTCGAACTCCAGCGTGGTGCCGCACAGGATGGTCAGCATCTTGCGCAGCGCCAGCGCGCCCGATGCACCCGGCAGGAAATTGCGGTACTGCGCGCGCTTGAGCGGCCCGACCCACAGGCGCACGCGCAGGTCCCGCTGCCACACCCGGCCACCAGCCAACGCCGTGGCGCCCAGCAGGTTGTTGGTGCTGCCCAACCGCGTGTATTGCGACGCCGGCACGCGATACCACCCGCCAACGAACTGCTCCACCCGCATCGGCGCCTGGAAGTAGTCCGACAGCACGCGCTGCAGATACGCCGCAGACACCGGCCGATGCCGGATCGCCGTGGCATAGCCGGCCAGCGCTTCGTCAAGGATCGGCCCGGGCGTGGTGGAAAGGTCGTGGCGCAGCGTCTTGTCGGCCGCGCCCGCCAGCGACAACAGCAGCGGCAGGTAATGCTTGTTGCTGTCGACTTCGTACTGGAACGGCAGCCGGTATTTCTTCCACGCCAGGTAAAACAGCGCCGTGGCCCGGTTCGAGAAGATGTCGAAGAACGCGCGTGCAGCGCGGTCGCGCCAGAGGCTTTCTCGCTCCGCCACGATTTCGGTGTAGCGCAACGGCAAGGCGCCCTGCCCGCCCAGCATGCCGAAGAACGAGGGCGTGATTGCCAGCGAATCCAGCGCGCCTTCTTCCAGCGCGGCAATGAACGCGGCGTCGGTTTCGAGCATCTCGGCGGTGATGCCCTCGGCCTCGACGTTCTGCAGTTCGCTAGGCGGAAACGACAGCGACAGCGTGTTGCGAAAACTCAGGCGCGTGGCCAGTGCCTGCTCGGGCGCCATGCCGCCTTCGCGCGCAAACAGCTGCTCCAGCAGGCGCACGGCCTGGAAGAACTGGTACCGGTGCGGCTGCTTGAGCAGCCGCCGGATCACACCAGGATCGATTCGCCGCTGCGGGGTGCGCATTTGACCAATTCCTTGCCGCTGCGGCGCGAGACCGCAATCAACTGCACAAAGCTGTTCATGTGGACGTACAAGCCGAAGAAGTGGTCCAGCACACGGATGAACCGATGCATGCCGGTGCCTACAAAGGCGTCTTCATCCAGCGTGAGGCGCACCTCCAGGCCGCGCACGAATGTGGCGAACGGCTTGCCGGCCAGCCACTGCGTCGCCGGTTGGTAATCGAGCGCGACGATGCCTTCGATCTGCCGCGCCGAGATCGCGTTACGCGGCAGATCGTGGAGGCGCAGCATCTCTTTCAGCGTCGGCAGACCGTTCTGCACGAGCGACAAATGGTTGAGCGCCAGCAGCGAGATCAACCGCCACTGCGCCGCACGCCCACCGCCAAACCGCATCGAAGGCGTGGGCTTGCGCAGGAAGGTGATGTTGCGGGCGATGGAACTGCCTTCCATCGACAGATCGCCATCGGGCTGGCCAAACGCCAGCGTCGAAGGCAAGTCACGGTTCGTGCAGGTGACGGTCAGGCTCAGCGTGTCGGTCTGCGGGCTTGCCGGGTCGAAGTGTGTATCGACAATGGAGATCTCGGTTTCGAACCCCGGGCTGCGCTGGGCGATCAGCTCATTGCGGCGCGCCAGCCAGTAATGGCCCGCGCGGCCGGGCTCTTCGCCGTGGTGCAGGGAGTAGAACGGCCGGAACTCTGTGACTTTCTCGTGCGCCGTGGTTTCGCGCACCAGCTGCACGTTGTCGATGGAGTAGATGTCAAAGCCGTGCGCGCGCCGGCTGTCGGCCACCACCGGATACGCACTGGCCGTATGTTCGATGCGGATCGGGTCTGCCTTCTGCTGGAACAGATTGACCACGGGCGTGCAATGCAGGCGCAGGTGCTCGGGTTGAAGGTTCTCAAGCAGGCGGGCAGCGTGCGAATCACTGCGCAGGTCTTTGAGCACCAGATGCAGTGTCAGACGGCGCACCGGCACGCCCGGCGTCATGCCGCGTCGCAATGCGGCCAGGTCGATGTCGAAGAAGTTGAACTTCTCGGCAAAGCTGAAGTGCTCGGTCAGCAGACGATAGGCCGGGTGCGAGCGCGCCGGGCAATCAATCAGGGACTCGTCTTCAGTAAAGCCGACTTCGTGCAAGGGCACCGAGATCAGCCGTTTCCAGACGCCTGCGCGTTCGGCTTCCACATATCCGGCTGCGGTGTGCAGGAACAACGCATCACCGAGCGCGGCCACGAAGGACGGCTCGCCGTCCATGTAGACGCGCAGCTTGTCCATCGACAGCGATTCAAAACCACCGCGCTCGCCGACGTATTCCAGCGTGATCGCAATGGAGCCGGTCGCGCCTTTGGGCAATTGCACGGCGGCCGGCGCCGACACCGCGCGCTCGAACGTTGCACCTGCAACACGCACTGGCGCGAACGTGACGTCGTATGCGGTGCGGAAACGGCATTCGACCTTGCGCACCACGCGTGTAGTGAGAAACGTGCCGCGCGCAATCGTGACCGGCGCGCTGAGTTGCGCAGCTACGCCGCGCACGTCGAAATGCGCCACAGAACACGACGGAAAGGGCCGCAGGTAGTGCGGGTACAGCACCTCCAGCAGCGCCTCGGTAAATTCGGGGTAGTCGTCGTCGAGCTTCTTGCTGACACGGGCGGTCAGGAAGGCAAACGATTCGATCATCCGCTCGACATGCGGATCGTCGCAGCCGTCGCCCGACATGGCGAGGCGGCCGGCGATCTTCGGATACCGCTCGGCGAAGTCGCGCGAGTACCGGCGCAGGAAGGCCAGTTCTCGTTCGTAATAAGGCAGCAGCTCTTCCATTCTTCGTTGCGGTCCGGTGGCGATCCTGCGGGTGCTTCAGCGTGTTGCGGGTGGTGCCGTATGCAGGGTCGTGCAATCTCAGCCGCGTCCGCGCGACACGGAATACCGCAGCGTCGAGGGTTGCAGCATGGCGTCAAAACTCACGGGCTCGCGGGCGGGCCCCACCAGCAGCACCGCGCTGATCCCAAAGCACAAGGCATTGGTCGCGCGCTCATTGATCTCCAGCGACACATTCACATGCTGCAGACGCGGCTCGTGCCGCTCGATCGCCTTGGTAAGCGACTGGCAGATGTAATTGCGGTCGTAGAAACTGGCCAGGCTCAGGCCGGAAAAATCGTTCAGGCCATACGTGAGCAGCGACCGCTTGCATTCCGGCAAGCCGTGCAGGTCTTCCTCTTCCAACACGATGCGCGTGTTGAGCAAGGATTCAATATCGCGTGCCACGGTGCTCTTGAGTTCTTCAAGCGAAAGCTGGCGCAATGCCGTGGGCATGGGCGCGTGTGGCTCGTCGTCGAAGAGCTTGTCGAGCAGGCTGGGTTCGAAGCCTTTCATATGCTGCTAGAAAACAAGATGCCGCAGCACGGCGGCTGCGGCTCTTGTCATCAGGAGAACACCAAACGTTAAACCGAGTAGGTCTTGTCGTTCTTGGTGAGGCTCCAGGCGCCTTGCGAGTTGCCGCCTTGGCCGCCGGCGCTCTTCTGCTGCGTGTACTTCCACTGCACAGCGGCGTAGCGCAGGCTGAAGGTGTCGGTCGGAATGCCCTGGGCCACCACTTGCGAATCGACTTCGCTCAGGATGGCGTTCTTCAGCTTGACTTCGAGGTACTTCACGCGGTTGCCTTCGCCGTCTGCGCGGAAGAACTCGATGGTCACTTCACCGAAGGTCGTGCCGCCCGAAGCGTGCTGATACAGCAGCGGGCTGACGACGTCCAGATCCTTCGTGAAGACCATGTCGCGGTGCTCGCAACGCTCAGCCGTGTGGCCGCCGGCGGTCGAAGCCGTGGCCGAACGCGGTTGGCTGATTGCTTGCGACCAGCTGTTGATTTCGATCCAGTCCTTGTGATCCTTGTCTTGCGACTCCCCCTTGATCGCCGGGCTGTCGAACTTGACGTAGATATCCTTCATACAGAGACCCTCTTCAATAGATTGGTTGTTGGTACTGCAACGGGTAACGAGCGTAACGGGTGGTTATGCCCGAACATTCCCCCCCGGGGAGAGTCCGGTCAGGAATTACGAGTTGGCCGACTTGGGCAGATCCGCCACCAGACGCAGCGAGATCGACAATTCATCCAACTGGAAGTGCGGCCGCAGGAACGCCACCGAGCGGTACGTGCCAGGCTTGCCCGGCACTTCCGCCACCTGGATCGACGCCTCGCGCAGCGGGAATTGCGCCTTCTGCTCTTGCGTGGCGTTGTCGTCCAGCAGCACGTACTGCGAAATCCAGCGGTTCAGGAACGTCTCAACGTTCTTGGCCGAGGCAAAGCTGCCGATCTTGTCGCGCATCATCGCCTTCAGGTAATGCGCCACGCGCGATACCGAAAAGATGTATTGCAGTTGCGCAGACAGGACCGCATTGGCGTTTGCGCTGTCGGAGTCGTACTTCTTCGCCTTCTGCGCCGACTGCGCAGCGAAGAACGCGGCGTAGTCCGTGTTCTTGCAATGCACGAGCGGGATGAAGCCGAGGTCGCTCAACTCCTTCTCGCGGCGGTCGGTAATGGCGATTTCCGTCGGGCACTTGAGTGCGATCTCGCCGTCATCGGTCTTGAAGGTGTGCGTCGGCAGGTCTTCCACCAAGCCGCCACCCTCCACACCGCGGATGGCAGCGCACCAGCCGAAGTCGTCAAACGCGGCGGTCAGGCGTGCACCGAACGCCCAGGCGGCGTTGCACCACAGGTACTTGCTGTGATCGGTGCCGTCCACGTCTTCAACAAAGTTGAAGCTCTCGACCACGGTGCCGTCCTTCGGGTTGTACGGCAGACGGCCGAGGAAACGCGGCAAGGTCAGCCCCACGTAGCGCGAATCTTCCGAATCGCGGAACGACTTCCACTTGGCGTATTCGACCGTGTCGAACACCTTGGCCAGGTCGCGCGGCTTGCCCAGGTCGGCAAACGATTCCAGACCCAGCAGCTCCGGTGACGACGACGCGATGAACGGCGCATGCGAAGCCGCAGCCACGTGTGCCATCTGCTCGATGAAGTACATGTCTTCGGGCTGACGCGTAACTTCAAAGTCGCCGATCAGGGCGCCAAACGGCGCACCGCCAAAGGTGCCGAATTCTTCTTCGTAGACCTTCTTGAACAGCGCGCTCTGATCAAACTCGATCGCGGTCTTGAAGTCTTTCGTCAGATCGCGCTTGGTCGCGTTGAGCGCCTTGATCTTGATCGTCTGGCCGGTGCTCGTTTCCTTGACCAGATAGTGCAGGCCGCGCCAGGTGGATTCCAGCTTCTGGAATTCCGGCGCGTGCATGATCGCGCTCAGTTGCTGCGAGATCAGACGGTCCAACTCGGCCACACGTGCATCGAGCGTGGCCGACAGGTTGTCGGACACCACCACGGTGCCGCTCAGCACTTGGCTGGCCAGCTCGCCGATGATGTCTTTTGCGCGCTCGCGCTCGGAGTCGGACTTGGCGACGCGGCTTTGCTCGACGATGCTGTCCAGCAGGCTCACCTCTTCCGCAACCGAGGCACCCTGCGCAGCGGATTGGTTCTCAAGCATCCTCGCCCCCGTTTTGCTTGGCGCCCAGCTTCTTCGCGTTTTCGGTGTTCTTCAGCACTTCCGACAGCAGGTCTTCCAGCTTGTCGTTACCGGCCATCTTGTTGCGCAGGTCAGCCAGCTTGGAGCGGGCTTCGAGCAGCTTGCGCAGCGGCTCGACCTGCTCAACCACGGCTTCAGGGCTGAAGTCTTCCAGCGAGCGGAACTTCAGGTCGACGCCAAAGCGGCCACCGTCTTCCGTCAGCGTGTTCGGCACCTGGAACGCCGCGCGCGGCTCCACGCCCTTCATCACCTCGTCGAAATTGTCGCGGTCGATGTTGACGAACTTTCGATCGCGCAGCTTGGGTTGCTGTACTTCGGATTGGCCCGACAGGTCGGCCACCACGCCCACCACGAATGGCAGCTCCTTCGTCTCGATTGCGTCGCCGATTTCGACGTCATACGTCAGTTGCACACGCGGCGGACGCACCTTTTGCAGACGCTTCTGTACGCTTTCTTTCTTGGCCATCACGTTCCTCCAGGAATGCGAACCAGCGCTGCGCTTAACGCAGGGCGCCGAACGGGTCTGCGCTGCCGCTGGCAGCACCGGTGGCAGCTGCCGGCGCAGCAGTGGTGCCGTGCTCAACAGTGTGAGCCGGGCGGCGAACGACGCGGGTCGGGCGGCGCACAGGTTGCTTGACAACCGGTTGTTCGCCCGGGAACAGGACCTGCTCGCCCAGCGTGTCGCGCAGCATCTTGGCAAGCACTTGCGCGTCGGTCTTGACGTCGCCGGCCAGCGCGCTGTCTGCACGCAGCTCTTGCAGCGAACGGCGCGCCACGCGCAGACCGCTCACAGCCAGGATGCTCTTGGCTTGGCGATCAGCGTTGTCACGTTGCAGGGCTTCCTCTGCGGCCAGGATGGCCTGCGGGTACTTCTCTGCGCCGAACTGGATCTGCGCGATGCGCACCCATGGCTCGTCACGGGTCGGGTTCTGCTTGGCGATCTGCTGGTACAGATCAATCGCCTTGTCCTGCTGGCCGCCCTTGGCCGCAGCTTCCGCCTCCGACATGCTCTGGCCGAAGGCCTCGTCGGTTTGGGGTCCGGGGTTGTTGGTCGCGCAACCCGCAAAGAGGGCGGTGGCAGCAGCCAGCACGATGAAGGAACGGAGAACGGAGGTAGACGAGGATTTGGCCACGGCGAGACTCTTCAAAGTTTCAAAGCGGTGCGTCGATACCCAATCAAATTCGCCGGAATTGGCGAGTTAAATGTTGGTCTCGACTGGCGCGAAATAGTACACTCCGCTCGTTGCCGTTGACAACCAAAAACGGATTATTAAGGAACCGAAACATCCTTTGTATTCAACGCCTTAGAGCCGCACCAGGCAACGATCTCCGATTATTAAGAAACGGAAACATTCTTCGTTTTTCCTTTATTAAGAAATCGAAACAATTCACCGACTTCCTTAAGCGGAACAGGCGCGACAGCAGTCAAACAAAGAGAATTAAGTAATTCAGAAATCAGGCATGAAGATGATGAAATTCGATGCTGCTTGGGGGCAAGCGGCAAGGCAGCCGGGCTGCGGCAGCCTTCTGAAGCACTCTCTGAAGCACCGTCTCGCAGGGGCGCTCAAGTTGATGCTGGTAAGCGCGAGCGTGGCCGCGTTAGCCGCCTGCTCCACCGGCGCGAGCGTGCTGGCTGGTGCGGCCAACGGCGCCCTGGAAGCGATGGGGCTCAAATCGTCGAACCTGCCCGACGCGCAGAAGCCGCCGCGCGAAGTGCCGCTCAAGCTGACTGCCGGCAATAACCTGAACGCAGCAAACGACCGCCGTCCGGTGGCGATCGTGGTGCGCCTGTATGCATTGAAGGATCCGACCAGCTTCCTGCAGGCACCGTATGACACGTTCATCGACCCGGCGCGCGAGAAGCAAACGCTGGGCGCCGACCTCGTCAACGTGCGTGAGATGACGCTGATTCCGGGCCAGCGTTACGACTTCACCGAGAAAGTCTCGCGCGAAGCCACCACGCTGGGCATCGTGGCGCTGTTCCGCAGCCCCGCATCGCAGCGCTGGAAGTTTGCCTTCAACACCGAGAAGAACGAGAAGTCGGGCATCGTGATCGGGCTCCATGCCTGCGCCATGACGGTCACGTCAGGCACGCTGACCACCCCCGCCGGCGCCACGCCGCTGACTGATGTCAACCTGCTCTCCCCCGCGGTTTGCGGTAGCTGAACAACAAGGGCCAACGTGAGTTACTCCGCAAAGATTCTCTGGGGCGAAGGGCTGTTCCTGCGTCCGCAGCACTTCCAGCGTCAAGACGCGTATCACGAGTCGCGCCTGCACGCGACTGCGCAAGTCATCCAGCCTTACGCATGGGGTATCCGCCATGCACGCTTCGATACCGATGCGCTGGCCAGCGGCGTGCTGCGCGTGATCGAGTTGTCGCTGTTCTTTCCCGACGGCGAGCTGTACTTCGCGCCGCAGGCCGATGCGCTGCCGCCGCCGCTGGTGCTCGACGCCATTCCCGCCGGCGTGTCGGAGCTGACCTTCCATATCGCGCTGTATCCGCTGCAAGACAACGGCGGCAACTACCGCGAGCAGATCGAAGGCGCGTCGGTCTCGCGCTTTGTCGGCACGGAAGAGGAAACGGCCGACCTGTATACAGAGGCCGAGCCCGCGGCCATCACGTATCTGAAGAAGTCGGTCAAGCTGATTGCCGAGACGGAACCGCGCGAGCAGTTCATCTCGCTGCCCGTGGTGCGCGTGCGGCGCACCGGCACCGGCGGCTTTGAACTGGACGAGAACTTTGTCGCGCCCAGCATGGCGATCAACGCCTCGGCCGTGCTGTATCAGCGCCTGCGCCGGCTGCTGGACGCGCTGCAGGCCAAGGTCAACGCGCTTTACGGTTTTCACCGCGAGCCGACCAAGAACATCATTGAATTCCGCTCCGGCGACATTGCGTCGTTCTGGCTGCTGCACACGGCCAATGCGGCCTTTGCGGCGCTGTCGCATCTGTATCACCACCCAGACCTGCACCCGGAGCGCCTGTTCCAGGAAATGCTGCGGCTGGCCGGCGCGCTCATGACGTTCACCAAGAGCTACACGCTGGCCGACCTGCCCGCCTACGACCACGACAATCCGGGCCCGGTGTTTGCCAAGCTCGACACGATCGTGCGCGAGCTGCTCGATACCGTCATCTCCACACGCTACTTTGCGATCGCGCTGGAAGAGACGCGCCCGTCGTTCCACCTCGGCCGCATCGACTCCGGCAAGATCGACGATCAGACCAGCTTCTATCTGTCGGTGTCGGCAGACATGCCCGCAGCCGAGCTGGTGGAAGCCATTCCGGCGCGCTTCAAGGTCGGCGCACCCGACGATGTGGAAAAGCTCGTGTTGTCGTCCATGCCCGGCGTGCCGCTCACCTACACGCCGCAGGTGCCGCCTGCCATTCCGGTGCGCCCGGGCGCGTGCTACTTCGCCGTGGAAGCGCGCGGCATGCTGTACGAACGCATGCTGCAGGCGCAAACCCTCACCATCTATGCCCCGGCCGGTATCCGGGAACTCAAACTTGAACTGATCGCGGTGACTTCATGAGCGCTACCTCCACCCCTTCACTGTTTGGCGGTTCGGCACCGGCAGCCGCTACGGCGGATGCACGCGAATCCAACACGCACGCGCGCACGCTGCTTGATTTGCTGTACGACGGCTTCTTCATGCTCTTCCAGTTGCGCAATGCCCAGCAACCGGCCAGCGCAGAAGATTTCCTGAACCGCGTACGCGCCTTCCTTGACGATTTCGACCGTGGCGCCAAGCGCCTGAACGTGTCGGCAGAAGACGTGTTCGACGCCAAGTACGCGTTTTGCGCGGCGGTGGACGAAACCATCCTGTCGTCCAACTTTGCGATCCGTCCGGCCTGGGAGCGCCGCCCGCTGCAGCTCGTGCTGTTTGGCGAGCAGCTCGCCGGCGAGACCTTCTTCGTCAAGCTTGAAGAGTTGCGTGCACACGGTGCGCCACGCCTGCAGGCGCTGGAGGTCTTCCACATGTGCCTGCTGCTGGGCTTTCGCGGTAAATACATCCTCGAAGGGCCGGAGAAGCTGGCTTACCTGACCGCGCGCCTGGGCGACGAGATTTCCGCCATCAAGGGCAAGCGCGCCGCATTTGCACCGCACTGGCCGCTGCCCGACAAGGTTGCGCATATGCTCAAGCGCGAAACGCCGCTGTGGATTTTTGGTGCCGTGTTTGCGCTGATCGGGCTGCTGGGCTTCCTGGGGCTGTCGCACACGCTAAGCACCAAGACCAACGAAACGCTGGAAGGCTACTCGCAAGTCATCAAGCTCGGGCCGCGCTTCTCGCACCTGACGATTTCGCTGCCGTGATGGCCACGATGGGCCGCGTGCCCATCCTCCTGCTGAACCGCAACACGAACCCCAGCGCGACGCTGTTCCGATGAAGCCTTTGTCCAACCTGCCGGCCGCCGTGCCACAAGCCGTCCTGGGCGCGCTGCTCGGGCAGCAGACCCGCCAGATCACGCTGGAGACGGCACTCGCTTCCGACAACCTCGTCGTGGAGCGCTTTACCGCCACCGAAGCGGTGTCGGCCTCGTTCGTCCTGCATATCGATTGCCTGAGCCCATCGGCGCACCTGGATACGGCCAAGCTGGCTTCGCAGGAAGTCACGCTGCGCCTGGTGCAAGCCGACGGCAAGCGGCGCGCGTGGCACGGTTATGTGGCCGATTGCGCATCGCTTGGCGGCGACGGCGGCCTCGCACGTTACCGCCTGCGCGTGGTGCCGTGGCTGGATCGCCTGCGCACGCGCAGCGATTGCTTCGTCTACCAGGACAAGACTGCGCTGGAGATCATCGAAGAGGTCTTCAGCGAATATCCCACCGCGCATTACAAGATTGCGGCCACGCAGCCGTGCACCAAGCGCTCGATCTGCTGCCAATACCGCGAAACCGACTATGCCTTCGTGATGCGCCTGCTGGCCGAGGAAGGCCTGTCGTTCCGAATTGAACACGAGCAAAGCGACGACAAGCAGCAGCAAGGCAGCGCCCAGTCGCGCCACACTGTCGTCATCTTCGACAACGATGCGCAACGGCCGGCCTGCCCGCAGCCGGAGATCCGCTTCCACCGCGTAGACGCCACCGAAAGCGACGACGCCATCGAGCGTTTTTCGCACGCGCACAGCGTGGGCACCAACGCAGTGACGCTCGCCTCGTGGGACTACAAGGCCTTGGCCGCCACCAGCGCCCAAGCCAGCGCCAGCGACCCCGGTGGCGAACTGCCCACGCTAGAACGCTTTGAAGCCTCGGGCTCGTATCAATATTCGAATACGCAAGAGGCCAGCCGCGCTGCGCAGTTGCGCATGCAGGCACACGAAGGCGCGTACCTGCGCTACGAGGGCCAAGGCAGCGTGCGCCAGTTGGGCGCTGGCCAGCGCTTCACGCTCACGCAGCATTTCGACAGCAAGCACAGCGAGTTCGTCACGCTCCAAGTCGAACACGAAGCCGCCAACAACCTCGGCGCCGACATCGCAAGATTGCTCTCCACCACCGAGATCGAATCGGGTAGCTACCGCAATCGGTTCGTCGCCGTGCCGGCCGAGGCGCCCATCGTGCCGCCCTATCGACGCCGCCCGACTGCGCCGGAGGGCCAAGCTGCCGTGGTCATTGCCGACGACGGTGCGCCGCTCACAACCGACCGCGACCATCGTGTGCGCGTGCGTTTCCCATGGCTGCGCGCGCCGGAGGTCAATGCGTTTTCCGACCCGTCCAGCAGCGATCGCACGCAGGTCACCGCCTGGGTGCGCGTGGCCAGCGCCAGTGCAGGCCCGAACTGGGGCGGCAATCACCTGCCGCGCGCCGGCACGCAAGTGTTGCTGACCTTCATCGACGGCGACATCGACCGTCCGATGATCGCCATGCAGCTGCACAACACGCAGGACGCCCTGCCCTGGGCGCCTGCCGATGCGCCGCTTGGCCAAGCCCTGTCCGGCTGGCACTCGCAGGGTCTTGGCGGCGACGGCTACAACCAGTGGGTCGTTGACGATCACCCCGGCCAGTTGCGCACGCGACTGGCCAGCTCAACGGCCAACAGCCAGCTCAATCTCGGCTATGTCACCTCGCACGGCGCCACAGGCGGAGACCGCGGCACGTGGCGCGGCACCGGCGCCGAACTGCGCACTGATGCCTGGGCCGTGGTCCGCGCCGGCGGAGGCCTGCTGCTCTCGACCACCGCGCGTGCGCAAGCCGTCGGCACGCTGCTCGACGCCCATGAAGCGCGCGGGCAGCTCACCGCCGCGCAGAAGACCGCACAGCGCTTGTCGGATGCTGCTGCAAGCCAGCAAGCGCTGCCGCTGGCCGCCAACGAAGCCTTCGAGCCGATCGACAAGGCGCTCGACCCTGCGCAGGATGGCAAGTACCCCAGCAACGTCAATGGCCAGGATTCACAGCAGTCCGTCGATAAATTCGGGCAGCCGCTGCTGGTGACCGAATCGCCATCGAGCATCGCGCTCACCTCGCAAGCCACGACCACCGTCTACGCGGGGCGCCATCTGCACGGCACCGCACAGGCCGACTGGCACCTCGCCGCAGGCAATGTCATCGCCGCGGCGGCTGCAAAGGGCGTGAGCCTGTTCGCCCAACGCAATGGCATCCGCGCGATTGCCGAAGGCGGCCCGGTCTCTATTCAATCGCATACCGATGCGCTGGCCGTGCTGGCCGACAAGGCCGTTACCGTCACCTCATCGGCCGATTCGGTCGAGATCCTCGCGCAGCAGAACATCGTGCTGCATGGTGGGGATTCGTTGATCCGGCTGGAAGGGAACGCGGTGACGTTCGAGACGTCGGGGTTGTTGTCGGTTAAAGGGGCTGGGCATCCGTTTGAGGGGCCGGGGGGGCAGGCGGCGGGGTTGCCGGCGTTGCCCTTTGGCGCCACGGATCTAAAGCATTGGATCGAGATCAACCATCGCGACATGGAAGGCGAGCCGTTCGCTGGTCAGAAATACAAGATTCACTTCGAAGACGGGCAAGTCATTTCGGGGCAGCTCAACGCCGAAGGCCACGCCCGCCACGAAAACGTGCCGCAGCGCGCTGCTCGCGTCGAATACGAGATGCCGACTCCCGGTAACGATGAGCCCTGGGAACAAATCGCCAAACTAATCCAAGCCTCTCGCTCCAAGCTGGGATAAAGACAATGTGGGACGAACTTGAGAATGCGCTCGCGTGGTTCAAGAGCGCGCCAGCCGGCTGGATCGCCAGCGGCAAGCAAAATCTAGCTTCTGCTGCAGAGTGGATCTGGGTGGTTATCCAGGGGGACTTCGCGGAAGAGCAGTCAACGGGACAAGCCGTCACTGGAACGGTCATCTCCATGATCCCGTTCGTCGATCAAATCTGCGACGTGCGCGACGTAGTCGCCAATTGCCGCAAGATCAACAGCGACTCGTCCGATAAATGGGCCTGGATAGCACTAGTGCTCACGTTGATCGGCTTGTTTCCGGTGCTCGGCTCTTTGGCCAAGGGTTGTTGCAAGATCATGTTCGCCTATGGTCGCAAGTCTGTATTTCGCGTGGGCAAGGTCGCGCTGGACAGCGATTTCTGGAAGGCCAGCAAGCCCTTTGTCGAAACGGGCATACAAACGCTCAACAGACATCTGCAATCGCCGGCGGTACGCCGAGGGCTACGCGCTATCAAAGTCGCAAACCCCTACCACTGGATTGCAGGCAAAGTACGTGAGGTGAACGGCAAACTGGCAGTAGCTGAGCTTATCCGCGCATTCGACAAGGTGTTTGAAGCACTGCGCTACTTCGTGGAGCTGATCCAGCGTTGGGGCACGGCGGCCATGGCAAGTCGAGCTGGAGAACTCCTGAAGTCTGTCACGCACATCAGGGAGATGATGAACCAGCGCCTGGGCGAAGTCCTTGCGCCGGTCAACCAATGGCTGAAAAAGTTGGAGCGTCGATTGGAAATCGAGGGCGACATGCTGTACCGAGCCAACGTCGACGCGGTAAATCCTCATAAATACACGGGGTTAAAGTTAGACGAAGAAGTAGCGTTGCTGGACAAACACGGTGCCAAATGGGTGGACAAATCGAAACGCCTGCCTTACAAGCCACTGAGCGACTTCACACCGGTTGCTAACTGGCCCGACCTGAAGCCAGCATTGAAACCGGGTGAACGCCACGCCCTCAAAGACGCGTACGCGACCTTCCACAGCGCCAAGCCGGTCACTATTCCACCGGGCGAAGTGCTATACCGTGTGGTCGACCCATCATCCGCCGACAACAGTATCTGCTGGATGCGCAAAGAGGAATTTCTGAAATTGAAGAGTCGCGATGACTGGCGTCGCCGTTTTGCAGTATGGCGTCATTGGAACCGAAACGGCGAATACCTGACCTATACCGTGCCGCCTGGCGCTGGCTTAAACGTATGGGAAGGCCCCGCCGCCAGCCAAACGCTCAAAGGGCATCCCTACGTACTGGAAGGTGGAGCCAATCAGATTGTTCTAGACCCCACACATCTGCAGCCGGAGGCTCTGAGCAAGCGGCAACCCACAAACTGGGGCTACACAGACTTCCCTGGCGACACGGATGAATTCCTCGGCTTGCCCAAGCTGACGAACAATATGAATTCGTACAATTTGCCGCCCGATCACCCAATGCGAAATTCCAAATGAGCACGCCGCTTTATCCGCAGGAAATCTATCTGCTCGAACGCTACACCTCTGTCGAGTACTTCGGCGCGATGCGCGATGCGTGGCACGCGGCGGTCAACCATGTGGAGGACTGCCTTGCCCAGTTCATGACCAAGCTGCCGCCGGACTACCGCAGCCGGCCGCAACCTCTACAACCCGACATCGGCTGGGGACAGCGTGCACTTCCGAACTTCCGCCAAACGGCACTCATGCTGGACGACAGCTTCATCCGATTGACCCGTCACGACTATGACGCATTGCTAGCAGCAGACGCGGTAACCGGCGATGTGCGCGGACAACGGGATTTCTCCGTGGACTGGTTTGATGAGGTACGGCCGGATGCAGCATCGCGGTATGAAGAACTTCTGTATCAGGCTAACCAATACGCGCTCAATATTAGCCACACGATCCATATCGGCTGGAATGCGACGAATTTGTCCACGGGTTACAACGCAACTGCCAGAGGTCCGTTGGATGCGCCAACCGTTTGGCCGCGCTACGAATTGGATCCAACGTTGCAGGTCAGCACAGGCAAGACGATCGTTGAATCAGGCATCTATCTACCCGACTTGGATGAATCCAGCGCTCAGTTTCTGTGCGCCGGAGACGAAGCCCCGACGGCCCTAGTCGGTTACGACGGCCAACAAAACACGTCCGAAGCGCCAGCGCTTTGGACCCGCATCCGCCGCGTGCCAGGCGCTACCGCCTCAGATGGACTGCTTGATCTCCTTCCGCAAAATCGCCAGAGGCCGGTGGGACGTGCACCCGGAGGTGATACCTGCCCACGCAGCGGCTGGTGGTTCACGCCTGCAGCGGCCAATTCGCGCCGGTACTTCAAGCAAGGTGAAGTCATGCCCTCCATCTCTTCCGACTACGGCAGCACCATCTGGCAATGGGATACGGATCAGGGCGAGCCGAAACTCTAGCGCTACAGCACAGTTTCGGGAAAAAACTATGGGCCTACTGAAAAAGCTATTCGGCAGAAACACCAACGACCGCGTCTCCAACCCGCCCCCATCGCCGAAAGACGACGACACCGCGCCCGACATCGCCCCCGAACTCGCCCCTGCTCTGGAGGCCTACCAGCAAGGCCAGCACGAAGTTGCCATCGCAGCCGCTGCGCCGTACGCCGATCGCCACGCCGACGCCAACCGCCTATGCGCGCTCGCCTATTCGGACATGCGCCGCTATCCCGAGGCCTTTCCTTACTGGCTTGCGTTGTTCGAACAGGAGCCCAGCGCGCACAACGCGCTGCAGCTGGCGACGACCTCCGTCATGTGCGGCGAACTGAAGCGCGGCGAAGCGTGGTTGATGAAGTTCGACGAGATCAACGAGCAGACGCACGAGATGTCCAGCGTCGCGGCTCGCACGCAGTTCATCTCGTCGCTCACTCAGAGCGGGCACATGGCCGAAGCATTGCCGTATCTGGATTGGTTGCGCGATGTCTACGCACACGTGCGCATCACGGATTCGCATTTTCTGTACATGCGTGGCATCCCGTTCTTCCCCACTTTCCTGGAAAACAGCTTGCCCATTCTCAAGGCGAACCTGCCCAGCGAGGCTATTGTTCAATGGTATGGCGTGCTGTCGGGGCAGTTGGATGAGGAAGGCGAGGTGCAGCTTGGCCAGTGGGAGCAATCGTTGAGTGCCACCGCCGAGAGTTGAGGTTTTCCCGGCAGTTGATGCACAGCCAACACAAGAGTGAATCAGACGGAATGCAGTTGATACCGGCCGCGCGAAGCGCACGCATGCACAGATGTATCTCGCAACGATGGGCAATACTCTGCGTGGCGGCGACTATTTCTGGCTGCACTCGAACCGAGCTGCCGGTCAACACCAACGTCGCCGAGCTTCGGCAATACGTTCGTCTGAGCACACCACCTACCGCGTCGCGGTTCGAGCTTGCCACGCTGCCGGAGAACAACACCCGCATTGGCGTACCCGGCCCCACTGACTATGTGGCGTTGGTTGCCGCGATCAAGTTGCCACGCTCAGGCGCCTCGCTGATAGAAAGCCAACCCCGCTCTTCTGAATCGACTCCCGTTCCCGAAGCGTTCCTGCGCGCATGGCTGTCGGCTCTGGAGAAAGACGCGTTGCTACGCGTCTCCACTCAGGCCAGCGTGGCGTACAACATCAGCGCGCTCGTGACTGGTCCGGCAAAGCGCGCGATCGCCATCCCGGTCAGCGCCGAAGATTGGGTTCTGTACCTGGAATATGTCGCACCTTAGTCGCAACCGCCGGTAGCCACGCAGCGGTCACTCCCCACCACCCGGCGCCAGCACCTCACGCTGCCCATTCCGCCCCATCGGCGACACCAGCCCGGCCGCCTCCATCTGTTCGATGAGCCGCGCGGCACGGTTGTAGCCGATACGCAGTTGCCGCTGCACGGAGGAAATCGACGCGCGACGCGTGTTGAGCACAAACGCCGCCGCCTCGTCGTAGAGCGCATCGGCTTCTGCATCTGCGCTTTCGCCACCGAACAAATCGCCGCTCGCGGCAGCTTCCCCCGGATCACCGGCGAGGATGGCCTCGTCGTACTCGGGCTCGCCAAACTGTTTCCAGTGTTCGACCACCCGGTGCACTTCTTCGTCGGCGACGAACGCGCCGTGCACGCGTTGCGGATACCCCGTGCCCGGCGGCAGGAACAGCATGTCACCCTGGCCGAGCAGCGATTCGGCGCCCATCTGGTCGAGAATCGTGCGCGAGTCGATCTTCGATGACACCTGGAACGCCACGCGTGTGGGAATGTTCGCCTTGATCAGGCCGGTGATGACGTCCACCGATGGCCGCTGCGTCGCCAGGATCAGGTGGATGCCCGCGGCACGAGCCTTCTGTGCGAGGCGCGCGATCAGTTCTTCGATCTTCTTGCCGGCGACCATCATCAGGTCGGCCAGCTCGTCGATGACGACCACGATCAGCGGCAGCGTCGAGAGCGGCTCGGGCGCATCCGGCGTCAGCGAGAACGGATTCGGGACCTTGCGCCCGGCCTGTTCTGCCGCGCGGATCTTCTGGTTGTAGCCAGCCAGGTTGCGCACGCCCAGCGCAGACATCAGGCGGTAGCGCTTTTCCATCTCGCCAACGCACCAGTTGAGCGCGTGCGCGGCCTGCTTCATGTCGGTCACGACCGGCGCGAGCAGATGCGGAATGCCCTCGTACACCGAGAGTTCCAGCATCTTCGGGTCGATCATGATCATGCGCACGTCGTCGGGCGTGGCCTTGTACAGCATCGACAGGATCATCGCGTTGACGGCCACCGACTTGCCCGAGCCGGTCGTGCCGGCCACGAGCAGGTGCGGGGCGCGTGCGAGATCTGTCACCACCGGATTGCCGGTGATGTCCTTGCCCATGGCCAGCACGAGGTGCGAGGCATGCGACTGGAAATCCGCCGCGTTCACGACCTCCGACAAGCGGATCATTTCGCGGCGGGCGTTGGGCAACTCCAGGCCCATGCACGTCTTGCCGGGAATGGTCTCGACCACGCGGATGGACGTCACGCCGAGTGCACGCGCCAGGTCCTTCATCAGCGCGACGACTTGCGCGCCGCGCACGCCAATCGCCGGATCGACCTCGAAACGCGTGATGACCGGCCCAGCCGAGGCACCCACGACCGTCACCGGCACCTTGAACTCCGCCAGACGTTGGGCGATCAGGTTGCTGGTCTCCTCCAAGTGTTCAGCGGAGACCGCTTCAGTGCTGGAGGATGCGGCGGTCAGCAATGCGGCGCCCGGCAGGCGGTAATCGACGATGCGCGGTGCAACGGGAGCCGGCACAGGAGCAGGAGCAGAAGCGGGCGCTGCCACGGGTACTGCGGCGATTGCCGGTGGCGCACGTGACACCACCTCCCCCACCACCGCAGGCAAGACGATGCGCGGCTTGGGCGTGGGCAAGGCAGGCGCGACTTCCGGCTGCGTGACCGGCTCGATAGCCGGCGTGGTGGGCAGCGCTTCCGCCTCGGGCAGTGCTTCGAGAATGGGGACGGCTTCAGCTTCAACTAGCGGTTCGGCAACCTGCGGATCTGGCGTCGTCGTTACGGCGGGCGCCATCAGCCCGCGCAGTTCGGCCAGGAGCGCTTCCGCCTCCTGACGCACGGCGTCCAGGTCGACGATGTGGGTTTCTGCAACGGCGGCTTGCGCTTCCACCAACTCCGGCACAGCAGGCTCTGCCACCACAACGGGCTCGCTTGGCGGCGTGGCCTGCGTCACAGGTGCCGCGGATGCTGGTGCTGACACCCTCGTCTGCGTCTGCAGACCCAGTTGCGGTTGATGGAACGGGCTGCTGACGATGGTGGCACGCGGTTTGGGGCGTGCCGGAGGCGCCTGCGGCGGAGTGGGTATTGCGACGGGTGGCGCGGCCTTCGCGCTTGCGGGCGCCTCTGCGGACATGCCCTTCTTTGCATCGATCAGTGGCCAGATCTCGCCCGGCTGCGGCGGCGAGGGGCGCGTTCGCGGGGGTGGCTGCCACGCGGGCTGGCGCCGCGCAGAAACGGCTTCGATGCCGCGGTGACGCACGGCCTGCTGAGCAGCGCCGGTGTTACCGCTCCAACGCGCCTCCCCTGCCCCGCCAAGACCAAGCGCGGTCGGTTTCAAGGCATCGTCAACGGGTTCGTCGTGGCGGGTGTCTGGCTCCGCAGACGTCTCGGCATCAGCCGTGCGGCGGCGGTTGAACACTTGGCCCCACGATCGGCCGAACACCATGGGCGCGACCCAGATCAGCACGCCCAGCATCAGCAGGAACGCACCTGTCCAGCCGAGCATGTGCGAGAAGAGCGACGACACCGCGCGTCCGGCAGCACCGCCAGCCTTGTCCTGCGGGTCGGCGCCAGACGTCAGGGCTTCAAGCGCGGCGCTGGCGCTCAGCGCGACGAGCGTCACCAGCCAGAGCCGCACGGTGCCCCGGCCTTTCAGAAAATCCCGCTCCCCCGCCAGCGCGCGCGTTACATACCGCCAAACCAAGGGCAGCAGCCACACGGTGGAAATGCCAAACCAGCCAAGCACCATTTCAAACGCCATCTACAAATGCCAGGCCGCGATTGTAGCGGTGCGCGCCACCGCGATGAGAATCGCCCGACCGAAAAACACCGGGCCGGGCGTTCTCGCAACATGTTTCAGCGCAGCGTGCCCGATGCAGTGGCGCGTGCGCTGCTTGCGCTGCGCGAGGCTTCGATCAGCAGGATGATCATCAGGATGGTGCCGGCCAGCGCGAACACCGCATAACCGATATTGCTGCCTTCAATGGCGAACAGCGACGGCGAGTAGTTCTGCCCCGTGCAGATCATCGTGCCGGCCGTCATGCCGGTGTAATGCATGCCGCAGACGGCCACGCCCATGACGAGCGCCGCGCCGAACTGCTGACCGCGTGTCTTGACGGTCGTTGCCAGCCACAGCGCGACCATCGACACCAGCACTGCAATCAAGGCCGAGACACCCATGATGGAGATGTCCCAGTCGAAATTGCTGTTGGTGTGCACGGCGGCCATGCCGGTGTAGTGCATCACCGCCACGCCCAGGCCGGTCAGCACGCCACCCTCAGCGACATTTCGCATGCGGTTGCCCTTTGTGCGCGATGCAATGACGAGGCCGCCGGCGGCAAACACCATCACCACCAGCAGCGACACCATTGTCATGAAGAGATCGAACTCGATCCGGACCGGTGTCCGGTAGGCCGCCATGCCGATGAAATGCATCGACCAGACGGCACCGCCGCCGAGGGCTACGCTGGCGCACACGAGCCTGTCCATGTCGATGGCGCCGTTCTTGTTGCGCACGCGTCTGGACCATCGCAAGCCCACATACGCCCCCGCCACTGAGATCAGATACGACAGCCCCACCAGCAGCCAGTCGTACGCATAGGGCACGACCGCGCCCGGCACCGCAGAAAAGCCGTTGAACATGACACACCCTCCCGTTGGGATACCAAAAGACCGCCGGATTGCCGGGCGGTATCGGCCGACTGCCCCCGATTTCTGGGCAGCCACGTTTTCGTTATCGTGTGGCTGGAAATTGGCCTCGATTCGGGCCTTGGTGGGCAAGTATGGCGACGAGTGATTGCCCGGCCAATTACCTGATCTAGGTAACTTTAGGTCCACTTTAGGCCCAGGCCCCCCGCTTGCTTGCGCTATGGGAAATGCGTTTCTCAGGAGGCCCCATGTCGCTCATCGTCGCTGCCCGTTTCGACACGTTTGAACGCGCCGAAGGCGCCGCGCGTGCGCTGTTCGCCCAGCGCTTTTCCGAGGACGATGTGAACGTCTTCTTCGTCAACCCATCCGGCCAGCACGCGGCGTTTCCCATTGGCGGCGACCGCAACGCCGACCCGGGTGCTGCGCGTGCCCATGCAGGCGCGGGCAAGGGAATGGCGATTGGCGCCGCCATTGGCGCCGTCGCCGGGGTGGTGGTGCTGCTTGCGCTGCACGTGGCCGTGCTTTTCTCTGTGGTGGCGGCCGGGGTGGGCGCCTATATCGGCTCGCTGGCGGGTGCGATGTTCGCAACCCGCGACGAGCCCAATCCTGCGCAGCCACCCGACGCCACCTTGCGCACACGCCATTCCGGCGTGCTGCTGGCAGTGCGCGTGACACCCGACCGGGAAGCTGAAGCCGCGCGCATTCTGGCGAGCACCGGCGGGATGGATGTAGAAGAAGCCGCGGGCCGCTGGCGCAACGGCGAATGGGTCGACTTCGACCCACTCAGCCCGGCCAAGCTCAACCCGACGATTGCTCAGCGGGCCGCCTGACCGACGGCCTTTGCAGTTGCGGTTCAGGCAGCCGCGCTGGTTGCCGTGCTGCTCGGCTGCACCGGCACCGGACGCGCCTGGTTGTCGTTGAGCATGGTCCACACGAGGATGGCCGCCACGATGTCGAACACGGCCAGCGCCACGAACAGCGGGTTGTAGCCGATGGTCGTTGCCAGCGTGCCGACCGCCAGCGAGAAGAGCATGCCGCCCATGTAGCCCGACATGCCCGTCAGCCCCACGGCCGTGCCGACTTCATGCTTGCCGAACATGTCGGACGTCAGCGTGTAGAGCGCGCCAGAGAGCGTCTGGTGCGCAAAGCCGCCCACGCAGAACAGCGCAATCGCCGTGTAGGGGCTCGTCGCCAGACCAATGCAAGCCGGGCCGATCATGCACAGACAGCCCGTCACCATCACCAGCTTGCGCGACGTCACAAGCGATACCGAGAACCGCTTCTGGAACCATGGCGCCAGATAGCCGCCCAGCACGCAGCCCACGTCCGCCGCCAGGAACGGCAGCCACGCAAACAGGGCAATTTCCTTCAGGTTCATATGGCGCTCGGTGGCCATATAAAGCGGAATCCAATAATTGAACGTCTGCCACGCCGGCTCCGACAGAAAGCGCGGAATGGCGATACCCCAGAACCGTCGCCCGCTGACGATCTTGCCCCATGAGGGCTTGGGCACGTTGGCGGTGTCATCCGGCGTTTCCTGGCCTGCGCGGATGTAGTCACGCTCTTCTTCCGACAGGCGATGGTGCTTGGCCGGCACGCGATACAACAGGAACCACAGCACGCTCCACACCAGCCCGATCCCACCGATCACGGCAAAGGCAAAACGCCAGTTGCCGTGCAAAATGCACCAGACCACCAGCGGAGGCGCCACAACCGCGCCCACGGACGAGCCGATGTTGAACCAGCCGGTTGCAATCGACCGCTCCTTGGCCGGGAACCACTCTGCCGTTGCCCGCAGCGCCGACGGGAAACCCGCCGCTTCCGTCATCCCCAGCATCGCCCGGAACGCGGCCAGCGACAGCCAGCTTCCCGCCGTACTGTGCAGCAGGCAGACCACCGACCACGCCGCTGCAAACAGCGCAAAACCCAGCTTGGTGCCCAGCACGTCAAGCACGTAGCCCGCCACCGGCTGCATCACCATGTAGGCCGCCTGGAATGCAGCGACGATATAGCCGTACTGCTGCGTGCTGATGTTCAGCACCTTGTTCACTTCGGGCGCCGCCACGGCCAGCGCATTGCGGGCCAGGTAGTTCATGATCAGTCCGCTGAGTACCAGGACGATGATCCACCAGCGCAAGCCTTTGATGGGTTTCATGTGTTGTCTCCTAAGAGCCCCGGTTTGTTCTTATGTGCGGGGCGTATTGCAGGTTCAGAGGTGCAAGACGGGTTCGGGCAATCCGGTCACGCCCGGGCGCACTGCAAACGTGGCGCCCGAGAGCGGGTCGTCGCCGATCAGGATCGACGTCACGAACAGGGTATCCAGCCCAGGCCCGCCGAACGCGCACATGGCAGGTTTGGACGTGGGAATGGCGATGCTGCGATCGAGACGACCGTCCGGCGTGAAACGATGCACAAACCCCGCATCGTTGCCGCAGATCCAGTAGCAACCGTCGGCGTCAACCGCGGCGCCGTCGGGGCGGCCCGGGTACGCATTCATGTCGATGAAGACGCGGCGGTTGTGCGGCGTGCCGCTGTCGATGTCGTAGTCGAAGGCCCAGATGGTCTGGCGGCTTGCGTGCGAATCCGACAGGTACATCGTCTTGCCATCGGGACTGAAGGCCAGGCCGTTCGGCACGATCAGATCGTCAATGACGGCATCGACACGCCCTGCGCGAGCGGCCTCCGCGTCAAAGCGATACAGCTTGCCGAGCGGCAGACCGAGCGAGGTGTCGAACACCATCGTGCCGGCCCACAGACGGCCCTGGCGGTCGCAGCGGCCGTCGTTGAAGCGCATGTCGGGGCGCGAGTGCGCCACCGTGGCGAGACGCTGCAGCGGGCCAAGCTCGGCGTCGGCGCGGGGCTGTAGCGCGAGGAAAATGCCCGTCTCCATGGCCATCGCCCAACCGTTGGACGTCATGGCAATACAGCCGGCCATCTCGGGCAGCGCCCAGCTGTTGGTCTGGCCGGAGAAGAAGTTCCAGCGCCACAGCCTGCGGCCCGGAATATCCGTCCAGTACAGCGCCTGCTCGCCGGCGTGCCAGATGGGGCTTTCGCCCACACCGCATTGCATGCTGCCAACGCGCTCGACAGTCGGCTCTACATTCACGTGCATTGCGTCAGTCTCCGAACGGGCCGGCTTTGACAAACGCTCCGCCCTGGTACTGCGCAGCCGGGTCATCGGCGGGCAGCGGCGGTTGTGCTTCGACCTGGGCGCGGAAGATCTCGCTCGTCTCCGTAGGTGTGTAGCCAAGGTGCGCGGCGTGGCGGTTGTCCCACCAGCGGTCGCGGTTGTTCGACATGCCGTAGACCACGGTAAAGCCCACGCTCGGCACGAACAACGCGCGGCGGATGAGTTGCTCCAGATCGTCATAGCCGAGCCAGGTGACGAGCATGCGGCGGTCCTTCGCTTCGGCAAACGAAGAGCCGATGCGGATGGCCACCGTTTCGATGCCGTAGCGATCGAAATAGAAGCTGGCCAGCTGCTCGCCAAAGACCTTGCTCAGCCCGTAGTAGCCATCGGGCTTGGTGGGCGCGGTGCTGTCGATCACCTCGCCCTGCTTGTAGAAACCGATGGTGTGGTTCGAGCTGGCGAACACGATGCGGCGCACGCCATGGCGACGTGCGGCTTCGTACAGGTTGTAAGTGCCCGCGATATTGGCCGGCAGAATCTCTTCAAACGGCCGCTCAACCGACACGCCGCCCAGATGCACGATCGCATCCGTGCCGGCAACAAGCGCATCGACGGCCTTTGCATCAGCCAGGTCGCACGGTGCGAGCTCCTCGCCGGTGCGCGCTTCGCCGAGATTTGATATATCAGACAAGCGCAAAAAATCGGCGTACTTGGGCAGGCGCTCGCGCAGCACCTTGCCGAGGTTGCCGCCTGCGCCAGTGAGCAGCAGGCGGTGGCAACGCGTGGTCACCCCCGCGAGCGGGTCGGGTTGAACGTGTACTTCAGTGGTCATATCAGGTCACCGGGGCGGGATTGAACAGAGCCAGCGCATTATGCAGGCCCAGCTTGTCGGCGCAAACTTCCTTGCGTCCGCTCGCCACGTCAAGAATCAGGTGGAACAGCTCCCAGCCGATGTCGGCAATGGTCGCCTCGCCCGTGGCGATGCGGCCAGCGTCGAGATCGATCAGGTCATGCCAGCGCTCGGACAGCGCCTTGCGCGTCGATACCTTGATGACCGGCGCCATGGCCAGTCCATACGGCGTGCCGCGGCCGGTGGTGAACACCTGGAGGTTCATGCCGGAGGCCAGCTGCAACGTGCCGCACACGAAGTCACTCGCGGGAGTGGCCGCAAAGATCAGGCCCTTGCGACGCACCTTCTCGCCGGGGCCAAGCACGTCGACGATGGGCGTGCTGCCCGACTTGACGATCGAACCGAGCGCCTTTTCCACCACGTTCGACAGGCCGCCCTTCTTGTTGCCCGGCGACGGGTTGGCGCTGCGGTCGGTCTGACCGCCGCTCAGGTAGTTGTCGTACCAGGCCATCTCGCGCAGCAGCGCACGGCCGACGTCTTCATCGATGGCGCGCGGCGTGAGCAGGTGAATGGCGTCACGCACTTCGGTGACTTCCGAGAACATCACGGTGCCGCCTGCACGTACGATCAGGTCGGCCGCAAAGCCCACAGCGGGGTTGGCCGTCACCCCCGAGAACGCATCGCTGCCCCCGCACTGCACCCCGACCACGAGGTCGGATGCCGGGCAGGTTTCGCGCTGGCGCTTGTTCAGGTGTTCCAGGCGGCGCTCGGCCATCTCCATGATGGCGTCGGTCATGCCGATGAAGCCGTCGAAGGCTTCGTCCTGCAGGCGCAGCACGGGCGAATCCGCCGTGCCGGCAACTTCGATGGGAATGCGGCCGCCGGGTGCGAGCCTTTCCGGCACAAGGCGTTCGGGCACGAGCTTTTCGCAGCCCAGGCCGATCACCATGATCTCGCCGCCAAAGTTCGGGTTGAGCGCCAGGTTCTGCAGCGTGCGAATCGGCACGATGGCGGCCGGCGCGTTGATGGCGACGCCACAGCCGTACACATGGTTCAGCGCCACCACGTCGTCAACGTTCGGGAAGCGCGGCAGCAGCTCGCGCTTGATGCGGCCAACGACGTAGTCCGTCACACCGGCCACGCATTGCACGCTGGTCATGATGCCGAGCACGTTTTTCGTGCCGACCGTGCCGTCTGCGTTGCGATAGCCCTCGAACGTGTAGCCCTCGAGTTTGGCGAGTTTTGGATCGGGGCGCGTGGCCAGTGGCAGCTCATCCAGCGCGGGAGCGGACGGCAGCTTCACAGCGTGCTCGTTGACCCAGCTACCGCGCGGCAGCGGCTTCACGGCATGGCCGATCACCTCGTTGTAGCGGATGATCGCGTCGCCTTCGGCCAGGTCGACCAGCGCCACCTTGTGGCCCTGTGGAACGCCTTCCACGAGCACAGTGCCATCGGCCAGTGCGGTGCCGGCAGGCAAGCCGCGTGCGTTGACGACGATGGCGACGTTGTCGCTGTCGTGCACGCGGATCGTCAGCGCCTTTTCAGTTGCGTTGCCGGCCTCGGGGGCCAGCGTCGGTTCAGACATCACAGACTCCGTGATTGATACAAACGGGTTTTGCTTCAACGCCCCAGGCTCGGACGTTTCGGATCGTACGTCCAGCCCGGCACGAGGTATTGCATGGCCATGGCGTCGTCACGCGCGCCGGGGCCCAAAGTCTTGTACAGCGCATGGGCCGCCATGACGCGGTCCATGTCGATTTCGATACCGAGGCCCGGGCGCTCCGGCACGGCCACATGGCCACCCTGGATGCGCAGCGGCTCCCGCGTCAGGCGCTCCTCGGCCTCCTGCCAGATCCAGTGCGTGTCGATGGCCGTGATGTTGCCCGGCGCCGCTGCGGCCACGTGCGTGAACATCGCCAGGGACACGTCGAAATGGTTGTTGGAGTGCGAGCCCCACGTCAGGCCCCACTCGTCGCACAACTGCGCAACGCGCACGGAGCCTTGCATGGTCCAGAAATGCGGATCGGCCAGCGGAATATCGACCGCGTGCAGCTGGACGGCGTGGCCCATCTGGCGCCAATCGGTCGCGATCATGTTGGTGGCCGTCGGGATGCCGGTGGCGCGCTTGAATTCGGCCATCACTTCACGGCCCGAGTAGCCGGCTTCGGGGCCGCACGGATCTTCGGCATAGGCCAGCAGATGCCCTTGGCCCTTGCACAGGGCAATCGCCTCGTTCAGCGACCATGCGCCATTCGGGTCCAGCGTGACACGGGCTTGCGGAAAGCGCGCCTTGATGGCGGCAATCGCTTCCATCTCTTCAGCGCCGCGCATCACGCCGCCCTTGAGCTTGAAATCGGCAAAGCCGTAGCGCTCGGTGGCGGCTTCGGCCAGGCGGGCGATGGCGGCGGGCGACATGGCGGCTTCGTGGCGCAGGCGTAGCCAGTCGTCGGCGCCGCTGGCGCCATCCAGGTACGGCAGATCGGTCTTGCGGCGATCGCCCACGTAGAACAGGTAGGCGAGCATCGGCGCGCTATCGCGCTGCTGACCGGCGCCTAGCAGCTCTGCCACCGGCACCTCCAGAAACTGGCCAAGCAGATCGAGCAGCGCGGCTTCCACCGCCGTGATGACGTTGTCCATGCGCAGGTTGATCTCGTGCGGCTGGCGCAGCACGGCGGCTTCCGAAGCGGAGGTCACCTGGTGCACCGTCGCCTGATGCGCGGCATTGCCGCCACCGGCCAGCGCCCGGCGAATGCTGTTCAGCACGCCGTTTGTACGACCGATAGATTGACCAACCACCAGCGGAATCACGCGCTCCAGCGCCCGACGGATGCCCTCCCCGCCCGGCACCTCGCCCACGCCGGTGCGCCCGGCGTTGTCCTTCAGGATGACGAGATTGCGCGTAAAGAACGGAGCATGCGCACCGCACAGGTTCAGTAGCATGCTGTCGCGGCCTGCGACCGGCATCACCTGCATCTCCGTCACACGCGGCGTGTGCGTGCGTGCACTGGACTCGATCGATTGCAACGTCACTTGCAAGGCTCCTCTGGCTTACAGCGGCTTGAGTTCCACACGCTTGATCTCGCCCACCATGAACAGGTAGCAGACGATGGCAACCGCCGCGTGGATACCGACGTACACCAGCGCACCGTTGAACGAACCCGTGGTGTTGACGATGTAACCGATGGCGATGGGCGTGGTGATGCTCGACAGGTTGCCGAACGTGTTCATCAGCGCGCCCGACAAGCCGGCGATCTGCTTGGGCGCCGTATCCGAGTTCACGGCCCAGCCCAGCGCCCCGAGGCCCTTGCCGAAGAACGACAGCGCCATCACCGCCACCACGATGGCTTGCGCGTCGACGTAGTTGCAGATCACCATGGTCATGGAGAGCAGCATGCCCAGCACGATGGGCACCTTGCGCGCCACCGACAGTGAAGCACCACGGCGAAGCAGCGCGTCAGAAATGATCCCGCCCAGGATGCCGCCCAGGAAACCGCACACCGCGGGAATCGACGCGACGATGCCCGCCTTCAGGATCGACATCCCGCGCGCCTGCACCAGATACACCGGAAACCACGTGATGAAGAAGTACGTGAGCGCATTGATGCAGTACTGCGCGATGTACACACCCATCAGCATGCGGTTCTGCAGGAGTTGCTTCACGTAGCCGAGCTTCGGCCCCTCGGCCTTGGCCACGCCCGCGCGGTCCATGTTGACCAGGCCGCCCCCGGCTTCGATGTACTCGATTTCGGCGCGGTTCACGCCCGGGTGGTCCTTCGGTTCGTGCACGAATGCCTTCCACACGACCGCCATGACGATGCCGATCACGCCCATCACGATAAACACGTGATGCCAGCCGAACGCGTGCACCAGCCAGGCCATCAGCGGGGCAAACACCACCGTGGCGGCATATTGCGCAGAGTTGAAGATGGCCGCTGCGGTGCCGCGCTCATTGGCCGGAAACCAGGCTGCCACGATACGGCTATTCGCCGGGAAGGACGGCGCCTCTGCCGCCCCTACTAGGAAGCGCAGGCAGAACACCATGATGATGGCGGTGGCACCGGTAAAGAAGCCGATCGCGCCCTGCGCCAGTGTGAACAGCGACCACAGCAGAATGCTGAACGTGTACACGCGCTTGGAACCGAAGCGGTCAAGCAGCCAGCCGCCCGGAATCTGGGCAATCACGTAGGCCCACCCGAACGCCGAGAAAATATAGCCAAGCGACACGGCATCGATGCCGAGTTCCTTCTGCATGGCCGAGCCGGCAATGGAGATGGTCGCCCGATCGGCGTAGTTGATGGTCGTCACGATGAACAGCATCGCGAGGATCACGAAACGCACGCGGCTCATGCGCTCAGCGCGCGGAACGGCCTGTGCTCCCACTGCAGGGGCTTTGATGTCCATCGTCTCCTCCTTAAGCCGGCACCCGTCGTGCCGGTCGGTTCAAGTTGCCGGGTCCTGTTCGGCCCGGCGTGTTGTTTTTTGCTATTCGACTGTTACGGCTTCAGGCCCAGCTTCCATCCACCAGGCGGCGCAGCTTGAGCGGATTGGCGTCCTGCAGGGCCTCGGGCAGCAGTTCGGCCGGCAGGTCCTGGTAGCACACCGGGCGCAGGAAGCGCTCGATGGCCGCCGTGCCGACCGAAGTCGTGCGTGCATCCGTGGTTGCCGGCCAGGGGCCGCCGTGCACCATGGCGTGGCACACCTCGACGCCGGTCGGCCAGCCGTTGGCCAGAATGCGGCCCGCCTTGCGTTCCAGAATCGGCAGTAGCGAACGCGCGATAGCTGTGTCGCCGGCGTCCAGATGCAGCGTGGCGGTCAACTGGCCTTCGAGCGATTCGGCCAGCGTGCGCAGCTCCTCTGCGTCGCGGCAACGCACGACCAGGCCGGTCGCGCCGAAGATCTCGTCGTGCAGCGCCGGCTGCGCCTGGAAGCTCTTCGCATCGGTGATGTAGAAGCCGGCTTGCCCGCGGTTGGGTTGGTCGCTCTCTTGCCCGCGTGCGACGCACCGCACGTTGGCCTCGGCGGCCAGCTTGTCGACACCGCGCGTGTAAGCGGTGTGGATGCCGGCCGTGAGCATCGGCTGCGCAGCCACGTCGCCCATGGCGGCAGCGGCGGCAGCTTCAAAGGCATCGAGTTCCGGCCCATCGATGGCGAGCAGCAGGCCCGGGTTCGTACAGAACTGGCCCGCGCCCATCGTGAGCGACGCCACGTATTGCTGGCCCAGCGCAGCGGCGCGCTTGGCCAGAGCATCGGGCAGCAGGAAGACTGGGTTGATGGCGCTCAGTTCACCGTACACCGGAATCGGCTGCGGACGGGCCTGCGCAATGCGCAACAGCGCCTGGCCGCCGGCGCGCGAGCCCGTAAAGCCAACTGCCTGGATACGCGGATCTGCCACCAGTGCGCCAGCCGCATCGTTATCCGCCAGGATGAGCGAGAACACGCCCTCCGGCAGCCCGCACTGGGCAACCGCAGCCTGAATGGCGCGACCCACCAGTTCGGACGTACCCGGGTGCGCCGGATGCGCCTTCACGACCACCGGGCAACCCGCAGCCAGCGCCGACGCGGTATCACCACCCGCCACGGAGAACGCCAGCGGGAAGTTGCTCGCACCAAACACCGCCACCGGGCCCAGCGCAATGCGGCGCATGCGCAGGTCCGAGCGCGGCAGCGGCTTGCGCTCCGGCAGGGCCGAATCAAGGCGCGCGCCCACCGCATCGCCGGCACGCACCACGCTTGCGAACAGGCGCAGTTGGTTGCACGTGCGGCCACGCTCGCCTTCCAGGCGCGGACGCGGCAGTGCCGATTCGGCCATCGCGCGTTCGATCAGCGCATCGCCCAGCGCTTCGATCTGGCTGGCGATGGCTTCCAGGAAGGCGGCGCGGGTTTCCGGCGCGGTCTCGCGGTAAACGTCAAAAGCCGCGGCGGCCAGTTCAGCAGCACGCGCGGCATCGGCCTTGGAGGCCAGGGTGAATTCAGGTTCGAGCCATTCCCCGGTGGCGGGGTTCATGGCGCGAACCTTGCCGGCACCACCCGCTACGCGGGTGGCACCCAACAACAGTTCGCCGCTCAATTGCATTTCGATTCCTTGTGTTTTCGGTTGCGCTCAGGCCGCCAGCTTTTCCACTTCGGCAATGCGCGACACCAACGCAGACAGTTCTGCCGTCTCGGCATCGGTCAGGTCGGTCAAAGGGGCACGGACCGGACCTGCATCACGGCCAATGACCTTCATACCGGCCTTGACGATCGACACCGCATAGCCGCGCTTGCGATTGCGCAGCTGGATGTACGGCAGCACGAATTCGTTGAGCATCTTGTAGACCTTGGCATTGTCGAACGCTCGCACGGCGGCGTAGAACTCTAGCGCGAACTCCGGCACGAAGTTGAAGATGGCCGACGAATATGTCGACACACCCATCGTCAGGTACGGCAGAGCAAAGGTCTCGGCGGTCGGCAGGCCACCAACGTAGGTAAAGCGGTCGCCCAGGCGGGCGTAGATGCGGGTCATCAGTTCCAGGTCGCCCACGCCGTCCTTGAAACCAACCAGGTTCGGGCAGCGGTCGGCCAGGCGTTCGAGGTGGTTTTCGTCCAGGATCTGGTTGGCGCGGTTGTAGACGATCACGCCCAGCTTCGTCGAGTTGCAAACCTGCTCCACGTGCGCTGCCACGCCATCGGCAGAGGCTTCGGTCAGGTACGGCGGCAGCAGCAGGATGCCGTCGGCGCCGGCCGCTTCAGCGGCCTTGCAGTATTCGATCGATTCGGCCGTGCCGCGGCCCGCCGGGGCGATCACCGGAATCTTGCCGCCGGTTTCCGCCACGGCAGCGCGCACCACGCGGTCGGTTTCAGCCGCGGTGAGCGAGAAGAATTCACCCGTGCCACCCGCGGCAAACAGGCCAGCGGCATCGTGGCTGAACAGCCAGTTCAGGTTGGCGCGATACGCTGCCTCGTCGAACGACAGGTCCGACGCCTTGAAGTGCGTGACCGGGAAGGACAGCAGGCCGGAGCCGATCTGTTGGGCGAATTCTTTGGGGCTGTATCGGGACATGTCTCGCTCGCGATGAATGCGTGTTGTTGATGAGCGAATTTTTGCACCCGCATCGATTCAAGTCCAAGCCAACTGCTGACTCGATTAATACAAAACTTGTATTGATACAGGGTCTTCCCTAGGTGAGCAATTCCCTTGCTGCAGCCGCACGTGACGGCGCGGCCGCGTCTGGTCAGTGGCGCGTCACACCGCGCCCTCGGCCTCCACATAAAGGGCGTACAGGGAATGCGAACTGGCCATGTACAGACGGTTGTTCTTCGGCCCGCCGAAGGTCAGGTTGGGGCAGCGCTCCGGCAGGTGGATGAAGCCGATCGGCTTGCCGCGCGCGTTGAAAATCTTCACGCCGTCGTAGTCGGCTGAATTGATGCCCAGGCGCCCGTCCGAGCCCCAGCCGCACCAGAGGTTGCCATCGCGGTCGACGCGAAAGCCATCCAGCGCGCCCGCGCCGTTAGCGTCGATCAGCTTGGTCTTGTTGGACGCCGTGCCGTCGGGCGCAATGTCGTAGCTCCAGATGCTGCGCGACGGCGTGCCCTTCCACTCGACCACGTAGAGCTTCTTCTCGTCGGGCGAGAACGCCAGGCCGTTCGGGTTGACGAGGTCGGTGATGATTGCGCGGATGCTGCCGTTCGGATCGATCCGGTAGACGTTGGTGGTGGCCTGTTCCGGCTGCGCCTTGAAGCCCTCCCAGTTGCCGTTGATGCCGAACGTCGGGTCCGTGAACCAGATGCTGTCGTCGGACTTGACGACGATGTCGTTGGGCGCGTTCAGCCGCTTGCCCTGGTATTGATCGGCCAGCACGGTGATGCTGCCGTTGAATTCGGTGCGTGTGATGCGCCGCGTAACCGAGTGCTCGCACGTGACGAGGCGCCCTTGCCGGTCGCGCGTATTGCCGTTGGCGTAGTTCGACGGCTCGCGGAACACGCTGAACGCGCCGTTCGTCTCGTCGTATTTCATGATGCGGTTGTTCGGAATGTCGCTCACCAACAGGTAACGCCCGGCGGGAAAGTAAACGGGCCCTTCGGCCCAGCGCATGCCGGTGGCGAGCTGCTCTACCGAGCTGCTGTAGAGCCGGTATTTCAGAAAGCTCGGGTCCAGCACTTCCACCGCCACGTCGGGGTAGCGCGCGTTCGGCTTGAAGCCTTCGATCTTCTGCGCGCCGGCCAAGCCGCTGGCCGCTGCAAGGCCTGCGCCTGCCGCGTTCTTAAGAAACCTGCGACGGCCAACTTCCGCGCTTTTCATGGACATGCTTGTCTCCTGATGGTTGTTATTGGCCCTTCAAGCCGAAGGGGCGCGCCGATTCTTGCACCGGCGATCTTTCCCATCCAAGATAAGCACTGACTCAATCCATACAGGTTTTGAATCGATGTTTGAACTCAGCCAACTCCGCTGCTTTGTCGCCGTGGCCGAAGAACTGCATTTCGGGCGGGCGGCCGAACGCCTGCACATGACGCAGCCGCCCCTGTCGCGCCAGGTGCGCCTGCTCGAACACCAGGTTGGCACAGAGCTGCTGGAGCGCAACAGCCGCTCGGTCAAGCTGACGGCGGCGGGCCGCAGTTTTCTGCCCGATGCGTCGCGCATCCTGCGGCTGGCCGATGAAGCGGCGGCCACGGCGCGGCGCGTGGCCACGGGCGCTGCCGGGCAGTTGGCGATCGGCTTTACCGCGTCGGTCGGCTACGGGAAGTTGCCTTCGCTGGTGAGCGCCGTGCGGGCGGCTTCACCGGGCGTGCGATTGACGCTCAAGGAGATGGTGAGCGGCGCACAACTCTCGGCGCTGGATGCGCGCGAAATCGACGTCGGCCTGCTGCGCCCGCCGGTGGAGCACGGCGAACTGATTGCCGTGCCGTGCTCGCAGGAAGCGCTGGTGATCGCCCTGCCGGAAGCGGTTGCCGACAGCTGGCCGCAACGCCCCAGCCTGCGCGATTGCGAGGGCCAACCGCTGCTCATGTATTCGCCATACGAGGCACGCTATTTCCACCAGATGGTGAGTAGCCTGTTCGAGCGTGCCGAGGTGTTGCCCGACATCGTTGAATACGTCAGCCAGATCCACTCGATGCTGGCGCTGGTGCGTGCAGGCATTGGCGTGGCGCTCATCCCGGCGGCGGCGGCCATGCTGCACTTCGAGGGCGTCGTCTACCGCCCGGTGCGCACCACGCCGGCCAAGCCGGTCGAACTCTGGATGGCCTATCGGAAAGACAACGACAACCCCGTGTTCAACCTGCTCAAGACGGTGTTGCACAACTTGCTTGCCGAGAGGTCCTGACCTCACACGGCACCGCACTTGCTGGAGCCATGGCGATCCCGACCCGGAGACCGCCATGCCGCAAACACCCCACAACATTCCACACTCGGCCCTGTGGCTCGCCGCAGCGGCCATCAGCTTGACCGTGGTGGCGCTACCGCACCCCGCCCACGGCAAACTTCCGCCGCCTACGCCGGCCGAACAAGCCGCCGCAGCCCAGCAGGCCGAGACGGAACGCGCACAAAAAGCGCAAGAGCAAGCCCAGTTGACCGAAGTGCAGGACCGCTTGGCGGCACGCTTTGGCAAGGGCGGCAACAACGCCCCGGGCGCCACAACTCCAGCCACCAACCTGCCTAAGAACGTCGCGGAAGCGCCGGGTACTGCCGGCCCGCATGGCGGCTCGCGACCGAGCGCGGAATCCCATTCGGGCAACGCCCGCTAGGCCCCAAGCGGAAGCCCGCGCGTCAAAGGTGGAAGCCGCCGCGGGTGGCAATACGGCCTGCCCCTTGACCATGCATCAATCGCCCCGTTGATCAGCATCGACACGATCGCGACGTGCTGTGCAGCCGAATCCACGCTCTGCACGACAACTCCGCGCGGCTCCCAGTCGGCCGCACGGCACTGGGGGTTTCAGTAGACGCCTCCGCCCAAGTCCAGCAAGATGCGCAGAACCCCACATCAGGAACTTGCCGATGAGCACGCCTGCCCGCGCTGCCGTGTCCGCTGCGGCATCCGCACAACCCCAGTCCACGGTGCCGCTGCGTGATTTCGTGACCGCTCTGTCGCGCCTGCTGGATCAGCAGCCGACCGAAGCCGAAATCCTCTCGCGCGCCGGTGCCCTGCTCGGCGCGCTTGTCGCCCACGACGACTGGCTACCCGCTGAATACGCGCAGCCGCACCCCGAACACTTCCAGCAGTTCCTGCTGCATGCCGATTCGGGCGAGCGCTTTTCCATCGTCAGCTTTGTCTGGGGCCCGGGCCAGCGCACCCCCATTCACGACCACACCACGTGGGGCCTGATCGGCATGCTGCGCGGCGCTGAATACTCGCAACCGTTCAAGCTCGACGCACAAGGCAAACCCCAACCGGACGGCCCCGCCATCCGCCTGGAGCCCGGCGCTGTGGAGCGCGTTTCCCCGCGCATTGGCGACATCCACCGCGTGCACAACGCCTTTGACGATCGCACCTCGATCAGCATCCACGTGTACGGCGGCAACATCGGCGGCATCCACCGCTCCGTCTATACGGAAGACGGCGAGCGCAAGCCCTTCGTCTCCGGTTATTCGAATACCCACCTGCCCAATCTCTGGGACCGTTCCAAGGACACGCCCGCACCATGAGCAGCCCTATCGACGCCATCGAATCGCTGGTCGCCGCACCGCTGGCCGAAACCCATGTCCCGACGCTAGCGTATGCCGACGTGCGCGCCGCCCTGCTGGCCCGCAAGGAGATCGCGCTGGTCGACATCCGCGAGGAAGACCCGTACGCCCAGGCGCATCCGCTGTGGGCGGCCAACTTGCCGCTCTCCCGGCTGGAGCTGGAAGCGTGGTCGCGCATTCCGCGCCGCGATACCTTGATCGTGCTGTACGGCGTGCACGATGGTGTGGACCTCGCCCCGCAAGCGGCGGCCAAGTTGGCCGAACTCGGCTACACGCGCGTGTACCTGCTCGAAGGTGGCCTCGATGGCTGGCGCGCCGCCGGCGGCGAGGTGTTCCAAGACGTGAATGTCCCCAGCAAGGCCTTCGGCGAATACGTCGAGGCGCACCGCCATACGCCGTCGTTCAGCGCGCAGGAGGTCAAAGCACTGCTCGACGCCAAGCGCGACGTGGTCATCGTCGATGCGCGTCGCTATGAAGAATTTCAGACCATGAGCATCCCCACGGCGACGAGCGTGCCGGGTGCAGAGCTGGTGCTGCGCATCCGCGAGCTGGCGCCCGACCCGAGCACGCAGGTCATCGTCAATTGCGCGGGTCGCACGCGCAGCATCATCGGCACGCAATCGCTCGTGAATGCCGGTATTCCCAACCCGGTGGCGGCACTGCGCAACGGCACCATCGGCTGGCTGCTGGCCGACCAAGTGCTGGACCATGGCGCCAGCCGCCGTCACCCGCTGGACGTGTCCGCCGAAACACGCGCGCAAGCCCAGGCCGATGCACGCGCCGTGGCTGAGCGCGCCAACGTGCCGCGCATAGCGCTGGCCGACGTTGCCAAATTGGAGGCGCCGGACCGCACGCTCTACAAGCTCGACGTGCGCACGCCCGAGGAATACGCCGCCGGCCATCTGCCCGGCTTCGCGAGCGCGCCCGGGGGCCAGCTCGTGCAGGAAACCGACCACACCGCCGCCGTGCGCGGCGCGCGCATCGTCCTGGCCGATGACGACGGCGTGCGCGCCGACATGTCCGCCTCGTGGCTCGCGCAAATGGGCTGGGAGGTCTATGTCGTAGATCCGGTCTGCGCCAGCGAGCGCAGCGTCACCGGTACATGGCAGACACCCGCTCCGCAACCTCCCGCCGCGCGCACGGTCGACGCCCGCGCCCTGGCCGGCTGGCTGGAAGCGGGCGACACCGCCGTCATCGACGTCACACGCAGCGCCAATTACGTTGCGCGGCATATTCCGGGCGCGTGGTTTGCCGTGCGCTCGGATTTGCCCGCGGCGCTTGCGCGCATCCCGGCGGCACGCCGCTACGTGCTGACGTGCGGCTGCAGCCAGCTCGCCCGTTTTGCCGCCGCCGATCTTGCCAAGCTGACCCAGGCCGAGGTGTGGGTGCTGGACGGAGGCACCACGGCATGGGTGGCCGCCGACCTGCCCGTTGAAACCGGCGAGACCCGCCTCGCATCAAACCGCATCGACCGGTACCGTCGCCCGTATGAAGGCACGAGCGCCCCGCGCACGGCGATGCAGGGGTACCTCGACTGGGAGTTCGGTCTGGTGGAGCAGTTGCGGCGCGATGGCACGCACGGGTTCCGGGTCATCTGAAGGGCCACCAAGGTTCGGAACGTCAGGCTTGGCGTTCTGAACTCGACACTTGGGGTTCCAACACTCCACGCTTGAGGTTCCAGACGCCGCGCTTGAGGTTCCGAACTCCACCGTTGGCGTTCGGAACGTGACGGGTGGCGTTCTGAACCTCGATATCTCGTAGTTCGAACGCCGACATTGAGGTTCTGAACGCCATGCATGGGGTTCAACACTCGGCACGCCGGGTTCGTAACCCCGATTGCGAGGTTCGGAACACGGCGATTGAGGTCTCAAACCTCGCATACGCCTCAGCTCACTTGCTTGCTAACGCCGCTCACAACGAGCGATAACAAAACTCGTTTTGCGCATGAGCCGGCGTTGAGTAGCATCGGGACTTCCTCGCAGAGGTCCCGTCATGTCCCCCTTCATCGCCCTGTGCCTGCTCATCACCTACGTGGTGTGGGGCACAACGTATCTCGCCATCCGCTTTGCGCTGACCGATTTGCCGCCCTTCCTGATGATGGGCTCGCGCTTTCTGGCTGCAGCGTTGCTGCTCGCTCCGCTGGTCATCCTGCGCCAGCGCAAGCAGCCGGAAGATCGGCCGACCATGCGCCAGGTCCGCAACTGCGCATTGATCGGCGCCTTCATGCTGGTGGGCGGCATGGGCATGACGGCAGTGGCCGAGCAGACCATCTCGTCGGGTGCGACCACGGTGATGATCGCGTCGATGCCGCTGTTCTCCACGCTGTGGACGCTGCTGGCCGGTGGCCGCCTGCGTGCCTATGAGATCGGCGCCATTGCGCTGGGCAGCATCGGGATTGCGGTGTTGTTTCGCGGGGCGGAGTTCCAGGCCAGCACAGTCGGCGTGCTGGCGCTGACCACCGCCATTGCGTCATGGTCGTTCGGCTCGCAACTCTCCAAGCGCATCGACATGCCCAAGGGCATGACGGCGTTCGTATTGGAGATGGCTTTTGGCGGCGTGGCGCTCGTACTGCTCAGCCTGATCACGGGCGAAGTGTGGCCGAAGCACATCGGCATGCATGCCGCGCTCGCATGGGGCTACCTCGTGGTATTCGGCTCGGCCATCGCATTCACCGCCTACATGGCGCTGGTGGAGCGCGTGTCCACCGTCATGGCGACAAGCTATGTGTATGTGAACCCGCCCATCGCCCTGCTGATGGGCGCATGGCTTGCAGATGAAGTCGTCGCGCCGCAAACGCTGGGCGCCACGGGCATCATCCTGGCGGCCGTGGTGGTGCTGACGGCCGGGGCAACGCGCGCGGCGCGGCGGGCGGCTGCTTGAACGTGCCCGATGGTGCTCGAAAAAAAGCCCGCACATTGGCGGGCTTTTCTTTTGAGGCGATCAAGCCGTCTTGATTTCAGCCAGCAGATCGGGGTGATGGTCGAGAAGCTTCAAGAGTTTCACCAGCGCCAGAGACGGCTTCGTCTTACCGGTTTCATAGCGCGAGAACGCATTGACGCCGCCACCAAAAATCTCGGCGGCCTCGCGCTGGTCCAGATTCAGTTTGCGACGCACAGTCGCGATGTAGGCGGGGTCAATGTAGGCCGAATTCACCTGGCGCTGGAAGGCGGACACCAGCTCGCCATATCGGTCGCCCTCGCCGCGTTCGAGCACAATTTCATCGCATGCCGGGCAGAAATCCCCCGTCACAGAGGGGATGACAGTGGCCTCGCCCTTGTAGACGTATGGCACATCGCGTGTGTCATGAATCAGCTCGGCGGCACCACAGCTCGGGCATTTCATGGTCAAAGCTCCTTGAAGGAAACGATCAGCACACCATCAACAACGGTCAGCTTCAGGTAGATGTCTTGCCCGCGCGCCTTGGCGTGATAGACGTCTTGCCACACGCGGTGGTCGGCATGGGTCGTCATGCTCTTGTAGAAGCAGCGGGGCGTCAGCGTCATGACGACTGCGCACATGCCCGCCAGATCCGTGATACCTAGCTCGAGCGCTCCCTCGTATGCACTGCGTGTCGCGCGCACGCTGCCGGATCGGATCAGTTCGCGAACGAGCGACAGTTTGGCGTGTGGCGTACGTTTTTCCATGCGCGCCAACTTAACCTACTTGGTTAGTATACCAAATAGGTTAATTCCGAGAAACCGACTTGAAGCGGGAAACGTTACCCCGCCAACGACGACGGCAACGACCCGCTCGGCACTGCATCGTCCTCGGCGTCGGCAGCGATGTCGCTGTCCGAAACGTTGTCCAGCCGGTTGAGCCACGCCATCAACGCGTCGGCGTGCTGCGGGCGCGAGAACAGATAGCCCTGCCCCAGGTCGCATCCGGCGTTGCGCAGCAATGCGAGCTGCTCGGGGTCTTCCACGCCTTCGGCCACCACTTGCATGCGCAGGCTATGCGCCATGGCGATCACCGCGCCGGCAATGGCTTCACCGTCGCCGGGCATGCGCTGCACGAAGCTGCGGTCGATCTTGAGCTTCTGGATCGGGAAACGCTGCAGATACGCCAGCGACGAATACCCGGTGCCGAAATCGTCAATCGACAGGCTGATGCCGGCCGCGTGCAGGGATTCGAGCAGCGCGATGTTGGCCTCGATGTCTTCCATCAGCACGCTCTCCGTAATTTCGAGTTCGAGCTGATTCGGCGGCATGCCGGTTTCGCGCAGCACGTCCATGACGTTTTCCACGAGGGCCGGGTCGCGCGTCTGCCGCGCCGACAGGTTGACGGCCACCCGCAGCGTGACGCCGTCTTCGCGCATCCAGCGCACAGCCTGCTGGCACGCGGTGCGCAGCACCCATAGGCCGAGCGGCACGATCAGGCCGGTTTCTTCCGCCACGGCGATGAACTCGCCGGGCCCGATCAGGCCGATCTCCGGATGGCGCCAGCGCACCAGTGCTTCCACGCCATAGACGTTTGCCTTGGAGAGCACCGCGTCGTGCGCGTCTTCGGTCCGCAGGCGCACCTGTGGCTGGTAGGCCAGCAGCAGTTCCTCGCGATCGAGCGCGCGGCGCAGATCGGCTTCCACGCGCAGGCGGCGGCGCGCCTGCTGGTCCATCTCCGACGTGAAGCTCGCGGCTGCGTTCTTGCCGTGGTTTTTGGCGTGGTACATCGCCGTGTCGGCGTTGCGCGTGAGTACCTGCACGTCGCGTGCGTCATGCGGATACAGGCTCACGCCCACGCTCGCCGTCACGTAGATCTGATGCAGGTCGAGCGCGAACGGCGCCGCCAACGCGGCAAGAATGCGTTTGGCCAAGCCATCGGCCAGCGTTGCCGCTTCCGTGTCGGCAATCTGCGCACGGCCAGACAGCTCGGCGATCACCGCAAATTCGTCCCCGCCGATGCGGCACAGCACGGCACGCAGGTTGGCTTGGTCGATCACGTCGTTCAGCCGCCGCGCAACCTGGCGCAGCAGGCGGTCGCCGTTGTTGTGGCCCAGCGTGTCGTTGACGACCTTGAAGTTGTCCAGATCCAGCAGAAGCAGCCCCACTGCACCCGCCTGACCCGCGCGCTTGAGCGACACCTGCAGGCGCTCGTTGAAGGCATGCCGGTTCGGCAGTTCCGTGACGGAATCGATGTGGGCGAGGTAGTCCAGATGCGCCTCTGCCTGCAGCACCGCACGGCGCATGCGGGCAATCACGAGATACGCCAGACCCATCGCGCCGATGCCCACCGACACCGTCAGCACGGCATAGCCGAGCAGTTGCATGTACAGCTCGGTCAGGCTGGAGCGCACTACCACATAGCCGATCACGCGGCGCTCCGACTCCACCGGCTCCACCACCTCCAGCGTGGTGAGCGTGGACACATCCGACTCGCGCAGCATGGCGGCATCGGGCGCGCGCACCGGCGCGGCATCGTGGTGCTGATACAGCGCCAACGGCTTGCGCAGCGCACTGAAAATACCTGCCGCACGCAACGGCGGCGAGGCCTCCAGCGCGGCCAGGGTTTCTTCTGCGGCACGACGGTCATTGAAGAGCAGCGCGGCCACGCTGTTGGCGCCCACGATGCGCGCCTGCACATGCACGTCGCGCACCAGCGCCGCATGCAGCGCGATGAACTGGAACACGATGAGCAGGAAGCCGGCGATGGTCAGCGCCGCGCCGGCACCGGCCATGTTGGCCCGCACCATGGAGTGCCCCAGGCGGGGCCGAGGAGTCGTAATCGACAGGCTCATTGCACGGTCCTAGCCAGGCGCAGCAGTTGCGAGCTGAGCTGCAGACGGGCCTGCCGCGCGGCCACTGCATCGATGTCGAAAACCACGCGATCGTCATGCAGCGTCAACGCGATCATCGGTTCGGGGTTGCCGGCCACGCGCTCGCTCTTTGGGCTGTCGGACACCGTCAGCACCGGCGTGCCCGGGTCGAGGCGCACGCCGTTCTGGGCGCGCGCGTCAAACACCAGGACATGGCAGCCGGCAACGGTGCCATCGTTGATCTTTCGGATTTCCAGGCGGTGTCCGCGCACGGGTTTTCCTGTCAGTTTTTCCAAGGCCGCCTGCAACGGATGTTGGGCGGTCACGCACACCACCATTGGCGCGTCGGCCTGCATGACATCAGCCGGCCAGTTGGTGAACAGCGCAAAGTTATAGATGAACGCCGCCTTGACCTGCACCTCGCTGGCCTGCATTTGCGCGTGCGTGGCACCCATCCATGCCACACCTGCCAGCACAGCGCCCAGCACCGCGCATAACCTGCGCGGTCGTCGCCATTGGGCGCGTCGGACGATGCCGTGCGGGGCTTTCATCGGAAGGTGTAGGTGAATTTCACGCGAAAGGCACGGCCATCCTGCTCGACGGACGGCTGCGGCAACTCCGGCCCCGCTGGATCCGCATAGCGCCGATCGAACAGGTTGTAGATACTGGTCGACATCTCCAGATTGGGCGCCAACCGTGCCGCCAGCAAGGTCAGGTTGGCGATCCAGTAACCGCCCACCTGGCCGGCTGTCGTCAGCCGGTTGCTGATGTACTGCGCCTCGATACCGGCACGCCAGTCGCTGCGCCAAACAGGAGCGGTGGCGTTGACCTTGAGCATGTGACGCGGCGAGTTGCTCAACGTCTGGCCGGTATCGACATCTTCGGAACGCTGGAAGCTGTAGCTCGTGCGCAGGCGCGTGCCGCCCGGCCAGTTCTGCTCGTAGCCGAGTTCTGCGCCGCGCGTGCGCACGCGCGCTACGTTGCTGAAAAAGAGCAGCCCGGTGTTCGGGTCTTGGCTTTGGCTGATCAGGTTGGAAACGTTGTTCTGAAACACCGACAAGGTCGCCTTGCCGCCTGCCGCAACTTGTTGCTCGACTACCGTTTCATACGTGCGTATGCGTTCGGCCGACAGCCCATTGGTGACTTGTTGGCCGCCGGGCGCACTGGTCTGGTAGTTCAGCTCGTAATCGTTCGGCGCGCGATAGGCCATGCCGTAGATCGCCTTGACGGTGGTCGTTGGGGCGGCATGCCAGATCAGGCCCACGCGCGGGCTGAAGATGCCCGGCGCAAAACTCGTGTGGTCGTAGCGCAGGCCCGTGTCCAGCACCCAGTCCCGATGGAGCATGAATTGATCCTGCACATACACGCCCACGCGGTTGTTGTCGCGATGGTCGTCCAGGTAGCTGGCGTATGGCGCTGTATCGAAATTGCGCATCGCATCACGGTAGTCGCGCTGCAGCTCCGTGCCGATGACCAGCGTGTGGCGCTCGATGCGGCGCGTCACGAACTTGAGTTCCGTGCCGTACCACGCCGTGTCGAATAGATCGCGGTTGATGCCGACCGGTGGTGGGTTGTACGCGTAGTCCCCCTGCGAGACATAGCGGCCCCAGAACAGCCGCGCCGTCACGTCGGTCGTGTCGTCCAGCGCGTGCTGCCACGTGCCGTTGAACATCTGCCGCGTGTCGACGGTGCGCGAGCGCGGGTCGTTGAAGCTTTGGTCGTACGGCGCGGTCGGCACGCCCTTCGTACGATCGACGTAGCCGAAGGTCAGCCCGAACTCGCCAAAACTGCCCTTGGCAAACAGGCGCTTGGCGCGGTCGTAATCCATGCCGCGGGCCACGCCATCGCTCACGCCCGGCTGGTTGAACTCGGAAAAGTAGAGGTCGCGCCCCGGGGCATCGTTCACGCTGGCCGACAGCAGCCATTCGGCGCCGTTCTCGGCCCGCCTGCCCCACGTCACTCGGGCATCCCGCGCATTGGCGCTGCCCGTTGATCCGCTGGCCTGCACGCCGTCAATGTCACGGCCTCGCTTGGTGATGATGTTGATCACACCGAACAGCGCGTTCGATCCGTACACCGCCGACCCGGCTCCGGGCACGTACTCCACCCGCTCGATCAGGTCGACGTTGAGAATGGCTTCGGAGCCGACGGCCGCCTGGTCGAAGATGGGATCGTTGGTGCGATGGCCGTCAATGAGCAACAGGAAGCGCGTGTCGTAGTCGCCCGCGCGCAAGAAGCCGCGTGCGCCCAGCGTGGTGTAGTTGCGGTCGTAGTTGGTGTACAGCCCCGGGAGACTGCCCAGGATGTCGGCCAGCGTGCGCCAGCCATAGGCTTTGATATCCGCCGCCGTGATGACGGAAACATTGGCCGGTGCCTCATTCGCGGCTTGCGCGTACTTGGACGCCCCGGTGACGACTTGCACCTGCATGAGTTGCTCGATGGGCAGTGCGGTCAGATCGGTGACGTCTGTTTGTGCCTGCGCCGTGCGGCAAAGCAGCGCAGCGGCCACCGCAAACATTTGCGCACACCGCTTCGGCTTGGAGGGCGCGCGCGGCAAGCGCATGGGCAACGCGAATGAATGCTCAGCACTCGGGTGTTTGCGGCAACCAAGCGCAAACGCACGGGCCATTACAACAAGGGGCGACATCAGCAGAACCGGCAGAACCGATCACGTCTGTGGGGCGACGTTCAGCGGGAATTCGATAGTTCTGCTTTAAAACGGAGAACCGGCGCGGTTCTTTACCCCTCCCCTGCTGGGGCGACACATTACCGCCGTTATGGTGTGAGGCCAGCGGGGGCCATTTGTGACGGAAGAGGCTCAGCGGCGGCGCTTGCGCAAACGTTCGATGGCGGCCAGTTGTGCCACGGCTTCAGCCAACTCAGCCTGCGCGCGCGCGTAGTCGAACTTGCTCTTGCTGTTCTGCATCAGCTCCTCAGCCGCCTTGCGGGCCTGCTGCGCCTTTGCCTCATCCAGATCGTGTGCGCGCACGGCGGTGTCTGCCAGCACAATGACCTGCTCGGGCTGGACGTCGACAAAGCCGCCCGCCACAAACAGAATCACCTCTTCACCGTTCTCCTGTGTGACGCGGAGACTGCCCGGGCGCATGCGCGTCAGCAGACGTTCATGGCCAGGCAGGATGCCCAGTTCACCCTCGGTGCCGGGGATGACCACAAACTTGGCGTTGCCTTCGTACAGCCGCTCTTCTGCCGTGACGACATCGACCTTCAGCACCGGCATGGTGTCTCCTCTGTTGCGCGCATAGGTTCATACGGTAGCACGATGTGCGCCCGGCGCCCTCTTCGCAATGCCCTGCCACTTTGAAATCGACGCATACCACGTTGACACGCGCGTGGCAGTTGCCGGCCGCCAGCGTCTGCGGCCTTGGCTGACCGTAAGGTTTCACGGTATGTAGCGTCACAAACGCTGCCTAGACTGTGCACCTGACGATCAAAAAGACATATCAGGGAAACACAACCATGCTGGGCGATCTACTGATGTCGTTCTTCGAGGTGGCGCGCCAGGGCAGCGTTACCTCCGCTGCCAAGCACCTGCGCCTGTCGCAGCCGACCGTGACCGGACGCATCCGCCAGCTGGAAGAGATGTACGGCGTGGAGTTGTTCCACCGCCGCGGCAGCCGGCTGGACCTGTCCGACCTTGGTGTGAGCCTTATGCCCATCGTCGAGCGCCTGGCGCAGCAGGAAGGTGACGTCGATTTTCTCCTGCGCAATGCCGGCGATCTGCGCACCGGCAACCTGCGCGTGGGCGCTACGGGCCCGTACTACATCCTGCCCAGCGTGGCGGCGTTTCGCGCGCGGCATCCGACCATTGAGATCACCATCGAATTCGGCAACTCGCAGCAGATGCTCGAAGCGCTGTCGGAGGTGCGTATCGACCTGGCGGTTTCGTCTCACGCGGTGGATGACGAACGCCTGCATCGCATCACGCTGGCCGAAGACACGATGGTGCTGGTGGTGCCGCTGGACCACGCGCTTGCACGGCGCCCGAACATTACGTTGGATGACATTGCCGGCTGCCAACTGCTGATGCGCGAGCCCGGCTCCGTCACCCGCCGCGTCACCGAAGACGCGTTCGCCAAGGCTGGCATCGAGCCCGCCAACACGAGCATCATCGGCAGTCGCGAAGCCATTTACGAGGCGATCAGCCTGAGGCTGGGCTGCAGCATCGTGCCCGCGCGTGAAGCGCCGCGCCGGCCCGACGTGCGCGTGCTGCCGTTTGCCGGCAACGCGCCGGTCATCCACGAATACCTGTACTTCCTGAAGGAGCGCAAGGACGCGCGGCTGGTGCGCGCGTTCCTTGACTGCGTGGACCCGCGGCTTGCACAGGCACCCAATAAAAAGGCCGATGCGTTCATCGCCAAAGTTATGGCGATGGACACAGCCGCGACGCGCTAGGGCCGTAACCTCGCGGTTTTTCAACCGCCCCCGCCCGCCTGCTGTATGCAATCGCTTGCCCTGTTCGACCTGGACCACACCCTGCTGCCCATTGACAGCGAATACGAATGGGGCCGCTTCCTGGTCGCCCAGGGTGCCGTGGATCGAAGCGTCTTCGAGCAAGCCAACGAATGCTGGATGCGGGAATACCGTGACGGCACGCTCGACTTTGCGCGACACGCGCGCTTCTCGCTCGGCCTGCTGGCCCAGCACCCGCGCACGCGGCTCGACGCTTGGCGTGCCACGTTCCTGCGCGACATCATCACACCGGCCATGCTGCCGCGTGCGCGGCAACTGGTCGACTCGCACCTGCGCGCCGGCGACCTTTGCTGCATCGTGACCGCCACGCACCGCTACCTGACCGAGCCGATTGCCGCGGCGTTCAACGTGCCGCATCTGCTGGCGGTGGAGGGCGAGACGGTCAACGGCCGCAGCGATGGTGCCTTCACGGGCAATCCGCTCGGCACGGCCACGTTCGGCGCGGGCAAGATCGTCCGCGTGACGGAGTGGCTCGCGCAGCGCGGCCAGCGCATGACGGACTTCTCGCGCACCGTGTTCTACAGCGATTCACGCAACGACCTGCCGCTGCTCGAAGCGGTTTCACACCCGGTGGCCGTGAGCCCCGACAGCACCTTGCGTGCCGTGGCCGAATCGCGCGGCTGGCCGATCGTCGAACTCTTTGCTGCCTGAAAACAAGAACGCCCGCGCGGCGTGAACCGTGCGGGCGTCTTGTCGGTGAGCGACGCTCCGTCAGGCAGCCACAGTTGCGGGCGCTGCGGGCGAACCTGCGGGTGGCGTCCATTGCGGCAATTCGGTGCCGTCGACGAGTGCATCCATATGCCGATGCGCCAGCGCCGGTCCCACGCTCATGCCGATGCCGCTGTGCATCAGCGCGACGGTGGTGCGATCGTCGACGCAGGTGATGGAGAACGCGCCGCTGCCGGGTACATGGCACTTGGCGCCATATACGCCCTGCCAACGCTCCACCACGCGCAGCTTGCTGCCAAACGTGTCACGCGCGAGGTCGAGCATGATGTTGTCGACCGACTCGGCATTGAACGGGCGGGCGTCCTGGCCGTAGTCGTGCGAATCACCAATGATCCAGTCGCCATAGGGCGTTGGACTGACCAGCAGGTGAATGCCGTGACGCGCCAGCTCGGGGCGCTGATGTTCAATCTGCATGGCCAGCGCACGGGCGGTTGGCAAATCAGCAAATGCCCCGTAGTGCGTGCATGACAGCCCGGTTAGCACGGCGTGCTCCAGGCGGAAGCCGTCTTCGGGCGTGACGCGCAGCATCTGCAAGCGGCACACCTGCGGTTGCAGCGCGCGAAGGTGGTCAGCGCACAACGTCTGGTAATCATGGCCGCTGCAGACAATCACACGCTGGGCGTTGCACACGCCGGCGGTGGTCTCCAGCCGGCCGCCTTCCACATGGCGCACCAGCGTACCGAAATGGAAGCGCACGCCTTGCGTGGCAAGCCAAGACGCCAGCGCCGGAATGGCTTCGCGCGAATAGAGCTGCAGGTCATCGAAGCCCTGAAGCGCTGCGCGGTGGCGCATGAAGCGGCCATCGTAGAGGTTTGCCAGGTCTGCGCTGCGCAACAGCTTGACGTTGTAGCCGAAGGCCGTTGCGCGCGTCGCCATGAACTCGTCCAGCACGGCCTCTTCTGAGACATTGCGGGCAAACAGCAGCGCACCGTTGGCGCGCGCAAAGATGCCTGCCTTGTCGGCCCAGTCGAGATACAGCGCGCGGCTTTCACGCGCGAGGTCCAGCATGATGCCGGGCGGCTGGCCAGTCACCAGCATCTGACCGAAATTGCGAATAGACGCGCCGACGGCAATATCACTGCGCTCGAACACCGTCACGCGCAGGCCGCGTTTGACGGCAGCGGCTGCATGCGCCAAGCCCAGAATGCCAGCCCCGACAATGGCGACGTCGGTGCTGGCATCCAGGCCCCCAAGAGTCACGGGAGCTTGCATCGCTTACTTCTTCTCCGACTTGCCGTCGTAGCGCTTCGTCCACTCGGCCAGGATGCGGTCGCGGTTGGCGCTGGCCCACGTGAAGTCGTTCTTGATCAGACGCTTTTCGTAGTCAGCCGGCAGCAGCGGATCCGGCTTGGAGAAGCCCGGCGTGGCGACCACGGCAAAGTTCTTCTCGTACAGCGCCATTGCAGCCGGGCTTGCCGAAAAGTCAGCCAGCTTCTTGGCGGCGTCCAGGTTCTTGGTGCCCTTCATGATGCCGGTGGCTTCCACGTCCCAGCCCAGGCCTTCGGACGGCAGCACGATGTCGATGGGTGCACCTTCCTTCTTCGATTTCACGGCACGGTATTCAAACGCGATACCGATCGGGAATTCACCCGAGGCCGCCATCTTGCAAGGCTTGGAGCCCGAGTGCGTGTACTGGCCGATGTTCTGATGCAGCGCGTCCATGTAGGCCCAGCCCTTTTGCTCACCCAGCATCTGCAGCCATGCGCTGACGTCGAGGTAACCCGTGCCGGACGAGGCCGGGTTCGGCATGACGATCTTGCCGGCGTACACGGGCTTGGTGAGGTCTGCCCAGGAAGTCGGCTTCGGCAGGTGCTGCTTTTCTGCTTCGACGGTGTTGAAGCAGATGGCGGCGCCCCAGGCATCCATGCCAACCCATGCCGGCGGGTTCGCCTTGTCGCGGTACGTCGCACCGATCTTCGCCAGATCGGCCGGCGCGTACGGCGTCAGCATGCCTTCCTTGTCCAGGATGGCCAGGCTCGATGCGGCAAGGCCCCACACCACGTCAGCGCGCGGGTTGTTCTTCTCGGCCAGCAGCTTGGCGGTGACAACGCCAGTGGAGTCGCGCACCCACTTGATCTCGATGTCCGGATTGGCCTTCTCGAAAGCCTCCTGGTACGCCTTCACTTGGTCAGCTTCCAGTGCCGTGTACACGGTCAACGTGGTCTTGGCGAATGCCGACGTGGCAAACGCCATCGTTGCCGACGTGATTGCGACAGCCAGCAGGGAAAGACGTGCGGTCATGGTTTCCTCGGTATGGTGTGATGCAGCGGAAAAGACAACGAACAGGACTACAAACTCAAATGCACTGCGGGCGATCACCGCGCGCGAGGCGGCGGTTGATGTCGGCCACGACTTCAGGCAGATCGGCAATCGTGTCGATCTCGTAATGCGGACGGCAGGCGGAAAAACCGGCCGAGATGGCGACCCGATGGCGCGCACGCTCGTCCGCAGACAGCGCGGCGTACTGTTCGTACGGCAGGCCGAGCGCGTTGCCCGACATCAGCAGCGCAACGGTCCACATGCCGGCCCGGCGGCCCTCTTCGATGCCGGGCACGGTGTCGTCGACCTTCACGCAGGCGGCTACGTCACCAATCGCAAGATCGACCACGCAACGCAGGGCCTGCGCAGGCCACGGGCGGGCGCGGGGCACTTCATCGCAAGCGACCACGCAGTCGGGCATGTAGCCGGCACTGGCAGCCAAGTCGACTACACGGTCCATCACCACGCGCGGGTAACCCGAGCACGTGCCGATCTTCAAACCGGCTTCGCGCAGCGCGGCGACGGTGTCCAGCGCGCCCGGAATCAGGGCGGAATGCGCGCCGACCTTTTCGATCTGCAGCGGCATGAAGCGGTTGTAGATGGCGGTGACATCGTCATCGGTGGGCATGCGGCCGTGTGCGAGCGAGAAGCGCGCGGCAATCGCGCCGTCGTTGCACAGCGTGCGGATGTGGTCCCACTTGCCCAGGCCCATGGGGCCACGTGCTTCGTCCAGCGTGATGGCCACGCCAAACTCGGCAAACGCTTCGACGAAGATCTGCGTCGGGGCAAACGAGCCGAAATCGACCACGGTGCCAGCCCAGTCCAGGACCGCGGCCTCGAGCCGCAACGGCGTGTTGCCAGGGTTGAGGCGGTCTGCGCCCGCCTGGCGCGCCGAGATCGGGGAGGAGTCACCCATGTTCTTGCTTCCTTTCTGCTTGTTGCGGTTCTGCTATGACGGACTACGAATTCAATGCGCCGCCGTGCGCCAGGCCTGCGTGCGGCGCACGATGCCGCGCATGGCCAGCTCCAGCAGCAGCGATACGACGATCGACGTGACAAGAATGAGCGTGGACATGGCCGCGGCGGGGCCGATGTCGCCGGCGTCGTCCATGTTCAACACGGCCACGGACGCGAGCACGGTGTCCGGGCTGTAAAGGAAGATCACGGCCGACACGGTGGTCATGGCCGACACGAACAGATAGCGCGCGCACGACAGGACGGCAGGCAGACACATCGGCAGCGTCACGCGCCAGTACGTGCGCAGCGCCGACACCTTGAGCGAGGCCGACACCGCCTCGAACACCGGATCGAGCTGCCCCAGCGACGCTACGGATGTCAGGTGCGCCGCCGTGGCGCAATGCATGATCGTGCAGAGCACCATCAGCGCCATGCCGCCATACAGGCCGTTGAGCGGATTGGCCGGATGGTTGAAGAAGAACACGTAGCCTAGACCCAGCACGAGGCCGGGCACCGCCATCGGCAACAGCACCGCAAAGCGGATGGCCGAATGCAGCCACGATTGCAGCCACCCTGCGGCGCGCGTTTTTTCGACCAGCCAGGCGCCGGTGAATATCAGTGCGGTACCGAACACGGTTGTGAGCGCGGCCAGCTTCAGGCTGTTGCGATACGCAAGCCAGCCGCCGCCGTCCATGTTGTCGAAGTCGTAGTTGCGCAGCGACAGCTCGAGGTTGTACGGCCAGAGCTTGACCAGCGACGCGCCAATGGCGGTGGCCAGCATCAGCAGAATCCCGCCGACCACCAGCACGCTCAGCAGCAGGAAGAGCCCGTCACGCACGCGATCCGGCTGCGGGTGATATGGCTGTGCACGGCTGGCCAGCGCGGCGTGCTGGCGACGCTGCACGAAGCGCTCTACCGCAAAGGTCAGCAGCGCAGGCAGTAGCAGCATCAAGCCGATGACGGCGCCGCGCGCAAACTGCTGCTGGCCGACCACCGCCTTGTAGGCCTCCACGGCCAGCACCTGGTAGCTGCCGCCCACCACGGTCGGCACGCCAAAGTCGGTCGCGACCAGCGTGAAGACCAGCGCGAAGGCGCCAAACAAGCCGTAGCGCGCGCCGGGCAGCGTGACCGTGCGGAACGTGCGCCACGGGCTTGCGCCCATGGCACGTGCGGCGTCATACAGCCGGCCGTCCGCCAGTGTGAGGGTCGCCAGCAGCAGCATCAGTGCATACGGAAACGTGTAGAACACCTCACCCAGCACGATGCCCCAGAAGCCATAGATGTTGCTGCCGTTCATCCATGCCTTGAACAGGCCCTGGTTGCCGAACAGGTAGACCAGCGCAATGCCCGGCAGCAGCGACGGTGCAAACAGCGGCAGCATCGCCAGCGTACGCATCGTGCCGCGCAACGGCATGCGGGTGCGTTGCACCGCGTAAGCCAGGGCAAACGCCAGCGGCACCACAATGGCGGCCACGGCGCCGGACACGGCCAGCGTACGGCCAACCATGTCGAGAAAATTCGGCGCCCGCACCACGTGGGCAACCAGCGTCAGGCCGTGCTCGTCTGTGCTGCGCACACTGGCGACCAGCCCCGTGGCCTGCAACAACATCATCGCTGTCGGCAACAGCAAGCCGATGGTGAGCAACAGCAGCCAGCCAAGCTTCATGCCGGTCAGCACGGGCGTATCGGTACGCCAGAAAGGACGGCTCGCAGAGCGAACCGGGTCGGATTGCGTGGCTGCAACCACGTTGGCCTCGGGGGGCAGCATCGACATGGCGGCCTCAGGCATACACGCGCAGGCCGTCGCGCTCCAGCGCGATCCAAAGCTTGCTGTCAGCCAGGTCATTGCGGCCGGCTTGCAGGGCGTTCGATGCCACTTCGGCCACCAGCGGTGCATCGGCCAGGCCATCGATCGACAGCGTCACGCGCGTGCGGCTGCCCAGGTAGATCTGGTCGACCACGCGGGCGAGATGGCGGTTGGGAGCGTCGTCGTCGGGGTGCAGCGTGACGGCCTCGGGGCGGCAGAACAGGCGGCCTTGCATCGATCCGCCATCGGCGAAAGCCGGATCGAGTAGCAACGGTTGGCCGGCCAGCGTGGGCGTGCCGTCCTCCGCGCGTTCGAGCGGCAGCCAGTTGGCCTGGCCGACAAACCCGGCGACAAAGCCGGTGGCCGGGCGCGAATAAATCTCCGCCGGCGAGCCCGTCTGCTCAATGCGGCCGTTGGACATCACCGCGATGCGATCGGCCATTGCCATGGCCTCGTCCTGGTCATGCGTAACCATCAGCGTGGTGACGTTCAGCTTGCGCTGCAGGCGGCGCAGCTCGATGCGCAGGTGTTCGCGCACCTGGGCGTCCAACGCCGACATCGGCTCATCCAGCAGCAACAGCGATGGCGCGGGCGCCAGCGCGCGGGCCAGTGCCACACGCTGCTGCTGGCCGCCCGACAGCTGCGACGGGTATTTCGCCTCGCTGCCGGCCAGGCCGACCAGGGCGAGCATCTCCGAGACACGCGCCTGCATGCGCGCACGGTTGCCGTTGCTGCTGTCCAGCCCGTAACCGACGTTCTGCGCAACCGTCAGGTTGGGGAACAGCGCGTACGACTGGAAGACGATGCCGTAGTCACGCTCGCGCGGGGGCAGGCTGGAAATATCGCGGCCACCGGCGACGATCTGGCCGCCGTCGTGCGCCTCCAGCCCGGCAATGATGCGCAGCAGGGTCGTCTTGCCGCAGCCCGACGGGCCCAGCAGGCAGACAAATTCGCCCTGCGCCACATCCAGCGACACACCATCGAGCGCCGTGAACGCGCCAAAGCGGCGCGAGACTTGCCGCACGGACAGGAACGGCGCGGCGGAACCCGAGGTTGGGTTGGTAACAGGCTGAGATAGGGGCACGGGGGCGCAGACAGTGGCAAAAACGGTCGCCACTGTAGCCAGCCGACATGTACCCCTTGTGGCAGTTACCCCAAAAACGCCAATGCGCGCATTTCCGGATTTTGGTTTGTCTATGACGAGACCGGCCGGACTTCGCTCAGGAAGGCGGCAATCAATCGCGCATCCCGCCGATCCTGCAGGCAATACAGGTATTCGCTCAGTTCCGGCGCCCCGCCTTCGAACGGCAGCACGCGCAGATCGGCATGGCTCGGTACTTCCTGGCGGGCGATGACGCTCACGCCCAGGTTGCGCGTGATGGCCTCCCGGATGGATTCCCGGCTGCCGATCTCCACCGTAGAGGCCGGCGTCACACCTGCCTGGGCCATCATCGTTTCGGTCATGGCGCGCGTGGTCGACCCGACTTCGCGCACCAGCAGCCGGCATTGCGACAGCACGCTCACAGGCACGCTCGTCCGGTCGGCGAGCGCGTGGCTGCGATGCACCACCAGCACGAGCGGATCGCGGGCCAGTTCAATGCGCAGAAAGCGCGCGTCGTCCACCCGCTGCGACGACGAGGCCACGTCCACCCGGTACTCCTGCAGCGCCTCGAGCATCTGCACCGAATTGCCGGCTTCGATGCTGACATCGATGCCAGGGTGGCTCTTGCAGAAGCGGTCCACGATGTCGAGCACGTAATACGGCGCCGTCGCGCCGATGCGCAGGTGGCCCGATCCCATGTCGCCGGAGTTGCGCAGGAAGAAATCGATCTCGGTTTCCTGGCGCACGAGCTGGTCTACCAGCGGCATCAGCCGTACGCCGGCATCAGACAGACTCAGCCGGCGACCGCCCCGGTAGAACAGCTCGACGCCGTAGGCCTCTTCCAGGGCGCGGATCTGCGAAGTCACGGTCGGCTGCGACAGGCCAAGCTGCTTGGCGGCCAGCGTGATGCTGCCCAGGCGGGCGACCATGAAGAACGATTTGAGCTGCGCAACGAGCATCGGCGGGTGACGTATTGAGCGCGTTTGCGGCGCTGTGAATGAGCGGGCGGCCCATTCTAGCGGACGGCACCGTCGCCAAAGTGGCGCCGAGCTCCCTCCTCCGTTTTCTGCATCTACATCCCGCGGCTACGACTTTTTCAACCTTTTCGACAACGCAAACTTTGCGCACCCCCACATCGGGGGGAATTGGCGCCTGTGAGGGCGTCATTTCCACGGATCGAATCCGCCACTTCACCTTGAGAATCCGTCCGCATGTTGCGCTTGAGGCAGTCACGAGCCGCCCCTGTGCAGGCATTTGTTATGTGCGGAATTGGAGAGAAGTGGATGGAACGCAGCAGCAACAACGTGCGCGGCACGAAGCAATGGACCATCGCGATGATGGTGGCCGCGGCAGGTACTCTGGCCGCCTGTGGTGGCGGCGGTGGCGGTGGCGGCTCGGGGGCCACCCCGGCGTCCACACAAGGCTCGTCAGCCAATATCACCGTGGCGGCGGCGTGCAGCGGGTCGAACTGCGGCGCACTGGGCAATACTTACGCCGGCTCCGGCGTGGGCGTGTGGCAAGCCACCAATACGGGCGGAGCAGCCGGCTCGGTGCCAGTGTCGATCGCGGGGCTCACCGGTCAGAGCGTGACGCTCGTCTACACCAACCAGAGTGCGGCGGCTCAGCCGATGCCGTCCATCTCGCTGACAGGGCTGGGGCTGCTGAACGCCACGGGCACGCCAGTCCCGAAGACTGCCGCCGACGTGGCGGGCAATGACGCCAACGCCGCGTTCGACCGCCAGCTTTCCGATTTCAACATGCATGCGCTGGACGGATACGCCACCGGTGGCGGCCCGCTCAAAACGCAAGGTGCCTCCAACGATACGGTCCTGCGTCCGCAGTCGGTGGCCAGCGTCGGCACGCAGCGTACGTGGAACCACCAGCAGCCGGACGGCACCGCCACCGTGCGCACGGCCACGCTGCGCCAGCAAACCACAGCCACGGATGGTCGCGTCATCAACCTGTGGGTGGAAAACACCGAGTACGGTACGAGCAAGATCAGCGACGGCATCATCAATACGCTCATCACCAAGTTTGCTTCGGGCACGCAGTCGGTCTACACGCTGGCCACTTCGCTGGTCGGCCAGCCGTGGGGCAGCTATTCCAGCTCCGCCAGCCTGATCGATCCGAACCAGGCGCTCGATATCGTGGTGCTGAACATCCAGCCCGACGGCCAGGCCTATGGCCGCGTCGGCTATTTCTGGGCGCGCAACAACTTCACCACCAGCTCGCAGCCGCTGTCGAACCAGTCGCTGTCGCTGTATGTGGATTCGGAAACCATCTACCTGGGCGGCACAGACGGGCTGAACACCGTCATCTCGACACTCGGCCATGAGTTCACCCACATGGCCAACTTCTATCAGCGCGGCGTGCTGCACGGCTCGCAGTACATGTACGGCACGTGGCTGGAAGAAATGACGGCGATGACGATGGAAGACGTGCTCTCCAGCCAGATCGACCCCACCTTCAACAACGTGCGCGACAGCCGCTTCCCAGCCTGGCTGCAAAGCGCGTACGACTGCTCGCTGACGGCGTTTGATCCGTCGCTGTCTTCGTCGTGCCCGGGGTATCCGATTTCGGGCAGCCTGGGCGGCTTCTTGCTGCGCCAGTACGGCATTGCGTACTACACGAATCTGCTGCAGAACTTCTCGTCGACGGATTCGGCTGCGGTACTGAACAGCGCAATCCAGGCCGGTGGTGGTGCAGGCCTGGGCGATGCAACGGGTCGCTGGGGCACGGCGGTCGCTCTACTGCCGGTGCCGGGCAGCCCGTCGGGCTTTGCGTATCCGGCTCGCTCGGACAGCGGCTTTTCGATCCCGGCGCTGAACGGCCCGAACTACAGCAGCCAGCGCACCATGCCGACGTCCGTACCGGCCACGCTGCAAGGCTTCGGCCAGTTCCCGGTCGCGCGCGGCACAAAGGCTGGCACGTACAGCGAGACGATCACGGTGCCGGCGTATTCAACGGTGTCGATCATCATCCACTGACAGCGCGCGGCTGAGGGAGCCTGCTCCCTTTGAGTTTCGGCCAGCTGCGCAATCCAGTGAAGGGTCAAAAAAAATGGCGCCGTGGGCATTCAACCCCCGGCGCCTTTTTTACGTCACCGCGTCAGGAACGACCCGACGCGGCTGCGACTACGCATTACATCTGCACGGTGTCGGCCACTTCCTTGAAGTCTTCGATCTGGTCGAAGTTCATGTACTTGTAGATCTTGTCGCCGTTCGCGTTAAGCACACCCATGTCGGCCATGTACTCTTCCTTGGTCGGAATCTTGCCCAGACGCGAGCAGATTGCCGCCAGTTCCGCCGAACCCAGATACACATTCGTGTTCTTGCCCAGACGGTTCGGGAAGTTGCGGGTCGACGTCGACATAACCGTCGCACCTTCGCGCACCTGTGCCTGGTTGCCCATGCACAGCGAGCAGCCCGGCATTTCGGTGCGGGCGCCGGCCGTGCCGAACACGCCGTAGTGGCCTTCTTCGGTCAGCTGCTTCTGGTCCATCTTGGTCGGCGGCGCAACCCACAGCTTGACCGGGATGTCGCGCTTGCCTTCCAGCAGCTTCGACGCCGCACGGAAGTGGCCGATGTTGGTCATGCACGAGCCGATGAACACTTCGTCGATCGTCGCGCCGGCCACGTCGGACAGCGTCTTCACGTCGTCCGGATCGTTCGGGCAGGCCACGATCGGCTCGTGGATGTCAGCCAGGTCGATCTCGATGACGGCGGCGTACTCGGCGTCAGCATCCGGCTGCAGCAGTTGCGGATCGGCCAGCCATGCTTCCATTGCCTTGATTCGGCGTTGCAGGCTTCGCGGGTCTTGATAGCCCTGCGCGATCATCCACTTGAGCAGCGTGATGTTGCTGTTCAGGTATTCGATGATCGGTTCCTTGTTCAGGTGCACCGTGCAACCGGCGGCCGAACGCTCAGCAGAGGCGTCCGACAGCTCGAACGCTTGCTCGACCTTCAGGTCAGGCAGGCCTTCGATTTCGAGGATGCGGCCCGAGAAGATGTTCTTCTTGCCTTGCTTGGCGACCGTCAGCATGCCCTGCTTGATCGCGTACAGCGGAATCGCGTTGACGAGGTCACGCAGCGTGACGCCCGGCTGCATCTTGCCCTTGAAGCGGACCAGCACCGATTCCGGCATGTCCAGCGGCATCGTGCCGGTGGCAGCCGCGAAGGCGACCAGGCCCGAGCCTGCCGGGAAGCTGATACCGATCGGGAAGCGCGTGTGCGAGTCGCCGCCGGTGCCGACGGTGTCGGGCAGCAGCATGCGGTTCAGCCACGAGTGGATCACGCCATCGCCCGGGCGCAGCGCGATACCGCCACGCGTGCTGATGAAGTTGGGCAGCGTCTGATGCGTCTTCACGTCCACCGGCTTCGGATACGCAGCGGTGTGGCAGAACGACTGCATCACGAGGTCGGCCGAGAAGCCCAGGCACGCCAGGTCCTTCAGTTCGTCGCGGGTCATCGGGCCGGTGGTGTCTTGCGAGCCGACCGAGGTCATCTTCGGTTCGCAGTACGTGCCCGGACGGATGCCCTGGCCTTCCGGCAGGCCGCACGCGCGACCGACCATCTTCTGCGCGAGCGAGAAGCCCTTGCCGCTGTCGGCCGGCTGATGCGGCAGGCGGAACAGCGTCGACGGTGCGAGGCCCAGCGCTTCACGCGCCTTGGCGGTCAGGCCGCGGCCGATGATCAGCGGAATGCGGCCGCCGGCACGCACTTCGTCGAACAGCACGTCCGACTTGACCTGGAATTCGGCGATCACCTTGCCGTCCTTCAGCGCCTTGCCTTCGTACGGGCGCAGTTCGACCACGTCGCCCATGTTCATTTGCGACACGTCGAGTTCGATCGGCAGCGCGCCGGCATCTTCCATCGTGTTGTAGAAGATCGGGGCGATCTTGCCGCCGAGGCACACGCCGCCGAAGCGCTTGTTGGGGACGAACGGGATGTCTTCGCCCGTGAACCACAGCACCGAGTTGGTAGCCGACTTGCGCGAGGAGCCGGTGCCGACCACGTCGCCGACGTAGGCGACCAGGTGACCCTTTTCCTTCAGCGATTCGATGAACTTGACCGGACCGCGCTTGCCGTCTTCTTCCGGCGTGATGCCGGGGCGCGCGTTCTTCAGCATCGCCAGCGCGTGCATCGGGATGTCCGGGCGGGTGGTGGCGTCCGGTGCCGGCGACAGGTCGTCGGTGTTGGTTTCGCCCGTGACCTTGAACACGGTGATGGTCAGGCTTTCCGGCACTTCCGGACGGCTCGTGAACCATTCGGCGTCGGCCCAGCTCTGCAGCACGGCCTTCGCATGCGCGTTGCCCTTGTCGGCGAGTTCCTTCACGTCATGGAACTGGTCGAACATCAGCAGGGTTTTCTTCAGTGCGTCGGCAGCGACGGCGGCGACGGCGTCGTCGGACAGCAGCTCGATCAGCGGCTGGATGTTGTAGCCGCCCAGCATCGTGCCGAGCAGTTCGGTCGCGCGGGCACGCGAAATCAGCGGGCAAGCGGTTTCACCCTTCGCCACGGCGGCCAGGAAGCCGGCCTTCACACGGGCGGCTTCGTCCACGCCAGCGGGCACGCGATGGGTAATCAGGTCGAGCAGCGTCTGCTCTTCACCGGCGGGCGGGTTGGTCAGCAGCTCGACCAGTTCGGCGGTCTGCTGAGCCGTCAGCGGCAGGGGAGGAATACCGAGCGCGGCGCGGGCGGCCACGTGAGCGCGAAAGTTTTCAAGCATGGGAGACCTGCTGAGATGACGTTACAGGGGAATCTTTTCGGGCACCCCGAGGCTGGTCCGGGCGCCGCTTGGGCGCGATTCTAATCGCAATACCCCACCCGGTCAAATGTCTTATATCTTATATAAGAGTCAAGCAAATAATCCGCGGCCTTCCGCGCACTGAAGCCTCTTCGGTCTTCCTCAAGTTCCAGGCGGACATGCCGAAGAAACATTCCGATGTATAGCGGCAAGCACATCACCGGCTTGCCGACATTCAAACAAGAAGAATCAGCCATGCGAGTCGATCCCTCACTCACGCCCAACGCCGTGCCGCCTGCGGCGAGCCGCCCATCCAGCGCCTCAGCAGCGAATGAAGCTGCGGCTCCATCCACCTCGAAAGGCAACGACATCCGTTCGAACACGGACCAAGCGCAATCATCGACTGGCTTGAATCCATCATCGAGCGACGCGGGCACGTCCAGCGACAGCCCTGTGGTCAAACAGTTGAAAGCACAGATCAATGCGCTGCGGCAGCGGCTTTCAGCATTGCAAAGCCAGATGGAAGCCGAATCGAAACAAGCCACTGTCGATAAGGAAGCGGCTGCGCGGCTTCAGGCGCTGTCGACGGAGGCAAGCTCGGTCTCTGCGGCACTTGAAACTGCAATCGGCCAACTTGCACAGGCCCAGCAAGCGGAAGGCAAGCGTTCGGGAAGCCTGTTCTCCACGACTGCCTGAAAAGGCGGCAATACACCTCGAGCGCCAGCGACGCGCCCTGCCCCCCCCTATCCCGCCGTGGCGCGAAGTTTGGGCGATGCATGGCGGGACGTCCGCCTATCTTGGGTACCGGCCACCCAGCGCTCCCACGCTCTCTGTCCAGCGATAACGGCCTACCTGCCTTCGGCGCGTATCTCGAGCGGATTCTGCGGATATGCCGCACGGCACAGCTCTAGAACTTCAGTGCGAAACCATTGATGCGCCGGATCGTGATCAAGGCGCGGATGCCAGATCTCTGAAATGGTGAAAGCGGGTATGGCCAGCGGCAGTTCGAAATACTGCAACCCATTGGCCGCCGTGAAATCCGTTACAAAGGCATTCCCCAGGCAGGAACGTGGAACGGCGGCGAACAAGTCCGAATGGCGCACCAGTTGCATCGCGCTCATATAAGTCGGCACCACGATTGCCACCTTCCGCCGAAGGTTTGGCGGCTCCAATGACACGTCGATCGCATTTTCCGCTTGGCCTGTCCGCGAAACCATGACGTGGCCACATGCTGCCCATTGTTCCAGGCTGATGGGCGCAGCGCCGAGCTGAGGATGGCCCGCGCGACACACGCCCACATAGCGATCGCGGAAAAGCGGCCGCGTACGGACCTCAGGGGCAGCCGTCCGGACAATACCGATCTCCAGATCAATCGCACCGTCCCGCAACGGCTGCGCGTTCCAGTCCGGCTTGGGCGTGAAGCGGACCTGCACGCCGGGCGCGGCGCGTTGGAGGCGATCCATCAACGCCGCGCCAAGCAGATCGACGAAGCCCTCACCCGCGCGCACCGTGAAGCATTGCGCAAGGGTGGTCACGTCGAACCGATGTTCAGCACGACTGAGCGCCGCCTCTGCTTCACGGGCCAGTGCAGGAATACGCTGGCTCAGTTGCTCGGCATAAGGTGTCAGCACCAGCGCGCGGCCAGCCTGCAACAGCAAGGGATCGCCCGTCGCGACGCGCAAGCGCGAAAGCGTGCGGCTCATGGCCGAGACGCTGAGATTCAGACGCCGGGCCGCACCGGTAACACTACGCTCGCTGAGCAATGCATCCAGTGCGGGCAGGAGGTTGAGATCAACGCGTGACATGCGGCCAGAATAATCGAAAACGCATCGAACCATGGCGTCCGGTGCAATCGTGGATTGCCAGCCAGGCGTCTGGTGCAAGACGCGAGTTCTGTCGACAATGCATTGCATCACCTGCGCACAACGGAGAACGCCTTGTCCGACGCTCCCATCCACACGCCTACCGTTTTGCTGATCGGCGCCTCACGGGGTCTTGGCTACGCCATGGCCGCCGAATTCCTGAAAAACGGATGGAATGTCGTGGGCACGGTCCGCGCCGGCAGCAGCCGAACGCTCTTGCATGATCTCGCCACTGCGCATCCGGACCGGGTCGCGATCGAAACGCTGGATATCACGCGGCCCGAGCAGATCCAGGCCTTGCGTGAGCGCCTGTCCGGCCGGATGTTCGACGTTCTGTTCGTCAACGCGGGGACAACCAACCCGGATCCGACGCAGACCATCGGCGAGGTCTCCACGGAGGATTTCGTGGCGCTGATGATCACCAATGCGCTCAGCCCGATGCGCGTGGTCGAACGCATGGCCGATCTTGTTCCGCCGGCCGGCCTGATCGGGATCATGTCGTCGGGGCAAGGCAGTATTGCCGACAACGAATCCGGCCAGCGCGAACTCTATCGCGGCAGCAAGGCGGCGCTGAACCAGTTCATGCGCAGCTTCGCAGCGCGCCAGGCGCACACGCCCTTGGCCATGCTGCTGATCGCCCCCGGTTGGGTACGCACCGACCTCGGCGGCCCCGAGGGCCGATTGTCAATCGAGGAAAGCGTTCCGGGCGTCGTGAACGTGATTCTGAACAAACTGGGGCGGCCCGGCCTCGAATATCTCGACTATCGCGGCAGGACTGTCCGCTGGTAATTGGGATGGACTGCTTTGGAGAAAACGGCTTTCCACGTGCTTGCCGCACGATGCCAGAGGATGCGCTCAACGATCCGACCGCTCGACCACGACCTCGCTGACCTGAACCACCGGTGCGATTTCGGTGTAGTTGGCAATGTCACCCATGATCTCGGCGCCGTGCTCTTGCATGGCAGCCTGGAAGCCTTCGGCCGAATCGCAGATCAACGCGCACATCGCCACGAAGGCAGGCGGTGTACCGGGCGCTCCACCGGCCAAGCCTTTTTCGACGGTGTAGTAGGCGCAGGCACTGCCCAACCTCGCCTTCACCATCGGCATGTGCCGGTCGCGGTAATAGGCGTGGTCGAAGCGCGCGCCTTCGGTGTACGGGTACATCACGGTGACCTTGATCATGCGGTTCTCCTTGCCATCATTGGCGTCGTCCCCGAGCGATTCTCGAGACTGCTGGCGATCATACCGTCTTGAGCTCGACGGGGCTGGGGACGTCCGTTCGGGCCAAATCGGAAAGCCCGCTACACCGGCATGCTCATCGTCCTGAAGGTCGACGATGCCAATGAGCCAGTTGTGGCTTGGGCGATCAAGCTGCGCAAGTCAACAGACCATTTGCGCCGCGCGCATTCCTTGAAGCCCGGGTAAGCACTCAAGCGCTACGCGCCAGCGTCATCTGGCTCGCTTCAACACAATTTCTCCAGAGCCCCCTCCCGAGGCGGCAGGCGTGGTCCATCGCAATTCATCTCCCGAGAGGACGAACGGCCTGCGCTGCTCTACCCCGTTCCAGTTCGGAAATGTGCTCGTCTCAATGCGGAAGGTGATGGTTCTGTCCGCTTGATTTACGACGTAGCTGCCAAAGTGCGCAATCGAACCTTGCGCTACCGCGCGATACTCGTCCGCACTGCCCTTCATGCGGTCGTTGGCGACGTACTTTGGCAGGTCGGCCCGTGAGTTCACCAGCGCGTAGTGACCGTGGCCGTCAAAGATGACGAGGCCCTGCGGATGCGGCCCATACATGGGCGCGCGACTGCCATCTGGGCGAACAGTATCGACCGAGACATACGTCCAGGCGCCGGCCAGTTGCTCATCAAGCGGCTTTTCACCCAATGCGACGCAGGATTGGAGCACTAGTCCCGTAAGCACGAACGTTGAAACCGTGATGAAGGTGTACAAGCGTTTCATTGGGCCCTCCGCTCGAGCAATGCCGACCGTAACACCCAATATAGGCCGCAAGCCGGAAAAGACGACCGCGAGCCGGCCCTTTTCACGCTCCCTCGGCCCGCCGGAGGAACTGCCATAAGCGGTACGCTGCGCTACTCACGCCAGGGCAAACAGACGCTGTAAGCATCTGCCTCCTGGCGTTCCCGCGCCTGTCGATACTCACGACGACATCTACGTACCGAGCGACGATAACTGGTCCGTGTCGTACCGGGCGCGAAGCTCGGCAATCCTTGCAGAGTCCGCTCCATTACCCCCCGCCACGATGTCGGCAATCTCCTCGAAATAGCGCTCGTGCCCGGGCGGCGACACGGTGAGCAGAACGCGCACCGGCTTGCCGGAAGTATTGCCGATGTTGTGCGGGACGCCGGGCGGCAGGAAGAGGTAGGCACCCGGCGTCGCGCGCACTCGCTGGTCGCCAACTTGCCAGTCGCACTCGCCCTCCAAGACATAGTAGGTTTCCTCCTGCACGCGATGCACGTGCATCCCGGTGGAAAAGCCGACCGGGATCGTCCATTCGAACATCGACGTGTAGCGGGTACTCTCTGCGGTGACGAGGAAGGCCATGGGTTGCCCGGCAAGCCGCACCTGCCTGCCCTCTCCGGGCATTCGGATAATCGCTTCTGCAGTCATGATGAACCTCCACGAGTTCAGGGTATGGAAGAGTGTCTTGACTCTGCATCTGTGCCGCCGAAAGGTCGTGAATCTCATCCGAATTTATTGCAAAATTTTGCCGAAGCTACGGACACCGTCACCATGTCAGGCACTTACAAGTTTGAGCAGTTCGCGCTCGATGCCGAGGCAGGAATCCTGTTTCGCGGTGGCGAGCCAACGCTTCTCGGCCGGCGCGCGGTTGCCTTGCTGCACCTGTTGCTTGAGCATGCCCCTGCGCCTGTGAGCAAGGATGCGCTGATTGAAGCGGCGTGGCCAAAGCTGGTGGTCGAGGAGAGCAACCTCACGGTGCAGATCGCAGCGCTGCGCCGCGTGCTCGCTCAAGACAACGGCGCAGGCTGGATCGAGACGTTGCCCCGCCATGGCTATCGCTATGTTGGGCCGCCTGCTACGCGTGCTCAGCAAGGGGCGGGCTATACGGCGCAGTGGTCCGCCGGACAGATGCTGGAAAAGCCATCGATCGCGGTACTGCCATTCGAGAACACAGGTGATGCCGAATGGTTTGCCGATGGGGTGGTCGACGACATCATCACCGGCCTATCGCGCATCAAGTGGCTGTTCGTGATCGCACGCAGCTCCAGCTTCATCTACCGAGATCGCTCCATCGACGTGAAGCAGGTTCGCCGCGATCTTGGCGTGCGTTACGTGCTCGAAGGCAGCGTGCGCAGAAGCGAAGACCACGTGCGGATTCACGCACAGCTTGTCGATGCGGAAAGCGGTGTGCATGTCTGGGCAGATCGATACGATCGCAAGCTCGGTGATGTGTTCGCCTTGCAGGACGAGATCGCGTTGGCGGTGGTCGGTGCGATCGAGCCGAGCTTGCGTCGTGCCGAGGTGGAGCGGATCCGTCGCAAACGGCCCGATAGCCTTGATGCCTACGAGCTCGTGTTACGCGCCCAACCCGACGTTGATTCCGGTATGCCCGACCGCGCGGCAAACGCCCTGCCGCTGCTGCACCGCGCAATGGCGCTGGACCCCACGTACGCGCTTGCGTACGCGCTTGCAGCAATGTGCTATCACAACCGCTTTCTTCGAGCTGGCCTGCAGGAAGCGGACCGCGCCGCATCGATACACCACGCACGCCTTGCGATGGAGCACGGCCGCGACGATGCGTTATCGCTGACTTTCGCCGGCTTCTCGCTCGGCATGGATGCACACGATCGCGCTGCGGCTTTTGCGGCGCTGGAGGCTGCGCTATCGCTCAGCCCTTCGACCGCACTGGCCCACATCTTCGGCAGCGTCCTCTACAGCTGGGCAGCCGTTGCAGATCGGTCAATCGAATGGGGCGAGCGCGCCTTGCGCCTCAGCCCATTCGACTCTTGGGCATTTGCTGCATTCGGTTCGCAGGCACTAGGGCACTTTCTTCAGGACGAGTTGCCAGCAGCAGCAAAAGCGGCCTATCTGGCGGTGCAATCAAACCCGGGCCACAGCATCAACTACGTCATCCTGATTGGGCCATTGGTTGGCCTCAATCGGCTGGACGAAGCTCGAACCGCCGCAGCACGCGTGCTTGAATTGCACCCGACTTTCCGCTTCGAGCGACAGTTCAGCGGAGTCGACTGCGCGCCCGCGCTCGCCTCGAAACTGGGCCATGCGTTGAACTTGGCCGGATTGCCTGCATAGCTGCAAGAGCGCAGGTCTGCAGAGCACCGCCGCGACTTACCGTCATTACGATTTCGGAAGTTTGACCATCAGTCGTCGCGGACCAGCCCCCTCCTGGGCTAGCTTGTCCAGCGGATTGCGCAGGCGGCACCGGTCAATCGACAAGCAGCCACAGCCAATGCAATCGTCCAATGTGTCGCGCAGCTTCTTGAGTTGAGCGATGCGCTCATCAAGATCACTGCGCCATGTCGTCGACAATCGCGACCACGCTTCGCGGTCCGGAATGCTGCCCTTGGGCAGTTTGTCCAGCGCAGCCGCTATCTCACCCAAAGAAATTCCGACACGCTGTGCTACACGCACAAACGCTACGCGGCGCAGGACGTCGCGCGAATATCGGCGCTGGTTGCCCGTCGTGCGGTGACTTTCGATGAGTCCTTTGGTCTCGTAGAAATGCAGTGTCGACACGGGTACGCCACTGCGGCGGGATACCTCTCCCACGCTCAACGTGAGCGGAATACCCATTTCTTCCAAAGGAAGTTTTTTCATGCGCGAACCTCTTGACCTCAACCTTACTTGAGATTTTAGAGTACGGCGGTATCTTTTATCCACGCCTAATAACGAGGTTCAGCATGACATCCGCACAAGCTTCCGACGACTCACACATGGCGGTTTTCCGCATCGGCCGCTTCGCCGTGCCTCCCGCCGCGATGCCGGCTTTCATGGAGCGCATCCAGCAAGCGAGGGCCCTGCTCGCGGCCCAACCAGGTTGCCTGAAAAGCTCAGTGCTGACGCACACAGCCGGCGCCACCGAGTTCAACGTGGTGTCCATCGTCGAATGGGCCAGCCTCCAAGCGATGGAGGCCGCGAAATCCGCAATCGAGGCGCAGCAGATTCAGCAGGGGTTCGATCCAGAAACGTTCCGTCGTGACCTCGGCATCAGGGCTGATACGGCTGTGTATTCGGTCGCGCCAAGTTAAGAAACGCGCGGTATTGAGCGCCTGGTCTTGCCATTCACACCGCGCCAACCACAGTCTCAGGCCATTCCGACCGGCGCCGCAATCATCTGCCCACTGCTGTCCAAGCGGAAGAATGCGACTGCATCGCGAAGCTGGCGCCCATGATCCTCCAACGAAGCAGACGCTGACGCGGCCTGCTCCACAAGCGCGGCATTCTGCTGCGTCATCTCATCCATCTGGGCAATCGCAAGGTTGATCTGCTCGATACCTCTGCTCTGTTCAACTGAAGCTTCGGCGATCTCGCTCATGATGCCTGTCACCCGTGCGATAGCCGATGTCACTTCAGACATTGTCGCCCCGGCCTCAGACGCCAATTGGGCACCATCTTCAACCTTGCTGACAGAGGCAGTAATCAAATCTTTGATTTCCTTCGCAGCCGTGGCCGAACGTTGCGCAAGTGCACGAACTTCACCTGCCACCACTGCAAAGCCGCGGCCTTGATCCCCCGCGCGGGCGGCCTCCACGGCGGCATTGAGCGCAAGAATGTTCGTCTGGAATGCAATACCTTCGATGATGCCGGTGATGTCAGCGATCTTGCTTGAACCATCACTGATTTCGGCCATAGTGCTCACGACCTTCCCAACCACGACACTGCCCTTCTGAGCGATGTTGGCAGCGCTGCTCGCCAGCGTGCTTCCCTGCTGGGCGTTGTCGGCGTTCTGCCGGACAGTCGCAGTGAGCTCTTCCATGCTGGAGGCTGTTTCTTCCAGCGAGCCGGCCTGTTCTTCTGTGCGCGTAGATAGATCGAGATTGCCCGCCGCGATTTGGCTGGTTGCAGACGCCATCGTGTCAGCCCCCGTGCGCACATGGCCGACGACGCGCAAGAGGCTTGCGTTCATCTCGCTCAGTGCACGCAAGAGGCGACCGGTTTCATCTTTGCCGTGGGTATTGATCTGCTGCGTCAAATCTCCGCGTGCCACGGCCTCGGTTGCCGAGACGGCAAAGCCGAGCGGCACAGTAATGCTGCGCGTGATGAAGAATGCAAGCATGACTGCGGCTACGATGGCGACAATCGTCACCACGATAATCGTTTGCTCTGCGATTTGCGCAAGATGGGTGACTGTCTCGCCCTGCGCCCGCGTGCGCTCCATACCAATGTTGATGAGCGCGTCGAGCGCTTGGCCAATCGGCTTGTCGGCACCTGCAACGCCTTTGTCTCGGGTTTCAATGGATGCGCCTGATTCGACAAGGGCATCCAGCTTGGCCAAAGAAGCCCGGTAGCCCTTCGTTGCAGTCAGAAGCGTCTCGACGGCGCTTTCTTCGGTGGACGCAAATGCCCCCATGCGAAGTGAAATCTGCGCAGCCTTATCAATATCGTCCAGATTCGCCAAGAACTTGGCACGGTAATCGCCACCTCTCAGGACATAGTCCTTGTAGTTGTGAACAGCATCGCCGAACGTGTCTCTCGCCTGTTGAAGCAAACGCAGTTTCGCTACGGTGATCGACTCATATCCCCTCCACTCGCCAACGATTGCCGAGAGCCTGGCATAGGCGATGCCGCCGAGCAGCGCGGTAAGCAAAGCTGCAATCAGAAACGCAATGGCCAGACGGGCACCGATACGTAGGTCACCAAAACGGGGCAGCATCGTGCTTCTCCTGCTCAGGGCTCAGTCGATGGACGGGGGCAGCGGCCTACCGGCCGTTGTCGACACAACCTTTTTGATTGTGCTTTACGGCCATACGGCAGAGCTGGCACTTTCTGGACTATCCAAAGGAACTAAGCACAGGGTCAAGCGCTTCATGAGAGCGGGCGCGCAGAGGACACATGCGCCTATAGAGTGGCCGTAGGAGCCGATGGCGCACCGGCAGGCACCTTGTATCGGTTGTAGCCCCACAGGTATTGCTGAGGAAAACGCCTGACCATCTCTTCCATTTCTGCATTGATCCATGCGGCCTGCGCTTCGGCGCCATCGGGAAGCGGGCCAGTCAGGCGCTTCACGTGCATCCGCCAGCCGCGCCCGCCGGGCAGGCGCTCGCCGGCGGCAATAATGAGGGCTGCGTTCGTCTGCTTGGCGAGCTTGCCCGGCAGCGTCATGGTGTACGCCGGCCGGCCAAAGAACGGAACCCACACACCGTCGCCCTTTGGGGCTTGATCGGGAAGAAGGCCGACCGCATCTCCCTGGCGCAATGCGCGTACGAACGATCGCACGCCTTCAGATGTTGCCGGCACTGCCTTCAAGTTCGAAGTCTCGCGCACGGCATCCAGCAAGCCGCGCAGCAAGGCTTTGCGATGCGGGCGAAACATGATTGTTAGCGGAATGCGTTGTGCCGCATAGCGTGCGGCCAACTCAAAGCAACCCAGGTGGGGGGTGAGCATGATGAGCCCATTGCGCTCGGCCAATGCCTCCTGGATGACGTTCCAATCCTCGCAAATCACCTGGGCCATGCACGCATCGCTACGAAACCAAACCCTCGGCAATTCGCTCATCATTGCACCGGTTTCTGCTGCTGCCTGCCGCGCAAAGCGGGGCGCATTGAATCCGGCCTGCGCAGCATTGCGCTGGACATGACGGCGATATCCGCCGGGTAAGGCATAGATAAGCCGCCCGCCCGCGCGCCCGATGCCGTGGATGATGCGTAATGGCAGCGAGGAAAACAGCCTCAAGAGAACAGGTAGCGCGCGCTGAGCGAATTGGGATGGGCGATGCACGGTGTTGCACTCCAGGAGTCATTTGGCTGACTTGCTGCCAGGCATTTCTCAGAGCCTCGGCCAGGACGCCGGGGGCTAGCGAACCTATGAAGGCGCTCACGGCTCGAGCGACCAACCCGGGTTGGGCACGCTTTTCCCCTCGCGATACGTCCAGCTCGCCCCGCACGTGCGGCATGTGAACGTGCTCACCGTGACCGCCGCGGTCTTGGACGCCTTGATTCTCTGGGTATCGGTGATTCGTAAGAAGGCATGACCGGACGCACCAAGTCGGTGGACTTCAATCGCAAGGCAAGCGCGGCAGAGTGTCATGCCAATTCCTCTCTTAAATAACGTGGGCGCGATGTAGCGCGAAGAGCATTCGTACGCTTCGTCTTTCGTCTAGACGCCAAAGACAGGAGCACCGTACTTCAACAGCAATTGCTCGATCTGATTCATATCATCGGTGCGCGGTGTTCTGTCTTCTGTCACGCGTGACGGCCCACCATAGACGGCAGCAACATGCCTGCGCACCGTCAGTACATCATTGGCCGGTGGCGCGACGATGACGGCATCACCCGGTACGTGTCGATAGCTGCCATCTTTCCAGCCCTCGGGCGTCAGATGCAGCTCTTCCCACTCTTCGCTAACAGACATGGTGATTTCCTTCCGGTTGACAGCTCGGTTGCGCCTGCTCTTGCCGCAAGCGGAAAAGCCGCGCGGGGCGGCTTTGGCGGTTCAGTTCTTGTGATGGGGCGCCAAGCGTGCGATGGCAGCCCTTCCTGCAAGCCGTGCAGCATTCCTTGCAAGCGCTTCCGTGCCATGTACGTTGTGACGCATCGAGACGTTGGCGAGGATGCGTTCCGTGCCATCCCTGTACTCATTGATGAGGTAGGTGGCAAACCAGACGCCTGGTTCTTGTTCAATTGGGTACACGGACACCGTGTACGGGGAGTCGATTTTGTTCAATACACTGCTAGATTTCGGGCGAGAGCTGATGCAGGCATGAAGCGCCTGAGCAAACCAGTTCCTGCTGATGAGCTACGCCACGATGGGTAGGGCCAACGCCTTTGGGTCATGCATACAAATGCACGGAGCAAGCGATTGGCAACGAGGTGACCGTACTTGCGTAGGCTGGCACGCCTAGTACATGCGCGCTGGGTACGGAGCGGATAAACCGCCGGTCAGGTAGGTGATGAGCCGTGCGGCCCAAGATGATTCGGGTGTACGCCCGACGGGTGGCCAGCGTTTGATGAGTCTTCTTGCCAGGCACCCAGCCCGATCGATTCGAAGAACGGGTAAAGGTTGCGCATAGTAACAGCTTCTCGCAATCACTGCTCTCTGGGCCCCTCAATGGCTCGCGTTGCGGATAGCAATGGAATGCCACTGCTCGACCTTCACAACCGAACGCGGCGGCGTATGGACAACATGGAATGGTTGCAAAGAGCGGCCCCATCCACATTCACGACTTATTTCCGGGTTTACCTCCTTTTCAATTGACAGAACCTGGCGATGCCGGTACACCTTGCGTCGCAGGCTTTTCAAGCAGTTACTCCGATGTTCTGGGTTGTCACGCTAGGCGACACCTTTTTCTCATTGTTCCTTCCTTGATTGTCATGCCTGGTGAGCATGGGCTCGACCAGAACATTTAAGGAATCCAACATGGAAACCGGTATCGTAAAGTGGTTCAACGACTCCAAGGGCTTCGGCTTCATCACCCCTGACGCAGGCGGCAATGATCTGTTTGCTCATTTCTCTGAAGTTCAGGGCAATGGGTTCAAGTCGCTTCAAGAGGGGCAGAAAGTCAGCTTTGTATCGGGCGTAGGCCAAAAAGGCCCGGTTGCGACCAAGATTACGGCGAACTGATCGCTATCGCGCGCAATAAAAAAACCTCGCTACGCGGGGTTTTTTTTCGTCGCTCACTCATCTGGCGCTAGCCCCGACACGCAGCCGTGCATATATGGGAGTACAGTGAGCCCCACCATTCTCATGCTCCGCACACGGACGCTTGCCCGTTGATGCTCCGACTCGCGATGTAAGTCATGGAGATCCGTGATGCTCGACCTTGTCGCGTTTACCAAGCCGGTGCTCGATGAAATTACCGGGCAGGATGTGCGGACCTGGCTCTTCGAACCGAGTGTGCTCGGCGCAAACTGGCAAGTGCCTCAGTTCGATAGCCGTATCTGGCACGTGAGGACGTTGACGATCGCGTTTGCGCACGATGCCATGAATCAGTTGATGCACGCAGACCGGCAAGACCTCGGTCAGTTGCAGCGCATGCTTGACCGTTTTCTACGGGCGCAGTTGGGCGTGCATGCCCAAGCGGACCGTGGAGATCGGATGCTCGTGATCACCGTCGATCATTTGGGGGCGGACTCATAACTAACTGCCCCGGCCAATCAGCAGATTGCTGTGGCCAGTCAATGTCGATATCCAGCCGGGTATCGATCACGTCCACCATCGGTTGGAGCCATTTATGAATGCAAGCCCGTCAGCCACGTACAAGGGTTTCGACCTGTATCCATTGGTTTACAGGACCGAGATGGCCCAGTCTTGGCCGCGCAAGCGTGCCGATCGTACATTCAACGCATCTGTGGTGATCTGCCTAGCAGGTCATCAACCAGGAGCCGAGCACTCGCGCGTTTTTCGAATGACACCCACCGTTTGGGAGAATGTCGGCACCGCGAGGCGGGGGGCGCTGAAGTTCGGCGAGGACGTCATCAATGGCCTGGTACCCGGCGAATCGGTGGCGTCGCTGTAAGGGGTGCAACGTGTTTCTGTAGCCCTTGCTTTATTGATATTGCGTTGGCGAGGCGCGTTGCTCGCATGACAAACCAGGAAGCAAGATGAATCATGCGACCGACAAGACCAGCTTTCTCTGCACACTCCCCGGGGCGGCAAAAGGCATGGCGTACTCCATCACTGTGGGCTTTGTCCGCGATGGAGAGCCGAACTGCGTCCAATTCACCAGTTTCGTGGGGGAAGGAAGGCGGTCCTTCAGGGTGTTGGCAAGCGCGCCGGATCTAGTCTCGGCAGCCATGGGCGGCATTGAAAGCTTGTGTCGCCTGGCCATCGCGCAAGTTATCCGAGACAGCCTCCACGCGAAAACCGCACAAGGTGACCATACCCTCGATATGCACGTGCAGCCTTGGCAAGGAGACCTCAAACCAGCCGGATCACGGGGCGCATGAATGGCCGCGCAATCCGCATTCGCTCGTTCGCGGATAGTTCAATGGAGCAAGCGGAAAGAGCGTACAGTGAGGCCACCCCTTTTCAACGGAGATTGCTGTGGATGCCTATCCGACTTGCCGCTATAAGGGGTTCGATGTTTACCCCCTGATCTACCTCTTTGACCCGCCTCGTGAATGGCATGAGCGGCGTCCCGATCGGTCTTACAGTGCTTCCGTGTTGATTTGCCAGGAAGGGATGCCTCCCAGTACCGAGCATTCTCGTATTTTCGCGCTGCAGGCTGATCATTGGGAGAGCGTTGGTATCGCCAGACGGGCGGCAACGAAGATGGCGGAAGCCATCATTGATGGATTTATCCCGGGCCAGTCAATGGTTTCCGCGTAGTTTCGCCGATCGGCAGTCCGGGGCAGCACCGTTACTGCTGGGTGCACGCACCAGTGACCTACAGGGCCCGTTCCCGCTCCCGCAACCACCTCAGTTTCTCTGTATCCCGCTCCGCCCCGCCGAAGAGATCGGGACGTTCCCCGCATCCTCTCCTGGCGGCTCACATCGGCCAGCGGCGCCATCGCCCACGCACGGGCGGTGGCTGATCCTCAACTGCGCGGGCACGGGCGTCGGCGCGGCATGGGGAGCGATCTGGCAAGCAAACACGGCTTCAGCGTCACTCTCGAACACTCGCCACGTCACCGCCGAGATACCTGCACCATGCATAGGCGTGAGGAGCGTCCCGTATGGTTGATACGCGTAAATCGCCGGGATAGACTGCGCCGACGTTTTACAACAAGGTAGGAGTGCAGACGTGGCGTCGATGCCTTCGGAGCTGTTGCGGGTGGTGGTGCTGGGAGGATCGGCAGGTAGCCTGGATGCGTTGCGTACGATTGCGGCCGCGCTGCCAGAAAACCCTGGGTTCGCGGTACTCGTCATTACGCATCTCGACCCGAACCAAGAGAGCCAACTGGCCGGCATCCTCCAAGCGGATTCGCGCATGCCGGTTGAAAGACTCGTTCATCTGCGCAAAATCGAACACGACCGGTTCTATGTGCTGCCCGAGAACGCCGGTGTGATTGCACTTGACGGTCATTTCCGGCTCACGCGCCGGCAGGCTGGCCTTCACCTGCCGATCGATGCCTGCTTGGCGTCGCTCGCCCAGGATCCCGACGTCAACGGCGCAGCGGTCATCCTTTCCGGCATTGGTCAAGATGGAGCCAGCGGCCTTGTCGACCTTAAAGCCTCCGGCGGCTTCGTCATCGCCCAGCAGCCGCAGTCGGCCAGCCAACAAAGCATGCCGGCCGCGGCAATCGACACCGGTCTGGTCGACGAGGTGTTGCCACCGGAAGACATAGCCCAGTGCTTGGTCCGGCGCTTTGGTGAAGCGCCCCAACCCGAGACCGCCAACGCCCAGGCAGGCGACGCCGACGCCCTCGGCACTGCGCTCGCCGTCGTGCAGCAAAAGACCGGCATCAACCTCAGCTACGTCAAGGACGTCAACCTGCGTCGTCGATTCTTGCGCCGTGTGCTGCTACAGAAGGACCGCGACGTAGGCGGCTACCTGCAGTTGCTGCGCGGGGATGCGCGGGAAGCCGAAGCACTGCGAGATGACATTCTCATTGGCGTAACCGCGTTCTTCCGCGATGTCGAGTTCGTCAACGTGCTCAGGCAAACGGTGATACCAGCCCTCCTGGAACTGAAGCACGATCCGATCCGCGTATGGGTGCCTGCCTGCTCGACAGGCGAGGAGGTCTACACCATCGCCACGCTGCTGAAAGATGCGCTGGACCGGGAAGCGCCACACCGCCGCGTTCAAATTTTCGGCACCGACATCAACGAGGCGTCCATCGAGGTTGCGCGCGCAGGTAGGTATGGCATTGCCGCGGTGGACGACGTGCCGGAGGCGTTTCGCGAGCGCACCTTCGCAGCGACGTCCGGAGGCTACGTCGTGCGCAAGTCGATCCGGGATATGTGTGTCTTCGCACGGCACAACGTGCTGACCCACGCGCCCTTCTCCGGCATGGGGCTCATCAGTTGCCGCAATCTTCTTATCTACTTGCGCAAAGAAGCACAGCAGCATGTGCTCGAGATGCTGCACTACGCCTGCCGGCCAGACGGTTTCGTTCTGCTTGGCCGGGCCGAGGCAGCATCGGGAGTCGATGGCTTCGAGCATGCCGGCGCACCGCACCTCTACCGTAAGGTGCCCGTAGCAAAGCGGCAGCAGGCGACCTTCCCGATCGATGCACTGCGGCCATGGGCGAGCCAAGGCGGCACACCTCCGGTGCGCCGTGTGCAACCCGTCGACCCGGTTATTGAGGCCGCCAATCGGGTCGCGCTCGAACGGTATGCGCCACCCGGCTTCATCGTCGATGAGAACGGTAACGTAGTGCACTTTTGCGGCGATGTGTCGGGTTTCGTCGCGCCCGCGAGCGGCGAAGCGTCGCTGGCGCTGCCGCGCCTGTTACAGCCGGAACTCAACGTGACGGTGCGCACCGCGCTGATCGAAGCCAAGCGAACAAGCCAGCCGGTCCGGCGAGAGCGCGTGGCGCTTGGAGACACGCGCTTCGCGCTGGACGTGCTGCCGCTAGTTGCCGAAGACCTGGTACCGCACTTCTTGGTCACGCTGGAGCGCCTGCCAGACGACGCGCTCGCCGTACAGAGCACCAGCCCAGGCTCACCCCATACGCGCGTTCAGGAACTTGAGCGTACCGTCACCACGTTGTCAGATGAACTCGAAGCTGCACAGGCGCAGCTCAAGACAGTGGTTGCGGAATTCGAGTCGGCCAACGAGGAGCTCAGGACTGCCAACGAGGAGATGCTCAGTACCAACGAAGAACTCCAGAGCGCCAATGAAGAGTTATTGCTGGCAAAGCAAGAGCTGGAGTCGGCCAACCAGGAGCTGGGCTCCCTGAATGTCGAACTGAAATCGCGCAACGATCAACTCGACAGGGCGAATGACGACTTGAGCAATCTTGTCGAAGGCATCCCGCTGCCCGTCCTGCTACTTGATCGGCAATTGTGCCTGCGCCATTTCTCGCCGCAGGCCCAGACGCTGTTTGGCTTGCCCGAAGACAGCGTCGGGCGGCCGTTGGCACAGTTGAACCGCCTCTTCTCGGCCGCTGATGTCGAGCACATAGTGCAGTCCGCCGTCCAAGGCCTGGCCGGCTTGGAGCAGGAGTACCAGGACAGCGAGGGCCGCTGGTGGCTGGTCAACGTGCGCGCCTACCGTACCGCCGATGATCGCATCGACGGCGCAGTGCTCGCCTTCCAGGACATCGACGAGCTCAAGCGGGCAGTCAGCACGGCGCAAGCCGCTCGGTGCGAAGCCGAACGCGCTAACACTGCCAAGGACAACTTTCTCGGCCTCGTTTCGCACGAACTGCGGGCGCCACTCAACGTAATCTCAACTTGGGCGGCAGTGCTCATGGCTGCCAGCGAGCGCAATCCGGCGACCAGCGAGAACAAGGATCAACATGCCATCAAGACGATCCTGCGCCATTGTCAGTTGCAGGCCGAATTGATCGACGACCTGCTGGATGTGTCCCGGATCTCTTCCGGCCGATTCTCGCTCGATGTGAAGCCCATCGACTTTGCAGCCGCCGTCCGTACCGTGGTGGAAGGCCATCGGCCCGCAGCGGCCAAGAAGGAAATCACGCTGATCACCTCCGGCTTGCAAACCAAAGCCGTCGTCAGTGGCGATGCGCGCCGTCTGCAACAGGTGGCGTCCAATCTGATCGGCAATGCTTTGAAGTTCACGCCGGAGGGTGGCCGGGTCGAAGTCGCCTTAACGCGCCTCGGAACGCTGGTCGAACTTTCCGTCACGGACAACGGCATCGGCGTGAAACCCGAACTGCTGCCGCAGCTGTTCGACCGCTTCATGCAGTCCGATACCAGTCGAACACGTGAATACGGCGGGCTCGGGTTGGGTCTGTCGATCGTCAAGCATCTGGTTGCTGCGCACGGGGGCACCGTGACAGCAAGCAGCGAGGGCGAAGGTCGAGGCACTAGGCTGACGGTTCGCCTACCGCTCATTCAGGCCCAGGTTGACGAGCATGCGTTCGCTGGGCGCGCGGCGAACGGAGCCGAACGGCTGGATGGTTTGTCGGTCCTGCTGGTCGACGACGACACGCAGTCTCAGGAAGCCCTGACCTACCTGCTTCGCAGTCTGGGTGCCCAGGTACAGACAGCCTCCGGGGCCAAAGAGGCACTGACGTACATCGGGGCTGGTTCGTTCGACATTCTTGTGAGCGATCTCGCGATGCCAGGAACGGATGGCCACGCGCTGCTGCGAAGCATTCGGCAACAAGAAGGCGGGCGACGACGTATCTACGCGTTGGCGCTCACCGGCCTGGCATCCCTGCAGGATCGGGACGCCGCGATTGCCGCCGGATTCGACGACCACCTGCCCAAGCCGGTCAACGTTGAATTGTTGTTGGAAAAGCTATCGCTCGGACGAGGACGTCAGGCGCAATAAACCCGGGCACGAGCTTCGGGCCTCCGCCCGATTAATCTCACTGGATTAACCGCTCGCGGGCGCGAACCGGAGGGTGTGACGGCGTCTTCAGGGCTGGACACAAACACCGGCCCCGTCGAGCGCCTGCTCCCTCCCGTGTATGCAAACCCACGCAGTGAGTCCCTCACGGGGTGAGGCCTGATGCAGCATAATTCTGAGCGAATTTTGAACAAGTTTTGAACACCCCGCGTAGTTATGCCATATGTAGTTACCGAGTCCTGCATTCAATGCAAATACACCGACTGCGTCGCCGTCTGCCCGATGGACTGCTTCCACGCCGGCCCGAATTTTCTGGTGATCGATCCGGATGAATGCATCGATTGCTCGATCTGCGTACCGGAGTGCCCGGTGGGCGCGATCTATCCGGTGGCTGAGGTGCCTGCGGACCAGCAGGACTTCATCGCCTTGAACGCACAACTCTCTCGTCGCGCCGACTGGCCCCGCCTGACCAAGGTGCAACCGCCGCTGCCCGATCATGCGCATTGGGCGCAAGTGAAGGACAAGCGCGATGTATTGGTCATCGCTCCCGACTGATTCGACCCCTACCTCGCACAGGACACTTTTTCATGACTGAACGCATCCTCCTCAACATCGACGCTGGCGTGGCCGAAGTCCGGCTCAACCGTCCCGAGAAGATGAACGCCATCGACCCTGCCATGTTCGAAGCGCTCGTCACCATTGGCGAGCGCCTGATGAACGAGGCAGATCTACGAGCCGTGGTGCTTTCGGGCGAGGGGCGGGCCTTTTGCGCGGGACTGGACATGGCCAGCATGGCGAGCCTGGGCAGCAGCGATGCAGGTTCCGACATCAGCCCCGGCCGTCTTGCTAAGCGTACGCATGGCGTGGCCAATCTGCCGCAGTACGCCTGCACGGTGTGGCGTGATCTTCCGGTGCCTGTCCTGGCTGCGGTGCATGGTGTCGCGTACGGCGGCGGCTTGCAGATCGCGCTGGGCGCGGATGTGCGCTACGTGACCGCCGACACGCGCGTCTCGATCATGGAAATCAAATGGGGCCTGGTGCCCGACATGGGCGGCATGGCGCTGATGCGCGGACTGGTCCGCCCGGATCGGCTGCGCGAGCTGATCTACAGCGGCCGCGTCGTCAATGGCGAAGAAGCCTGCGACCTGGGGCTGGCGACGCACGTCGTGAACGACCCGCACGCTGCAGCGCTGGCGGCAGCGCGCGACATTGCGCAGAAGAGTCCCGACGCCATCCGCGCCGGCAAGCGCTTGATGCGTGTTGTGGAAGATGGCGACACCGCCGCCATTCTGCTGGCGGAGTCGATCGAGCAAGACCGGCTGATCGGTGCGGCCAATCAGCGTGAGGCGGTGCTGGCGGGCATGCAGAATCGCGCACCGGTCTTTCAGCCGGCCGCAAAGCTTGCAGGGTAATAGCCCGGGGGCGAGCAGCTCAGGCGGCGGCGTGCTTGCCACCCATCGAGGCGCGCATGGCGTGCGAACGGCTGACCACCTCGTCGTGCAACTTCGCGCGCAAACCCAGAGCAAACGCCGTCTCGGCCACGAGGAACAGCGGGCCGATCACCAGGCCCGCCAGGTCATCAACAAACGCCGGCTTGCGTCCTTCGTAGTAGTGACCGACAAACTGGATGATCCAGCCGATCACGAACAGGCCAATGCCCACTGACAACCACGCTGCCGTCGAATGCGCGGCCACATGGTTGCCGGTCCATACGCAGACGCCGATCAGCGCAAACATCACCACGCCGAACACCGCATCCAAGCGCAAGTAGAACAGTGTCGTCAGCGCCAGCACGATCAGCGCGGGCGTCAGGGGAACACCTGATAGGTCTGCCAGCACGGGCCGCGACAGCAACACCGCGACCGCCAGCACAATCGCCGGGATGCCGACAAAGTGCGTGGCAATATTGCGGCCGTCCAGGTGGTAGGCGGCGTAGTTGGAAAGATGGTCAGACAGTGTCCGCATGAAGGCCTCCGGATTTTTGTGCGTTTGCAGCATGGACGCTCCAGCCGCACGCTCGTTATGATCGTTTCATCGTAGTCAGTGGATGGCACCCTGCTCTGTCGCGTAGCCGACAAATTCCACGTTTCCGAAGCGCTCCTCAGTCGCCCCTCATGGACCACCCCGTCGCCACATCCGGCACGCTGGACGCCGCCTGGTACCGCGAACGCCTGCACGCCAGCAGCTGGTTCGGCACGTTGGACGCGACCTTGCAGGACGCATTGATCGACATTGCGGGGGTGCGTCGCCTGGGCGCTGGCGAGATCCTCTTCCAGCGTGGCGACGCACCCGACGGCCTGTACTGCGTGGTGGAGGGCACGATCCGCATCGGTGCGACGAGTGCGGATGGCCGCGAAGCCTTGCTGGCCGTGCTGGAACCGGTCAACTGGTTTGGTGAGATCGGGGTGTTCGATCGCCAACCGCGCACGCACGATGCCCGCGCCGACGGCAATACGACGTTGCTGCACATGCCGCAAGCGGCGCTCATCGCCCTGCTGGAGAGCTCACCCGCGCTGCTGCATGCGTTTGCCTTGCTCCTGACCCACAAGCTGCGTCTGACCTTTATCGTGCTCGAAGAGACTGCCCTGCTGCCGGCCCCCGTACGCGTGGCGCGGCGCCTGCTACTGATGGCCGACGGCTATGGCGACCTGCGTCTGGGCACGCGGCGTGTGCTGCACGTGCCACAAGAACAGCTTGCGCAATTGCTGGCACTGTCGCGCCAAACCGTGAACCAGGTTTTGAAGGATTTCCAGGCGCGCGGCATCCTCAGGCTGGCGTACGGAGAAATCGAACTGCTCGACTTTGCACGCCTGCACCAACTCGCATATGAGGGAGCAAGGGGGTGAAATCTCATCCAATACCCCTACATGCGATGGGTTAGGACCGATCCTATAATGTGTTCCCACTCGCACATTCGCCCTTCGCATGGTGCGGAGTCGGCGATGCGAGTGTCCTTCAACGGAAGAGAAACATCATGCCCCGCCAGACCCCCATCGAGCGCTATCGCAACATCGGCATCTCGGCGCACATCGACGCCGGCAAAACCACCACGACCGAGCGCATCCTGTTTTATACAGGGGTCAATCACAAGATAGGCGAGGTGCATGACGGCGCGGCCACGATGGACTGGATGGAGCAGGAGCAGGAGCGCGGCATCACCATCACGTCGGCGGCCACGCACTGCATGTGGCGCGGCATGGCCGGTAACTACCCGGAACACCGCATCAACATCATCGACACCCCGGGCCACGTCGATTTCACCATCGAGGTGGAACGCTCCATGCGCGTGCTCGACGGCGCCTGCATGGTCTACGACTCCGTGGGCGGCGTGCAGCCGCAGTCCGAAACCGTCTGGCGCCAGGCCAACAAGTACAAGGTGCCGCGCATTGCGTTCGTCAACAAGATGGACCGCATCGGTGCGGATTTTTTCCGTGTCGAGCGCCAGATGCGTGAACGCCTGAAGGGCAACCCGGTGCCGATCCAGATTCCCGTTGGCGCGGAAGACGGTTTCCGCGGCGTGGTCGACCTCGTCAAGATGAAAGAGATCTTGTGGGACGATGCCTCGCAGGGCGTGAAGTTCGAATACACCGACATTGACCCGGCGCTGCTGCCCATCGCGCAGGAATGGCGCGAAAAGATGGTGGAAGCCGCGGCGGAAGCGGATGAAGAACTGCTCAACAAGTACCTCGGCGGCGAAGAGCTGACCGAGGAAGAGATCAAGCGCGCCTTGCGCAAACGCACCATTGCCGGCGAAATCCAGCCGATGCTGTGCGGCTCCGCTTTCAAGAACAAGGGCGTGCAGGCCATGCTGGACGCGGTGGTCGACTACCTGCCTTCGCCGGTGGACATTCCCGCTATTGAAGGCCATGGCGAGAAGGACGAGCCGCTTGAGCGCCATCCCAGCGACAGCGAGCCCTTCGCCGCCCTCGCCTTCAAGATCATGACCGATCCGTTCGTCGGCCAGCTCGCGTTCTTTCGCGTGTACTCGGGCAAGATCAATTCGGGCGATACGGTTTACAACTCGGTCAAGCAGAAGAAGGAACGCCTTGGCCGCATCCTGCAGATGCATGCCAACCAGCGCGAAGAGATCAAGGAAGTGCTGGCCGGCGACATCGCCGCTGCGGTGGGCCTGAAGGATGTAACGACCGGCGAAACGCTGTGCGACCCGGAGCACGTCATCGTGCTGGAGCGCATGGAGTTCCCTGAGCCCGTGATCAGCCAGGCTGTCGAGCCCAAGACCAAGGCCGACCAAGAAAAGATGGGGATCGCCCTGAACCGCCTGGCACAGGAAGACCCGTCGTTCCGCGTGAAGACGGATGAGGAATCCGGCCAGACCATCATTTCGGGCATGGGCGAGTTGCACCTCGAAATCCTGGTCGACCGCATGAAGCGCGAGTTTGGCGTGGAAGCGACTGTCGGCAAGCCGCAGGTGGCCTACCGCGAAACCATCAAGAAGGCCGCTGAAGACGTCGAAGGCAAGTTCGTCAAGCAGTCGGGCGGACGGGGCCAATACGGCCACGCGGTCATCACGCTGGAGCCGAACGACGGCAAGGGCTACGAGTTCGTCGACGAGATCAAGGGCGGTGTGATTCCGCGCGAGTTCATCCCGGCGGTGGACAAGGGCATTCGTGACACGCTCAACACGGGCGTGCTGGCGGGCTACCCGGTGGTCGACGTCAAGGTGCGCCTGACCTTCGGCTCGTACCACGACGTGGATTCAAATGAAAACGCGTTCCGCATGGCTGGCTCGATGGCCTTCAAAGAGGCCATGCGCAAGGCCGGCCCCATCCTGCTCGAACCGATGATGGCCGTGGAAGTGGAAACGCCCGAAGATTACATGGGCAACGTGATGGGTGACCTGTCTTCACGGCGCGGCATGGTGCAGGGTACGGAAGACATTGCGGGCGGCGGGGGCAAGATCGTCAAGGCTGAAGTGCCGTTGGCCGAGATGTTCGGGTACTCGACCGCGCTGCGTTCCGCCACGCAAGGCCGTGCGACGTACACGATGGAGTTCAAGCACTACGCCGAAGCCCCGCGCAATGTGTCCGAAGCGGTGATATCGGCCAAGAAGGTCTGACGTTTCTTGCGTCATCCACTGCGGCTGCCTAGTGCGGCCGCAGTGCTTTGTACGCTAGCCCGCAGGCAGGTTCTCGACGCAGTAATCGATGAACGCATGCACCTTCGCCGGCAGAGAACGACGCGACGGATACAGCGCGTACAACGCAAAGCGCTCGTCCGGCCAATCGGAAAACAAGTCGGCCAGCTGACCGCTACGCCACAGCGGTGCTTCCGTACCGAGCGCCATCATTAGGCTAGCTTTCGCGCCCGATTGGGATGCCATGCAAGCCTAGCGCAGCCACATCAGCCACGCGTACACGATACCCGCCGCAGCCAGTAGAAACGGCATCGAATACGCATGAAACACCCACCAAGCGCGCCGGTCACCCAACATGCGCAACGCGATCAAGTTGGCCAACGAGCCAATCAGCGTGCCAAATCCGCCTACGCTGACCGCAAAGGCAATCATCGGCCAGTCATGCGAATACTCGGCCAGCAGGATCGCCCCCGGCACGTTACTGATGATCTGCGACACGCCAATGCCCGCCCAGTACAGATGCATTGGATTGCTCAACGCCAACGCGTCCAGCGCCTGCCGCACGACGCCAAGCTGCGCCACCAGCCGCAGGTCAATGAACATCAGCATGAACACAAGCAGGAGGCCCCAGTCCACCCGGGCCAGCACATAGCGTGCGCCGATCAGGTACAGCCCGATTAACCCCGCAGCCGCGACCAGCGGATGGCCCAGATCGGTCAGCACGAGAAAAGGCACGTACAAGACAAGCGCCGGCACCAGCAGGCGCTTGTGCAATTCAACGTCGGTGGCTTCAGCATGCAGATGGATCTCGTGCGAGGCAAACGCCAGCCACGTCACCAGCAGAAGCAAAGCCATCAGGAGCACGACCATCGGCGTCATCTGCCAGACAAATGCGCCAAACGACAGCCCGGATTGATGCCACAGGAAGAGGTTCTGCGGATTGCCGATCGGCGTGAGCGCTGAACCCGCGTTGACCGCCAGCGCCTCGAATATCACCAGCCGCGCCACCGGCAGGTTGGCGACCTGCCGCAAACCGACGGTGAGCGGCACGATCACGAACAACGCCACATCGTTGGTCAATATGGTCGACAGCGCCGCCGAAGCCGCTACCAGGCTGAGCGCCAGTACACGCTCGCTGCTGACGACTTCGACCAGGCGCCGGCCGAGCAACTGCAGCATGCCGCTGACCTCTACCGCCTTGGTCAGGATGAGCAAACCGGCCAATGCGGCAATGGTGTGCCAGTCAATCAGCGCCGGATATTCAACGATGCGCTTGGGCGCCGCAAGCGTCAGGGCGCCGCAGATGGCCAACAGCGACCAGAAGAAAACGTCTTGTTTGAGGTGATGCCAGAACGGCGGATGTTGCGGTACGGCTTGCGCCATGTGCGTGCGTGGCGGATCGCCGAGCATAGGAAAGGAGAAGGAAACGTTAGCGCAAACGCGCACAAACCAACCAGGCGAGGTTTGCCCGGCCGATTGTAGTGCGACTGCTTCCTGCGCTCAATCGCAAGCCGGGCCCTTACGTGCCCGGCCTATACCAGAATGATCCGCTTACGACTCGCGCGAACCCGAACCGCCGCCCGGGCGATCTGAGCCGCTCGACGAACCGCCGGCGCCCGGCCTGTCCGAAGACGTCATGCGCGAGCGATCCTCGGCGCCGCCGCCAGCATGCGGGGCACCTTGCTGGCCAGCTTGGCTGTGCGAGGCACCCGGGTGATAGGCGGACTGCGGATGGCGCTCCGGCCCGCGATACTGGCCTGCCAGGCCATGACCGCCGCCCGTGCCGCCCATCGAGCCATGCTCCGAACGCTCGTGGCCAGCTTCCGCTCCACCGCCCGATTGCGTTGGCTGAGCCGGATGATTGGCAATCACGCGTTCAATCTCGGCAACGGCTTCTCGCGGCGCCAGAACGACCTCCAGTCCCAGCGCGCCGGCCACGGCCATCAGCGTCGACAGGCGGGGATCGGCACGACCGGATTCCGCACGCAAATACGCTTCGCGAGAGATACCGGCCATCTTGGCGACATCTTCCTGTTTGAGCTTGCGCGACTTGCGCAGACTGTGTAACTGCTTGAAAGGCTGTTCCATCTGTTCGCTCCTGCACCTGAGATGGGAAACACCGCCGGGTCTGGACCCGATCGATGGGCTGAAAATATGCGGGTCGGGTGGCTGCACCTTCGTCCGCGGTCATACACAGCACGGCAACGGTGGCGGTTCTCATCTATGCACGCCGTTGCACACGTTTTTGGGGCGGCCTCCGTGATGTGTTTTCTACAGAGTAGACGTAATTTCGACTGCACCCAATATTGACGCGTGATGAAAGCGCATCTCATCAACCCTGCTTATGGTGACAAGGCGCCTTGAGGGTCAGTTCCCTTACAGATGCCGTTTTCTTCGCTTGGCAGGCGGTTTTTGTGATGCCTCAAGCGCAAATCCTTGCACCCGCACTACGTTTCGTCGATCCGCGCTTGCCCTATCCGCCAATTGGAGGGTGCACGGCGGGAGAGAACCGCCTGAGCCCTCTGCATCACGGTGGGGCGACTGCGCGTGCCTCTCGTCACGCAATTGCCGTGCCGAAGGTGACGCGGCGGTCAGTTGGCAGTCGAACAGGAATTAATGGAAGTCGCGGCTGAAAGTGGCGAGGCGCCCCAGAAGTGGGGTCAAATCCACCAGATGCTGAGCGACAAGGTGTCGGGTCTCTCGCTCACATTGCCATTTGCCGTAAACGCCCAGCAACTGGGCGTTTAGCACTTCACGTCGCTGACGCTCGATCAAGTGCGGCCAGAGGATGACGTTGATGGCGCCCGTCTCGTCTTCAATGGAAACGAAGATGGTGCCGTTGGCCGTGCCCGGCCGCTGCCGCACCGTGACAATGCCGCAAGCGCGCGCCAGTTGCCCGTTGCGATAGCCGGCCAGCGTGGCGGCGGTGGCAAAACGCATGCGTTCGAGCCGCCCGCGCAGCAGCCCTACCGGATGGCTTTGCAATGACAACCCCAGGCTGCCGTAATCCGCCATCACCTCTTCACCAATGGGAGGCGCGGGTAGCTCGAGCGGCGCCTCCACCGGACGAGCCTGGCGCAGCAGCGCGTGATCGTGGCCGGGCTCCTGCAGGGCGAGCGTTTGCCATAGCGCCTGACGACGGTGGCCAGCCAGCGGCTTGAGGGCATTGGCTGCGGCCAGCACGTTCAGGTCATGGCGGTCGAGCGCGGCGCGATGGGCGAGATCCTCCACGCTAGTGAATGGCGCCTGGGCGCGAGCTGCTTCGATGCGCTCGGCAGCCGGCTTGCGCATGCCTCGAATGCGATTCAACCCAAGGCGGATATCGGGCTGCACCAGGCCATCTTCACCGGCCTCGCCATCGGCGCGGAGATGCAGCGAGCTGTCCCAAACGCTGGCCGTCACGTCTGCTGGCAGCACGCGCACATGGTTGCGCCGCGCCTCCTGCACCAGTTGCGACGGTGAATAGAACCCCATCGGCTGACTGTTGAGCAACGCAGCAAAGAACGCTGCCGGCTCGTGGCATTTCAGGAAGCTGCTGACGTAGGCCAGTTTGGCAAAACCTGCCGCGTGGCTTTCGGGGAAGCCGTATTCGGCAAAACCTTCCATCTGCTTGCACAGCGCTTCGACAAAAGCGGGGTCGTAGCGCCTCTTGACGACCATCGCATGCACCAGGCGCTCCTGATGCTGCGTGAGATTGCCCTTGCGCTTCCAGGCGGCCATGTCGCGGCGCAAGCGGTCAGCCTCGTCCGGAGTGAAATCGCCGGCCTTCATGGCGATCTCCATCACCTGCTCCTGGAAGATCGGCACACCCAGCGTGCGTTCGAGCACGGCTTTTACCTCGGGGCCGGGATAGGTCACGCAATCGGTGTTGCCATTGCGCTTCGCCTCGCGCCGCTGCAGATACGGATGCACCATGCCGCCCTGGATCGGCCCAGGCCGCACAATCGCTACTTGGATCACCAGGTCGTAATACTCGCGCGGACGCAGGCGCGGCAGCATCGATTGCTGCGCACGCGATTCGATCTGGAACACGCCGATAGTCTCGGCACGGCAGATCATGTCGTAGGTTTTCTTGTCGTCATCACGCAAGTTCTGCATGGCGAGCTTGGCCGTCGCGCCGTAGTGCTCGCGCCGTCCGGGCAACGCATCCACCATATCGAGCGTGCGGCGAATGGCAGTCAGCATGCCCAACGCCAGCACGTCGACCTTCAGCAGGCGCAGCGATTCAAGATCGTCTTTATCCCACTGGATGACTCGGCGGTTTTCCATCGCTGCGTTCTCGATCGGCACCAGGCGCGAAAGCTTGCCCTGCGCAATCACGAACCCGCCCACGTGCTGCGACAGATGGCGCGGAAAACCACGCAACTGATCCACCAGTTGCGCCCAGCGCAGCACCAACGGTGATTCCGGATCCAGACCTTGCTGGCCTGCGCGCTGCGCAAATTCCTTACGGCTGTCCCACCACGCCTGCCCCTTGGCCACCTGCTCGATGATCCCCAGATCGATGCCGAGCGCGCGGCCGACATCGCGCAGTGCGCTACGCGTGCGGTAGGTGATGAGCGCCGCCGCCAGCGCGGTACGGGTCACGCCGTACTTGTTGTAGATGTACTGGATGACCTCTTCGCGGCGCTGATGTTCGAAATCGACGTCGATGTCGGGCGGCTCATTGCGCGCACGCGAAAGAAAGCGTGCGAACAGCGTGTTGCCGCTGTCCGGGTTCACCTCGGTAATCCCCAGGCAATAGCACACCGCCGAGTTGGCCGCCGAGCCCCGTCCCTGGCAGAGAATTCCTTGGCTGCGCGCAAACTTCACCACGTCATAGACGGTCAGGAAGAACGGTTCGTAACCCAGTTCGGCAATCAGCCCGAGTTCCTCCTGAATCTGCGCATGCACCTTCTCCGACACACCATTCGGATAGCGTCGCGCGGCACCAGCGAGCGTTTCGGCGCGCAGGTATTCGGTCGGCGTCATGCCTTCCGGTACGACTTCGCTCGGATATTCGTATTCGATCTCGTCGAGAGAAAAATTGCACAACGCCGCCAGCTCCACTGTCCGACGCAGGATCTTCTCGCCACGCTTGTCTGGATAAAGAAACGCGAGCTGCATGCGCGTGCGCATCGCCTGTTCAGCGCTGGGCGCAAGTTCCAAACCGCATTCGGAAAGCGGTTTGGACAGGCGGATCGCGGTCAGCACGTCGTGCAGCGGTTTGCGTTGGCGCGTGTGCATCTGCACGCCGCCGGTCGCCACCATGGGCACGTCGGTCTGCTCCGACACCGCCGCGACCGTGCCGCGATGGCGGTCATCCGCGTGCCGTAGCGGCAACTCCAGCGCAATCGATAGCCGATCAGCGAACACGCGTTGGCACCACCACGCCTGCGCCAGCAATTGCTGCGGGTCGGGATCGTAATCGGGCAGCAGAATCGCAAGGCAGTCGGGCACGCCGCGCAGGTGAGCGAGTTCACCTTGGGGCGCGGCCAAATCGTCAGCCAGCAAGCGGTATTCGCCCTTGGGCGCTGCCAGCCGCGCGTGCGTGATGATCTCGCTCAGGTTGCCGTACCCCTCGATGTTCTGCGCCAGCAGCACCAGCCGCAGCCAGGGTTCGCCATCGGCATTGCGCACCGTAAAGCGGCTGCCGATGATGAGCTTCAACTCGTGTTCCTTGGAAGCCACAAGCGCTCGCGCCGTGCCCGCCACAGAGCATTCGTCGGTCAGCGCCAGCGCTTGATAACCATACAGCTTGGCGCGCTCCACCAGCTCGTGCGGATGCGACGCGCCGGTCAGGAACGTGAAGTTGCTGATGCAATGCAGCTCGGCATAGTCGGGCAGAACGGAGAGTGGCGTGGCCGAAGTCATGACGTGCTTAGCCGAACAAGCCGTGCAGATACCAGCGAACGTCCTCGTCTGCCGCATTGGTTTTGCTTGCGGAAACGCGCTCGCGATACACCCAGTAACGCTCGCCTTTTTCTCCGGCGGCGATGAAGTAATCACGCTTGATGAGGTCGTCGTCCCACCAGCCGGATTCAATGCGCTCGGGCATCGACACCAGCCGCAACAGCCCGCGGTAATACGGATAGTGCTGACGTGTCAGCAGCGGGATCGGCTTCTCCAGCAGCCACAGCGGGCGCTCCGGCTGCTGCGCATGCCACTGCGCCAATGCCTGACGCGCGGTCGCACGGCTCTGCGCGGTGGTTGCGGCATTTACCTCGACCCAGTGGTTGGCGCGCTCAGGGCGATGGTCGGCACATGGCTGCGGATGACGCACGTTCTCAGCACCCAGCCGGGCGATCAGCGTGTCGATCAGGCGTGCGGCATCTTCAGCGCGACCACCGGGCTCTGGAAACAGAGATTCCGTAGGCGGCGCGAGCGGCGTGGCGTCGGTCACCGTCAAACGCAGTTCGACCACCGGAGCGATCAGCGTGAGCCGATGCACGCGTTCATGCAGTACCCGCGACAAGTGCGCCAGCGTGCGAACCGGCTGTGCCAGCGCGATCTCCACCGGTGTGGATGAGGCCGCCTCATTACTGCCTCGACCACGCCGGCGTTCGTGCTCCAGCGAGAGTCGATACGTTTTGGCGCCCAATTGAAGCGCCGACAACCAGCCGACCAGCTGCAACAACAATTGCTCCGAGGCTGCCAGCACCCCTTCCGCGTTATCGATGCGTCCTGGCAATTCCAACGACACATCAAAGCGCAACGGCGCGGTAAACCACGTAAAGCTCTCGTGCCCGTTGCCATAAGCTGCGTCGAGCGTATCCACCAGCACCGGCCCGCAGCGCCGCCGCAGGCCGCTACGCGGCAACTCTCGCAAATCGCCCAGCGTTCGGCAGCCGAGGCCTTCAAGCCAATCGGGCCGCGTGAGTCGCGCCACCGCGTCGACCGGCAATTGATCAAGCAACGCCGACAACCGCTCCTGCCGCACTGCCCTCCGCGCGCGCCCTTGACGTGCTGCTGTGCGACGACGGCCACGCATCGGCGCCGGTTGCGCACTGGCAAGCCATGCCGCACCGCGTGCCGTCGGCCCGGTGCCAAGCTGCGGCATGGCGCCCAACCGAACCGCGCAATACCTCACCGCCCGACACAGCGCGCGATGCCCGCCGAACAGCCGCAAGCTGGCCTCGACCTCTAGCAAAACAGTCGCCTCATCCACCACGTCCAACGTGACATGCGGAGTGAATGCCAGCAGCGCCAGCGCCAGCGATTGCAGCAACCGCGCCTCGGCCGCCACGTCACGGTCAAGCTGTACAGCGTGCGGTACCAACGCCTGCGCACCTGCCCGGCGCAGGCTTGCGTGTACGCCTTCGCGCATCGCCAAACGGTTGACCGACACCACGCGCTCCTGCTCCAGCACCACCACCGGCAAAGGCAGCGCGGCTGGGTCAGACCACCGGGGTCGAAGCGCGTCGAGTGGGAGACGGGGCAGATGCACCGCGATCCAGAACGGCATGATCGAGAGTGTTTGGATCGGAAACGTCCGACAAAGCGTCGAACGTCACAGAAGACGAAGGAGATGAAAGCGCGGCCAGCAAATTCGCCGTGGCCGGATCCATGATGAACGGCTCGACGGGCGGTACAGGCAACGGACGCACGGAAGCGCGACCGGCCCGAAGCGGGTCGGCCAACGGTAGCAGCAACGGTGATTCACGCAACGGCCCGCGCCGCTTATGGAAAAGAATGGACAGCGCATCGGCGCCCGCCGGCTCCAACCCCAGCCGCAGCACCGCTGGTGACGACTCACGCTGCGCCTGAGCTGGCCTAAACACCCAAATGACGCTCTCTCCCGATTGGGCCAGCACCTGCAGCCTGCGCAACTCTCGTGAGCGTGCCCGGTTCAACCAGATCAGCACACCACCGAAAGCCTTGCTGCGCAGAACCTGCTCGGTTGCCCACAGAAGATCAGCCGGCTTGTCAGCGCGCACCCAAACGATTTGTTCAGGAGAGAAATCCCAGCCCGCCAGCCTCACTGCGTTCGGCAGATGCGGCGGAGCAATCAACGCGATGCGCCCCGCGCTCGCGCACAGCGTAGACAACGCCGGGCGCAGCAACCGGCATTCACCAATACCGGATTGTGGACACAGCAGTTCGGTCAGCCCGCCGAGGGGCCAACCACCACCGGGCAACTCGGCATTCAGCGAGTCATATCCAGTGGCCAGGACGCGCCCATCGCCTCGCGCCAGGCGGCCAGCGCTCCACAGAGCCGGATGTAGCGCCTCCGGTAATGGCACCGTCGAGGCTTTCGGCATGAGCGAACGCTCCCCAGACCCCGCGCATCCAGCGGGGACGGAGCATTCCGCCACATCTGTGGCAATGACAAGAGACGGGGACAACGCAAACATGGAAACGCCAACGCAAACCAACGGATACTGTATAAATATACAGTATCACAACTTTCCTTCAACTCGATCTAGTTTTGCTTGTGCGTTGCAAGGCAGCGATAGCAAACCTCAAAGCACCCGCTTGGAGGGACTTTGAAGTAGGCTTCGCCCAAACTGCTGGGGATGCCCGACAAAAAGCGTTCTATGAGCCACTTCAGGCCTTTTGTTTTTGTGCGAGGGAGGAGGTTGTTGCCGGGAAGTGGCTGGCAGATCGATGCAGCAAGCCGAGTGCGATCCGTTCGCGCAAAGACAAACACCCCAGCTCTTTGAAGGGAGCTGGGGTGTTGGATGGGAGAGCCTGGCGATGACCTACTTTCACACGGGAATCCGCACTATCATCGGCGCGGAGTCGTTTCACG